>CBFHPQ010000023.1:0-21829 GCA_965657865.1 Coraliomargaritaceae bacterium | reverse complement strand
GCATTGCAGTGGGTGGTCCCCTACTTCAAGATAATCCTGAAGTCCTGACTTTCCGACTTTCTACTTATCAAATAATGAGTGACGGTTTCCGAAAAAATGAATTTCTAAATCGAGATGATACCAACGCCCGCGATGAGTTTAATTCCCGATTCAAGCTCCGCTGGAAACCAGCAAGTGACTGGGCTTGGGACGGCACTCTATTTTATGCCAACGCGGATAATGGCTACGATGACTGGTCTTTAGGAAACACAGGCGTTACCACCTACTCCGACCAACCAGGACGCGATGAGCAGGAATCCATTGCGGCGAGCGCAAAAGGTACTTTTACGGGCATGCCGACTGTCAAACTAACAACGGTAAGCAGTTATACAGGCACTGATTCCTTCTATAGCTACGACGGGGACTGGAGCAATTATGCCGACGCAGGTTGGTCTGCGTACGTTTTTCTTCTTCGTGATCGAAAACGATGGAGCGAAGAAATTCGTTTAGACTCAGCGGATGAAGAAGATGCCTTGGGGTTAATTGACCGCTGGACACTTGGCGTGTATTTTGAGGACTTTGACGAAAAATCAGAGTTTGGCGGCGATTGGGGAAATTTCAAAACCCGTTACATGAGCCAAACCGCAAGTCTGTATGGACAGGGAACCCACCGTTTGGATTCAAAAAATCGAATCACCTTAGGCGTTCAAGCCGAGTATTTTGACCTCAAAACAGACATTGAAAGTCGTGAAGATGTTCAATTCGACGATCAATTATTTGGCGGCAAGCTAACATATGAGCGTGATCTCAATGCAAATCAGACTTTATTTGCATCGCTTGGTCGAGGATACAAGGCTGGCGGCGCAAATATCTACCCTTATCTGAGTTCAGCCTTACCCGTGAAGTATGACAGTGAAACTCTTTGGAACTACGAGGCGGGTCTGCGCGCAAAATCTACCGATGGCACAATTGCATCTCAACTGACACTGTTCTACCTGGATCGCAAAAATCCTCAACTACGTGACTCTGCGGGACAAGGAGTTTCCTTCACTTATTTTACAACCAATGGGACTCAGGCCCGACACTTCGGAGTAGAAGCTGAATCCACTTGGTATTTGAATGAAAACTGGTCTCTGAATGGGTCAATTGGCGTTTTAGATGCCCACCGGGATGCTTATACAGATCCAAGCAATTCAACGCTTACAATTTCAGAACGAGATTTGTCCAATGCGCCACGCTACACATATCGTGTAAAAATTGCATATAATCCAAGTAAGGGACTCTTTGCTAATGGCGAAATAACTGGCAATGATTCCTACTACGAATCCAACAGCCACGACGAGAAAAGAAGTAATTTCAACGTTGTGAATGCCGCTATTGGGTATCGTATGGATGACTGGACGCTAACACTTTGGGGAAGAAATCTATTCGATACAGAATACGAAAAACGGATCTTTTTCTTCGACAATGGCGCTGGTGAACAACGCTACGAAAGCCCTGCCGACCCACGTCAATTTGGAGCAACTTTGAATTACAATTGGTAGCACCTGCTTGATTACTAACTCTAGGTACTCATGAAATTTATAGGAATTTCAAACACTTGCCATTTTTAATGAGTATAAATGTTTTTTGTATATATTTAAAATTTATTTAGGATTACCTATTTCTTTGGGCTTAGCCAGTTGCGTGGTCAATTATATCTTAAATGCATTGGGCAACTCCGGTGGTTCCGTCGGATTAGAAGATGCGGTATATGCTCGAAATAAACATTAACCTAAGGTCTTCGTAGGTTCTAGAACTTTGAGTTGATAATAAAGAATACCGACCAATGCTAAAGCATGATCAATTCGTTGCTGCAGAACCCAATCTGTAAGATCTGCCTCAGGAATTTTAAGTACCTCAATCTCTTCATGTGCGTCCCATTCAACTCCATCTGGAGACAGACGACACCCATCTGCAAAAATAATATGACATTTATTATTCAAAATCGCAGGATTTGGACTACAGCTACCAATTAAACTTCCCTCTTGAGCCTCATAACCAGTTTCCTCTTTCAACTCACGCAAGGCAGCTTTAACAGGCGATTCACCCGCGTCGATAATGCCTCCAGGAAGTTCCCAAGAAAGCGCATTGGTGCCGCAACGAAATTGACGTACTAAAAGAATTTCATTCGTCACTGTTCGAGCAACGATAATTGCCCAGTCCCGAGAATTGATGTAATAAAAGTCATCCTCTCTTTGAGTTTTAGGATGTTTAAAACGACGTGTTCGTAATTCCCATACTCGACAAGAAAAACTTAAACGATCTTCAAGTAAATCCCAACAAGATGGGATGCCGTTATCATTTGAAGATTCCAAAATTAATTCTGTGGGATGACAATCATTTGCCCAATTTGCAAACGCTTCGGGTCAACACCCGGATTTGCATTGAGTAAGTCTTGGAGCGAAATTCCTTTAGCATTCGCAACTTTAGAAAAACTATCGCCTGCTTGGATCGCGTATGAGCCTGCGTTTTCAGCGCTTGAAACAGCTGTGTTTACCTCACTGCTAGGTAAGGCGCTTTGCTTTGGCGTGACACCTGATTTCAAGAGTTCTTTCTGTTTGCTAAGCTCTTCACCGAGGGACTTCAATTGAGCGTCGCGCTCATTACCGTAAATTCTCAGACGTTTAAGTGCATCCGCTACCTCTTGGTTCTGTGATGCTAACTCAGCGAGCGAGTTTTCCAAAGCATTTATCTTGTCCGCAGACTCCTTAGCCGAATTTTCAGCGCTTCCAACGATTGACCCTAAACTTTTTTGCGCCGAAAGCCCAAAATACAAACCCGCACCGCCCAGTACGAGCGCTAAGGCAACAATTCCTAACAAAAATATACTTGAGCTTTGTTCTGCGTTTTCTTCATCCATTGAAAAAGGCTAGCTAAGCGAAAAATCCTTGCAAGTCTGCAAGCAGATTAAAATTTTAGTTGGCGAGTGTTGAATCTGAAGCAATTTTAAGACTCCTTATAAGATAGAATATGAACGAATTTAATTTCCAGCCAGCTCCAGAAAACATTTTAGCAGTCAGTACACTTACCCAACAAATCAAGCGACTGCTAGAGGGTGGATTCAGTCAATTGTGGGTGCGTGGAGAAGTCTCAAATTGCAAAAGACAAAACGCTGGGCACATATATTTTTCATTAAAAGATAAAGATAGTCAGCTTCCCTGCGTCCTTTTTGCGCGTGATGCAATGCAGCAAGGCTTTGAGCTCAAAAATGGGCAAGAGATTCTAGTTTTTGGAGATCTAAGTGTTTATAAACCGCATGGTCGTTATCAACTAATTGCCAAGATTGCATTGCATAGTGGTCAAGGGCAACTGCAGCTAGAATTTGAGCGACTCAAAAAAACTTTATCTGCGGAAGGTCTTTTTGATGCCTCATTAAAAAAAGAGCTCCCTGTGCACCCAAAACGTATTGCGGTTATTACCTCCGAAAGCGGCGCGGCAATCAGAGACTTCATTCAAATTCTCCAACGCCGAGATTTCAAAGGTCAAGTAGTCGTCTACCCTGTGCGAGTTCAAGGGAAAGAGGCTGCTCCAGAAATTGAAGAGGCGTATTTACATGCGGCTAATCAAGCGTTTGATACGATTGTCTTAACTCGAGGCGGTGGAAGCATTGAAGATTTATGGCCTTTCAATAGCGAATCCCTAGCACGTGCAATCGCAAGTTCTCAAACGCATACACTTTCTGCGGTAGGTCATGAAATTGACCATGTTCTGACCGATTACGTCGCTGACCTACGAGCAGAAACGCCTTCGGGAGCTGCTGAGATCTTATCTTCAAGATCTCTCGAACTGAATTCACGACTCAATGAAGCGAAGGACGCTCTGCTCTCAGAGACGCAAGTTATTTATGAGGCTGCGAACCAAAGCTATAAAAATGCCCAAAATCGCCTACGATTACTCGCACCAGATCGTCAACTGTCCTACCTCTCGCTTCAAGTTGATGAAACTCAAACCCGATTTAATCAGAGCATGCAAAATGCTCTGAATGATAAGATTTCAAAAATCGAGGCGATAAAAAGTTCATTTATTCGAAATCATCCCCATGCACAGCTTCAACTTGCTAACGAAAAACTAGACGCAAAAAAAATCCGATTCAAAAATATTTTGGCACATCAATATGCATCCAAAAAAGAACAATTGAAGAATCTTTCTAAACGATTGGATAACAGTGACTTGCATTCTACATTACGCCGAGGTTTTGCGCTGGTTAAGGATTCAGAAGGAATCGTCATTGACTCCGCCAGTAAGGCTAAGCAGCAGGATTCTATTACAACCGTTTTCCACGATGGCAGCCTTAACTATTCTAAAAAAGACTCTAAAAAATAAATCCATCCTGCAGGGAACCTTTTCCATAACCCAAGTACTATACTTATTATCTAAGTTAGTTAGTTATTGGGGTTACATTATTAATAAGTGGTTGCGATCCGCCATCTTTTGAGGCGGATCGCCTTTGTGTTAAAAAATACACATTTCATGCAAGCTTCGCATTGCACTTTAAGAAAAAATCCTTTTTCATTTCCATATGACATTAAAAGCACTCTTAGTTTTCATCGTTTCATCATTTACGATACTATTCTATTCTGGTTGCACCACTCCTGTTGCGATTGATCCGCAAACAGGTTTAGAGCAAACAGCAACCTACACTGCAGGTTTCTTTTACGCCCCTGTTGATGCTTCCGTTAGCGAAATCTTTCGTGCCGCGATTCGAGAAATCGACGAATTAGGTTATTTCCGCACAGGTGAGCGCCATGGCAAAGATTCCATTAAGATTTATGCTCGTAAAGTTGGAGACCAACTCATCACCGTACGCATCCGGCAAACTCCAGAAGCTGAAGCACAATCCGAACTTCGTATTCGCGTTGGCGACTTAGGCAACCTTGCAGAATCACAACTGATTTACTCGCGCATCCGTGACGCGCTGTAAGCAATTTTTTAAAAACTTAAAAAGCCGCCATTAAATATTTTGGCGGTTTTTTATTATCCCCATAAAAGCAACTTTACAGTTATGTCCGACATGCAAAAAATAATAGGAGTTGGCAGTCCAGTCGTCGATAGCATTGCTCAAGTAGAAGGAAACTTCATCGAGAGTATTGAAGGCGAAAAAGGCGGAATGCTTCTAGTTGAGGCTCAGGAACTCAAAGAGTTACTTCAAAAGATACAAACACCCATCACAAAAGCGCCCGGCGGCTCTGCAGGAAATACCCTCTTCGCGCTCGCTCGCCTCGGGGTTTCAGCAAGCCTACTCGGTAAAACTGGAAATTGCTCAAACGGCCAATTTTATCGTGATCAATTCCAACTCCAAGGAGGTGATATCAATTACCTAAAGATTGGTGGAATCGAGAACGGTCATTGCTTATCAATAGTAACACCCGATGGCGAACGCACCATGCGCACTCACCTTGGAGCTGCTATGACTCTGAGCCCTGATGAAGTTTCTCCAAAGGATTTTGAAGGTTGCCAATTTGCGCATCTAGAGGGCTACCTACTTTTTAATGAGGCTCTAATGGATCGAGTATTGAAATCTGCTAAGGCCGCTGGATGTCAAATAAGTTTGGATCTCGCTTCCTTTGAAGTCGTCCATGCCGCTTCAAGTAGTTTACCTAAAATTTTAGACGAATACATAGACATTGTCTTTGCAAATGAAGATGAAGCCTCGGCATTCACTGGTATTAAAGATGATTATTCGGCAATGGTGGCTTCCTTAAATAAGCATTGCGATGTAGCAGCCGTTAAAATGGGTGCACACGGCTCATTAGTTGGCTACCAAGGAGTGATCAAAAAAACTGAAGCCGTACCAGTTGATGCGGTCGTCGATACCACCGCAGCAGGTGACCTATGGGCCGCAGGCTTTCTGTATGGATGGATGCATAACTTAGCACCCGAAGTGTGCGCTAAGATCGGATCGATCTTAGGGGCTGCAGTCGTTCAACAGCAAGGAAGTACCTTGTCAGATGCAGTCTGGACAGAGCTCTCAAAAATTATTCAGAATAAGATGCTATGAACAACGAATCCATTGAATCCTTGATTGTTGAAATCGCTAAGCAGGCAAGAGCTGCCTCCTTAGAACTTGCTACCCTGAAAACCGAGCAAAAGAATGCGTTTCTTGAACACCTTGCGAATGCCTTAATCGCAAGCACTGAATCTATCCTAGAGGCCAACAAAAAAGACCTAGCGGCCGCAGAAGAGAATGGACTTTCTGCACCTATGATTGAACGCCTAACGTTTGATCCTATTAAAATTGAAAAAATGGCAGAAGGAGTTCGACAGGTTGCAGCACTGCCCGATCCCGTTGGCGAGGAAATTGAACGGCTCAGCCCGCCGCGAGGATTTGACTTAAGAAAGATGCGAGTACCCATGGGGGTAATTGGGATTATTTATGAATCGCGACCCAATGTAACCGTTGATTGCGCCATTTTATGCTTAAGTCTGGAAATGCCTCTATTTTAAGAGGTGGTAAAGAGGCGTTTCATTCGAACATGCGGTTAGCTGAAATAATCAAAACTAGCTTAGAGGCGACTGGGATCCATCGACATGCGGTTCAAGTCATTCCAACTACAGATCGCGCCGCTCTTAACAGCCTACTACGACAAGACGATACCATCCACTGTATCATTCCACGTGGTGGAGAAGGACTCATCCGCTTCACAGTCGAAAATAGTCGTATCCCAGTCATTAAACATTACACGGGAGTTTGTTCCGTTTATGTGGATTCTGAAGCCACTCCAGAACTTGCGCTCGATTTGGTTCTCAACTCAAAGACCCAGCGCCCAAGTGTTTGCAATGCTGCCGAAAACTTACTCATTCATCAAGAAGCGGCCTCTCAGTTACCGGCAATTGCAAAAGCGTTGCACGAAGCAGGCGTAGAATTGCGGGTCGATTCTGCCGCGCTCGCACTCTTAAAAGGTTCTGGTTTACCTTTGGTCGATGCCACCCCCGAAGATTTTGCTACGGAGTACACAGATCTCATTATTTCCATTGCCGTGGTTCCAGACGCCCAAGCCGCCATTGACTTGATCAATGCAAATGGTTCAGGACATACCGACGCAATCATAACCGAAAACAAAGAAACAGCTCAGCTTTTCCTTAATGGTGTGGATTCGGCAGCAGTCTTCCACAATGCGAGTACGCGTTTTTCTGATGGATTTGAGTTTGGACTAGGAGCCGAAATCGGTATTTCCACTGACCGTTTACACGCTCGAGGTCCAATGGGACTCAATGAACTGTGCACCTATAAGTACGTCCTCCACGGAACGGGTGATTTAAGAAACTAAGCAGCCTTTATTTTGGCTTCTTAAAGCATCAGCCCTTGGTTGTATGCTTATTCTTTAGGCAACGAAGTTTTGATGTGTAAGTCGCGCAATTGTCGATCGGTTGCCACTCCTGGACTTAAAGTCATCATTTCCTGACCTTTTTGATTCTTAGGAAATGCGATTACATCCCTAATACTTTGACGCTGCGCAAGAATCGTAACCATGCGATCTAAACCAAAAGCAATGCCACCGTGTGGAGGTGCGCCGTATTCAAATGCTTTGAGCATATAACCAAAACGGCTTTCAACCACTTCAGGCTCAATTTTCAAAACCTCTTCAAAGACTTTCTTTTGAACTTCTGGCTGATGGATACGAATTGAACCACCTCCTAATTCAACTCCATTCAAAACTAAGTCATAGTGCTGCCCTCGTACTTGCTTAGGATCTGAATCCAGCAGTGGAAGGTCTTCTTCAACGGGTGCAGTGAATGGGTGGTGCGATGCAACGTAACGCTTTTCATCAGCATCATAGAGCATCAACGGAAACTCAATGACCCATAAAAATTTATAATCCGAAGGATCAATAGTAAGCTTCTCGCGTTTGACTAATAGTTGAGCGGCATCTAAGCGCACGCGACCAAGTATCGTACACGCTTGCTCCCATTCCGTAGCTGCAAAAAATACGATATCACCATCTTCTACATTTAAGAGAGTCTTGATTCCCTCCTTCTCTGCTTCCGAAAAGAATTTCAAAATTGGGGATTTCCACTCCCCTGCCTCACATTTAATAAATGCTAATCCTTTAGCGCCAAGCGACTTTGCGGCATCTTCAAGACTCCGTAATTCGCCTTGCGTCAAATCGGCTAAACCTTTGGCATTGAATGCTTTGACCGCACCTCCTGATTTAATAGCACCAGAAAATACTTTGAATCCAGAACTAGCAAAAATCTCACCACAATCCTGAAGCTCCATTCCAAAACGCATGTCTGGCTTATCGACACCGAAGCGATTCATCGCATCGAAATAACTCATCCGTAAAAAGGGAGCTTTAATTTCAACCTCTAATACATCTTTCCAAACACGCTGCATGAGCCCTTCAATCAAGGCATACATATCCTCGCGATCGATAAAGGAGAGTTCGATATCGAGTTGCGTGAATTCAGGTTGGCGATCTGCGCGTAAATCTTCATCACGGAAACAGCGAGCCAATTGATAATAACGCTCAACGCCCGCGACCATTAGCATTTGTTTATACTGCTGAGGTGATTGCGGAAGGGCATAAAAAGAGCCTGGATTCATGCGACTCGGCACCAAAAATTCACGTGCGCCCTCAGGAGTACTTTTGAAAAGCATCGGAGTCTCCACCTCAATGAAAGACTCGGAATCCATATAATTGCGAATAGCCTGACTTGTTTGATGACGGAGGCGTAAAATGTCCAAATTTCGACGTCTTCGTAAATCCAAGTAACGGTAGGTCATGCGAAGATCCTCCCCTACTTTATCGGCGGAATCATCCATCGGAAACGGTGGAGTTTTTGAAACATTGAGAATCTTTAACTCGCAGGCATGCACCTCAATAGCGCCAGTTGCTAAACTTGTATTGACGGTGTCTCCCAAACGCTCTGCAACCGAACCTCTGACTGAAATCACAGACTCTGGCTTGATTGAACCAAATTGCGCCTCCAAATCTTTATTACTGGGATCAAGAACAATTTGAGTGAGCCCTTCGCGGTCTCGTAAATCAACAAATAAGATACCCCCGTGGTCGCGAACGGAATCCACCCAACCACTGAGTGTTACTTCCGAGCCAGCGTCGGTTTTACGGAGTTCAGAACAATGATGCGTACGTTTCATAAAGAGCGTTAGAAAAACAACATCCGAAAACGAAACAAGCGAAATCGACGCTAGAAAATCACTTCAAACCTTAAAACGTCCAGTTTTTGCCCGATTCAAACCCCATCTGTCCATTTTCTATCGCGGTTTAGCGCCCTACTTAAAGAACTCAGGCAGAGGAAATTATTGATACTTAAATAATTTTTGCAGGGTACTTAGCGTCGAACTTGATAGTTTTGGCTTGTTGCCCACAAGGTCGACGACGCGTTCACAACTTTGGGCGCGCAAACGCTCGGCGTTGTATTTGAGAATAACGACTTCGCCTAAAGAACGATTTGGGATTTCTCCCTCGTATCGTGGCATCCATTGTTTGGGTACACCAAAATCAGTAAAAGCAACATCCCATGCGACGAGTTTCTTTTGCTTACTAATTGGATTGGCCAAAAGTGGATATCTCTGAACAAAATCTGGCACTGCGTCCGAGTATATTCGCAGGATTGCCGCAGTTGGCACTTTCTTCAAAAACTCGCTAAAATCTGAAACCTTCCCTGTTTGAATCCTACTATAAAAGGCTAAGGGATCCACGCTGACTAAATTCATTCCATTCCAGTTGCCGTGATAGTTCTTAGTTTTAAAAGCTTTAGAAGCATACCAGTCTTGAAACGACTCACTTAAAGCCAGACCTATTTCAAAATGCAGATGTGCGCGCGATTTTGGAATCGAATACCCACTTGCAGAACGTCCCATAACTCCTAAAACAGCTCCTTCTTTAACTTGCATACCAACCTTCAAGCCCTTGCTGACACGTGACAAATGCGAATAGAGCGAATGGAAAGCGAGGGTCTCATCAGTATGCTGTATAACGATGTAACGACCATAACTACTGCGACTTGCGTCTTCATTAATATGAACTACCCGACCCGGTAGAATTGAAAAGATTGGGTCAAGGGCCTCTCCATTCGCATCCCTTTCAATCGGAAAGAGATCGATCGCTTCGTGAAACCGATTTCCATCATTGCGAACACAACCAAACATTCCGGACTCTACTGCTCCAGAGGCAGTCGGCTGGATGAATGCATTCACTCCTAAACCTTCTTGGAAAGCTTTATTAGGAGTCGGCCATACCAAACCCAATACAAGCTGAGTGCCTGAAGACAATGCGAGTGCAATGACTGCACCAAACCTAAAAGTTCTCCAAGCCATCCTAAGCAAAGTTAACTTACCACGACTGGCTGGACTCAGCCTGCAAATATTTGAGGCTTAGCTTCAAAGCCGTAACTAATTCCTCAAGTTCTTTTGTATCAAGTTCAACGAAAGTAAAATAATTCCCGTCCGCGATTGCCCCATCCAAGCGTCGAACCCCAGCTGGGTTGTTATTAATCGTAAGTACTATACGACTCCCCAAATTAGTAACGCTTTTGCGATATAAAGCTCTTGCGCCTGCATCGGTCAGTTGGAGCAATAACGCTCTCCCAAGATCCACTTTCACCATTTCAGCATTGATGATTTCAAACTCGTTGATGAATGGTTCTTTATTAACCTCAATCTCTGCTCCGCTCTGAGGAAGCTTTAAACGCATAGAAGTCATCGCACCATAATTCATTCCGCGCGACTCTACGTATAAACGGGGCACGCGTAGATCTTCTGGTGGACTACTTTTTCTTTGGCAACTCGTTAAACAAAGCGCCGTAGCTAGAAAAAAAACTTTCAAACAAATGCTTAGCGCCTTCATAACTGCAAAAAGATATCTCCCATCGTTTCGGTGATTGTCTGCATCATTTGTGCATCAATCAAAATTACAGGAACTTCAAACTCGCGTTGCAACTTTGGATGCACGTATGTCTGTGATCCGGTTGTTGCCCGCGCTCCTTTCGGTTTCAAAATTCGCTTACGCTCCAAAAGTAAGGCAAGGAGGTGCTTAAGTGCGGACCGCTCTTTATTTTCTTCATCCTCCACAGGATCATCTTGCTCAAATAGAGAACAAAAGAAATCGTCCGCTGCAGTGATCAACTCTCGAGGGTCTTCCGCTTCATTGGCGTCACTCTTAATGATACGCTGCCAACGCCCCAATAAAATTCCCGTATGTTCAAAACCCTCAACTTCTGAGTTTAGTAAATCCGCACGACATAAGCCTTCCACCTCAGGGTCTTTGTAGATCAAACAGGTCACAACATCCCCATCTTCGAATTTAGCTTCCGATGCGCTCGACTTTACTGCCATTGTTTTTATTTGCCAGTCCATTTGGAATTTCAATAGTCTGTAAATATATCGCTTCCGACAAGCACGGAGTGCCGGATATAGTATTTTTCTAAAGATTTTATAAACTATTCACTTATAATTAGATAAATGGCTCGTACGATTGCTATAGGAGATGTTCATGGGTGTGCAGATGAATTTGAGGAACTCCTGGAGATCTTAAATCCGTCTAAAGAGGATCAGATCATACAAGTTGGTGACCTTGTTAATCGCGGGCCTAATAGCCGAAAAGTTATTCAATTAGCTAGGCGCTTTAATGTTCAATCCATCATCGGCAACCACGAGTTGAGGCTTTTAAATGCTATCCGAGAGGAAGACCCAACGCTTTTAAAGGAGTACGACCTAGAAACCATTAAACAACTCCATAGTGAAGATTGGGAATACATCGAAAAATTGCCCAAATTTAAATACGACGGTACTAAAGAAATCGTTTTTGTTCATGGCGGGTTTCTACCAAAAATGCTTTGGCACAATCAACCGATTGAAGTCACTGTAAATATACAGGTAATTGATGCTGATGGAAACGCAGCCAAGCGATCGGATGCACCTGAAGCGCCACCATGGGCAGAATATTGGAATGGGCCTCCCTTTGTTATTTATGGGCATACCCCACGCCCAGAGGTCTTTAGGTACGATCATTCAATTGGAATTGATACTGGTTGCGTATACGGCGGGAAGCTAACTGCCTATATCGTTGAGGAAGATGCCATCGTGCAGGTAAGAGCGCACCGCACCTACGCTCACAGCAAACGGCTCCCAGATCCTGTTTAATGAATAAAGGCTCGTATAAAGGTATATTGGCAGGTATGTTTGTGTATGGGTATAAGTATCACTTTCTGGGGTAGTTTGGGCTCATTACCTCTTGCGATTTCACCAGATGTAATCGAGCAGAAAATTAATGACGCGCTGTGGACTGCACGATCCGAGGACTTCAAAAGCCCTACCGAAGTCAAGCAGTACGTAGCTAAGCTGCCATTTTCTGAAAGAGGCACGTATAAAGGTAATACAACCTGTGTGCAGTTGAATCACGGAGATTCAGGGTTTGTTGTATTATGCGACGCAGGAACTGGGCTTAAAAACTATTCAGATTCACCTACCTATGACCCGAGTATAAAAACCTACCATCTGTTTATTTCACACTTACACCTCGATCACATTCAGGGCTTTCCATTCTTTAAACCCATTTATGAAGAAGGTAACACCGTGATTATTCATAGCTTTCATAAAGAAATAGAGGTAGCATTGCGTGGGCTTTTCGAAAAAAATATTTTTCCAGTAGAATATGACTCATTGAAGGCAACCATAGTTTACGATATCCAAACTGAAGCCACGGAATTTCAACTAGGCGCATTGCATGTTCAATCAATCTGTCAAAACCACCCTAGTAATTCATGGGGCTATCGATTTGAACAAGACGATGAGGTAATTGTTTTTTCAACCGATGCCCAACATAACGAAAATGAGATTAATGATATAAAGTACCCTTTTATTCGCTTTATTGAAAATGTAGACATCTTGATCTTTGACGCTCAACACAGCCCGGGAGTAGAAAACGCCTCTAAAGGTAAATGGGGACATTCTGACCTCATGACCGCCATCAAATTGGCAGCACATGCAAAAGTCAAAAAATTGACTATTATGCACCATGATCCTTGTAAAAGTGACGCGCTTATTGAACTCGAAACTAGCAAAGCCAGAAAAATGATACGAGACATTAACAACCAACTAGGCAATCAAATCCTTTATCCAAGAGAATTAATGCTGGCGTATGACAATCTTACGGTGGAAATATAGGAACTTGTTTGAATAAGAAAAGTGGACACTAGAAAGCTACAAATTTCAAAGGATGAAATCAACGCACTCAAAATGGGAGCATGGAAAGGTGCGATTAAAATTATCGATTCGCATTCCCAAATGATAACGGCATTAGCGCATCTTAAAAATGAGTCCGTCTTTGGTTTTGACACTGAAACTCGCCCCGCTTTTCAAAAAGGAGTTTCCTACCAACCTGCACTTATTCAAGTTGCCGCTGAAAAATGTGTTTATCTCTTCAGAATTTGCACACTCAATAATATAGATCCACTTGTGGATTTCTTCGAAGATGAGACTGCCTTGAAGTGTGGCGTCGGAATTCTAAATGACGTAAACGAACTGCGTGACCTTCAAAATTTCAATCCTAACGGTTTTGTGGAGATTAGCACAATCAGTCGTAAACTTGGATATAAACAATCTGGCTTGCGTAACTTAGGAGCAATTTTGATGGGAATACGAATAAGCAAAGCTTCTCAACTGAGCAACTGGGAACGTTATCGACTCGATTTTAAGCAAGTTCAATACGCAGCAACGGATGCTTGGTTGAGCAGAGAAATTTATCTTAAACTAAGCGCACAATTAGAGGAAAGCGCGCAAGAATAAGTTTTAAGAATTCAAATCAGTTTCTTCGGCCTCTTTTTCAACCTCTACCTCTGCCTCTGCCTCTGTCTCTACCTCTGCCTCTGTCTCTAAAGCGGAATCCACAGATGCCTTGGCTTCAACAATTTCATCTTGAGCTTTAACCGTATCGGGCACCTCGGAAGTTGGAACAGATTCTTCTACTGCCTTAGGGACAGAAGCAACCTCTGAAGCTTCAGGCTCTTGGGTTTGTTTTTGAAGAGGTGCTTTAGGCTTAGGATCTGGTAATATTGCTGCCGCAAATAATGAACCATCGCCATATTCGGTGACATATCCTTCTGAAATCAACCATCTTAAATCAAGTGAAAGTTGCTTGGTTAAAATCTTATCATTTTCTGATAACTCAGTTTTTGCCTCCACAATAACTTCCTCTGTCTCTGCAACTTCCTTTGTCTCAGCAACTTCAACTTGTGGCTCTTCCTTTGCTTCAGAATCTACAGCAACGCCTTCAGTTTCACCTTCACTCAACTTCAGCTCTGAAGGCTTCGAAGTGGATGCTTCAATTCCTAAATATTTCAAAGGAAGGCTAGATGCTTTGATTTGCGGATTTGCTTCAATGAAATCAATCAATTTTTGGATCGTTTCCGTAAACGTTGATTGACTGTCTCGGAATTTACGTTTCACCGCACATACAAAGGAAACCCCCTTGGAACCTTTTTTATAAATCGTAAAATTGTGACGTCTCAATCGGCCACGAATATTATTTGCAGTCTCGAGAGGGAAATGACGCTGACTTTCAATGTAAGATTCAACAGATTTTAAAATATCTCCCTTATTTAAGCGCTCCAAATCACGACCTGCAAAACGCACCGATTCTCCAGAACCTACAACCGCTTGCTTACGATATTGAAGCAGAAATAGTTTGGCAGCTTCTAACGTTTCCAAAACCTTTGGTTCGCCCTCTTTAGGTTCTTTTACCGTATAACGAGCACCCTGCTTCATAGAGGTAACCCATTCATCAATTACTTCCTGATCCTTCACCGCTTCAATTTTTGACTGAAAGCGCTCAAAAGACATTCCCTTAATTCGGCTTGAGTAATGACGTTGAATAAAATCTTGATAACGATGGTAGTTAGGAGGTCCCAATAATTCACCTGTAATTGTACAACGATTCACCATGAGAAAATTTCCCTTGGGTGCTTCCACTTCAATTGCTTCCACTTCAAAAAATGAATCTAGGTGATTCGATAGTACGTAGTTCACAGCATCGTCTTCTGTTTCGAATGGAAGATGACCAGGAACTGAAAAATAAAGCTTTTTCTTATTTGCTTCCGAGTCGCTAGATGCTTTAGGCGCAACTACAACCATGAAACGCTCTTGTTTTTCAAGTAACAGTTTAGCCAGCTCAAACAGTTGATACGTTCTAGAGGTGGCTTGCAGGCGTTTTACGAGAGCATCAAACGCTTCGTCTTGCGGATAAATATCTATTTTAACCGTTGGCTCAAAAGGAGCTTCCCTGAATCTTGAACCGCGACTGTGTTCACCAGAGCGCCTACCTGAGCTATTAGAAAAACGTTCATTATTCCTAGCACTGCCCGACTGCGCACCTGCACCATCCTTGTTGAAATTTTTAGGACGTCTATCTCTAGAATTACTATTAGGACCTGAACTGCGATGCTTCCCCTTCTTAGAGTTTTTCCCATCGCCATAATTATCATAGCGTTTCTTTGAAGCATGATCTGGATTCTTATCAGCCCATGAAGGGCCAAAATCAATACTAGACAAAGTGTTTAAATCGAGTGAATCGGAAGATTCGTCTTTGAGATCTGAGGGGTTTTTGCTCATAGGGAAAAACGTGCTGGATCAGCACGGTAAAGTTTAAAGGTAAAATCAAAAACTTTTTAGCTTTTAAAGGCAAGAATTCTAAGCGGGTAACTCATCTTTTATTTAAGATAAATTTCCAAATTTGTGGTTGATTCATCTCGATGCAATCTTTTCTCTACTCCGCTTACAGTTTTATAAATTTCTTCTGGTCGAGTGGTGGAATTGGTAGACACGCAAGATTAAGGATCTTGTGCTTTAAACGGCGTGCGGGTTCAAGTCCCGCCTTGACCACCAAAACCGAGTTCTTAGAGCTCGGTTTTTTTGTGCCTAATCATAAAGACGCCGCCCATCAAGAGCGCTCCTTAAAGTAACTGCATCTGCGTAGGTGACGCCTCCTCCACTGGGTAAGCCGAAACCTATACGTGTTACTTCAACTGAATCTTCACCCACCAGTTCTTCTTGAATGAAATGACAAGTCGCTTGGCCTTCGATGTCATTCCCTAAAGCAAGCACAAGCTCTTTCACGACTCCCTCTTTAAGGCGGTTGCTCAAAGCGGTCATATTAAGTTGCTCTGGACCCACTCCGTGAATGGGTGACAATTTACCATACAATACATGATAAACGCCATTCCAGGCTCCAGAACGTTCGATCGCAAATAAATCTGGAACATGCTCGACTACGCAGATGCGCGAAACATCTCGCTTAGAATCCTGACACAAATCGCAAAGCGGGCCCTCCGAGAGATTACCGCAATTTTCACAACGCTGAACCGCTTCCCCTGCCTGCTTCAATGCATCTTTTAAATCTTCAAGCGCTTCTGGCTTTTCCACTAAAAGTTGCAAAGCGATTCGCTCAGCAGATCGATACCCAAGTCCAGGTAGGTGCTTCAGGGCTTGAAGCAAATTTTCAAAAGCAGGTGTCACCTTACATTAAACCGGGAAAGCCGCCTAAACCACCAGTTGCAGCACCCATAGCTGTCTCACTTTCAGATTTAGCTTTTTGTGCTGCTTCTTGTATCGCGCTCAAAAGTGTCTCTTCAATAAACTCTGCATCTTCTTTAAGAAACTCAGGGTCTATTTTTAGCGCTCTAAATTCTCCCTGACCATTAATGGTTATGGAAACCGCACCCCCTCCGCTGGAGACTTCTAACTCCTTTTGTGCAAGCTCCTCTTGAATAGCCTGCATCTGTTGTTGCATTTTTTGCGCCTGTTTTAGTAATTTGCCAACTCCTGCCATAGTATTCCTTTTCTAGTGATATTAGATGAATACCTACACAGTCAGCTTCACTGCTGCATCGGTCAAGCAGTTTGTATAATTTAGCCCAAAGAGCTAATCGAATCAGTTATTTTAAACGACCAGCTTAAAACGAATTTTACTTTCAGGACTCCCTAGAATTAACTCATTAACACCCTCACTGAGTTGAACTTTCGTTTCTCCAGTTCCTTGTCCGTTGATACGTATTCCATTTACGATTGTCCCAGCATAACTTCCGAGATCACGCACAAAATAATTATCATCTATTTTTTCTAGAACACAGTGTTCACGAGAAATTGAATATGGGCGGGTATCAAAAATGACTATTTCGTTGTTTTGAAAATAGTCGATTGCCGCAGATTCACGACGGCGCCCTAAGTAAAAAGGGAAATCTTTAATCACTCGTTCTTTAAGTGATGATTGGTTATTAACAAATTCCGAATTGGGCAACAAACGAACTGCGTCTGGAATGCTCTCTAATTCAGGCTCGTCAGAGACCGTATTGGCATCGCTTGCAGAATCATCTTCAGTCTGCTCGCTATTTATTTCGTTTTGAACCCCCTCATCCTTATATTTCGGAATCCCTTCAGCAACCCGTAGGCGAGAATTCATCGCACGTACGCTCGAGAATATTGCACCTAAATAATTCGTCAGAGAATCGTCCCCTCTTGTAAGGATTTTACCGAAATCACTTTCAGTTATAACTTCTACAATGACCCCCGTTAAACACTTAGCACTGGCGCTCCGATGAGCATCACCCAACAAACTCATTTCGCCAATAATGGAACCAGGACCAAACTGAGCTAAAACTGCCCGCTGGTTCTTATTTCCGATTAAAATCTCAACTCTTCCTTCGATAATGCGATAGGCTTCCGAGCCCATTTCTCCTTCCCTGAACAAAAAATCACCTTGGCTGTAATTTTTTGCCTCAAGAACGACTTCCTTCTTACTAAATATACTCATAAATAATCTTGGCTTAAGTGCTAATTGACTCCTAAATTTATTAAATAAACAGAAATACAATTCAACAAAAAACTGGTATATTTTCGTAAATGTAAAAAATTAGCCGTTTTAGCGGACAAATGCGTTATATCCGTCTAATGCGCCCCTATATGCAGGACTCCATCCAGTTGCCTCAACAAATTTAGTATTAGAAATTCGCCGATTAGCAATCTGGCGCTTTCCACGCATCCGACTGGATTTGAGTTTTGGGTCAAATTTTGGACATTGAACTCCCATTTTCTTAGCTAGAGACTTTAGAAGCTCTTCTTTTAATAAAGGTGCTCCATCTGAAAGGTTGTAAACCCCACCGGGTCCTGAGTGTGCAGTAGACAAAATCCTGATAAGTGCAGATAGAATATCCTCTAAGTGAATTAAATTTAAATAATAATCCCCTCTTCCAGGCAAAGCCCCAACCCCTGCCCTTAATTGGTCGACCAAGTAATGCCGCTTAGGACCGTAAATGCCCGCCAGACGCAGGACATATTTTCTGTCACAATTTACAGCGCTCTTCAGAAGCAAGTCCTCCGCCGCAAGGAGGATTTCCGAAGTTTCACTTCTTGGCTCGGTAGTCGATTCCTCGTCAACCCACTCCCCTGAAAATTGAGGATACACAGACGTACTACTTGTATACGCTATAACTTTGAGTGCTCGTTGAGATGCCCATTCTAGGAGTGCTCGTTGACCTTCTAAATAGGATTTACGATATCCGTCGACCCCTCCGCCTGCAGAACTTACGCAATTTACCACCGATGTGTAGCTAAGCTTGAATTGGTTGTGCCACTCAAAGCTATCCAAGTCACATACCACGACCTCATCTAAACCCAATGCTTTGAGCGTTGCCGCTTGATCAGTATTGCGAGTGAGCGCACCGACTCGAATACCTAATTTTAGAAGTTCAACTGCCAATGCAGTTCCTACATAACCACAACCCAAAATTAAAACAGAATCAGGCAACTGTTTGCAGTTCATAGCTTCATCTTCTAATATAGGATTCATAATTGCACTCTTGCGCATAAATCACCTTTCTTTCAACCTTTTCCATAAAATTCTCAGATGCATAGAGCCTTTCTAAAAGATCGCGTGTGCCTTTAATTTTATCTTAATGTAACATTGTAGCGATGACCTCCCTTGAAAGATTTATAGCCGCAACCAAATGCCAATCGGTTGATCGTCCGCCCATATGGCTGATGCGACAAGCTGGGCGTTACTTACCCGAGTATCGTGCCCTCAAAGAGAAGTACGATTTTTTAACAATGGTTCGCACTCCAGAGCTTGCAACTGAAGTTACACTCCAACCTCTCAAAAGATTTCCTCTAGATGCTGCCATTATATTTTCGGACATTCTAGTGATTCCTGAAGCAATGGGACAAGGTTACCATTTTAGAGAAGCTGGCGGCATTGGAATGGATTATACTATCGACCACGACTCAAAGATAGATGCACTCACAACGGAATCTATTGCCGATCATCTCTCGTACGTTGCAGATGCCCTGCGACTCACTCGCAAAGAACTTGGCAACAAAACTGCGTTATTAGGTTTTTGCGGCTCACCGTGGACGCTTGCAACCTACATGGTTGAGGGGGGCTCAAGTAAGGACTTTTCAAAAATCAAAGAATTAGCTTTAGAAAATACCGCCAGCTTCGAAACCTTGATGCAGAAAATCACGAAAGCCTGCATCGAATACCTAAAGCTACAAATTGAGGCAGGCGTTGATGCACTACAAATATTTGATTCTTGGGGCGCAATTTGCCCTGCACCGCATTACCACAATTGGTCACTACAGTGGATTCAACAAATCATCGAGGCAATCGGTACAGAAGTTCCCGTAATTCTTTACGCCAAAGGGATGGGTCACTCCGCACCAGCGATGCAACAAACAGGCGCCTCCGTCCTAAGCCTTGATTGGTCCATTTCTATGCCCAGCGTTCGCCAACAAATTGGCTCCACAACTGCGCTTCAAGGAAATCTTGACCCCGTAATTCTAAAAACCACACCAGAAATTACCCAACAAGAGACCGTGCGCTTACTCAATGCAATTGGTACGGATCCTGGATATATAATTAATTTAGGACACGGCATGCTTCCCACCGCAAAAATTGAATGTGTTGAAGCACTTGTTAATACCGTTGTGAACCATAAAAATGCCTAAAGTTTGCATCATAGGCGCAGGTATTACAGGCCTTGCAACCGCTTGGAATTTGCAAAGACACGGTGCCGATTGTACGGTTCTAGAAGCATCTAGTAAAGTTGGCGGTTCAATCCAAACAATTCATCAAGATGATTTTTTATGCGAATCAGGCCCGAACTCGATTCAACTAAACGATCCCTTAATCGAAAATTTCTTCAAATCGATTCCGGGACTCGAGAAAGAAATAATTGAAGCAGAACCTGCTGCTAAGAAACGATTTCTTGTTCGCGATGGGCGCGTATTGCCCGTGCCTATGGGACCAATAGCAGCACTCACTACTCAGCTGTGGTCTTTAAAAGCAAAATTGCGAGTCCTGAAGGAGCCCTTCATATCCAAAGCGCCGTTAGATGTAGAAGAAAGCGTTGCCGACTTTGTCCGTCGTCGACTCGGGAACGAACTATATGAATATGCAATCAATCCTTTAGTGGGCGGTATTTATGCAGGTAACCCCGAGTCCTTATCCCTTAAGCATGCATTCCCGAAACTGCATCAACTGGAACAAACGCACAGCAGCCTCATAAAAGGAGGACTCAGTAAATCTATAAAACAAACGAAGACAAAAGGTTTTAAAAAACGCATCATCAGCTTCAGAGAGGGACTTGATACCCTTCCCTTGAAAATTTCCCATGCGCTCGGAAACAAAGTGCGCACAAACGCGTCCATTGAAGCCATTGTTCAAAAAGAAACAGGTTGGGAAATCACCTGTAATGATAAATCAGAATATTTCGATCAGCTCATTGTAACAATTCCATCACACCATCTTAAAAACTTACCTTTTCCAAATGAGCTACTCAAAGAATTGTCACCGCTGGATGCGATTGATTATCCTCCGGTTTCGGTTCTCAATCTTGGGTTCAAAAAAAATGCGATTGAGCATCCCTTAGATGGGTTCGGAGTACTTGTCCCTGAGTGTGAGCAAAAATCCATTTTAGGCGTGCTCTTCCCTTCAAGCTTTTTTAATGCACGCGCCCCAAAAGATCATGCCCTCTTAACAGTTTTTGTTGGTGGAGAACGGCAACCCCATCTAAGTAGCTCAAACTTAGATGCCGTCATGACAACTGTCCTACCAGATCTTGAGTCTCTTCTTGGTGTCACTCAGCCACCTGTTATGCAGAGCTTAACGCATTGGCCAAAAGCCATACCTCAGTATAAACTGGGTTATCAAAAGATCTTTGACCAAATAAATGCGATTGAAAGAAGCTATAAAAATTTGCACTTAGCAGGCAATTATCGTCATGGCATTTCGCTCACCTATTGCCTTGAGGCAGCACTTAAAGCAAAGCTTTAACGCATCTTTTCAAGCAGCCATTCCGAAGCGTCTAAAGCTTCCTTTGGATTCAACAATGATCTCAATTCCTCAGCTCCATCTTTTGCGTGTTCCTTTGAAGTTTCACTCAAGGCATTCATCAAAGTTGCTCCTAAGGCTTCGGGAGTTGCCGCACCCTGTAAAAACTCAGGATGTAGTTCACGGTCTAATAATAAATTAGAAATTCCTATAAATGGAATTTTCACTAACCACTGTCCAAGTTTAAAACTCAAAGGATTCATTCGGTATGCAATTGCGCCAGGGATGCCACTCAATGCGACTGCCAGCGACATCGTGCCAGAACTCATAAGGGCCGCGCGTGCAGCAATACGAGTTTCAGATTTTTTGCTTAGTTTTATGGAATCCTTAATCGCGGGGCGGTTCTCTAAAATTGTTTCAAGCTCCAATTTTATTTGCTCGCTCGGGTATATGACCAATGCCTCAAGGCTCGTGTCTTCTGCAAGCGCACGTTCAAACCCATCTAATAAAGTTGGAAAAATACGACC
>CBFHPQ010000022.1:0-23715 GCA_965657865.1 Coraliomargaritaceae bacterium | reverse complement strand
AATTCCCTCTTTGATAGAATTTCTTAAAAAAGAATATCTTCCTAAATTACAAAGCGAAGAATAAGGTGTAGGCACACGCAACTAGCTGCCGCAGCCGCTAAATCGTCCGCCACACATCCAATGCCTCCAGGCAGGTTTTGTAAGCGTGCAATTCCAAGCGGTTTCAAAATATCAAAGAAACGGAAAAGAAGAAATCCGCCTACAATAACAGGCCAGCCTCCATGCCCCGCGATTAAGCCCGCAGATCCACCCATCCCAAAGAAAACAATCGGAACCGCTACCACTTCATCGAGGACAATCATTCCCGGATCACGCATTTGAAGCGCCCTCTCCGCCGCATCGCAAATCGCCATCGCACCATAGCTTAAAATCACGAGCAAAAAAACATACGGCACGAGCCCGAACCTATGGAAAAGCCCAACATACAAAAGCAAGCCCGCAACACTCCCCCAAGTTCCAGGCGCTTTCAATTTTTGACCCAGCGCACCAAGCGTCGCGAGCCCAATAATTACCTCTTTCGGTACTAAGCGAGTCCAGACAAAGCTGTTCAATAAACCGTTCATCCTTCGTCCTTGCCTAAAAAGAGATCCCAATATTTAGCCAGATAGGTCGCGCCTGAAGAAACCGTCAAAACCGTCGCCAAGATAAAAAACCCGAGTCCTAAAAGATCCAAGCTCGATTCAATCCACGCCGGCAGAACGCCTGCAAAATCTTTAGCCAAGGCATGGCTTAATAACAGGAGCAAGACCGCTACAATTTGCGCCACCGTCTTCAGTTTTCCAGATTGCTCAGCCGCGAGTATTTTACCCGAACTCGCTGCTACAAGACGCAAGCCCGTTATCAAAAATTCACGGCTCAGGATCAAAAGCAAACACGGCAACCCCCAGCTTACTGGAATCAGGCCAATAACCAACAAAGTGATCAAGGAACCTGTAATGAAAATCTTATCCGTGAGCGCGTCCATTAATTTTCCAAAATTTGATACCAAACCCAATTTCCGCGCATAATATCCATCTAGCCAATCCGTCACCGCTCCCAGTATAAAAACAACCAACGCTAAGCTAGAAGCACCTACAAAAGTAAAATGCAAACAGGCGACCATCAAGAAAACCGCGGGAATGCGCGAAAGTGTTAAGGCGTTAGGAAGATTCACACCCCTACGTTGCCGTCACCCACATCCGAGGTCTAGCCTGAAATACTGAACACCTCCAGACCTCGAACTTGACTATACATTCGACAAATTAAACCGAATCGACTCAATGTAGCTAAAATTTATGAAAATTGCTATCTATCCAGGCACCTTCGATCCCGTTACTAATGGGCATCTAGATGTCATCAAACGCGCAGAACGTATCTTTGATAAAGTCGTAGTCGCCATTGCGCGCAACGCCAGTAAAGAACCCACTTTCAGCGAGGAGGAACGAATGCAGCTCATCCGTGAAAACATCCCCGCTGGCAGCGCAGTCGAAGTGCTTGCCTTTGACGGCTTGATCGTTGACCTCGCCGAAGAACTTGGCGCGATTGCCCTCATTCGCGGATTGCGCGCGATCTCCGACTTTGAATATGAATTTCAGATGGCGCAGATGAATCGGCATCTCGATGACAAAATCGAGACTATTTTTTTAATGCCAAATGAGGAGTATTTCTTCACTAGTTCCCACCTCATTAAAAACGTCTTTCAATTTACTGATCGCGAGAAACATTTGATCCCTTCCAATGTCCACGCTGCCCTGTCCAAAAAATACGGACACAACAAATAAATTTTAATCTCATGGCAGCATCGACATCGACTCCTTCGGAGGTCGCAAGTCCCCGTACTTTGCGAATCATTTTCCTCACCCTCTTTCTCGACCTCGTTGGATTTTCAATCATTTTCCCGCTCTTTCCCGCAATGCTGGATTATTACTTACCCACAGGGACTGGCTCAGATTCTCTGCTTGGACGCATCATCGCACCCCTCGCAACATGGGCAGAAGCGAGCGGAGCAGTGAATCCGCGATTCTTAACCGCCGTCCTCTTCGGAGGTGCCTTGGGCTCTCTGTATTCCATCCTTCAATTTGTCTTTGCCCCGATCTGGGGAACCTACTCCGACCGCGTTGGACGCCGCACCGTCCTCCTGCTGACAATTGCAGGGCTTGCTTTAAGCTATCTCGCTTGGGCGCTCGCCGCCAGTTTTTGGGTGTTGGTCCTAGCGCGTGTTCTCGGTGGCATCATGGGCGGTAATATTTCAGTCGCAACCGCCGCAGTCGCTGACATCACCACCAAAGAAAAACGCTCTGCGGGTATGGCGATTGTCGGAGTCGCTTTTGGGCTTGGCTTCATTGTTGGGCCTGCAATCGGAGGCTATTGCGCAACGCTCGATTTAACGACCTTTGCCCCCGCACTCGCAACAATCGGCATCAATCCCTTTTCGACTCCCGCCCTCGTCAGCCTCTTCCTCGCGATCCTCAATTGGGTCTACGTGGCACGCGCCTTTCCAGAAACCCTCGCTCCTGAAAAACGTCAGGCTAACAAAATCGCTTTTAATATCTTCCCGAAAAATCAACCCGCCAACAACCGCGTTAATCTCGTGTACCTAATCTTCATGATGGCGTTCAGCGGTATGGAGTTTACCCTGACTTTTTTAGCGGTGGAACGCTTTGCCTTCACTCCCATGCAGAACGGCGGACTCTTTGTCTTCGTCGGATTCATGATGATCCTCGTGCAAGGTGGGCTCGTGCGCCGCCTCTCAGGGAAAGTCAGCGAAAAACGAATGGTCATTGCAGGATTAGCAAGCGCGGTCATTGCCTTTGCCGCTTTGGCAAACTCCAACACCTTAGGGCTTTTCTTTGGTGCACTCGCGATTATGGCTCTCGGCATTGGTTTGGTCTCGCCCACTTTGAGCGCCCTCGCGTCCCTCTACGCAAACGAACAAACTCAAGGACATGCACTCGGCTCCTTCCGTTCAGCGGGTTCACTCGCGCGCGCAATTGGCCCGCTCCTTGCCGCTGGCCTCTACTTCAAGCTAGGCTCGCAAAGCGCATATCTATTTGGCAGCCTCCTCATCATAGTCCCCTTCTCTATTGCACTGGGCTTGATTCAGCCCAAACACGAAGAAGCAAAGCCACCGAGCGATTCCTAAGATCACGATGACACCCACCCGCAAGGATTCCAAACAACTGGCTTCCCTTAAAGCTAAGGGAATCCCAATCTCCGCGCTCACTTGTTATGATTACTTAACCGCGTGCGCTCAAGACGCAGCAGGAATCGACATCATCTTTATTGGCGACAGCGTCGCAACCAATGTTTTGGGCTTAACGCATCAAAATGAACTCACCGTCGATGCATTCCGTGTTTTAGTTCAAGCCGTTAATCGCGGAATCCAAAAGGCCTACTTCTTAGTAGACCTCCCCTTTGCCGCCTGCGAAAACATTGCAACCATGCGCTCCGCGGCCAGTCAGTTCACTGCCGATGGTGCAAGCGGAATCAAATTTGAAGGCTTTCACCCCGAGGCGGTGCGCGATTTAACCGCTGATGGATTTGAAGTCTGGACGCATCTCGGCTACCTCCCTCAGTACCACGAAGTCCCCAGCAAAGTGGGCAACGACCCCGAGAGCGCTCAAAAACTCCTCAAACAAGCCCTCGAACTCGAAGCCGCAGGCGCAACCGGACTGATCCTAGAACTCGTTCCCAAATCCCTCGCGCAAAAAATCGCACACGCCACAAAATTCCCTGTGATAGGAATTGGCGCAGGTCCGCATACCGACGGTCAAGTGCAAGTCTGGCACGATCTTGTGGGCTTGAGTCCTATTCAGTATCGACACGCCATCCGCCTCGCTGAGGCCGATGCCCTCAACCGTGACGCCATTCAAGGCTACCTAAAAAAAGTCGCGGCACGGGAAACGCACTAAAAAACGTCCCATCTGAGCGTCCCCAGTCTTAATTATTGCTTCCTTCGCTGGTCGCTTTCGCTTCGCAAAGTGTACCACCGCCAGCACTCTCCTAAGAAACCCAACTCAGAAGTTAAAATCAGACGGCATGCGGTACTATCTTCCCGTAGGCTTTTGGATCCAATTGTATATTCGAGGGTGTGCCTCCAAGACACAGCCAATCGGAATCACTTGCGCTACTTGAGGCTGAATTCCAAGGAAAAGGTATGCGCCCGACCAGTAGGCGTTGCGCCGCCACTACCCATCGCACGAAACGCCGCTAAGACGGATTGATTAAAGCCCGTATTTGCAGAAGCGGGCGCAAGCCGTACTTCAGAAATTTGACCATTGGCCGCGACTTTAAACTGTACCGTCAGCGTTAGCGCGATCCCCCCATAGTTCACAGGTTTTTTCCAAGCGGCGTCGAGGCGCGCTCTCAACCGCGCGTTATACTGCGCCAGTTCATTCAACTGCGTGGACGATAATTGCTCGCTCGCAGGCGTTTCCGTTGTGTTCGGCAAAACGATCTTTGGAACGCTGATCGCCGGCGTTGAAATGGGGCGTACTGGAGTCGTTTTTTGAGGCTTCGGATCCTTGATCGGATTCTTTTTTATAAAGTCAGAATACTTGATGAGCTTGGGCGGCGCCTTGGGCCTTGGTTTAGGCTTGCTCTTGGTCTCGGGCTCTGGCTCCGGATCGGGCAATAGCTTCGATTGTCGCTCAGGTTTGGACGCTTCTGTTACAACGGGATTTTGAACCGCTGCGGTGTCTGGCAGACTTATCATCTCAAACACATGCACTTTCTTTTGCGGTCGAATCCAATCAACCATAACGAAAACAAACAAAAGCAATAAAGCAATCCCGTGAAAAACAAAGGAAGTCCAAAAAGGTGAATCTTTAGGCAAACGAATACGCATAGCGGTCTCAGTCGACCTTAGTATCGAGGCTGATCTTAGTGAGTTTTCGTTGTTTAATCATATCGATGAGAGTGATGACCTTTTGATAGGGTAAACCTGCATCTGCGCGAATACTCAGTATCGGTGGTTCAGAATCTTGCGCGAGGCTATCCAGCAACTCTCCCAGTCGCTCAGGCGCCACTCTTTGCTCTCCCCAATAATAACTGCCCTTGGCATCTAAACTCACCGACTGAAAGGCCTCGCGTTCCGAAGCTTGCTGATTCTGGCTTTCACTCGGTAAATTCAATTCAATGGTCTGCTCCAACAGTGGAGTGGTAATCATAAAAATAATAAGCAGCGCAAAGGCTAGGTCGATCAATGGAGTTACATTGATCTCCGTTAATGCCGAGAGGCGATCTTTGCGATGGAATTGACGTGCCACGTTTTCTAGTAATTCGTAATTCAATTGCGCGCAATCAGCGAACAGACCCTTGCGATTCCAGTTCAATCCGATCCGCTAATGTGCTCGCAAAATTTTCAAGCTCCACAACCGAGATTTTTGTTTGTTGTAATAAATAATTATATCCAAAGACCGCAGGGATCGCGACCACAAGCGCTGAAACGGTCGTCAAAAGCGCCCCCGATACTCCCGGAGCCAAACTCTGCAAACTCGCACTTCCAGCTCCTGCCATGCCTCCAAATGCATCCATCACTCCCCAGACTGTCCCCAAGAGACCCAGAAAAGGCGCACCCGTAACAATCGAACCCAGGAGCACCATCTTGGCTTCGTAACGAACGGTTTGCTCAGCGACTGCTCGTTGAAGCGCATTTTCGACATGCCCCATCCGCAAAGTCGCCCGATGGGTATCGCCATCATGAGGATCCCCTCCGTAGCGATGGAAGGCCTCTAAGCCCGCTCGCACTAAATTATAAAACGGCCCTGCTCCCGTACTCGGTTGGCTCGGATCGAGCGCAAGCAGTTGGGCCTCTTGACTCAATATCCCCTCGTAGCGAAAATTTTGTGCGCGCAAACGCGAGAGATCTAAATACTTCCCCAAGAGCACCGACCATGCAATCACACTACACAGACCGAGAATTAAAATGATTACTTTACCCGCAAAATTAGACTGGGCGAAATAGGTAAAGACGTTGGCATCTGCCGCCGCCTGTAGCGTTATGTAATTCAGCGAAAACAAGGAGTTCATCATGGTACTCTATCATTCACTGATACAATGCACTTTGACAAGCCGTGATCCACCGAATTTAAAAAAAAGACAACATTGCTTTTAAGCTTAAAAGTGGTTGCCTCACCAATTCCCCTCTCATTGTATCAAATTTACACAATCCTAACATCGTGCAACACAAAGAACTTACTCTAAAAGAACTCAACGAACGCAGCCAAACTATTAGCGCTAAGAAGGCGCTCGTAGGCATTGATGGGTTCATTGATAAAATCGTGCATCCCGTTGATCAGCGCAGCGGACCGGGCAAAGCCTTTACTGCGATTGAGACTATTTCTGAATTCGGCGCGCGCATCAGTTCCGCTGCTGGGAAAAGCGCCAATATCGAACTCGCACCCATCGTCGAAAAACTTGGAGGCAACGGTCCCATTATGGCAAACGCTCAACGCGCACACGGCGCGCAGGTGCGTTACATCGGCGCGCTTGGACACGGCTCCATTCAGCCCCTCTTTCAAGAATTTGCTCAAGCCACTAATGCCATTTCAATTGCCGAGCCAGGCGTCACACACGCCGCCGAATTTAAAGACGGTAAAATCATGTTCGGTTCAACTGGAAGCCTCGAAGGCATTACCTTTGAATACCTCCTTCAAACGATTGGTGAGGATGCCCTCGTAAAACTTTTCTCGGAAAACGATTCCATCAGTATGGTCAACTGGACCATGATTCCTTACCTCTCTGAAGTGTTTGAAGGATTCCTCGATTCGATTCTACCCGCCTCCAAAACCAACTCAGATCGCTTGTTCTTCTTTGACCTCGCCGATCCAGAAAAACGCTCACGCGAAGACTTACTCCGCGTCCTCAAAATCTTTGCTCGCTTTGAAGGATTTGGAAAAGTTATTCTCGGGCTCAACTACCGCGAAGCCGAGCAGGTCGATGCCCTCCTCGGATTTGATCCCATTCCAAAAAATGCTGAAAATCTGCAAGCTGTGGCCGCTCGTATTCGGGATGCTCTAAAGCTCAACACGGTCGTCATCCATCCTGTGGAATGCGCTGCGTGCGCCACTCCCGAAGGCACATTTTTTGCCGATGGCCCGCTTTGCGAAGCACCGAAAATCACCACCGGCGCTGGCGATCACTTCAACGCGGGCTTCTTAACCGCAAACTTACTTGGTTGCTCGCCCGAAGCCGCCCTCACCATTGCGGTCGCAACCTCTGGGCACTACGTCCGTACCGCAGTCAGTCCCTCCATGAATGAACTCGCCGAATTCATTCAAAGTTGGTAACCCTTCAATCGTGAGCGGATACTTTATCAGTTTTGAAGGCGGCGAAGGGTGCGGAAAATCCACCCAAATTCAACGCTTGGCCGATTCATTAAAAACACAAGGCCACTCGGTTCTCATGACCCGTGAACCCGGAGGCACGCCCTTGGGCGAGGCACTTCGTGATCTGCTTCAACACAACCCTGCTGGCGAGCAAATGGTGCCTGAAGCCGAACTCCTATTGTTTGCCGCCAGTCGTGCTCAATTAGCCCGCGAGATCATTCAACCTGCCCTACAAGCAGGTCAAATCGTGCTTTGCGATCGCTACCTAGATTCCACCACCGTGTACCAAGGAGTCGCTCGCAAACTCGATCCACAGGCAGTCGCCGCCATTAACAATTTTGCGGTAGGGTCAGTGCGACCCGACCGTACCTTCTTGCTCGACCTCGACCCTGAAATTGGGCTCGATCGAGTCCGCGCCCGCTCGGGAGGCACTCTGGATCGCATGGAAGATCAAGCCAGCACCTTCTTTCAAGCTGTTCGACAAGGTTTTCTAAATCTTGCCGAAACAGAGCCCAAACGCATCCAGGTCATTGATGCCAGCCAAACCGTAGAGGCCATGCAATCCTTGATTCTCACCGCAGTTGAGGATCTCATTAGGGACTAGCCGCGCGGAGAGAAATGCAAACGCAGCTTATGCAGTTCCTTGTCATTCCTAAAACATACTACTTTACAATTAATTATATTAATTCATTATATTTAATACATTTTTAATATTATAAAAATAAAATAGAGAACAAATGCACAATTCAAATGGCATTATAAATACCCTAATCCAATTAAATCTACGTTACTTGATCACCTTTTTAATGTGCTTAAATTCCGCCATCTGTGAGGCTCAAATAATCAATTTTAATTTTTTAGATCTAATCGATCAATCGTTAAGCGATACCCTAACCGCTGACGATGGTGAGACCACCTTAACTGTTTCAACGACTGATATTTGGGGAAATCAGGGCATAGCTGGAATCATGGCAGACACCGATGGTTTAAAAGTCTACAAGAATTCGTTAAGCTTATTTTTTGAATTCAGTAAAGATGTAACTTTAAAGTCCTTCTTTCATGATTATTCGTATCAAATAGACGACCACATTATTGAATTTTCACTTGGGAACGAAACTAAAAACCTAGAGTTAACAAGCAATAATTATTCAACAGAAGAATTTCCCGCAACTTTTGATAATTGGGTCATCCCAGCCAACACCTCTCTTAAGTTGACCTCATTAGACAACAATGTGCTCGCTTCTCAGCAATGGGCCAGCTTGACTGTGACAGTGGTTCCCGAACCCGCCACCTATGCACTCCTACTTGGATGCGGAGTACTCGGCGTCCGTTTATTGATCCGGCGGCTTGCCAAAAATACAGATTAAAGGAGCGCTAGAGGTTTATACAGAGTTGCATGCATGCACACTATCCGCATTAAAAATTTACAATTAACTATTTTATACTATTTATTTGACCTTTTAATTTAAAATTATATAAAAAAACCATGAATTTTACAAACTCACTTCAGAAAAGTTCTGTTTCATGCGCGTCGCTTCGACTTCGGTCGCTTGCAGTATCGCTGACGGTATGTGCCAGCTTATTGGTCGGTTCCTATACCCAAGCCCAAAAAATCATTTTTGATCTCACTTCTTTAACAGATAATGTGGAGTCCAGCGCTATCACAGCTGATGACGGCCTCACCACCTTGACTGTTTCGACGACCTTTGATTGGGATTCTGCCGATCCAAGTATTAACGTGGATTCTTCAGGTGGGTTGACGGTTTATCAAGATCCGGGTTCTGCAGGTACTGCTGCTAACTTAACATTTACATTTAGTAAGGCAGTTACTTTAGATAGCTTTGTAATAGGCTACTCAGTAATTATCAGTAATGATGATTATATAGATTTTACGGTGGGAAGCGAAACTAAAACCTTAGCTTTGCAACAAGAAGCTGATAGTACCGAGCTAAATTTTCCATCCACATTTGATAATTGGGTCATCCCAGCCAACACCGCTCTCACGCTTACCAATCGAGGTAGTGGAATTACGACCTTCCAACGATGGAGTAACTTGACTGTGACAGTGGTTCCCGAACCCGCCACCTATGCACTCCTACTTGGATGCGGAGTGCTCGGCGTCCGTTTATTGATCCGGCGGCGTGCCAAAAATACAGACTAAAGGAGCACTGGAGCCATTGCCGAACATGACTTAAGGATTCGGCACAAAGGATTCTTTTCTTAAATGAATAGAGCCTTAATTTAAGGAGCAAGGATTTGACCTTTAGACGCATTTGCTTTTTAAACGCAATCCGTGCCTTCTTTAAATAAAAAATGTCCCTAATTGCCTCACTTCCAGAATCGATACACGATTGTCGGGCGGTGCAAGTCCTTGAACGCTCTTTGGAACGCGAGCGTCTCGGGCATGGTATTTTACTCCACGGAGAATCGCTCGATGCGCTCGAAGCGCTAGCTCGTGGTATTGCAAGTCATCTCCTCGAAACCGAACAAGATCCCTACCTACATCCCGATTGCTTTACCCTGCGCCCAAGCGGGAAAGCGCGCATGATTCGCATTGGTTCGGAGACTGAACGTTCACAGGGTGAATGGCCCGCAAACTCGATGCGGCGTCTGGTCATTGACCTTCAAAAAACTGCCAATCAAGGTGGGCGTAAAGTAGGGATTATTTTTGAAGCGGATCGCATGAACGTACAATCCGCAAACGCCTTTCTTAAAACCCTCGAAGAACCCCCTGAAGGCACGACTCTTTTTCTTCTCACCACCCGTCCCTACAAACTTTTAGATACAATTCGAAGCCGCTGTTTGAATTTTCGAGTACCCACGGGTCACGACCCGATTCAAAACGCTGAGTGGCAAAGCTGGATCGAAAGCTATCGCGAATGGATGACTGGCATTCTGAGTGGGCCCAATAAGAAAACAGTTCCGCACTTAGTACTCGGAGTCTTTGGTTTAAATTTTCGTTATCAAGAAATTTTAAAAACTTTGACCGCTGAAGCTTGGGAGGCGCAAAAAGAAACACTTCCAGAAAATATTACCAAAGCTGAGAAAGAAGCGATGGAGTCTGGGATTAGCCGTGGTTATCGAAAAGAACTGCTCGCGGCTATCGAGCGTCAAACGCATCAGTATGTGCGTGAACTGGAACACTTAAACCCCGGTCGTTTGCCAGTGAATGCGTTGCATCGTGTCACTCATTCCTTAGAGCACGCTGCCAATCTGCTCGAAATCAATTTCAATCAAGCGGCGGCTCTCGAACTATTTCTCTTGAAGTCATTACGCATCTGGTCGAGCGCCCGATAACTCAAAACCTTTTAACCCGACTCAATTACTCAACCCTTTTATGTGTGGTCGTTACACACTTCATCGCTCTAGAGAGCAACTCGCGGAAGCCCTTGGAATCGCCCTCTCGGATGCCTTCGAGCACAGCCCCGATTATAATATCGCGCCAGGTCGTGCTGTCCTCGCGCTTCAAAAAAATGGGCTTACAGAAATGCATTGGGGTTTGCGAACACCTCAGAATTTTCATGTCAATGCGCGCCTCGAGACTGCCGATAGCGCACCTCGGTTTCGTGATAGCTGGACTGCCCAAAGATGCCTCATCCCCGCGAATGGATTTTATGAATGGCTGAAAGACGGAGTCCGTAAACAACCGCATTATATTTCAACTGTTTCCAAGGAATTGATGTACTTTGGCGCACTCTGGTTTGAATCGAAACAAAGTGAATTCAGCGCTCACTGCGTTATTCTTACGACAGAGGCTCAAGATTCCATTCAGGAAATTCATCACCGCATGCCTGTTTGTATTCCTCAAGTTGCACACTCCGAGTGGTTCAATCATTCAATGGATACCCAACGTGCAGCTCAGATAACTCAAGATTTGACGCTCGAATTTTGCCCTGTGAGCAATCGCGTGAACAGTGTCCACAACAATGACTCAAGCCTTGTGAATGCGACTCCGCTGCAAGGCGACGACCAGATGCAGTTCTTTTAAAACTACGCGCTTCGAGTCGCTTTAGAGTTTGCGATATACGCGCACCTCTTCCGCACCTTGAGGGCGCTCTGGGTACGTCATTTTTGGAGTGTAGCACTCTAGAAGCTCATAGCCTTCTCCAAAAAGTGCTTCAATCTCAGCTTTATTAATAGGGTACGGTGGATGATCTTCGCGATCATGACTAACCTCACGAAAAAAAATCGCAAAGAACTGCCCGCCTCGCCTCAATAAGCGATGGGTTGTAGTAGCATACTCTAGGCGTTTCGAAGGATCGATGGCACAGAGACAAGTATGCTCAACAATCCAATCATAGCTCCCATTTTCGGTAGTGGGAGTTTTTAAAAAATCGCCCTCAAAGACATGCCTCGATAAAGCAGGATACAGCGCGTGTGCTTTTTCAACCGCCAAGGGTGCAATATCAATTCCTTTAACCTGCGCACCCTGATTGAGCAGCACTTGCGCATCATGCCCGCTTCCACATCCAGGAACTAAAACGGACCCTTCGATTCTATGGGCTTTTAAATACTCAACTAACGGCGGAGCAGCCGAACCCTTATCCCAAGGGGTGTCTGCCACTGCATAGGCTGAGTTCCAATCTTTATCCATCTTTTAGGGACGCAAAAATTCTTAAAGTCGCAACTTCAAAGGACGCTTTTTCACTTATCGTGATTGGAGCCGAATGGTGTTGAGCTGATTCGATCGGCATAAATCCATAATTTGAGTCACATATTTGAGAGGCGTTGACTCATCGGATAGCAGAAGGATGGGAATATCTGGAGTGGCCTCGCTTGCAAGCTTGAGAGCCGCCTTGAGGGCATCGGGTTCAATCCGAGCCGCATCTAAAAAGAACTGGCCTTCTGGATCCACCGCAATGACCAAGTGTAAATCGGTCTTGTTCTCGCCCGCAGTCTCAATTTCTGGCGCTAGAATATTGAGTGCCGTCAGTTGCTTGAACTGCATAGTCACCAAAAAGAAAAACAACAAAACAGTCAGTACATCAACCAAAGGAACAATATTGATACTGGGTTGCTGTCGACGGCGCGCGATTAATTCCATAGCTAATTCAAGCCCCCTAAAAGATTAATCACTGGATGCTGCGGCATCACTGCGCGCATCGTTTCCGGTTCCCGAATTGATCAATGCCTGCACTCCCAAGCTCAGGCGAGCTGCTAACGATTCCACTCGTCGCATCAAATACGCATGCGCCGCAAGGGATGGAATCGCAATCGCGAGTCCTAAAATTGTAGTATTTAAAGCAAAAGCAATTCCGCGAATAAAAGCCGCTGGTTCCGGCAACCCAGTCTCAGCTGAAAATCCTCCGAATACTTGGGTCAACCCTATCACCGTTCCAAGAAGCCCTAGTAAAGGAGCCACTCCAATCACTACCTCTAATAAAAAAATTCCGCGCTCCATGCGATTCACTTCCAAGCGCGCATAGGATTTAAGAGACTCTGCATCTGGAGATTGTTGCTCGTTAAACTCTAAAATCCGGCCTGCAACCGATTTGGAGGAACTGGATATCCCGTCACTTTTTCCACTGACAAAGGCAACCGCCAAATTGCGAGGTATCACGCGCGATAGGCGCAAGGCAAACAAACGCTCAATCGTAATCGCAACTGCCAAAATGGAACAAGCTCCTAAAGGGTAGATAAAAATACCTGCATCGTTAATCAGTTCCATAATGATTGTGTGTTAAGCGTGCGAGCAGCCAAATGCGCTCGAGTTTGATAGTCTTTAGAGATTCGAAATAAAGAGAGAAGTTCCCTCTAAAATTAAAAGCTCCCCGCCATCTTGCCTTGCATTACATGTAAGGCAAGCGCTGAGCAACTTCCGCTACTGCGCTCGCACCTTCCAGTAATTCATTGAGCGGATCGTAATTTCCGCTTGTGAGGCTCTCCCGCGCGTTTGCTTTAATTGAACATGGAATACTGTCTGAACCAAAGCGGACTTCATTTGCGACGATATCAACCGTTATTTCAAGTTGTGGATCTGACTCAATCGCTTGCGCAAGTGTCGCTCGGTCCGCATCGCTTGCAGTCACACAGATGATTCCAAGATTGGTAGAATTGCCAAAGAAAATTTCGGCATAACTACCCGCAATAATAGCGGAATACCCTGCACGCTGAATCGCTTGCGGCGCATGTTCACGCGAACTACCGCATCCAAAATTATTTCCACTCACAATAATGCCTGCCCCTGCAAATCGAGGGTCATTCAAATTGTGCACCTTTTCATTCCCAGCTTCGTCCATTCGAACATCGCGAAATAAATACTCCCCTAAACCATCAAAGGTAATGCATTTCATGAATCGCGCAGGGATAATGCGGTCGGTATCAATATCGTCTCCGGGAACAAATATCCCGCGTGCGCTAAAATTTGTTATTGGGTCGCTTGCCATAATACGTTCTTTGTTTCTTTAAAATTAATTCGTTCAGAGATTGTTTAAACCCCAAATACTTCACGGGCATCCGCGACTTCTCCTTTGATGGCCGCAGCCGCCACCATCAATGGACTCATGAGCATCGTGCGCCCTGTCGGTGAGCCTTGGCGGCCCTTGAAATTTCGATTGGAAGAACTGGCGCACAACTGATCTCCAACCAGCTTGTCTGGGTTCATCGCAAGACACATGGAACACCCTGCACCACGCCATTCAAAACCTGCTTCTTTAAAAATGGTATCCAAACCAAGTTCCTGCGCGATTTGAGCCACCACTTGTGATCCCGGAACCACGATCCCTTGGACAGAATCCGCGACCTTGTGACCTTTCACATATTTTGCGACTTCTTTCAAATCGCTTAAACGACCGTTTGTGCACGAACCAATGAAAGCAACATCAATACGTTTACCTTTAACGGGTGTGCCGCCTTCAAACTGCATATACTCAAGCGCTTCATTGATCGAGGCGCGCTCTGAATCGGTGGTACCGCTTTCGATGGTCGGAATACTTTCTTCGATCCCAACCCCTTGACCGGGAGTAATTCCCCACGTCACCGTTGGCTGGATTTCTGAAGCTTCAATCGTTACAACATCATCAAAATCACAATCCGCATCGGAGGCGTAACTCGCCCAATCCTCGACCGCATGCTCCCAGTCGGAACCCTTTGGTGAATACGGACGTCCCTTCAAATATTCAAAAGTTGTGGCATCGGGATTTACATACCCCACGCGCGCACCGCCCTCAATCGACATATTGCAGACCGTCATGCGTTCTTCCATAGTCATCGCATCAAAGGTAGAACCGCCATATTCATAGGCAAATCCCGTTCCCCCTTGAGTACCAAGTAATCGGATGATGTGCAAAATAACGTCTTTCGCAAAAACTCCAGGACTGAGTTCCCCGTTCACGTTAATACGACGCACCTTGAGCTCTCCCAAAGCAATGGTTTGAGTCGCTAAAACATCGCGCACTTGACTGGTGCCAATACCAAAAGCAATCGCTCCAAAAGCTCCATGCGTTGCGGTGTGGGAATCACCACAAGCAATCGTCGTTCCCGGTTGGGTAATTCCTTGCTCAGGTCCCACGATGTGCACCACTCCTTGCTTGCCGGTGTTGGTATCAAAAAAGGTAATATCATTTTCGAGGCAATTGTTACGCAATTCTTCGATCATACCTTGCGCCAAGGGATCACTGTAAGGCTCAAGCGCTTCGTTGGTCGGAACAATATGATCCACCGTTGCAAAGGTACGCTTCGGATAACGAACCGACAATCCTCGGTCACGCAACATGCCAAAAGCCTGAGGACTCGTCACCTCATGAATCAGGTGCGTGCCAATCAAAAGCTGTGTTTGACCATTCGCTAACTGACGCACGGTGTGCGCCTCCCATACTTTTTCAAATAAACTCTTTCCCATATCCTTAAATCGTTGAAGCTGACATTAATCTCAAAAGAGTCTCAATAAGAACAGGAGTCCTCTTCGTGGCAACTGAAAATCGTGCTTTCTTTAACTCACTCAGCAAATATTAAAACATCTTAAACTCTTAAAATAAAAGAACCCGCACCATGATAAGTGCGGGCTCCAGAATAAATAATAGTAAGAGGGGTATTCTTAAAGAATAGCTTTTAGACCAGCACCTGCTTTAAATTTAACAGCTTTGGATGCTTTGATTTTGATACGCTCACCAGTCTTGGGGTTGACACCCATACGTGCGGCGCGATTGGTAACTGAGAATGTACCGAAACCAATTAATTGGACAGCTTTGTCTTTTTTAACGCCTTTTTTAACGCCTTCAAGAACTGCTTCAACTGCGCGCTCAGCGGCGGCTTTTGAAGTGTCAGCTCCGAGTGATTTTTGTACTTCAGCTACTAGATCTGCTTTATTCATATGTATGATTTATTAAGTTGAGGTTTTTTGTGGCAAAATTACCGACCTTGAAAGTGTCAATCTGCACTCCTTCGTCAATAGATAAATGCCTCTGAAGGTGCTATTTTTAAGGGTTTTTTAAGGGTTTTTAGGCTTGACGCCTTTATCTAAGCGTGGTGCGAGACCCTGTCGCGCTGTAGCTATCTGTTTAAGCAGGATTGCAGTCGCCTCCACTAACTCAATTTCGCGTTCGCTAGCCAATTGTTGGGCGCGTTTAAAAAGTTGCCTCGCCATTGTTTGGGCAGCCGTTGCGTCCGCACCCATTCCCGAAAAATAGCGCGCAATTGTCGCCACCGTAGCCTCGTCTTCAGATTCCATACTCACAAATTGGTTTGTTTACCCATTGCTTTAGAAACAACCAAAGAACTACCTTCGCAGTTCATTTCAGTCTCTAGATAACGAAGCTTGAGCATTGCAACGCCGATCCAACCGTCCTCCGTTTGATACACACTGCGCACTGTACCCGCAGACTTAGCTTCGTCGTTCGTGGTTACTGGGCACGGAGCAGTCGGAGTTGTCCCCGTTCCTTTAACTGCATACAAACCGCGCCGCGCTTGTCCCAAATTATGCAAACGTAACACCGACTCCTGACCCAAAAAACATCCCTTAGTGGTGCAAACTGCAGAACCGACCTCGCCTGCTTCGCCCGGTAGATCATTCTCGCACAATTCGTTTGGCACAATTGAGGACCCAGCTTCAATGCGTCGGGCGTGCATCCAATCCTCCGATACAAATGACCCGCCCAGACCTTCGAGTTGTTCTATCAAGGCCTTAACTTCCGGAGACTCCGCATCAGAAAAACGACAGAGGTATCCCATCGTCTCTGAAGATCGGTCCGCATGCACTAAGCAAGTTCCGATTTCTAAAAAACTGCCTGCCTCGGGAATCGATCCCAAGCAGTCCTTTAAAGCACGCGTCGCACCTGCGCCCATTACGCGTAACGTGAGGCCTTGAGAGAGCGTTTCAACCTCTACCGCATCTGCGATAATATATTTTTCCAATTTCGCACGTAGATCCGATTCCGCGCAATAATCACTATAGACCTCAAAAGATTCAGAAGTCTTATTAAAGACCCATCCATCGTGGAGGACCTTGCCTTTAGCATCTAACCAAAATCCGTAAGCACCACGCTGTTCAGTGTACGGTCGAAGCTCATTACTAAATTGGCTCAATAAAAAAGCAGCCGCATCTTCCCCACGGACAAGCAAACGTGCAGCAGGTGTAGTAGACAGTAAATGAAATCCTTCCATAACTAAGTTATTAGCAATCCTATTACTAATTTCAATAAAAGTTTATCCTTCCATAAACTTCGGGCTTGTTACTAACCTCCCTCTGCGCTAAATCTCCTCGACCGTGAAAAAAGTCACCGACATAAATATTACTTCTAAGACCCTTTTGCCCGCACCAACTGAGCTGTGTGCAGAGATTCAACGTAGCGAAGCGGATGAACAGTTCGTCGCCGAAAGCCGTGAAGCCATTCATAAAATCATTTTTGGAAATGACCCTCGTCTTCTACTTGTAGTTGGACCGTGCTCCATCCACGATTTAGAGGCCGGCCGAGAATATGCTAAACGGATTGCCACATTGGCACCAGAAGTGAGCGATCGTCTCTTGATCGTTATGCGCGTTTATTTTGAAAAGCCTCGCACCACCGTTGGGTGGAAAGGGCTTATTATGGATCCAAATCTTGATGGCACCAGTGATATCCCTAAAGGCTTGCGCCAAGCTCGGGAATTCCTTCGCGAGGTGATTGCTCTCGGAGTTCCAACCGCTACCGAATTACTCGATCCCATCACCCCTCAGTATATTGCAGATTTAATTTCTTGGTCCGCAATCGGCGCCCGAACCACCGAAAGTCAAACGCACCGTCAAATGGCATCTGGGCTTTCCATGCCACTCGGCTTTAAAAATGGTACCGACGGGGGCCTCACCGTTGCAATTAATGCAATCCAAGCCGCCAGTCAGGAACAAACATTTCTTGGCATTGATAACGCAGGCCAAGCCAATGCGATCACCACTAAGGGAAACCCAAATTGCCACATCGTGCTTCGCGGAGGTTCCAAGGGTCCAAATTACAGCGCCGAGCATGTCGCCGCCGCGCGTGAGACTTTACACAGCGCAGGCCTCAAACCCGCAATCATGATTGACTGCAACCACGCTAACAGCGCGAAAGAACCAGGTCGTCAACCTACTATTTTAGAGGAGATCGTGCGTCAGAGCATAAGCGATAAATCCGTCATCGGGGCGATGATTGAAAGCAATATCAACGCAGGGAATCAATCTTTCCCGCAACCCAAAGATGCGCTTCAATATGGAGTCTCGATCACCGACGGTTGTATTGATTGGGAAACGACTGAAAAGGCGATTCGCGACGCACACGCTGCACTCGCACCTTTATTTGAAAGCTAAAGCAGTAGATTTTAGAACGGATTCTCTAAGATAAGAGAAGGATTGCACTCACTTTGGCTTTAGCTAAGTTAATGCATTACCCTTCCCATGCTACTACAATCTACTAAATTAGAAGTTTGTAGGCTTACCCCTACCCTATGCTTCATTTGGATGCTCCACCTTAACTGTGCGGCTCTTGAAATCAATGAACGCCCCACAGATCCAGATCAGGTCGAACTGAAATGGAAGAGTGAAACCGGCAAACACTACACCGTGCAGGTAACCTCAGATCTATCAGGAAACTTTTCAAATCTTGCAGTCGGTCAACAAGCAACACCACCGATGAATTATTGGTGGGTCCCTACCAATCTTGCTGATAAACGATTTTTTAAACTCGTTCCCAACGAAACCGATTCAAACTCGCAAAACAACCTGCTCCTAAACGGTGATTTTTCCAATCAAGGAGAGAATTGGTCGCTCGTTGCCAATAGCACTGAAACTGAGGCAAGTTTCCAAACCGAAAACAACGAGATCGGGGTAGAGATAACGGACGGAGGCACCAACCTTTCGCACATCTTTTTAAGGCAATTAAATATTCAACTCGAAGCGGGCAAAACCTACACCCTCGCTTTCGATGCGCGGGTTGAAAATGCTCGCCCCATTCGAATCACCCTTAGAGACGATAGTATTTCTCAAAATTATCTCACTCAAAATATTACCCTTTCCAATACTGGAACGATGCAATCCTATCGTTTTGAATTTGCGGCGGGCAACACGGGAACAAGTTTGGGTCGATTGACCTTCCTGCTTGGAAACGATGCGAATGATATTTACTTCGATAATATCTATCTCCTTGAAGGCACCCCCATCATTAATCGGGCCGCCGCATATGCGATGAATGCCCGCTTAGCTCGCGGGAATAATTTTATGGCGTCTAAAGCAATGAATAGCCAAGGAGCTTTTGCTGACTACGAATTGCTAAACGATAGTGGTTTTAACCATTGCCGAATTGGTTATAAACTCGATGAAGTTGTAGGAGCTGCTCCCGACTACCTAATTCCCTCAAGCAATCTTCAAAACATTCAAGCAATGGTAGATTGGTGTCTTCAGGAAGGTCTCATCGCGGTTGTCGACCCCGTACATAATTGGGGCAATAATTCTGATGATACTAAAAAATTTGGCGCAACGACCGAAGAATTTAATAAACTCGGAAAAATTTGGGAACAGGTAGCCGACTATTTTGCGACCTACTCATTAGACGGAGTTGTTTTCGAGGTCTTTAATGAACCGCACTCTGATGACAATGGCCCTCTTATTATCACTACCGCCCTCCAAGCAATTCGCGCTAGTAACGGCAATGAAAAGCGCATCGTGATTGTTCCTGGAGATGGCTTCTCAACTCGCCAAGCAATCATTGATGCTTTTGATAACAATGAAATTCCGACAAACGATAACTACTTGATCGGAACCTTTCATTATTACGATCCGTTCACTTTCACTAAACAAGGGGAAGTTCTAGATGATGCTGCGGTCGCGTGGGGAACCACCGAGGAGTTTAGCACCGTAGACACTGATTTCAGCGCAGTAGCTACTGCAAACAATAACTGGGCGAATACCCACCAATCCGAATCCCTCCCTATTTATCTAGGGGAATTTGGAGTTGATAATGAGGCGGATCTTTACAACAACGATCGTAAACGTTGGCTGAGTTGGGTGCGCATGCAAGCCGAGCGTAATGGATTCTCTTGGGCGCACTGGAATATGTATCAAAATGCACTCTCCTCTAAAGGCATGGGCCCGTGGGTCTATAACCAACAGATCCAAAATCCAGAGACTCGAAGCTTTGACCCCGATCCCCTTGAGGCCCTCGTCGGAGAATATGAATTTGAAGATGGAACCAGCGGTGGTAACGTATCTTTCAGTACCAACACCCCTGGCTTCAAGGGAGTTGGCTATGCAGAATTCCCAACCGAAACTGGAGATGGAATCTTTGCTAAGATTAATAACATCTATATCCCAAAAGATGGCACCTATGCCGTCAAAGTTCATTACGCAAGCGCCGCAACCCGCTCGCTTCGATTAGTGACCCGCGATGATAACGGCACTACGGTTCAACGACTCGATGAACAATCATTCCCTGCCACTGGCGGAACTGATTCATGGGCAACCCATACCATTAACATCAATTTCTCAGCAGGAGACGATGCCGAATTTCGAGTGGTCGCCTTACCCGATGCAGGCGTTCATCTCGACTGGATTCATATTACTCTGCCGTAAAAAAAAGACAATCAGTAGGCGTCAACAGCCTCTAACAAAACTCTTTGAAGGGCGTGATAGGCAGGCTTTTTCTCATAATTGCGATCAAAGATACAGCCATCAAAGGCGCGCATTTTTTCCCAACTGTCCGCGTCACTTAGATTCCAAACGTTCCAAGTAACTACGCCACTCTTTCGATGCTTGAGGAGCTCCTCTAAGAGCGCTGCAAAGGTTTTTGCCTGCGCCTCATAGTCTTTATTCGCACCCCTTAACCAGACGTTCTTTTCCGTGATATGAAAGGATAAATTTTTCTCGTGCGCACGCTCAATTAAAGCACCCAGACGAAACAAATTGTTATCTTTATTTTCCCATCCCACATCCACGTGTGCTTGCCATCCGATTCCGTCAACCCGCAATCCCTGCGCCCGTAAATAATCGACAAGCTCAAAAACTTTAAACCAAGTACGCGGTTTTAGACTCCCATGCTGATTGATGATAAATTTCAAATTCGGTGCATGCGTATTTGCAATTTCAAATGCTCGCTTGATGTATATCGGCGGGCTCAGTGGCACGCTCGTATCATAGCCTAAAAGCACCCACGGATTTTCCCAAGAGTCTACTCCAGGTTTTGCCCCAAACCATTTTCCATTTCCAGACTGCAAGGTCTCATTCACAACATCCATCCAACGCACTTGTGGACTATCGTTATAACGCTTGCAAAGCGCAGTCATGAACTCAGTCAAATTTTGCTCCAATTCTTCAGCAGTCCGCGAATCATGTTTTGTCCATTGCGAAACCTGCGGACTGATCGGACCATGGAGACGAACAATCTGCCCGTGCTCCGCAGCACTCGCAATCCATGCATCCGCATTTTCCCAATCCCAAACCCCCGGTCGAGGGTGCACCATTGCCTGCTTAAAATCATTCTCAGGAGTGATGTAATTAAATTCTTTATCTAAAAGGCCCGAGGTCCGTGACTCCTTCTTCCAGCCACTCGTGCCACCCATGTAAAAGTTACTGTTACGGTAGTGGCGATCCATGATCTCGCGGAAGGTGCTATTGCTCGAGGCGTTCGCTTGCTGTGAAGCCGTTCCCAAAAGCAACGCCCCCGTTAAAACTACCACCGTACAACCGATACTTTTAAACTTAAGATGAAGCTGTTTATTAATATACATGAGAATCCTTTAATCGTTTTAAATAACCCCGCGGCGCGCCTCTAAAGTCGCACGAATCTCTTTGGCTTTTGCAGGATTTAAAGAGAAAAACTTGAGAACAAATAATGCCAGTAAAATTGCCACCACTGGAATTATCAAATAACCCACCCGCAGGCGTGTTAAAGTGTCTACGGATTGCTCACCACCCAAAGCCGCGTCAAAACCCGTCATTTCTAAAAACGGTCCCGAGAGCAAATAACCCGTACAAAAACTCAATTTCAAAACCCAAGAATAGACCGAGGCGAAACTTCCTTCACGCCGCGCACCCGTATTGAGTTCATCATAATCGACCACATCTATCTGCATGGTTGGCAACATCGTCCACAAACCCGCGTAAGCAATCCCGACTAAAGCCCCATTTACGAGCATCAAGTACGGCATATCGGGACGAAAGGTGTACCAGGTTGAAACAGTCGAGAGCAAAAAGAAAAAAGAGGCTATCGTGAGGCATTTATTTTTTCCGATTCGTTCAGAAATATAAACAAAGCAAGGAATCATGAGGAGATTGAACGCCGCATAAACCGCAGTACCCCAACCCGAAATAAGCGCACTTTTTCCCCAATCCCCTCCCAACACATAATACGTGCCGACATAGCGACCATAATTGTCATAAATGCTCTGCCCAAAGAGAAAGAAAACTGTAAAAAGACATAAGATCAGGAAAGGCTTACAACTGAGCGTTTCCCTCAATCCTTTAATGAGGCTCACTGGTTTTTGAGACTTTACCAGATCACTTGAGTAATAGCGCTCCTTCACAAATAGAGCCGGCAATATACCCAGTATAAAAATTACGACCGCGATTCCGATGCTAATGTAACGCATCCCATTGATAGTACTCGGGATCATTTCACCCGCCTCATTCGCCATACTGAAAACCGGCGATAAAGAGAACCACCAGCAAAACCCATTGAACAAACCTGCCAAACTCTGGAACATCCCACGCCAACTTGTAACCCGAGTCCGCTCGTTATAGTCAGGCGTCATCTCCATCAATAAACTTTGAAACGGTACCGCCCAAACCGTGAAACAGGTATAAAATAGAAAACCAAAACCGATCACCCAAGCCATCACTTGACCATGCGATAAATCCATCGGGAACCACCAAATCAATGGATACGTGAGCGCTGAAAGAATCGCCCCCACAAAAATGAAGGGACGCCGACGTCCCCAACGAGTCCGAGCGTTATCCGAAATCCATCCCATTACGGGGTCAGCGATGCCATCCCATAACCGCAACGCCATCAAAATAATCGCCACCTGCGTGGGCGACATCTGCAACTCCATATTAAAGACCGGATACGCAATGCTCACTAAGACCCAAATCGCAAGAATGTCGACGGGGCCACCCAAACCATACGCTAGTTTTTGGCCGATGGGCACGCGGTCCGATTTTTCTTGAAGGGTAGTTGAGTGGCGGGATAGGGGCATAACAAAGGGTTCCCCCAGAATGCCTCACTTTCATGCTTTGCCAAGCGCTTTATGACACCTTTCTCAATTCTGAAATTCAAATTCATGAAACCTGTTTTTAGAAGAATCATAAAAACTAAAATTTAGACTCGGATTGTATTTACCAGTTGAGAAGCATCCAAAAATAAGTCTTTCTAAAGATAAGCCCAATGCCACCCTTTCCCCTCATTCGCTTAAACTTTAGCTTCCTGTACCTCCTTTTGATTGGTGGCAGTTGGCTGACTTTATTTGCAAAAATTCCACGCGCATCCCTTACGATTCAAGCCGATTCGGTCATCGAGACCACCGACCGCCATCGCTTAATCGGCACCAACGCCACCCTTTGGATGACTCCAGAATACCTTGCTGACAACCGCTTAGAAGAAGCCCTCGCCGCTTGGAAACCAGCTCTTATCCGCATGCCAGGCGGCTCTTGGTCGGATCAATATTATTGGAATGGTAACGGCGTACGCATTGGTAACGATCACGCACCTAAAAATTTTGACGCCTCTAAACAAAATCCCGACGGTTCTTGGAGAATTGATTACTCGGCTTACAAACCGGGGTTTCAAGTGCAGGGACAAAACCAAGGACTCGCGGATTATCACGGAGGCATTGATGTTAAAACGCAGCATGAGTGGATTCAAAATCAAGACGCAGAAACGCTTGTCACCGTCAACCTAGGCTCAGGTTCTCCTCAGTTGGCAGCCGAGTGGGTGCGCTGGGCAAACCTTAAAAATAATTACAACGTACG
>CBFHPQ010000021.1:0-23737 GCA_965657865.1 Coraliomargaritaceae bacterium | reverse complement strand
GCGCCCTCGACCATTGTCAGCTACGGTACTTCCCGCGGGCAGGTAATCGGTAATACGAACGTTTTGTAAATCTGTGTCGCCCGTATTTTGAATCGAAATTTGGAAATTTTCGGGCTTAAAGACATAAGCTTTCTGGGGGCCGCTCTTTTTGATTCGGATTCCAGATTGAACGACGGTCACAGGCACACTGCCTTCAGCCGCTTGAGAACCTTTTTCGTAGTTCGCGCTAGCGGTGTTAATAAAGGAACCCTGTTTGATAGCTTGGGCTGTAACTTCGACGCTACGTGAGGTGTCGGGTTCTAGGCTGCCAAGGGCAAATTCGGTTTCGCCCACTGCTTGAAGGCCTGCGGGTAGAAGGTCTTCGACAATCACATCACGGGCGGTTGCGGAGCCTGAGTTTGTGACTGTGACGGACCAAGTTCCTTGCTCATTTAATTCGATAGTTGGAGGGCCCGATTTAGCAACTTCAAGTTGAGGCTGCCCTGAATAGAACTGCATACTCAGCGCATTATCGACAGAGATCTCGGAATCGATTTTATGGTCGCCCTCTGCTAAGGCTTCAACCGAAACGGAAATTTCTTGGTTGTCGCCAGCAGCAAGGGCGCCGAAGTCCCAAAAGTATGTGGAGCCTTCTTTTGTGGCAGTTGGCTTTGAAGTTAGAAAACGAACGGCCCCTGGAACGGTCTCGCTAACGCGTAAGCCTCGTAGGTCTTTCTTAACATAAATTTCAAGGGTATAGCGAATGACGTCGCCCACTTGTCCCGATTGAACCAGTTCTTTGCTTATTTCAACTTGGTCGGTTTTAAAGAGCGCATGGATGCCTTCGTTAATAGGAGCTAAGACCGATTCAAGGTCTGCGACAGGTGCGGGTGTTGGCTTGGGGTCTTCGAGGGCAGGAAGGACGGGAAGCGGTTCCGTTACGGGAGTGGGGACACTCATTGCGGGGAGTGATGCTCCTGTCATCGGGGAAGTCGTTGTTTGGCAACTGGAGACGAGTAGAGCGAGCAGTGCGAAGCAAGGAAGAAAAAATTTATGGGCGCGATTCATATTAGTAGAGTTTTATCTAGAGGAACTGTTTTGTAAAGCAATTGGAATGCACTTACGCAATTTTACTCGTGACGGAACAATTCATCCTCAGGAGGCAACTCGTTTACTTTGTTTGGAGGGGTATCATCCTCGTGTAAGTGGCGCGGGGCGTTGCGGACATTTCTTTTGAGAAGGTCTTCGCAGTCATTCACTATGGTGTCACAGATTCCACGAACATGCATACGTAGCCATTTTGCGGTGGAAGTCCCTTGGCGGTAGTCAGTTGAACCATAGGCATGAATGCGCCCTGCGTGCAACAAAGCATCATTTTGCGCAAATTCGGCTTCGCTTTTTGGATCGTAGACCGCATAGGTTTTGCCCCCGTTATTCTTAACGACTGAAAAGACGGGTACATCACTGGGGCCGTCTGCGATATAAAGCATGCGCTCGATTGGAATTCTTCGATCGACGCTTTGAATGGAGGCATTCACGTCAATTTCTGGATTTTTGTTACTGCCTTTGTTAATTTCAAAAATGTAGCGTGTCTTCGCGGTGTTATCGACAATCGTTCCGATTTGGCTGAGCTCAAATTCTAATTGCAGGGAAAGTTCATCTTGTTGCAGATAGTTTGGAGGCAAGGGTGCTTCTATGAATTCGCATCCAAAGATATCCTCAACTAAAGGAGCGACCGCGCTTCCGCGTATCATTTCAGCTAGCCCCGTGCTTATGATATAGTGCTCTAATTCAATATTATGCTTTTGGTATTCCGCCTTACTCCGAGTGAGCGCCTTTAAATCTTTGAAAAGCTCTAAAACGCCGGGGCAAAATTTTAATTCGCTTCCGAGGGAGCGTAGTTTTTGATTCGTCAGACCTTTAAGAGGGCCATTTTTGACGTAGCTTAGGAGGTGGTTGAGGTAAACGGTATCGTGCGAGACCCGATTGCCGCGCTGAGCATAAATTTCTGGCAGGGCATTGACCTCTTTCCAAAAAAGTTCGGCATTAATTCCGAAGGCATCGAAAATGGGTGCCTGCATGTACCCAGGAATCAAGGTCTTGTCGAAATCCCAAATACAGGCGATGATATTATGACGATGCAGCGATTTATTCATATTGGCAAAAACGCACTACACGGTTGTCATTTACGGCATTAACTGCAACGCATTAATAGAGTATGCATAAAATTCCAGACATTGCGCCTTTTCGCGAAAAATTAACCGTGCTTGATTCCCAGATGGCAGAGCCCGATTTTTACAATGACCAACGCCGCGCGGCGGAGGTTTCGCGAGAGCAGCAACGCTTGAGTAGCCTCGTTGAAAAATTTGAGGCCTATCATGCAGCGGTGGAACAAATTAAAGAAAATGAATGCTTGGTGGCCGACAGTTCGGTAGAGCCTGAGTTGCAAGAAATGGCAAAAGAGGAGATTGAGTCGCTTGAGGCTGAGCAGGAAGGATTGGTACAATCAGTTTTGCGCGCCATGATTCCGCCAGATGCGACGGACAGCCGGAATTCAGTCATGGAGATTCGTGGCGGTGCCGGTGGAGACGAGGCAAATATTTTTGCAGGGGATTTATACCGAATGTATGCGCGCTACGCGGAATCAAAGGGTTGGCGAGTCGAAGTAATTTCAACGAGTCCTGCTGAAACTGGAGGGTATCGTGAAATTATTTTCAACATAAGCGGAGAGGATTCCTATAAACATTTAAAATTTGAGAGCGGAGTGCATCGGGTGCAGCGGGTTCCAGTGACCGAGACGCAAGGGCGTATTCATACTTCAACGGCAACAGTAGCGGTGCTTCCAGAGGCAGAGGAAGTTGATATTGAAATCAATCCGAACGACCTGGAGATTTCTACCATGCGTGCTTCGGGCGCGGGAGGCCAACACGTCAACACCACAGACTCGGCAGTCATGATGGTGCACAAGCCTACTGGAACAACGGTTTATTGTGCTGACGAGCGTTCACAAATAAAGAATCGCGCAAAGGCGATGGGAGTGATGCGCGCGCGTCTTTTAAAGGCGAAAGAAGATGAGGAAAACGCGAAATACGCGGCGGAACGGAAGGGTCAAATCGGTACGGGTGATCGCTCGGAACGAATTCGAACTTATAATTATCCGCAAGGGCGTTTAACGGATCATCGGATTGGAATGAATCTTTCGCTCGCGCCTGCAATGGATGGAGCTTTAACCGACTTAATCGATGGATTGTACAATGTGGATTATGAGGCGCGCATCCAAAATCTTTTAAAACAACAGGCTGAGTAAGTCCGATGAGTCGATGTTGACATTACGAGAAATAAAAGCACGAACGGAACCTTTCTTTAAAGAAAAAGGGGTGCCGAATCCGGTGCTTGATTTTGATTTATTGTTAGCCCGGGTGCTTGGGGTTAAGCGCCTTGAATTGTATTTAGACTTGGATCGACCATTGACAGAAGCGCAGCTCGAGGAATTACGTCCGTGGGTTAAGCGCCGTGCGAACCGTGAACCGCTTCAACACATTATGGGGATTTTGGAATTTGGTGGCTTAGAATTATGTGTTGATTCGCGTGCCTTGATTCCTCGTCCAGAAACAGAGGAATTGCTTGAATGGATTTGGGGGCAAAATAATCCGCCCGCTCGTATTCTAGATCTAGGAACGGGGAGTGGAGCGTTGTCGCTTTCGTTAGCGAAGGCGTTTCCAGAAGCGACCGTAACTGCGACTGATGTCAGTGAGGACGCGCTTGCATTGGCGAGCGAAAACGCGGATCGCAATGGGCTTGGCGAACGAGTCAATTTTCTTCAAGGAAGCTGGTGGGAGCCGATAACAGAGGGGTCTCTTTTCGAACTTATCGTTTCAAATCCTCCTTACTTGACCGAGGCAGAATTCGAGAGTGCGGAATCTGAGGTGAAGGAATTTGAACCTACTGAAGCGCTTGTTTCGGGCGTTGACGGAATGGATGCGTTGCGGGTTATTTTCGCAGATGCGAAGCGTTTTCTGGCGCCAGAGGGAATGTTAGCGCTTGAAACTGGAATTGCGCAGAGCGAAGCACTCAATGCATGTGCGGAAGAGGCGGGGTTGACCGGAGAAACTATTGAGGATTTTAGTGGACGCCCCCGTTTTTATATCGTTTGCCATAAGAGTTCGTAAGGTAGGGGTTGAAAAAATAAATTTTCCGTGAATGGCAAAAACCGCTTGCGGGCGATAAAATAAAAAGATTAGGCTAAGGTTATTTTTATTTAAATGTCTACTCGTGCCTGCAGTCGTGTGTATAATGGAGCCACCCTTGAGCAATGGTTTGGCAACGTCATGCATGAATGGGAAGCGCATTTTGATGCAGAGGCACTAAAGCAAGGGCAGCAACTCTATCGCGATGGGAAAATAACTGGGATCGAATTGGGACAGAATGACGCGATTATAAATTGTGCCTTTGAGCGTAAAAATACGTGCTATGCGGTTTTGGAGTGGGGCAGTGACGGCCCTGAAATCCGTGCTTCGATTGAAGATAAGCGATTAGGTGAGGCGGTTGCAGCAGCTGGGCTGTATGAAATTGAAGAGCTGATTGCAGATGAAATTGATCCGTTACCATTTGTTCCTAAGGCAAAAGAAAAGCCTAAGCTTGAGGAGAATTCCAGAACGCCGTTACCCGTTAAAAAAAATCGTGGAGGCGGTGCGAACAAAGAGTCCAATGATTATGAGGGTCTGGCAGAGAAAGCATCAGCACGTCAGTTAAGTCCCCGTCTTGAGGGTTTGGAAACGGGGTTAAGGCTGGATGCATTTTGGGTCGATTTAGAAGGGGGTGAAACGCAAGCATTCTCGCAAGAAAAGGGGGCATCTAATAGTTATGAACGTGAGCTATTGGTTCGTCTCACGGTAATGGCAAAGGAAGTCGGATTCGTCTATCGACGAAAGCAAAAGGATTTTATGTTGTCCGACCCCGAGAAGATTCCTGCGTTTCTGAATAGCGGGATTCCTCGATGGCGAAAACGTTTCGGAGTTATTAAAATGAATGCGGAGGCCGAGCGTATGTCGCTTGGGGCGCAGTCAATTGAAGTGAAAGGAAGGGTCGAAGCGGTTCAGGGCGCACGATTCAAAGTTGATTGGCGAATGCAGCTTGGAGAAAATTGGCTCTCGCCCGAAGCGACGGCCCGCCTTGCTAAAGCCGGGCGTGGAACACACATTGTAAAAGGACTTGGACTCGTGCGACTTGCTCCTGCTCAAACAGAAGCATTAGCAGATTGGGAAGTGGGAATGGGGTCAGGTGACAAGACTTGGCCGTTTTACATGGTTTTTTCTTTATTCGGTGAGCGAGGTGCGAGCTTGGATTTAGCGGGCACAATGAAAAATTGGCGCGCTGATTTGCTCGAGGGAGGGGCAGCAAAGATTCTCGATATAGAGTTACCGCAATTTCTTCGTGACTACCAAGCGCATGGGGTGCAATGGTTGGCAAATCTTCAGCGGCGGGGATGCCATGGCTTGCTCGCGGACGAAATGGGTTTGGGTAAAACGCTTCAAGTGCTAACCCTGCTACGTCATCACGCGATTCCCGGTAAACATAATTTAATCGTTTGTCCCGCGAGTGTGGTTCCGGTCTGGGAAAATGAAGCAGCGCGGTGGTATCCAGAATTAAAGACTTCGATTTTGCGGAGCGGGAATGAATTTACTGAGCAAGGAAATGAGGGCGCGGTTGCAGAGGAAAAGCATTTATGGATTGCGAGTTACACGCAACTGAGACGACACAAGCAATTGCTTAACACGATTGAATTTGGCTATGCGGTCTTAGATGAAGCGCAACAAATCAAAAATCCGGAAGCGAAGGTAACGCATGCCTGTTGCTCGATACAAGCGCAGTGTCGTCTTGCGCTCACGGGCACGCCTTTGGAGAATCGCATACTTGATTTGTGGACTATTTTTCGGTTTCTCATGCCAGGTTTACTAGGGACACGTAGCAAATTCGAAGTGGCGTGTCAGAATAATAATTTGGAAGCGCGCGGTAAATTTGAAGAACGCTTACGTACGCAAATAAAGCCTTTCATTATCCGTCGTTTAAAGGATGCAGTGGGTAAGGATTTGCCGCCGAAAGTGGAGATGGATCTTATTTGCCCGATTACGGACTTACAGCGCAGTACCTATCAGACCTTGCTCAATGAAGGGGCGGAATCTTTAGGAGGCGATTTGAAAGCTGCGATGCAATCGCAAGCGATGCATTTCTTCACGCTTTTGACGCGTTTACGCCAAGCGTGCTGTGATCCAGGGTTAGTGCCGGGGGTGGATGCTGAGATTCTGCAAAGTGGAAAAATTCAAACCTTGTTGGTGCATTTAGAGGATGCCCTCAATGGGAATGGATCCCGCAAGGTCGTTATCTTTAGCCAATTTGTACAGCTTTTGAAGCGCTTGAAGCCAGTGATAAAAGATGCCTTTCCAAAGGTCGCGCTTTTAGAATTAACGGGTCATACGAAGGATCGACAAAAGCCAGTGGCAAGTTTCCAAGAAAGCAATACGCCTGCGGTTATTTTGGTAAGTCTTCGCGCGGGCGGAACTGGAATCACTTTACATGCCGCGGACTATGTTTTCTTGCTCGACCCATGGTGGAATCCTGCGGTGGAAAGTCAGGCTGTTGACCGCATTCATCGCATTGGTCAGAACCGCCGTGTTTTTGTTTATCGCATGATTACGCAAGGAACGGTAGAGGCACGGATTCAACAACTCAAAGCGGAGAAGCGGGAACTCTTTGAAAATACTCTAGGTGGAATTCAAAGTGCAAGTGACCTCAAGGAACACTTTATAGACCTGCAAGACTTGGCGCGCTTGCTGCCTGAGGCTACGGTCGCGAAAGCGTCCAAAGACGATTAATCGAGGGCGGCTAAATAGCGTAAGGCGGCAAGATAGCCTTCGAAGCCAAGTCCAGAAATTACAGCAAGGCATGCCTCAGCAGTCATGGAATGACGACGGACTTCTTCGCGCTTATAAATATTGCTAATGTGGACTTCGATGGCAGGCATCTCTGCGCCTGCGAGGGCATCACGTAAGGCTAAGCTTGTGTGGGTCAGCGCGCCGGGATTGATAATGAGTCCATAAATCTCGCCGTCAGCATAGACCGAGTTGATTTCATCAATGATGAACCCTTCGTGGTTCGACTGGTAAAACTGGACCGCGACACCTAGTGACTCGGCTTCGGCAGTAATCCGATTTTCTAAATCGGTAAGGGTCTCGTTTCCGTAGATGCTGGGTTCACGTGCCCCAAGGCGATCGAGATTTGGACCGTTGATGATGGCGATACGTTTCATTTGAATTTATAAGTGATAGTAGAAAAGAAGGTTTGGCAAATGCTTAAAGCGGGCAGGGTTGATCGAGAAAAGCCCATTCGAGGTCGAATTTATTGGCGATTTCCTGCGCGAGCGCTTGTACTCCAAACACTTCAGTGGCGTAGTGCCCGCACGGGTAAAGGTTGAGTCCAAGTTCTTGTGCCATCGTAAAATGATGTTGGCGCAATTCACCTGTAACAAGAGTGTCGATTTTATTTTCCAGTAAGTGTGGGACTGCGCTTTGTCCGCTTCCAGTTAGGATCGCGATGCGTTGAGGGGAAGCACTACCATATTCGATACTTTGAAAAGTTTTAGGGAACAAGGTTTTTAGGCGATTTGCTAGTTCCGTGCGACCGCCATCAAGTCCGTTAGTGATGGTTGCAATATCATTCCCTTCGTAAGGTAGAAAGCTTCCAGACGGCTCGAGATTAAGTTCTTTTGCTAAAAGGGCATTGTTGCCAATTTCAGGATGACAATCAAGAGGCAGGTGCGCGCCGTAGAGCGCAATATTTTGGTCGAGTGCAAATTTGATTTTTTGATAGGCGGGCCCTGTTACTGGAATTGGGGGCGTCCAAAAAAGTCCATGGTGGCAAATAATAAAATCGGCGCAGATCTTAGAGGCAGCTTCTAAAGTTGCCATGCTGGCATCAACCGCCGCCGCAATTTTAGTTACGGTTCCGTTATTTTCAATTTGGAGACCGTTGTGCGCACCTTCAAAATCTCGTATTTCTGTTTGGCGAGTACGGGTGTTACAGAAGGCGGTAATTTCACGAAGGCTAGACATATTCTTAGAGTGGGCTTTGTAAGCGGACTTGTGAAGTGTTTTTTAGCTTCTCAATTTTATCTAAGAGGCTCTTATTACAGAAAGACATGTCAGATTATGAAACACGGTTTGGTGCATTGGGAAGGCTTTACGGGGCGGATGGTTTAACTCGCCTGCGTGCGGCCCATGTTTCGGTGATTGGTCTAGGCGGGGTGGGTTCTTGGGTCGTTGAGGCGCTAGCTCGATCGGGAGTCGGTTCGCTCACTTTAGTTGATATGGACGAGGTTTGTTTAAGTAATATGAATCGTCAATCGCATGCCTTGGATGCCACAGTCGGGCGTTCAAAGGCGAGTGTACTTGCCGAGCGAGTTCAACAGATTGCGCCTGAATGTAAGGTTACGGTAGAGGAACGGTTCTTTACGGAAGCGAGCGCGGAGGCTCTTTTAAAACCAAAATTTGATTGGGTGGTGGATGCGATTGATGTGACAAAGCATAAATGTTTGTTAATCGCAAAAGCACGAGAACTTGGAATTCGACTATTAACTTGTGGCGGTGGTGGTGGGCGGATAGATCCTTCACGGATTCAAGTCTCGGACCTATCGCGGACAATTAATGACCCTCTGCTGTTGCAGGTTCGCAAGCGGTTGCGTCAGAATTATAATTTTCCGCGATTAAAGCGGATGAAGTTTGGGATTGATTGCGTGTACTCGGATGAATTTCCGGTTTTTCCACAACCCGATGGAAGTGTCAGTTGCGAGCGCGTACCAGGTGAAGAGTATCGTCTGAATTGTGATGCCGGTTATGGGTCAGCAAGCTTTGTTACGGGGACGATGGGTTTTATTTTGGCCTCTGAGGTTGTAAAGCGGATCGCTTCTGAATAAGTGAAGCGCGCGCATTAATCTTCAAGGAGGGTTGCGTCTTTAAGAAATCTGCAAAATTGTTTTTTTGTAGCTTTTTTGTGAGCGCCGTCTGGATCACTTAAGCGAAGATGTTCTTTATAGCTCACGGACAGGCGTTCAAGGGTAACAATTCTTAGGAAAAGGCTTTTGTCATCGTGACCGTGGGTGTTGGGGTTTGTTTTCCAAAGTTGTCCTTGTTTTAGTTTCATATACGCGCGTTTGAGGTGATGGTTTTTGAAAAGGATTATAGCTCTGCTTCTTCATTTGTTTTGGGGTCTCGTAAACGAGCTTGTAAATGGGTGCGGCGAACTTCGGTTTTATTATTACGAACCGCCATTGCGTAGGCATCTGTGGAACCGACGAGGTACACTTTCGAGCGCGCGCGTGTAATGCCAGTATAAACGAGGTTTCTTTGAAGCATCATGAAATGTTGCTTGAGGAGGGGAATAATTATTACGGGATATTCGCTTCCCTGGCTCTTATGGATGCTGATGGCATAGGCGAGGGCGAGTTCCCCAAGTTCGCCTTTTTTATATTCGATTGATTCCTCATTAAAGCGAACGGTTAGACCCGAGGTATCGGGCGCGATCCGTTGCACGATTCCAGTATCGCCGTTGAAAATATTCTTGTCGTAGTTGTTTCGGGTTTGAATGACCTTATCGCCAATGCGAAAAGTGGTGGTGCCGTAGGGGAGGGTAGCGGGAAGCGGTTTTCTAGTTTTCTCTCGAAAATGAGTTTGTCGCGCAGGCGCGTAATCAGGGTCAGATTTCAGGCGTGAGTTTGCTTTAGTTTCTGAGTTGAGCGCATCTTGGAGTTCGGTGTTGAGTGCGCTAATCCCACTCGTTCCTCGGTGCATTGGAGACAGGACTTGAAGGTCTTTAATTGGATCGATGCGATGCGTTTTTGGAATGTACTCAGTCGCAAGATAACGAATTGCTTGAAGGGTTTGCTCAGGAGTTTCGGTCTCTATAAATACGCAATCGTCTTTTGATTCGAGTTGCCGGAATGATTGAATTGCGATCTCGGGATGTGTTTCACCGGAATGAATTGCATGGGCAGTGCGAATGATTCCGCTGGTTTCCCCTTGCCTAAAGATGGTGTCAAGGCGCGCAACCTTCGCAGGCGGGGCGGCCATAAGGTCACCCAAAACACTCCCTGGCCCGACAGAGGGCAGTTGGTCTGCATCGCCTACAAGCAACAAGTGTGCTGGGGAAGGAATGGCCTGTAGAAGGTGGGAGGCGAGACGCGTATCAAGCATACTGGCCTCATCGACAATGAGGTAGTCGCATGGAAGCGGGTTTTCTTCGTTATAAACGAAGTTACGTTTCGCGCCATCGTACTTTAATAGTCGATGAATGGTGGATGCCGCGACTCCAGCTGCTTCGGAAAGGCGTTGGGCGGCGCGACCTGTAGGCGATGCCAATAAGATGCGCGTGCGTTTCACCTGCAAAATTTCGACGAGTGCGCGTAGGATGGTGGTTTTACCAGTGCCGGGGCCGCCAGTTATGATGGTAAACTTTGACTGAAGGGCTTGCTTTAAGGCATTTGCTTGCTGATCTGCGAATGAAAAGCCTGCTTTCCCTTGAGCCCACTCAATAGCGGCATCGATTTTGATCGACGGGATAGCCGAGTCTGTTTGCTCGATGCGATGGATGGCTGTGGCAATCCGTTTTTCGGCGCCGGCAAGGCTTGGGCGTTGGCAAGCAGGACCGAGGGTTTCTTGATTTTCGTCGAGGGCCTGCAATGCGTAGAGGCGCTCTGTTTCGCAGAGTGCTCTTAAGCGTTCTTTGATAAGGGAGGAGTCAACGCGCAGTAATTCGAGTGCGTTTTCAATAATGGCGGCATGCGTTCCTAAAGTGTGCCCATCGTCTTCTAATGATTGCAGGGTATGAAGGATGCCCGCATCGATGCGTTCTTTTGAGTTAGTTGAAAATCCAAGATTCAGGGCGAGTTTATCGGCTGTTTTAAAACCGATGCGCTCAATGTCTTCTGCGAGACGATAGGGTTGATCTTGTATTAAGCGTTTTGCGCCAGCGCCGTATTTTTTGACTAGGCGGACGCATTGGCTCGGGGTAACGCCGTACGTTTGCAAAAAAATCATAAGGTCGCGAACGCTCACTTGTTCTTCCCAAGCGGCTTTTATTGATTTCGCTCGCTGGCGACCGATGCCGGGAACTTCATACAATCTGGCAGAGTTCTCGCTAATTACGTTCAAGGTGTCGGCACCGAAATAATCGACAATTTTTTTAGCGTAGGATTTTCCAATTCCGCGCACCATTCCGCTACCCAAGTATTTACGTATGCCATGAATTGAGGCAGGGAGTTCGGATTTAAATTTATGGATTTTGAATTGATCTCCATGAGTTGAATGCTGGGTCCATTCTCCATTGAGCTCCAATGTTTCTCCGCACTGGATTCCTGGAAGGTTTCCCAAGATAGTGATGGTTTCTTTTCCCTCGGCAACGCTGAGCTCAGCGACGCAGTAAGCGTTTTCTTCGTTGAAGAATTTAATTCGCTCCAATACGCCAGTAATTTTGTGTGTTGGGTTTCCGTTAGTATCCATCAGGTGTTTAACAAAATCATAATTAAATTATTAAAACAATCATGCGATGGTTTAAATGTTACTTTTGATATAAAAATACTGACATTTTGAAATATAATAGGTACTTTGTATAAGTTTTAAAAATTATGAATAATTCGTTTTCTAGTAGATCGTCTTCAGGCGGGCGCTCAGGATCACAAAAGGGAGGTTCTAAAAGAAATTCTCAGAGGAGTCGTGCATCTAGAAAATCTCGACCGAGTCAGAAGAGTTCGCAAATGTCGAAGGGATCAGTTTTTGGCAAGGTTCTGCCAACCCGGGCGACGATGTCTTTTAAGAAGATAAAAAAGGAACCGATAATAGGCCGTCAATTTATGGTCGCACTTAGCGGACTGTTTGCGTTGCTCTTGCTCGGGGGTGGACACTACGTGGCTACGCAAGGAATAGCCTTCGTTTTCATTGGAATGATGCTTTTGCGCAGACCTCCTTTTCATGGCTTGGGACGTTTTTTCGATATTGGGGTCTTGATTGTTTTGGGAGCAAGTTTTCAAATATTTTTTACAAGAGGCGGCGGATTTTTTGATTATCTAATTCATATTAATAGTAATGAATTTCAGATTTTGGAGGGAATGGAATTACGCTGGCACCTATTATCGATCGCAGAAAGTTTCATTTTAAGTACAGGAATTCTGATTTGGTTGTACGCAGTTAATAGCTGGCAGATAAATCGGGAAGGACGTGATTACGTATATTTTGCAATTTCGTTATTTGCTTTCTTTGTAGGTTTGTGCGCTTTTTTGGGAACACATTTTGGGTGGGAATACCCTTTGGGCGCTGAAGGCGTTGGGTTTACTTTTTTTGGAGCTGCGGGTGAGATGGAATGGATTCTCCTAATTTTAGGACTCTTTTCTATGTGTTATGGTTTTGAAAGTTTAGCGCGTCCAAGTGCTTTACATCTTGCCGGAGTTGCTGGCGGGGCAGCTTGTTATCTCGGTATTTTTCTTGGCGGCTATGGGTTACAGCTGATTCTGTTTTTAATCGGTTTGGGGATTTACTTTTTCACGCGCCTTAGAGTTGGGGAAATCCGACAATGGCAAAAGGGCTTATTAGGGTTTATTTTTTCTGCGAGCTTCATCCTTTTGCTGCTCAAAGACATCGATTTCTTTGATTTAATAAAAGCGCAGCACTATACACTTAATTTTGCGGAGTTATTTTTGACCGCACCGTTGTCTGGGATTGGTTTAGGTAATTATTCAGAGGTAGCAGAATTTTTTGGAAATGAAGGCATTGTAAAATTTACTCAAGCAATGCGGCCAAACGACTTTTTGTGGATGGGAGTCTCTCTAGGAATTCCCAGCCTTATTGGTTTTTTCTTTATTTTGATTGGGTACATCAAAGAAATAAAAGTTAAAGAGGTTCTCCAACCGATGACCCTGCGCTTTTTGCCTTTTATTCCATTATTTATCTTTATTGTTGGTGGATTTTATGGAACGCCTCGCCATTCTTTGCTATTGTTTCTTTTGTGCGGGTTTTTATTAGCGGTTGCGCTGCCTTTAACTCAGCGGCGTACGTCCTCAAAGATTTCGCCAACTGCTTGGAAGTTTGTGGGTTATTTCTTCATTTTTGTAGGAGTTGTATGGGCGGCAACAGGAATCTTTTCGCTTCCGCTACATACAAAAATACAGACTACAAATTCTATTAAGAAATACGAGCAGGCCACGGAGGATCAAAATTTTGTTAAAGCGAATGAGTACCTTGAACGATTAATTAGCATTAATCCGCTAGAAAAAGCCTATTATATTAAACGAGCAAAGCTTGCTTTAAAACTAAGTGATTTAAGGGGGGCAGAAAAAGATTTTATATTCGCTCAGATTCTGGATCAGAGAACGGGCGACCCCTCTTATCAAGCAGGCTTATCTTGGCTGGAAACTGCTCCCGAAAAAACGGAGGAAGCTTGGACGCTTGCGCTTGAAAAAGAAAATCAAAGTCCATTCGTGTTGTTTAAAAAAATGCTTTTATCAACTGACAAGAATCGCAAAGCATATCGAATCGTGCGTAAGTTGTCGCGAACCGACGCAACTAATGGCGTTCTATTCATGGAAAGTTTAGATAAGTATTCTTTTGAAGATGAGATAGATTATTATATGGAAGTGGATCCTTTCTTGGAGGCATTTGACCGAAATCAGAAATTCCTAATTTTGAATCAGTGGATTCAATTTGGTGGCTCAGAGACGGTACGTTTAATTTTGAAAGAGAATCAAGGGGCTGTTGCGAATGCGTGGTATTTGGAGTCATTGTTATACAAAAATGAGGCACGCTTTGAGGAAGCGACTGAATTGATGCGGAAACATTTAAAGCCCATACAACTTCCAGAGATTAGTTATAGTTCTAATAGGCTCGCTATTATCAAGCGGGAGTTCTCGAATAAACCTGCCGAAAAAAATTACCTTCTGCGGATGCTGCAATTATGCATGTACGAGAAAGACTATGAGCGAGGACTTCAAATCCTTGAGAAATATTTTCTTAGCGAAGATGCCTCGGATGACCTCTATTACTTAAAGGGGGAGCTCTCTTACCTGCAAGGAGACCCTGTTTCTAGTTGGATCAGTTTTGATAATTACGCTAAAGCGCAACTCAATCTCCAAAAATAATCAAGGCAAGCGTGCTCTGGTAGACCATCCACCCGATAAGTGCAAAGAGGGCGATGAAGAAAGCTCGTTTTAGTAAAACTAGGAGAGGAATTGTGAAGCGTTGCTTTAATGGAGTGCCACGAACGGAGCTTTGCGCCAAGTAGCTGCTAAAATTAATTCGAGCCTGTCCAATTTGTCGCTCGCGTTCCTTTGGTAGACTAAAGGCAGCGATTTGATTAGCGCGTCGATGCTTCCACCGATAATAAAAGGTGAACATTTCTATGAAAGCTGTTTGTTAGTTGTCATTTAACTGTAATTTAATTTTTAATATACACTTTAATGTTAGGATTCGCTAGAAAATTTTTTAAAAACAAATATTTAAAAGCATTCTAGCTTTTTCTAACAGCTTGTTATTATGAACATTTGCATTTTAGGATCTGGTGCATGGGGAACCGCGATGGCGCTTCATTTGAATCGATGTGGTCACAGCGTAACACTTGTGCCAAGGCGCTATGAAGTAGCACTTGAGTTGGCAAGTGGGCGAGTGAACAAGGCGTACCTACCTGAACATACGCTGCCTAATAGTATTCAAATTTGTGCGGAGTTAGCACCTGCTTTAATGGAGGCAGAAATTATTTGCCTGGCGTGTCCGTCAAAAGGTCTGCGTGATCTTTGTTTAGAGATTGAAAAAAGTAGGCAACAAGCGTGGCGCTTGCGTTTATTTGTGGTGCTTTGCAAAGGCTTGGAGTTGGATACTTTGAAAACACCTTCGGAAATTGTGGGTGAAGTATTTCCAGAAATTTCCTGCGGAGTTTTATCAGGACCTACCTATGCTGCAGATGTCGCGACTGGGTTACCTGCTGCAGTCACTCTTGCGCTCAAAAATGGGCTCGCTGAAAGCGAGGCGGATCAAGCGGCATTTAATTCAAATTCAATGCGAGTCTATTTAACGGAGGATATTCGTGGAACTGAACTGGGAGGAACTTTAAAGAATATCTATGCGATTGCGTCTGGGTTATGTGATGGGCTTAAATTAGGAGACAACGCTAAGGCCGCTTTGCTGACTCGAAGCATGAGCGAGTTGGTTCAAATTGGGACTCAGCTAGGAGGAAAGGCTGGAACTTTTTATGGCTTGAGTGGGTTTGGAGATTTGATTGCCACTTGTACGGGTGAATGGAGTCGAAACCGAAGCTTTGGTCAACTGATCGGGGAAGGAAAATCTCCAGAGGAAATTTTAAAATCTAAGAGTTCGGTTGTAGAGGGTTACCGCGCGGCACGGTGTATTAAGGAATTATGCCAGAAGAATAACCAAGATGCTCCGATCTTGTCAGAGGTTCATTCTATCTTATACGAGGGTAAAGAACCGCAGAGTGCTCTCAATGCACTGATGGCGCGTGATTTAAAAGCAGAATAAGACTTGCTCACCTTCTCGGACTTTGCTGAAACAAAACCCTATGGCCAATAGTCTTTGTAAAGTTGATTTCTCTTCTATCCACGCGCGTGGGCTTTTTGCGATCACAGATATTGAGGCAGACACTCAAGTAATCCAGTATTTGGGTGAGAAGATCTCAAAAAAGGAATCGAGTCGTCGCGCTATCGAATGGGAAGAGAAGGCGCGCAAAAAAGGCGAAGGACTCGTTTATATTTTTGAGATTAATAAGAAATGGGACTTGGACGGTCGAGTTGGGGAAAATCCAGCTCGCTACATTAATCATTCTTGTGATGGAAATTGCGAGGCGGTCAACATCGATGATGAAATTTGGATTGTAGCGCGAAAAGCAATAAAGGAAGGCGAAGAGCTTACCTATGATTACGGGTATGACATGGAGCACTTCATGGATCACCCCTGTGTGTGCAACTCCAGTAATTGCGTTGGTTATATCGTGCGAGAAGACCAGCGCAAAAAGGTTAAGAAGCTTCTAAGAGGAAAGAAAAAATCTAAAAAGAAGAAAGCTAAGAAGCAGTAAAAGCTTTTGATTTTAGATCAGCATCAAAGCTGGATTTTCGAGAATCTCTTTCAGCGCTTTAAGGTATTGTGCTCCAACGGCGCCATCAATGGTGCGGTGATCGCCAGATAGCCCGACTTTCATTGTTTGCCCGATGACGATCTGGTTGTGTTCATCAACGACTGGTTTTTTGATAGTGGCGCCTACGCTTAGGATAGCTGCATTATTTGGATTAATGATTCCGTAGAAATCAGATATGCCAAACATTCCAAGATTTGTGACAGTGAGGGTGGAGCCGCTCATTTCATCTGGCGCAAGTTTCTTATCACGTGCTTTTTTGATGAGGGATTTCGCCTCTCCACTGATTTGGTGCAGACTCTTGCTTTCTGCGCTTCGGATGACGGGCGTAAGTAATCCGTCGTCAATAGCGACGCCAAAGGCGAGATGAACCGTGCCGTGTTGGGTAATGGATTCACCTTCCCAAGAACGATTGATTGCGGGGACTTTGCGCACAGCTTCTGCGGCAGCTTTGAGCGTTAAATCATTTACTGAGAATTTTATGCCACCTTGCTCAGGGGGAAGCTCCGCATATTTTGCGTTGAGCGCTTTACGAAAAGCAGCGAGCGGTGCTCCATCTACTTCAATTTGCAGGTAGAAGTGAGGAGCTTGAGTTTTGGAAGCTACCAATGCGCGAGCAATGCTCTTACGCATGTTGGTAACGGGCAAATTAAGAGCTTCTAGGCTTGGACTTGCAGGAGCGGCGCTGCCGGGTTTCGCATTGAGGACGTCGGCTTTAACGATTCGGCCACCAGGACCACTGCCTTGAATGGAGCTGAGAGCAATTCCTTTTTCAGCAGCTAGTTTTTTAGCTAAGGGAGAGGCCTTTAAAGGGGTGCCACTTGCAATAGGTGCGGGTGCAGGCGCGGGTGAGGGTGTGGCAGGCGCAGGTATGGGAGTGGGCGCGGGCGCTGCAGGGGCAGGCATTGGGGTTTCTGCGGCAGGTTCTTCAACGGCAGGCGCTGGGGCTTCGGGAGCGTCTTCACCTGCTTCACCAATGGCAGCAATCGCGCCGCCTACTTGAACTTCGTCGCCCGTTCCGCAATATTGTTTAAGTAAAACTCCATCTTCAAAACATTCCACTTCCATAGTGGCTTTGTCGGTTTCGACTTCGGCAATCATATCGCCGCTGGCAACGGGGTCGCCTTCGTTTTTTAACCATTTAACAAGCGTACCAACGGTCATGGTATCGCTGAGTTTGGGCATGTCTATGAGTGTCGCCATGTTTTGTGTTATTAGGGTTTAAAGATTTAGTTAAGAAGCGTAGAATTTTTTTAAAATTATGCCATGCATTTAAGGGCGCTTTCAATGATACGCTCTTCATTTGGTATTTGCCAATCCTCAAGAGGTTTGGCGTAAATCTGAGGCGCATCAATAGCAGAGACGCGATGAATTGGAGCGTCTAAATAATCGAATGCTTTGAATTGAATTAGGTGGGAGATTTGAGCGTCCACTCCGCAATACGGTTTGTTTTCCTCCACCAATAATGCGCGCCCAGTTTTCTTGACGGATTTTAAGATGGTTTCCTCGTCGAGCGGACGAATAGAGCGGAGGTCGACCAGATCGACGCTAATGCCGTGTTCTGCCTCGAGGGTTTCGGCAGCCTTTAGGGCAATCATTGCGCATCTACCATGAGAGACAATGGTAAGATCAGAGCCTTCACGGAGTACATTGGCGACGCCTAATTCCACGATATATTCTTCTTCAGGCACTTCCCATTTCTCTCCGTAGAGAAGGGTGTTTTCCATCACAAAAACAGGATCGTTGTCGCGGATGGCGGCTTTCATTAATCCTTTAGCGTCGTAGGCGTTAGAAGGGCAAACAACTTTCAAGCCAGGGTGGTTAGCCACCATATTCTCAGGTGTATGCGAGTGGGTTGCACCCACATTGGTTCCGCCGTTAGCGGGACCACGTACCACTATGGGAACATTCATAAGGCCGCCTGACATATAGCGGCAGAATGATGCGTTGTTAAAGAGTTGATCGATAGCAACGTAGCTAAAAGACATGAACATCATCTCGACAACCGGCCGGATGCCCAAGCAGGATGCGCCAATTGCAAGTCCCGAGAAAGCGGCTTCAGAGATCGGAGTGTCAATTAGACGTTTGTCTCCGAATTTTTCCCAAAGACCTTCGGTAACTTTGTAAGCGCCATTGTACTGGGCAACTTCTTCGCCCATGATGCAGACATTTTCGTCACGCTCGATTTCTTCGGCGAGGGCCTGCTTGATAGCTTCGCGATAAGTGATAAGTGGCATTGTATTAAAAAGTTTAAAGTCTAGTCGTTGAAGAAATAGGTGCCTTTGAGGGCTTTATCGGTATCGTTGTCGACTTCCCAATAGACATCGGTTTGAATCTCGGAGCGTGGTGCAACGGGACTTTCGTCGGCAAACTTTGCGGCTGCTTCGGCTTGCGCTTTGAGCTCGAGGTTTATTTCTTTTGCCTGTTCCTCAGTAAGACTCCCATCACTAATTAATTGCTCTTTTAGGACATTAATGGGGTCTTTATTTTTCTTGTAGTCTTCAATTTCCTCTTTGGTACGATATTTCTCGTGATTAGCGTCTGCCACGGAATGACCCCGGTAGCGGTAGGTTTGAATTTCAAGAAGGAACGGTTTCATTTCTTCACGTGCGCGGGTCATTGCTCGGTTAGCGTATTCGCGAACCTCAAAAATGTCGTGCCCATGACACACGTCCCATTCGATATCAAATCCGTCGGCGCGGTGCGCGAGGTTTTCTTCGGCAGAGGAGCGCGCAAGACTGGTGCCCATGGAGTAGCCGTTATTTTCAATGACAAAGACGACGGGAATGCCCCAAAGAGAAACTAGGTTGAGCGTTTCCATGAAAGAACCTTGATTGACTGCGCCATCGCCGAGGAAACAGACGCAACAGCCTTTAAGTCCTTTGTATTTTAGAGCAAATGCGAGACCTGCACCCAATGGAGTTTGACCGGCAACAATGCCGTGCCCGCCCCAGAAATTTTTATCGGGTGCAAAGAAGTGCATGGAGCCCCCTTTGCCTTTGGAGCAGCCTGTATATTTGCCAAACATTTCTGCCATACATTCGTTCATCGACATGCCAACTGCGAGGGCATGGCCGTGATCACGGTAAGCGGTAATGACGTGGTCATTTTCTTCCATGAGCGAAACGACGCCGGCGGCAACTGCCTCTTGACCAATATAAAGGTGCAGGAACCCACCGATTTTACCCTTATTGTAAGCTTGCAGGGAGCGCTCTTCAAAGCGACGAATCCCTAAAACTGTACGGTAGAGGGCTTGTTTTTCGTCTGCGGAAAGCTCAGCGTTTATGGGCGTAGTTAGAAAATCTGTCGCAGCGCCATTTTTGTCAGCGTCGGCTTTACGAGCAGGAGAAGATTTTTTCTTGGCTTTAGGCATAAGATGGAAAACTCATAAACTTACGTTTTTCTGCCTGAAGACAAGTAAATATCAGCGATTAAGGCGAGAAGGTTGAACGAGGCTTCAATTGATTTATAGCGAACTCAGCCATTGGGCACGGAATAAACCGATCGGTTTTCCCTTTTGCGCAAAGCGAGCGGGTTCCAAATTTAATCGCTCTAGAATTCCTCAACAGCGTGCTTCAGGAGCGATTATCTAGCGAGTTTTGGCGACCGTAGAGGCAAGTCCACCATCAACGACATAGGTTTGACCCGTAACCATCTTCGCAGAGTCGGATAGAAGCCAAGCTGCAAGGCTCGCAATATCGGAGGCGTCCCCGATTTGTCCGAGAGGGTGCATCTTGCAAGAGTGTTGACGCATTTGCTCGCTCCCAAGAAGAGGTTTGGCAAGCGGGGTATCTGTCAAAGTTGGTGCGATGGCGTTGATTCGGAGGCCGCGACTGGCGTAGGTTGCGGCGGCGGAGCGAACCATTGCTTCAAGTCCGCCTTTGGCGGCCGCGATTGCCTCGTGATTTGAAATTCCAGTTTGGGCGGCAACGGAGCTGAAAAAGACAAGACTGCCTTTGCCCGCGCTCTGCATTCGTTTTGTGAGGGCGCGCAGGGCGTAAAATGCGGAGGTGAGGTTTTGCTGAAGGGTTAAGTGCCAATCTTCAGGCGAGGTCAGGTGGGCGGGTTTAATAAAAATTGATCCCAGAGCGTGGGCGTACCCGTCGATTGGCCCTTGTTCGGCGATGATGGCATCGAAATAAGCCTCTAGTTGTGATGGATCGGTGGCATCACAGGGTGCAATGGAGCCATGTGGGCCTTGCGTCGTTTCGGGGTTGCGAGCGAACCCAGAGACGGTTGCGCCAGAGCTGTGAAGCTGTGAGGCAAGGTTTGAACCGATGCCACCGGTGATCCCGCCAATGATAATTACTTTTCCTGATACTGAATTTTGCATAGTACACTATCGCAGAAAGCGGGGTTTGCATTACTGAATAAATAAAGGGGGTGTTTAGAATGGCTTGCCTTGAGCGCTAAGGCGTTTATACACGGCGCAAATGTCAGAAATCGCAAAAGCTTACGAACCGCAGGCAGTTGAAGCCCATTGGTATAAGAAATGGCTGGATTCAGGGTGCTTTAAAGCATCGGTTGATTCTAGTAAGGAGCCGTATGCCATCATGATTCCGCCCCCAAATGTGACGGGGATGCTACATATGGGACATGTTTTGGACAATACTTTGCAGGATATTTTTGTGCGTCGTGCGCGTCAGGAGGGGAAGTCGGTGCTTTGGCAACCGGGTACGGACCATGCGGGTATTGCGACGCAAACAAAAGTGGAGAAACAAATCAAGGCGAGTACAGGGGCGACGAAATACGATCTCGGTCGAGAAGCTTTCGTCGATGAAGTTTGGAAATTTCGCGAGGAATCGGGTGGGGTCATTCTCAATCAATTACAGAAATTGGGAGCTTCTTGCGATTGGTCGCGCACGAGCTTTACGCTGGATGCGGAGTATTCAAAAGCAGTTTTGACGGCGTTTGTGCGCTTTTACGAGCGTGGTTACATTTATCGCGGAAAGCGGATGGTGAATTGGTGTCCTGCAACGCATACCGCTATTTCGGATGAGGAAGTAAACATGAAGCCGCAAAATGGTTTCTTTTATAAGATGCGTTACGAGCTTGTGGAGCCTGATGGCGAGCGGACTCATTTAGAAATTTCCACCACGCGTCCTGAGACTTTAATGGGGGACACTGCGGTTGCGGTGCATCCTGAGGATGAGCGCTATAAGCATTTGATCGGCAAGACTATTTGGCGTCCGTTCCCGCGCGCGGAAATTCCAATTATTGGGGATAGTTATGTGGACCGCGAATTTGGAACGGGTTGTTTGAAGGTGACGCCTGCGCACGATAAGAACGACTTTGAAATTGGTCAGCGACACGATTTGGAAATGATTGAGGTCATTGATCATGATGGTCGGATGCATGCGCTTGCGGGGGATGATTTTGAGGGGATGGATCGATTTGACGCGCGAAAGAAAGCGGCGGAAAAATTGGAAGCGATGGGTTTATTGATCGAACGCGAACCGTACGAGAATGTCGTGGGCTTTTCTGAGCGTGGCGATGTTCCGATTGAGCCGCGCCTTTCCGAGCAATGGTTTTTAAAATATCCGAAGGTGGAAGCGGCCAAACGAGCGGTGGAAGCTGGGATTATCAAGTTTCATCCAGACCGTTGGAAGAAGACTTATCTCCACTGGTTGAATGGAATTCAAGACTGGTGTATCAGTCGTCAACTGTGGTGGGGGCATCGTATTCCCGTATGGTATCGCAAAGATATTCCGCGTGCGGAGCTTGATTTTTCAGATCCAGAACAGGTGCATGTTTCGGTGGAAGGTCCCTCAGACCCAGAGAATTGGGAGCAAGAAGCGGATGTTTTAGATACTTGGGCGTCGTCGTATTTATGGCCCATGGCAAATTTGGGTTGGCCAGAGATGGATGCGCAGGGCCAAGCTGAATTGAAGCATTGGTACCCGACTTCAACACTTGTGACGGGTTTTGATATTATTTTCTTTTGGGTTGCGCGCATGATCATGGCGGGGCTTGAGCTTTATGGTGAAGATAAAGCGGAACTGACGGATGCGGAAATTGCGGAGCGCATTCCATTCAAAAACATTTTTATTCACGGTCTGATTCGTGATGAAAAAGGACGCAAGATGTCGAAGTCGCTCGGGAATTCGCCGGATCCTTTGGATCTCATTCAGACTTTCGGGGCAGATGGTTTGCGATTTGGGATTTGTAACATTGCTCCAACGGGATCGGATATTTTGTTTTCGGAGGAGCGCGTTCAAATCGGCCGCAATTTTTGTAATAAACTTTGGAACGCGGCACGATTTCGTCAGATGTCGGGAGCGATGCCGGACAATTCGAGCGCGGAGGTGATTAAGGCGCGCATCAATCCTGAATTATTGGATGACTATGACCACTGGATTTTAAGCCGTTTGGCATCGGTCACAGAATCGATTGAAGCGTGTTTTGAAGGCTATGACTTAGCACCCTACACGCACCGACTCTATTCTTTCTTCTGGAGTGACTTTTGCGATTGGTATGTTGAAGCTTCTAAAGGGAAGTTGAAAGGGGAGCCTTCAGTGCGAGATAATTGCCTCGCGATACAGGATTTGATTTTGAGACAGGTCTTGCAGTTGGGGCATCCTGTAATTCCACACATCACGGAGGAATTATGGACAGGATTGGGGTACGCGGCTTTAGAGCCTTATATTCAAGATACACAAATCGAGCGGGGCGATTCGCTTCTTTCAGGGATTGAAGTCGACGGTGCAGCGGCGGAGCGAGTTGTAGATTTACAGAGCTTGATTACGGAAGTGCGTGCGTTGAAGGCTAAATATAATTTGGCAAGCAAACGAGACGTCACAGTTTTCTACGGTGCTGAAACGGGGGGTGCGTCCGCTGGAACGATTGAACAAAATGTAGACCTCATTAAAACCTTAGCAGGGATTGGTTCTTTAGATGTTTTAAAAGCGTCAAGCGCGGACGGACTTCCTGCGGCAGTGACTCCATTGGGATCTTTGTATTTAGATTTGAGCAGTAGTTTAGACGTGGAGGCTGAGAAGGCTCGACTTGAGAAAGAGCTCGCCCGTTTAGAAAAACTCGTAGCAGTGGGGGCGAATAAATTGAAGAACCCTAAATTTGTGGAAAGTGCGCCTGAAGCAGTGGTGACAGGCGCGCGCAAACAGCTTGCTGAGACGGTTGCCAAGCGCGATGAAACCAAACGGATTTTGGAGTCGCTTTAAAATACCTTAATAATTTTAGACATAAAAAACCCCGGAAGTAATTCCGGGGTTTTGTTGTTTTAACTATGTTTAATTTCTTAGTGATGCACTCTGAGATCTGTAGATCATTTTGAGCTTTTCTGTTAAGAATCAGCCAACTGATGCGGGGCTATTGGGATCTATGTCTGGATTTACATCAGGATTTATATCTACCTCAGGGCCAGGTAGTGGAATTGGGTTTGTAGGAGGCGCAATGGGAGGTTCATTAGGACCCGGCGTTGGATTTGGATTGAATGGATCGTAAGGGTTTCTGCCACCGTTATCATTTGGCCCATCAATTGGTCCATCAGTCTCGCCGCCACCGTTATTATTTGGCCCATCGGTCTCGCCGCCAGAACCAGTGCCACCGCTAGTACCGCCAG
>CBFHPQ010000020.1:0-24581 GCA_965657865.1 Coraliomargaritaceae bacterium | reverse complement strand
GAGCCGATCAAATTCGTAAATATATTCGGGTCATTCGCGATATCATAAAGTTCTTCAGCGCCGTTTTCGTAGCGAATGTAACGCCAATCTTTGGAGCGTACCGCAAAATTCTTTCGATTTGGGTTATCTGAAAGATTTCCACTTACCATTGAAAGCGCGACCTCAGGCCCATCCCATTGACCCGCCTCTGGATTCTCCAATAACGGTCGCAAGCTGTGCCCATCTAAATCCGCGCCCTGTGGATTCTTTTTCGTATCAGTCGTAAAACCACAAAAATCTCGCACCGTAGGATAGAGATCAATCAATGCAACGGGCTCATCCACTTGCTTGCCGTTGTTGGCTTCCAATCCCGGAACACGAATAACAAGTGGAACCCGTGTACTATTTTCCCAGAGCGTATTCTTCGAAAGTACATGTTTCTCACCAAATTCATAACCGTGGTCACTGGTAAGAATTACAATCGTATTATTTGCGTACGGACTCGCTTGCAAAGCCGCCATCAAAGTTCCAACTTGCGCATCTACAAAACTCACACAGGCAAGGTACGCTTGTAGGTACGCTTTTATAAAGTCTTCCTTAGTGGCATAGGTAGTTCCATCCGCAGAGGCCTCGCCCACTGAATCGACTAACGAAGTATAACATTTTATGGTTGAAGTACTGGGCTTTAAATTCTTGTGAAAGTAAGTATCATCCAAGTCATTCTCAAGACTCGCAGGCATCTGCAAAGTTTCCAGTGGATAGAGATCAAAATATTCTTGGGGTGCGACCAATGGCGTATGCGGATTATGGAATCCTACCGCCATAAAAAACTTTTCATCCGTGCCATTCGGATCCGAGGCACCCAATGCGGCTAGTTTATTAGATGCCCAAGCACTGACTTCTTCATCTTGCATCAAGTCGCGATTGGAATCACTTACGTAATTAAAGGCACCCGCAGCTAACCAACCCGAGTTCCACCATCCAGTGACTCCATTAATAGTCGGAACATCCGCCAAAGATCCAAACAAACTATTCAAAGCCTTCGCACCCTCAAAAAAGGTCTGCGGGATTTTTGGGTGATTTACGGTCACCCCTAAGCCTCCACTTGAATTAATTGCATTGGGATCAAACGCAATCGGGCCATAAGTCGCCTTCGCACCCGTTTCGTCCCAATCCTGCTGCACTTGCCCAGCTTGAGGGTGACCCGTTGGAAACACGTAATCATCGTCTAAATCATGGTGCATAATTTTACCCGTGCCATACGACTTATAACCATTATCCCGCATGTAACGCATCAAAGTCTTTGAGTTTTCTAAAATCGGGTTGACCGCAAAATTTGACTTCCCCGGATTATACCAATTTTCAAAAGCATAATTATTTGAAGTGTGAGGATAAATACCAGTGACAAACGAAGATCGACTAGGTCCACAAATCGGGGCGTTACTATGGGCATTGATGAAGGTCACTCCAGATGCCGCCAAAGCATCCATGTTAGGAGTCTGAGCTTGCGGATGTCCGCCAAAAACTCCCTCAAAATCATTTAGATCATCACATACAATCAAAATGATATTTGGCTCCACAGGCACTTGCGCCAGTGTAGTTGAATGCATCTCAAAAATGCTTAGGATCGTTAGCAAGTAAGCAAAACGTTTTATAAGGGGCATAATAGAATTGGGTAAAATTCAATAAGTAGTAACTAATAAGTAATTATTTAAACTATTTTTACAGGCGCAAGCGTAAGTATACCTAAATACCTTTAGGAAAACATTTTAACCGACTGAAGCGACAATCGGTTGTTATCCTCTGAAAAATCAATCCCTCCGTCGAAACCATCCAACGAGTAAAACCAAAGAACCCAAAAACAGAGCATAGGTTTTAGGCTCAGGGACAATAGCCCCTGAGATCGCTACATTATCGACATTCCAATTTAAGTATTTACCCAAAGCTGGAACCGAAAGCCGAAAAGCTGCCCTTTCTCCAGACCCGATAACATTATCCGGTAAGGTTGATAGGTCTACAGATACATTATACCAAGTGTAGCTAGAGGTCGGTGTAACTGACGCAATTTCATAGGCATTGTTGACGACTAAATCACTTAAATTGTTGCTCCCATCCAAATGCGCTAAAGTGATCGCGGTTCCAGTAGTGTTCGTTTCCGCTTTCCGATATTGAAATTGAAACTGAGTCAAACTATACTCAACACCAGTGTTGTTAGTGATCTGAAAATCTAGGCTTCGTTGGCTGTTTATGGATGGACGCAAAAGTACCGCAGAATTGGTAGTAGATGCAGTGCCTGGCCAAGTAAAAGTGAGATTCGAATTCGTATTCGTTAAAACTGAATTCCCGCCTCCTGTTGTTGAGTTAGCTGAATCTACATTAATACCTGTAATTGCAGCAAATCCATCTTCTATTTCATCTGGAGTATTGTCATCCAATTTGCTTCCAGTACCTGCATCCCAAGTGTGCCATCCCGCGAGTACTGCATTTTGTCCATGTAAACCCACAACAAAAATTAATGGGGTAATTAAAATCAGAATATATTGTAGAAACTTCATATTTTTACATTTTAATAAAAAATAACAAAAAACAAGTTTATATACCCAATATACGAATTGAAAAACAAACAATATAAAATGGATAACAGTATCTATTTGTAAAGATTTTAACCCGTACTCAAAATACAAAAGACCTAGTAAACGCACTAGTGAAGCGAGAAGGATGTATTCAAATACGTATCGGCAAAATACCGCTCACAAATACATAAACGTAATTCATAGCACACAGTGCTCATTGCACAGTGCAAATAGCTCATGGCGCCAGCGATTGTGCTGTCTTGATAGCTTAGGAGAGGATCGAACATCTAGAGCGATGTCCACGCGTACCAAGCTAGGACAAGTTATCGTCTCCGATGATACCACCCAAACAACAACACCAAAGAACCCAAGAATAGAGCATAGGTTTTGGGTTCAGGGACAATAGCCCCTGAGATCGCTACATTATCGACATTCCAATTTACGTATCTACTCAAAGCTGGAACCGAAAGCCGAAAAGCTGCCCTTTCTCCAGGCGCGATAACATTATCCGATAAGGTTGTTAGGTCTACAGATACATTATACCAAGCGTAATTGACTGAAGGCACATCTGTTGCCATCACAGACGCATTGTTGACGTTCAAATCACTCAAATTATTAGTGCCATCTAAATGCGCTAAAGTAATCGCGGTTCCAGCAGGAGTAGTCGTTTCAGCTTTCCGATATTGGAATTGAAATCCCGTCAAACTATACTCAACACCAGTGTTGTTAGTGATCTGAAAATCTAAGCTTCGTTGGCTGTTTATGGATGGACGCAAAAGTACCGCAGAATTGGTAGTAGATGCAGTGCCTGGCCAAGTAAAAGTGAGATTCGAATTCGTATTCGTTAAAACTGAATTCCCGCCTCCTATAGTTGAATTGGCCGACTCTACATTAATACCTGTAATTGCAGCAAATCCATCTTCTATTTCATCTGGAGTATTGTCATTCACTCTGCCAGAGGCATCCCAATCGTACCATCCTGCAAGTATGGTGTTCTGCCCCTGGACAATCACAGTTGAAATTGAAAATGTAATAAGGGTTAATAAGTTAAATTTAGTATTCACAATTATTAGACGAAGTTTATCAAAAAATGGTAATAAACAAGTATATACATTCGTTATACTCAAAGGCTAATAAACATAACCAAATAAATAACATAAACGCGTTAGATGGGTCATCCATCTTGATCAACGTTTGAGATTGAGAGTAGTTACTCAGGCATAAAAAACCCCCAAGCTAGTGCCTGAGGGTTGGATCCAAAGAAGATTAAATTATTTATGAGCTACTAATCTTGCATCTTATAACGGAAGAACTTTTTAGAAGAACCCGGTGTAATCGGCACTTCCACAGGAGTCGTTTGTTTTTCTGTCCAAGCAGTCAAATCGTCACTCTCCTCAATCACAACCTGTAGCGTAGCTTTATTAGCAGCGACTGAGGCAATTTTACTACCTACCCGTATATCAACCATGTCTTGTGATGTCATAAAACCGTCGTTGGTAAGTAATGCGATGAGTGCCGTTGAAGCGGTATTTGGATCTAAGTTTTTAAGTTGAATCTCCGTACCATCTTTCAACCCGTCGCCATCAGAGTCTATTAAATTTGGATTCGTTCCAGTGTTATTCGCATCTACATAGGTGCCAGTATTTGTTTCAGCAGAATCAAAGAGTCCATCACCGTCGGTATCAAAACTTCCACTGATTAACAAATTATCTATGTACCAATTGTTATTGAAACCGAGGGCAGGAACCTCCATGCGGAATGCCGCACTTTCACCTGCCGCCAACACGTTGTCACTCAATTTACTTGAATCCTTTAAATCAATGACCGCGTTTTTCCAAGTCCATGAACTGGAAGGTACAAAAGTATCGATCACAGTAGCGCTCGGAATGCTTAAATCACTCAATGGAGATAAATCGTCTGCACCTATAAGATGGACTACGGTTAATGCAGTTGTAGCTGGAGAAGCAGTTTCATTTTTCCTGTAATGAAACTGCATAGTCTCTAAAGCCAATTCTTTAGTGGAGGTGTTGGTAATTCTAATATCAACCGAACGAGACCCATTGGTGCTGGGACGAATTGTAATAACTGAATTAGACAAGGGCGTGGGCGCATCCACTGTCCCAACCATAGCCTCGTCATTTTCAGGCCAAGTGTAGGATATGTTAGAGTTTGTAGCTGTGTTTATTTGATGTCCACCGCCAACATTTGTGTAAGCAGATTCAACGTTAACACCCATCGAGACAGAGATTCCAGTAGCAATCACATTGGGCGTTGTGTCACCCAACTTAGGTGTCTTCGTTGGATCCGGAGTCCACGTGTGCAAACCAACGAGCTTTATCCCGTAGGTAGAGTGCGAAAATGAGAGCGCTAGGAAAATTCCTAGCAATAGTCTTAGGGTAATTGTATTATTTAATTTCATGTTAATTTGGAGGTTTATTAAAAGTTTTCAAGAAACTAACGAAATCTCCGTTTATACAAGCACCATGTTCTAATATACAATTTAACACACTTTTTATAAAAAACAAATAACACTAAATTCCAAAACACGCGTATTATTAGGTAGATAAGGCACAAACAAAACTCAGCATCTCAGTAAATTTGTATTTTTGTATATAAACTTTTTCCAAGCGCGTAAAAACTACACGGCGCCGATACACATCTGAAAACACCCAAAAAACCAAAAGAAAGACACTCAAGCTCAAATTGTTCGTCAAAAAATACCTTTCTTATCCTAACGGTGAATTTAAAGGTTTCGTCTGGAACTTTAGAAAAATTTTATAGTATAGTTAAAAACTTGAATTAAACGTTACCCAGCCGAATTTGTAAGCACCCCATGTCACAACCAAACTTCATAATTATATACGCAGATGACCTCGGCTTTGGCGACCTTGCATGTTACGGAGCTGCAGGAATCCCCACTCCCAACCTCGATCAAATGGCCGCAGAAGGGATTCGCTTCACAAACAGTTATGCCACCGCCGCTACTTGCACCCCTTCGCGGTACAGCCTCCTCACTGGAGCCTATCCATGGAGAAATCCGCGCGCCCGAATCTTAAAAGGCGACGCTCCCATGATTATCGGCGCCAACGAACGTACCCTGCCCAGCACCCTTCGTGAAGCTGGCTATAAAACCGCAGTCATCGGCAAATGGCATATCGGACTTGGGAACGGACACATTGATTGGAACGGCAGTATTGATAACACCCCACTCGATGTCGGGTTTGACGAAAGCTATATCATGGCAGCTACCAACGACCGTGTTCCCTGCGTATACGTCAACGGTCGCGAAGTCGATAACCTCGACCCAAAAGATCCCATCGAAGTCGTTTACGGCGGAGACAACCCCTTTCCTGAAGTTCCCACTGGACAATCGCATCCCGACTTACTGACCACCATGCGACACAGTGATGCCCAACATTTTGACACCATCGTGAACGGCGTCGGACGCATCGGATTCTGTCGCGGAGGCAAAGCGGCCGAATGGAAAGACGAAACCATGACCGAAGTTTTCTTAGATAAAGCCAAAGACTACATCAAAGAAAACCAAAACAACCCCTTCTTTCTATACTACGCGCTCCATCAACCGCACGTCCCAAGAATCCCAAGCCCACGCTTTGCCGGTAGCACCGACAAAGGTCCACGAGGCGACGTCATCGCCGAGCTCGACTGGTGCGTTGGCGAAATCATCCAACAGTTGAAAGAACTGGGGATCGATGAAAACACCGTCCTTGTTTTCTCAAGCGATAATGGCCCCGTCTTAGACGATGGTTACGCAGATGATTCCATCGAAAAATGCGGCGCCCATAAACCCGCAGGCCCACTCCGCGGCGGTAAATACAGCATGTTCGATGGCGGCGCGCGCGTACCCATGATTGTGCGAGCTCCAGGGCGCGTAGAACCCGGCACCGAAAATCCCGCCCTCTTCAGTCATGCAGATTTTCTTGCTAGTTTTGCCGCTATAGCCGGTCACCCCCTCCCACAAGAAGCGAGCGCCGACAGCGAAGTCCAAACCGACGTTTTATTTGGAAACGACACCGTCGGGCGCGAACATCTCGTCACCGAAGGCATCGGAGCCAAGACCGTAGTACGCGAAAAAAACTGGGTCTTCATTCCTCCCCACGAAGGTCCCGCGCTATTCGTAGAAAAGAATATTGAAACTGGAAACGCACTTGAGCCCCAACTCTACGACCTCGATGCCGATATCGGGCAACGGGAAAACTTAGCCTCGCAGATGCCAAAAAAAGTTGAAAATCTTAATGCCCTACTAGAATCTATTCATGGAGATACACCCCCTTCCAGTAGCAACCCCAATACCGTTGCCTCTGTCTAGTCTAGTACTCGCAAACCAATTACCCCAAATACTGCATAAATAACAGTTTTTAATGCCTCAAACCCGAACAGACTACGGCGCTCTGTTATAATACTACCCTTTATCTAAATTAGACGCACCCCAATGGCACGAATCAGTCTTGACCGCAAATGGGCATTTAAACTCGACCCAAAAAACATAGGCCTCACCGAAGCATGGTATTCAAACCCCGAATTGCTTTTAAAGGACGCCTCTAAAATTTCCGTACCCGCTTGCTGGGAAGAATTTGAGCAAGACTACCAAGGTGTGGGATGGTACCAAACCGAAGTCGAAATCCCCGAGTCTCACCGCGGAGAAATTTGCCGCATAACTTTCCAAGCGTCCAACTACCGAACTCAAGTTTGGGTCAATGGTGCGCACGTTGGAACCAATGACGGCGGATACACACCCTTTGCATTTGAAATTCAAGCGCATCTAAAGTTTGGCAACGAAGCAACGAATACCCTCACCGTTCGCGTCATCAGCCCCATCGTCACAGAAAACATTCGAGTTGATGATCTCGGCCCCAATGAAATGCCCCACTGGCGCGGCGGACTCACTGCCGGAATCTGGCAATCCCTCGCGCTCGAGTTTACAAAAGATCTATGGATTGAAAGCGCATTCTATCGCCCCGATTTAAAAAACTCTGCCTTCAACCTCGAGGCATCCATCGAAGTCAAAGACTCTCTTAAAAGCCCCACCACCGCACACCTCTGCCTCATTGATTCAGACGGCAACTTTGCCCACGAAAGCCACCACTCCCTCGACCTGTGTGCAGGCACTCATACCCTAGCGTTCGAACTCCCCCTAGAAAATCCTATCCTATGGGACTGCGATCATCCACATCTCTACACCGCAACCCTCACTTTAAAAAACGAAACCACAAGCCTCGCGCAATCCATCGAGCAGATTGGTCTCCGCGAATTTACTTACCAAGACCACACCTTCTATTTAAATGGTGAACCCTTTTACCTGCGCGGTGGATTCTGGGAAGGCGTCTATGCCAAACATCAATCCTACCCCGAAGACCGCGCCATCATTCGTAAGGAAATTAAACTCGCGAAAGCAGCAGGGTTAAATCTTCTCCGCCCCTGGCGCCGTCCCGTGCCACCCATGATTCTCGAAGAAGCGGACGCCGCTGGCATGCTTATCATCGCCTCTCCCGCCGTAGAATGTATGAGTTGCTGGCCACAAATAACCGACGCCACTCCGCAACGCATCGAGCATGAAATCAAAGCGCTCGTCCTCCGCGATCGCAACCACCCCTCTATTATCTGGTGGGAAATGTTCAACGAAGTCACCCGACAAGAACTCGCCGATCTCATCACCCCGATGTCTCTCATGACTCGTGCGCTCGATCCCACTCGTTTAATTCTCGATGAATCAGGAGGTTGGGCTTCGGGTGCGCACTTCTATCTTCCCAACTCAAAGGAACCCACCGATCTCTCAGAAGTTCACAGTTATGTGCGAGCACCTGTCTCCGAGAAAAATTTCGCCATTTATCAAAACTTAGGCAACGACGCCACCACCGAAGGAAATACCAAAGTCGAAGCCGGCGTCGGAATTTTCATGTCGGAATTCGGCTACGGCGGGTTACCCGAAATTGAAGCCAACTGCCAACGCTTCCAAGCTGAAGGCAACCCCAAGCTTCCCGCATACCGTCACTTACACTCCCTTAAAAAAGCCCTCAAACAAGCCCTCAAAGACTGCGAAATTGAAAACTCTTTTCCAGAAATCGACAGCTTTTGCCGCGCTTCTCAAGCGATTCAAGCACGGGGTAATCGACGCCAACTGGAGGCCCTCCTCGCCAACCCAAATATCAACGGCTACTGCATTCACGCTTTTACCGATGGTGACTGGATTCTCGGAGCAGGCTTAATCGATAACTGGCAGCGACCTAAGGCGGTCTACCACGCCATTGCCGATGCCAACCATAACCATGAACTGCTAGCCTTTCCCAAACAACGCAACCGCTTCCTCGGGCAAAACGCCCATCTTCGAGTCGTTTGGAAAAACACCACCGAAAGCATTCCCACAACCCTTACACTCAGCGCGCACCAAAATACCCAACGCATCGAATCCCCCGACTGGCAACCCAACGCCACTCAATTAGAATGCACGGTAGAAGTCCCCGCGAGCCTTCTACAAACGGGAATCAATACCCTCAACTTAGAAGCGCTCACAAACGAAGGTCGCGTTACCGAAACTTATACAACCGAACTCTTCGTCACCGAAACCACTCAAGGAGATCCCGACCTCCATCTCGTGCTGTACGATCCCTACAACGAGCTATCTGATTGGCTCAACTCAAACGGGTTTTCAGTCACCAGCCTCAAGGATTGGCACCGCACAAACGATTCTAAGCAAGCACTCTTCATCTTCGTCCCTGAGGACGTCGCCCACGATTCCGATTTACCGCTCGTCGCCTCCGCCTTACAACACGTCCACTCCGGACTTGGCAATGCTTGCTTCCTTGAGGCCCCAGCCCAAATCGAGAGCCCAAAAATGTTGGAGAGCTACGATTCCCGAAAGAATTCCGATTTCAAAAATAACAAACTCGTTAAAGAAAAAATCTTCCCCTTCAAACTAAAGACTCGATCCTCGTTTGCATTCTGGGAATCCAGTATGCACGTCGCTAAAAATCATCCGATCTTTGACGGACTCCCCTCAGACTGCGTTATGGATGAACCCTACCATGAAGTCATTCCCGCAGATAGTTTTTATGGGATTGAAGCTGTCGAAACTCCCTCTCAAACCATCACCTGGTTCCGCCCTGAAGATGACGAAAAAGTTAACAAACGAACCTTCCTTGGCGGTGAAGCACTTTGGCACGGAACCAACCTCGCCCTTAAAAAATACGGCAGCGGGCACATCCTCCTGAGCACCTTCATCCTTCGACGCAAAATCACTACCGACCCCGTCGCGGCAAAACTTTTCTCCAACCTCATTCAATACTGCGCACACTACACCCACGCCCAAGATTCTCTTCTTGCCCATACTGAAAGCGAAGCGCCTTCCCATTAATGCGTCCCAAAGCGCATCAATAAAAAACATTTATGTCCAACGACCCATCCACTCCCGCCGCCTCCAATCAGGACCCAGAACCTAAAAATTCGTCCCAAAAACAACCCCTTTCTGTCCGCGAGAAAATCGCCTTCGGCTCGGGTGAGTTCGCCAACCGTTACGGCGAAAACGGAGTCAATGACATCGCCACCCCCGTCTATAATATTATTCTCGGAGTCAGCCCCGCCCTAATCGGATTGGTCCTCATGCTCATGCGCATCTGGGATGCCATCACCGACCCCATCATGGGATGGATCAGCGATAATTGGCGCGGAAAATTTGGCCGTCGCAAACCCTTCCTCCTGCTCGGCTCCATTTGTATGTCCATTGCCTATCCCCTCGTTTGGATGGCATCACCCGATTGGACCGAGCAAGCCAAGGCAATCTACTTTGTCTGTTTTGCTCTGATCTTCTTTACCACCTATACCATTTATTCGGTTCCCTTTCGAGCACTCGCTACCGAAATGACCCCCGACTACGAAGAACGCACCAATATCCGTGTGTACTCCGCCTTCTTTAATAAAATCTTCATGTTTATGCTCCCGTGGATCTTCCCACTCTCCCAGAGCAAATTCCTCAGCGAAGATCCCGTCACCAGTATTCGCATCCTCGTTGGACTCTCAAGCTTACTCATTTTAATTTCCGGAATCGTGTGCGCTGTCTTTCCAAAAGAACGCTACCACAAAGTCGCCCTTCAGCAGGAGAAAATAAAACTCATACCGAGTTTTCTCTCCCTCGTCAAAGATCCCGCCTTCCTTCTTCTGCACGGCATCGGCGTCTTCCTCCTTTCAAGCATCCTCCTCGTCGCCACCTTTGGCCTCTACGTCAATATGTTCTACGTTTGGGAAGGCGATACCGCGAAAGGTTCCAGTTACTTCGCAATGGCGCAAAATATCTTGCAGGTCTTAGGCATCGTCATGCTCGTCGTTATTTCTCGTTTCCTCGTTAAAGTTGAAAAAAAGAAAATGATCTTCATCGCGCTTTTGCTCGCTCTTACCGGAAGCCTCGCCCGTTGGTTCACCTACAATCAAGGAATCCCCGAACTCCTGTTCTTAGATCCCTTCTTCTTTGCCCCCGCCTACACCGTTTTCTGGGCAATCTTTCTTTCCATGCTCGGGGATTATTGCGACTACGACGAATTCAAAAACGGTAAACGTCGTGAAGGCGTCTTCAGCGCTATCAGCGGATGGATCATTAAGGCAGGAAGCTCCGTCGCCTTTGGCGCATCAGGCATCCTCCTCGCATGGACTCACTTTAATAAAGATTTAGGCGGCGACCAACCCGATGGTACCCTCCTTAAAATGCGTTTACTCCTCATCGGTCTACCCGTCCTTTGCCTGATCTTCGCAATCATCTGCAACGCAATCTATCCCCTTTCCCGAAAGAAAATGGAAGAAATTCGCGCCTCCCTCGAAGCACGTCGCGGCGAAATTTAATTCCTTTCAAATAACGGACTCAATGCACTCATTCCTTAGTAAGCTCAGTTCCTTTCTAATCATCCTCACCGTTTGCCACCATACAAGCATTGCGGAACCCTCCAAGCCGTCGGAAAAACCAAACGTCCTCCTTATTATTTGCGATGACTTAAACGACTTCATCACAGGACTCGGTGGACATCCACAGGCGCAGACCCCGCACCTCGAACGCTTCGCAGAATCCGCGGTCACCTTCCGACACGCTTACAGCAACAACCCCGTGTGCGCTCCCTCGCGCGCCAGCCTCTTTACCGGCATCTACTCCCAGACCTCCGTCAACCTCTTTTGGGATAAGTGGTACAACAACACCATCCTGAAAAATTCCAAGACCATGATGGAATTCTTTCGTGAGAACGGGTACCACGTTGTGGGCTCGGGAAAAAACGAACACGAGCACCGTCGCGAAGATTGGCACGAATACGCCCATAAAACTGATTACGGACCCTATTGGTTTGATGGCGCCGCTCGCACCGCCAACCCGTGGGTTCCCGAACCCATTAATAGCATCGGATGTATCGATGGCTCCTTCGGCCCTCTTCGTATGGATCACGAAGGTCAGCCCCAAGGCGCAGGCTGGAAACTCCATTGGGGTAAAGAAGCACTCCTCGATTTTACCGAAGGATCAAAGCGCGATCGAACCCCCGATGAAATTAACGCTGACTGGGCAAGCCAACGCCTCCAAGAATTTGCCCGCGCGTCTCGCAACGACCCTCAACCATTTTTTCTCTCCGTCGGATTTGTCCGTCCCCACACCCCCCTCCACGCCCCTCAAGAATATTTCGACCGCTTCCCGATGGACTCGCTCGAACTACCGCCACACCTAGAGGATGATGCCGCCGACACCCATCTGCACAGCGTCTCCACTCCAAGCGACAAAGGATATAAATATTTTCGTATGCTCCAAGAAGCCTATCCCGATCCAGAACTCGGGGTGAAAGAATTTCTGCAAGCTTACCTCGCTTGCGTAGCGGCAGTGGACGATTGCATCGGGCAAGTTTTAGACACCCTCGAACACAGCTCCCTCCGCGATAACACCATCGTCATTATCACCAGCGACCACGGTTGGGACATGGGACAAAAAGAATACCTCTTTAAAAATACCCTCTGGGAAGGCAGCGCGCGCATCCCCATGTACATCCGCGCACCCGGCAATTCCGCAACCGGCGCCACCACCCTACAACCCGTTTCTCTCATCGATCTCTATCCCACCCTCGTTGACCTTTGCGGCCTTCAAGGTGATACCCGTAAAAATGATCTCGGCGTGACCCTCGACGGGCACAGCCTTCGCCCCCTGCTACAGGATCCAAGCAACGGAAAATGGGACGGCCCTGAGGGTGCACTCACAATGCGCTTTGCAGGTCCCCAGACTAAAAACGATATCCATAAACAACATTGGTCCTACCGCACCGAACGCTACCGTTACATCCGTTACAACAACGGAAAAGAGGAACTCTACGACCACCAGCAAGATCCCTACGAATTTAAAAACCTCGCATCATTTTCAAAATACAAAGACATCAAAGCGCAGCACCGCGAAGCAATCGAAGCCATGCTCAAAGCGTCCGAGTTAAAAACTAAAAGTGAAAACGAGCCCGCCGTCAAAGACCCGTCGTACTGGAAAGACCTCCACTTTAAAAATCATCCCGAAGCCGATCTCAATGGCGACGGCACCTTGACTTGGAAAGAATTCAGAACCCATAAGGCTGCCAACCCCAATTGAGTCGACGCGCTCAACTCATTTTCCAGTCAACGAGCGTGACTTGCGGCACTTTATTATTCCGCCAGTTATTCCACGAAAAGCGAACCGCTAAGTCTACCGGAACACCTGCCTCTGGCATGGTCTCCATTTTCCAAGCAACCCCGCTGATCCCACGCCCCGAACCCGCTGGTGTAGGTAAACGGAAACGATAATTGTCGCCCCCTTTTACAAAGACCTCAGGGTTCTGATCCAAAACCACCGAGCGAATTCCAAAAACCGGTTGCGAATTTTTTTGACCGTACGGTTGCAAGCGATCCAACTCCTCCAAAAAACTCGCATTGAAAACCGATAGATCTACCCAATCCGAAAGCTCCAAAGACGGTTCAGGAAGCCCACCTGGATGCAACTCTATCAACGCCGCTTCAAATCGTTTGCGAAACTCAGGAACTAAGGACGCCTGCAATGAAATTCCAACCGCCATCGGATGTCCGCCCCAATGGTCCAACAAATCCGCGCATTTCTGAAAGACCGTCACCAAGTCCACTCCGCCAACACTGCGCGCCGAGCCTTTCGCAATCGCGCCCTCCGATCCAAGCACCACCGCAGGTTTATAAAAATGACGACTCACTCGACTCGCCACAATTCCTACCACCCCAGGATGCCAATTAGAGTTATGTAAAATAACACCCGGCGCCTCTTTATAATGCGTCTCCACCAAAGCCTGCGCTTCCGCCGCAATCCCTCGTTCAATGCCCTGCCGCTCTCGATTCATTGCATCTAAATCTTGGGCAATTTTTTGGCAAGCAGTGGCATCTTCACTCAGCAATAGCTCGATCGGTTCCAACGCATCGCCCAAACGACCACTCGCATTGATGCGCGGCGCCAACTTAAAAGATATATCACTACTTTCCAAAGACTGACCCGAAATAATTCCACTTACCTGACACAGCGCGCGTACGCCCGGACGTTGATTCGCACGCAAATGATGCAACCCATACCACGCTAAAATTCGATTCTCAGCCTGCATTGGCACCAAATCTGCCACCGTCCCCATCGCTACCAAATCTAAAAAATCTTTCAACTGCACCGACTCAATCTTTGGGTCTTCCGCTTCGCGTCTTCGCTTCAAAATACCATGCAATAATTTAAAGACCAAACCCGCTGTACACAAATTCTTCCAAGGCACATCATCCGCATCATGCACGTGCGGATTCACTAAAATACAATCTTCAGGAATCCCCTCCTTCGCTTGGTGGTGATCCACAATAATGACATCAATACCCTGCTCACGTAAATACGCCACCGGTTCATGGGCATTCGTTCCGCAGTCCAAAGCAATAAATAATCCCGGTGGATCCCCCGCAAAAACCCGCTCAATCGCATCGCGACTCATCCCATACCCTTCCTGCATTCGCAAGGGCACGCTGTAACGCGGATTCGCTCCTAAAATTCGCAACATCCGCACCAACTGCACAGTACTCGTCACACCATCAACATCGTAGTCTCCAAATATTACGATTGATTCCTCAGCCTCAAGCGCCTGCTCAATACGGTCCACCGCCGCATCCAAATACGATAATTCAAAAGGCGATTCCAACGCCGAAAGTTCCGGCCTTAAAAAACTGCGCGCCGCTTCTACTGTATCAACCCCTCGTTGTACTAAAAGATTTGCAACCACCTCCTTCAAACCCAATGCCTCTACCAATTGGCGAGAAGCTATTGAGTTTATATCCGGTGTGTTCCAAAGCATAACGTAGTCTAGCAAAAGCTAAAGTCCTACTTTAACTAGGGGAGCAATGAGTCTACGACAAGACCAATCGCTTTTTAACTGAACCCTCTGACCGAAATCGCCTAAGCTTTACCGTCAGTCTCGTGCCATTCGTAGGTTTTAGGCGTGAGCTCCCGCTCCTCCACGTGGCGACGATCGCCCTTGTGCCACCAGTAGAACACCGGACTCGCAATGAAGATTGAAGAAAACGTTCCCGTTAAAATACCTACGATGAAGACAAACGCGAAATCATTGATCACACCCGCGCCAAAGACGTAAAGCGATACCGCCGCGAGCAAAGTCGTCACACTCGTTAAAATCGAACGCGAAAACACTCGGTTGATCGCGGTCACAATGATCGAACGCAGATTCGTACCCGGATTCAACTCCAGTTCCTCACGGATGCGGTCGAAGACCACAATCGTGTCATTGATCGAATAACCCACGATCATAAGAATCGCTGCCAACATCGGAGCAGTGAACTGACCACTCACAAAAATTCCCAACGCCCCGCAGATCACAAAAATACCGACCGTCATGAGCACGTCATGCACCGTTGCGACCACCGCACCAACGCCATAACCCATCTCAAAACGAAGCGCCACATAGAGCAAAATTCCACCCAACGCCGCAATCACCGACCACACCGCATTCCATTGAATGCTATTCGAAACCGAAGCCCCGATTTGCGTGACCGCTTCTTCTTGCAGACCCGCATTCGGGAACGCCGATTGCAAGCCCGCTAAAACCGCGCGACTTTGATCAAACTGTGTCTGCACTTTTAAAACTTCTCGATCTTCACCGATCAAAGTTTGATATACTGGGTTTACCTCCCCGAGACCCAACTCTTCCGCAGCAGCATCCAAATCACCGCCATCAATCTTTGTATCAAAAGCAATCGTCATCTCATCACCACCCGTAAAGTCGATACCCATGATGTTATCGTGATGCATCACCACGCTCACCACACCCGCAAGGACAAGCGTCCACGATGCGATGAATGCAGGACGACGGAACTTAAAGAAATCAATATTCATAACACCCAAAATACTCAAACCGAGTACCTTGCTCACCCCTGCGCGGTGCACGAGGAAATCCACCAAGAAACGCGTCACCACCAACGCACAGAAAATCGACGCACAAATACCAATCGCTAAAGTATAACCAAAGCCCTTCACAGGACCCGTACCTAGCCAAATCAAAATTGAAGCCGTGATCAAAGTCGTCACATTCGCGTCCACAATCGTAGAAGTCACTTTTTGGAAGGCACCCGCCGCCGCATTCTTGATCGATTTACCTGCCTTCAATTCCTCGCGGAGGCGTTCAAAAATCAAGATGTTCGCGTCCACACCCATTCCGAGAGTCAAGACCAAGGCCGCCACTCCAGGAAGCGTCAGAGTCGCCCCCAAGCTCGCTAAAATACCCAAGACAATAACAACATTCACTAACGCCGAAATCACCGCGACCAAGCCCCCGATGAAATAATACGCAATCATGAACGCGATCACCAAGATCGCGCCCCATTGCACCGCATTCATCGAACTATCACGCGCACCCGCCGCCATCGACGGACCGACCTCATACATCTCATCCACCCGTAGTTCAACCGCTAGCGGATTATTCAAAACATTCGCCAAATCATACGCTTCCCGTTGCGAAAACCCACCCGTGATTTGCGCGTTCTTCGACAAAACCGAATTCACAGTCGGCGCGGAATACAATTTTCCGTCCAAAACAATCGCGAGTTGTTTACCCACCATTTTTTCAGTCACCGAGCGTAAGACCTTCGCCCCGTCACCCGTCATCACAAGATTGACCTCAAACGCACCTGTCGAAGATTGCGTGGCAAACGCGTCCTCAACGATTTCACCCGTTGCTTCGGGAATCAGCTTCACAAATTCACGGCGTTCATAAATTTCCCCCGTCTCACGGTCCTCATTTTCCTCCGCTAAGACCACATACCCCACCGGATAGTCATTCGGACTTGTAGTGTCCGGTCGTAAACTCGGATGCACCGCACGGAATTCCAAACGCGCAGGCTTTTTAATGATATCAATGATCTCAGGATTCTGCTTGGTCGATGCCCCCGGCATTTGAATTTCAATCGCATCATTCCCACGCGGACGAATCACAGGCTCCGCCACGCCCGAACCATCCAAACGTTCCGCCATGATCTCAATCGCATCCTGCAACTGCTCCGCTTGTTCATACGAACTCAACGCGTCCTGCGCAGTCTCATCGATCTTCATCGTGACCCCTACGCCACCTTTTAAATCCAGACCCAAACGCAACTGACTCTGCGCGCTGCTCAACAAATACTTAAGCAAGACATTGTTACGCTTCGTACGGTTCGCAATGTCACGAATCTCAATCTCAGGAAAAAATTGCGCGTAATCAATCGAATCCTCGACTCCCAAGGTGCGCAACGCTACAAAGAGCGACTTCGCTTCCCCTGCTTCCACGCGTGCTTCCGCACGTGCCATGATATCCGCAAAGACCTCCGTCTCCGCGGTCGCTTGCGCCACGATGTACTCCTCAAAAGGACGATCCTTTAAAGGCGTGATACTGATCGAGCACCACCAAATAATCAAAGCGGTTAAAACGAATTTCCAAAGAATATTACCTGACATGATATTAAAAGAAACCTCTTACGGTTCGGGGTTGGGGAAAAGAAAATAGCTAAACTAAAAACTTAAGCGATGGCAAAGCGATTAAGCAGCCTCGTCCTTCGGAGTCACGGTAGCGATCGAATTACGAGCCATCTCAATTTTCACGTTATCCGCAATGCGAACCACCACTATATCATCCTTCACATTCGTGACCGTTCCATGAATACCACCCGTTGTGACAATCGCATCGCCACTCTTCAAAGCACGCTGCATCGCATCGATTGCTTTTTGACGCTTACGCTGAGGCGCAATGATAAAGAAATACATGCCCGCAATGATAAGAATCATAGGCAAGAAAGGACCGATCCCACCGACCGGAGCCTGCGCGAGCGTGAAAAACGAATAAAATACAGAGTGTGTCATCATTAAGTGTGTTGAAAAACCGAAGATGCAATGTCACTCACCCCAAAATGGCAAGCCTTCTTACACTCAATTCGAAATCAAAATGCCAGGCCCAACGCCGTGAGCACCCCATACAACGCCACCACTTGACCCGACGAACGCAAAACCACTCCAAATGCACGCGCATCCCGCGCCACTTTCAAACGCAACCCCAACCAAAAACTCCACCCAATCGGGATCAAACCTAACAAAACCTCCGCCCCGTAACCACGCAGCCAAAACCACACCAAGACCGAAGCCGCAAACGATCCCGAGAAATAATACAACGCCAAGCCAAACCCCCGACCCCAGCGCACCAACAAAGTCCGTTTATTCGCCGCCCGATCCGCATCCACGTCCCGATAATTATTCACCACCAAAATAGTATTCGTGAGCAATCCGCTCCCCAGACCCAAGACCACTACATCCAAGCCCACCGCACCCGCCTGCACGTAATACGTGCAACCGACCGCCACCAATCCAAAGAAAAACACCACACACACATCCCCCAAACCATGATACGCCAAAGGGTACGGCCCACCTGTGTACAACCAAGCCGCCAACACACAAACCACCCCCACCCCCAACAACCAAAGCCCGCCATACGGAATCAAAAATAAACCCAATACAAACGCCACCAACAACGTACCCAACGCCACCCATCGCATCACCGACGGCGCTATCAATCCCGAGCCCACCGCCCGTTGCGGCCCCATCCGATCCGCGCCATCCGTGCCACGCACCCCGTCCAAATAATCATTCGCAAAATTCGACCCAATCTGCGCCAGCAAAGCAAACCCCAGACACAACAACGCCGCCCCACGATCAAACAAACCCTGCGCCGACGCCAAACCCGAACCCAATAACACCGGAACCGCACCCGCCGACAACGTCGCTATCCGCAACGCTCCAACCCAGACCCCAATCCCATTAAAAATTCGCATCCACAACACAAAACCCAAATTCCCAAAACCCGCAACCTTCAAGCACAAGAATCAGTTCCCTCCGTTTATCTGACTTTGCCTTGATTCCAATTCTTAGACGGGCAAACTGCTGCCGCCGCTCTGTCACGTCTTCCATATGCTCAAGAGACTTGGAACACACAATTTAAATGGCTTCAAGACAAGCTGGAACGCTTTCGAGATCACGTTACTCCAAAGATAAAAAAGTTTCTAGCGATGTAACATAGACCAACTTGAACTTAGGCATACGCCCAATCCGTATATTTTGTAGTTAGCCCATTTTTTTCATTCGTGGTCCTAAGTTTGGAGTAGATGCAGCGAAATTATGAGATGGGAATAATTCATTTTTGCGTCTCCAATCTTTTTTTGTTGTTGTAAATACCCTATTAAAAAGTCATTTTTTACAGAATTATGAACTATGAAATATGCTGTTTTATTGTATTAGCATTCTGGATAACAGCGCTAAGCACATCTGCTGAGATCACCGAGCTGGAGAACCTTGAGGGTAAAAAGATCGCCGTCAGGCATTTGAGCTTCAGTTCGCCTGATACTATCAAGTTTAAAAAGAAGGGCGATTACAGGACTTTTGAGATGCCCCTGAATCAGTTAAGTCCAAAAACGATCGAAGCGATTAAAAAGGATCGTCGTGAACAAGCTGAAAAAAATAAGGATACCAGTATTGTCGCAAAAATTAAAGCCAATGCTGCTGAAGAATGGCCTAACGATTACACCATGCAGAAGTTTGTTATCAAGCGAGAGCTTGAAGCACTTAAAAAGCTAGGAACCTATTTAAACAAATATGAAAATGGACCTAGCGAGATTAATAAAATCATGCTCAGAGCTTTTGGTAAATGGCCTAATGATTATACCATGATTCTCTTTACCTTTGAACGTGAATTAAAAGCCTACCGAGAACTCCACCAATGAAAACGCCTACACATCAAATTCCGTGCCCCGTCTGTAAAAAAGGGGGTCTTTATCCACGCAAAAAGCTTCGTTACGGAGGTGTCGGCGCAACAATAGGAATCTTTTTCTTTGTGCCCTCAACAATAGCTTTGATTGCATTTTTCAAGACTATTGGAGAAATGAATACCACCACAGATGGAGAACTAGCTGCTGTAGGAGTCATCGGAATTATTTATTTTTTTCCTGCATTTCTCTTTTTTCTATTAGGTCTGTTTTTGTGCCGCAGTGTCAAAATTCTAAAGTGCGGATATTGCAACGCTATTCAAGACGCATATTAACACCGCGCCCATAGGTGATGGGCATTATTTCCAACGATCTTATTGAAAAGAATCTCAATTTTGCGATTGAGAACATATAGGGGACGCTCACCCGCGTGGATCCTTCGGGATAGTTTCTTTAGGTGGGCGACGTGCCATAAGTTATGTGGAATTTGTTCCCATTCGTTTCATTCGTGTCCATTCGTGGTTTTAAGTTTGGAATAGATGCAGGGAAATTCAGCGATGGGACTGTTTCTTTTTTTCGCGTCTCCGTGCGGCTTTTTGATGGCGCTCCCCTTCCCAGTCGCGATTGCTAAATTGATCATCCATGAAGTGGTTCATCATAAAGAGCAGAAGAGCTATAATGATCCCAACTACCGATAGAATACTGACAATAACAACAAGCGCTAAATCCATAAGACGTTTATTTGTAAAAATTTAACACGATAAATAACTAAAAAACGTATTTTATAAAAAAATTGTTAACAATCAATAGTTTATTTTTTAAAATGCATTTACAGAAGGGAAACTTGCCAGCGCGGATGGAGGTGACTTAATCATCACCTATGCAATCAACGCTTATGATACTGGCCGCTGGAATGGGGAGCCGATACGGAGGTTTGAAACAATTGGATCCGATGGGTCCAAACGGCGAAACGGTCTTGGACTATTCGGTCTATGATGCGATCCGCGCGGGTTTTACCAAAGTGGTCTTTGTCATTCGTCAGGATTTTGCGGGCGCTTTTCAAGAGGCGGTGGGCAACAAGTTTGAGGATCGAATTGAAGTGGCCTACGCCTATCAAGAATTGGATGATTTGCCCGCGGGATTCAGCGTACCCACGGGTCGTGAGAAACCCTGGGGAACAGCGCATGCGGTACGCGCCGCGCGCGATGCAATTGACACGCCTTTTGCGGTGATCAATGCCGATGATTTTTATGGCGCCGATGCGTATGTGCAGATTGCACGTTCCTTTGCGGAGGGAGTCGATGCGCCCGAGTTGCGTTCCTGTCTCGTGGCGTACCCCTTAGGAAACACCCTCTCCGAACACGGCTCGGTCAATCGCGGACTGTGCGCGGTGCGTGCAGGGTGTTTAGCGAGCGTGGAAGAACACAGCGCGATTGCCGCCGATCCCGATGGGGTCATCACGGGAACAAACCTTGCGGGAGCGAAGGTGCGCCTCGAGCGTGCGGCACCGGTCTCAATGAATTTCTGGGGCTTCACCCCTGCGTTTTTTGCAAGTTTAGAAGCGGCCTTCGTGGCGTTTTTGGAATCCGAGGGCGATGCCTTGAAATCGGAATGTTATTTACCGAGCGTAGTCGATGCCCTCATCCGCGACGATCAAACCGAGTGCGCAGTCTTAACGACTTCCGCTCAATGGTTTGGCGTGACCTATCCGCAAGACAAACCAGTGGTGCAAGCAACACTCACGCAACTGATCGCAGAAGGCGCCTACCCCACTTCGCTGTGAGCGGCGGCAGAAGCGGACGCTTCCACAATTTTTTCGTAGATCGCATCGACGGGCATCTTGGCAAGTTCCCGTGCTGCAATGCGCGGAGCGTTGAGGGTCGGCAAAGTCTCTAAATCTTCCGAAAGGCAAACTGCGCGATTGGCTTCTGCTTCTTCGACGCGATCAATGGGCGTGAAATGAGGAGCGTTGAGCAGGGCTTCGGGATGTTCGAGGATGATTCGGTGAATTGCTTTGACCGCTTCTGCAAATCGATCGAGTTCCGCGCGGGTGTAACTCTCCGTTGGTTCAATCATCAGTCCGAGTGGTTCAGGCCATGCCACGGTGGGGGCGTGGAATCCAAAATCAAGGAAGAGTTTTCCGATGCGTGGAGCGCTTTCAGCGCGACGTAATCCCACCGACTCCAAACGAGCGTAGTCGCTCTCTTGAAGGGTCATAATAAATTCGTGCATGCGCGGTTCGGCGTCTGCCCCTTCTGGCAAGAGCGCGAAATCCTCAGACAATTTATGTTGCAGGTATCGCGCACTGAGAACCGCCACTGCAGACATTCGGCGCACCCCTTCCCGACCCAAGCGCAAGAGGTAAGTATAGCAACGCACCTTGTGCGCAAAGTTACCCCAGTGACGATGGAACGAGCCAATCGACTTCGGAGCTTTGACGGGGTGGAAAGTGTCGCCGTCTTTCTCGATTTGATACCCCGGCAGGAACGGTAAGAGGCGTTCACTGACCGCCACAATAGCATCGCCTGGACCCCCTCCACCGTGAGGAATGGTCCACGTTTTGTGTAAATTATTATGCACAGCATCCACTCCGAGCGCGCCGAGATCCACCCACCCTGCAATCGCATTCATATTGGCGCCGTCCATGTAAACCAATCCCCCGACCGCGTGAATTTTTTCTGCGATGGTATGGAAAGAAGTTTCAAAGATCCCTGATGTATTGGGGTTAGTAATCATCACCCCTGCCACTCGTTCACCGTATTCTGCGAGCACGCGGTCGAGGTCTTCGTTGAGCACGCGTCCTTCGCGGTCAGCTTCGAGGTAAACAATTTTTCCACGTTGTCCCGCAAACCCAGCCATGGTGGCGGAGGCAAAATTCGTTCCGTGCGCGGAATGGGGAATTAAAATAACGTCGCGGTTTTCGCCCCGGTCGCGGTGGTACGCTTGGAAGAGTTTGAGTCCAACCAATTCGCCTTGCGCGCCTGCGAGGGGTTGAGTGGTGACCCCTGCCAAGCCCGTGATCGATTTGAACCATTCTTGAATTGCATGCAGGAGGAAGAGGCAACCCTGCGCATCTGCTTCAGGCGCTTGCGGGTGTAAATCAGTGAAGCCTGGAAGACCTGCAGCCCAGTCGTTGACCTGCGGATTGTATTTCATGGTGCAGGAACCGAGGGGATAACATCCATCATCGGGACTCACGTTGAGCTCGCCCAGTTGTTGGTAGTAATCAATAACAGTCTGCGCTTCAAAACTCGGCAAGCCTGGAGCTTCGGTGCGTGTTTGCTCAGCGTCGGGCGTGAGGGGCGACTCACTCGTAGAGGAATCAGGCGCGCCAAACTGCGCTTCGAAGACCGCTAACAATGCGTCTAAATCTTGAGCGCGATTGGAGAACGAAAGTTTGAGGAGTTGACGTGATCCCGGCAGGCGGTCGCTGACGTTGGCGCCCGCAAGCACACCTGCAGCATGTGCGGATTTTAAAAGCGCGTCGACGGGGGCATCGAGCTCAAGGGTCAATTCATGAAAGGCGGTGCTCTGCGGAAAGGCGAGGCGCACGCCCTTAAAAGCGGTCAATTTTTGCGCGGCGGCATCGAGCCCTGAACGGAGTTGCGCGAGGAGATCACGAAGCCCGTCATCACCCCGTTCCAGAAGCGCGGCGCCCACAAGAGTGGCAATAAAGGCTTGGTTGGAACAAATATTTGAAGTGGCTTTGTCTTTGCGAATGTGTTGCTCGCGGGTGGAAAGCACTCCCACTCGGCAATCACGTCCCGAACAATCCTTGGCTTTGCCAATGAAACGACCGGGAGCAGCGCGCACACCCGAACGATCTTTTGCAGAAAAACGAACTCCAAATAAACCGAGACCGGGTCCACCAAAATTCGGCGCGAGGGCAAGGTGATGCGCTTCGCCCACTATGATGTCGACTCCATTGGCTCCAAATTCGGAAGGTGGCTTCAAGCCCTCGGGCGCGAGGTGGAGAGGATCGATGACCGCCACGCTCATAGCGCAGAACTCCGCCGCGAGATCCGTCAACAGATCGACCGATTCCAACAAACCGAAGGTGTTGACCTGTGGAAAGACGATGGCAGCCAATTGGTCGGCGCATTCGATAGCGGCCGCGCGCACTGCGTTGATGTCGAGGCAACCTGTTTCAGGATCGACGGGCACGCGACGCAAGACAACGTCGGTTTCTTTGGCGACAGTCTCTAAAACTTCGAGGTCTCCAGGGTACAGAGTTTCGGGCACAAGGGCGGTGTGTTTTCCACGCGACATCCGAATGGAAGCACAGATGCCTTCAAAAATTGCACTGGAACGATCGTAGAGGGATGCATTGACCGCTTCAAATCCCGTAAGGCGCGCCATGGAACATTGATAAATCCAGTGCGCGAGGAGCGTACCTTGACTCAACTCTGGCTGGTAAGGCGTGTAGGCGGTGGTAAGATTGCGAATATCGCAAACGGGGGCGACAACGGGGGAAGGTTCTAAATCTTGTAAACCGTCGCCCAAAAAACTGGTTCCGATGCGGTTGCGCTTTGAAATCGCTTCGAGCGTCGTCTTCAAAGTTTCGTAGTCAAGTTCTTCGGGTAAATCACTGGGGGCGTTGAAACGAACGGACTCGGGAATGTGTGAATACAAGGACTCTAGCGAGGGCTTTCCGATGGCCTCAAGCATTGCGGACAAATCGGCTTCGCTAGCAGCGATGTAATGACGGGAAGATTCTCGATGATTCGCAGAAGAATTTTGCATTTTTTGAAGAAA
>CBFHPQ010000019.1:0-28009 GCA_965657865.1 Coraliomargaritaceae bacterium | reverse complement strand
TGCGGCCATGATTCACGCCTGTACAATTGAGGATCGGTGTTTAATTGGAATGCAGGCGACGATTTTGGATGGCGCGGTGATCGGTGAAGAATCGATTGTGGGCGCAGGGGCGTTGGTGACCAAAGGCACCCATGTTCCTCCCGGTTCACTGGTCTTGGGTTCCCCCGCGAAGGTGGTGCGTGCGCTCAGCGATGCCGAACGCGCGGGCCTTAAAGAATGGGCCGATAAATACGTGGCGGTGGCGAAGGGTCACAAGGCGCGCTTCGGCTCTATTCTTTAATTCGAGAAATTGCTTCGGGGATGTAAGGTTGAAAGTGTAATTTCGTTATTGTCACTTGAGACCAATTCTCATTTCATAGTTTTCATTCATCATGCGCTTAGATCGAATCCAAAAAGACGGCCTGTATCGGGTCACGAAGCTAGACAGCGAAAACGCTTGTATCTCGCGCTTGATGACGATGGGTCTCTTGCCTGAGCAGGAATTGCGTTTGACGCATGAAGCGCCGCTTGGGGATCCGATTGCGATTGAATTTAATGGATTTCAAGTGAGCCTACGTTTGCGAGATGCCGCGTTGATTGAGGTAGAGGGCATTCAATGAGTGCGAGTACTTCAAAGAGCATTGCCCTGATCGGGACTCCAAATACGGGCAAGACTTCGCTCTTCAATATGCTCACGGGTCTGCATCAGCAGGTGGGCAATTATGCGGGCGTTACGGTTGAGAAAAAGACGGGCGTTTGGAACTTGCCGAATGATGAGACCGTTGAGCTCATTGATTTACCCGGCACTTATAATTTAAATGCGGCGTCGCTCGATGAACGCGTGGCAGTCGATGTTTTAGCGGGTCATTCTATCGATGCTCGGTTGCCAGACTTGGTGATCGTGGTGGTGGATGTCGAAAATCTTCGGCGCAATTTATATTTAGCCTCGCAGGCTTCTGAATTGGGAGTGCCGATGGTGATTGCTTTAAATTGCTGGGACGTGGCGGAACGCAAGGGGTTGCAAATTGATAGCAAGCTTTTGCAGCAACGTCTGGGCGTGCCGGTGGTGCCGACCGTGGCGCGCACTCGACGCGGAACTGGCGCGCTCGCGGAAGCGGTCACGCACGCTTTGAAAACGCGTCCCGTGATGGTTCGCCCTCGATGGCCTGAAGCGGTGAGCACTGCTTTAGATTCATTGCGGACGGCGTTGGTTGAGGAACGTTCCGAAGCGCTGCGCGAAGGCGAGTTGCAACGCTTACTGTTTGATAAACGAAGCGCGGTCGCGGAACGTTTGAAGACCCCTGCGAGCGAGCGGCAAGCAATCATTCAAGACGCGCGCGAAACGGTGCGGATGGGGGGCTATCAACCCGACGCGGCGGAATCACTCCTGCGGTATCGTTTTTTAAACCCGCTTTTGAATGATATTTTAGAACGCCAAGCGGCAATGAAAAAACGGAGTACCTCCGAGAGCATTGACCAATTGCTTCTGCATCGTTTCTGGGGCTTGTTGGTTTTTGTGGGCATGATGTATGTGGTTTTTCAATCGGTCTACACCTGGGCGGGTCCGCTCATGGATTTGATTGAAGGCGGCGTGGGGCGTGTGAGCGACTTAGTGAGTCCTCTATTAGTGGCGACTCCGATGCTGCAAAGTTTGGTGGTCGATGGCGTGATTGGGGGCGTGGGAGCGTTCCTTGTTTTCCTGCCACAGATCTTAGTCTTGTTCTTCTTCATCGCGTTGCTTGAAGAGACTGGGTACATGGCGCGGGCGGCGTTTTTGATGGATAAACTGTTTCAATGGAGCGGTTTGAATGGAAAAAGTTTTGTGCCTTTGCTTTCGAGTTTTGCCTGTGCGATTCCCGGTATTCTTGCGACGCGCACAATCAGCGATCCCAAGGCGCGCTGTATTACAATTTTAATTGCGCCCTTGATGAGTTGCTCAGCGCGTTTGCCAGTGTATCTCTTAATGATCGGGGCGTTTATTGAACCGAAATACGGCGCGGCGGTGGCTGGGTTGACGCTCTTTGCGATGCATTTTATTGGAGTTCTTTTAGCGGGTCCGTTTGCATGGCTACTCCACCGTTCCTTGCCTAAGAGTTTAGTGAGTCAGCCCTTTGTAATGGAACTCCCCCACTACCGAGTGCCGCAGCTGAAGCGCGTGGGTTTACGACTCTACGAAAGCGGGAAAGAATTTATCATTCGAGCGGGAACAGTGATCTTCGCGATGACGATTGTGATTTGGGCGTTGCTGTATTTTCCACGTCCTGATGCAGTGGCGGAACGCGTACAGAAAGAGGCGCAGAATTCGGCTTTGGTGCTCAGTGAGAGCGCGCTCGAAAACAAACTGGATGCCGCTTATTTGGAGCAGAGCTACATGGGTCGATTTGGGCAATTCGTGCAACCCGTCTTTGAGCCTGCTGGCTATGATTGGAAAATTACGGTGGGCGTCTTGGCGAGTTTCCCTGCACGTGAAATTATAATTTCCACTTTGGGAATTACCTATGCTTTAGGCGGTGAAATTGATGAAGAGTCGGACGATTTAAGATCGGTCTTGAGTAAAGCGAAATGGGAATCAGGCCCGCGCATGGGGGAACCCGTTTTTAATTTACCGGTCGCACTTTCGATTATGATTTTCTTTGCGCTGTGTATGCAATGTGGCGCGACGGTGGCGGTGATCGCGAAGGAATTGCATTGGGGATGGGCGGTTGGAAGTTTTGTGAGCCTCACCGTGGTGGCGTGGCTTGCCGCGGTCTTAACGTATCAAATCGGGATGTGGCTCGCATAAAAATTTAACTCCTTTGGCAGCATGCAATTTCTAGATATAATTTTAGTGGGAGCGGTACTGTGCGGAGCGGTCTTTTTTTTATACCGTATTTTCCGGCCGAGGGGTAAGGATTCCAGTGGTGGTTGTGGATGTGGCACCAGCGCTTGTGAGGTTCAAAAGCCCAACTTGAAGCATCCTTCAAATAAATAAGACCTCGCGAGAGTGCTGTGACTAACGGAAGTCCATAGTTTACCGAGAGCTTAAGACTTGCCCTCTTTTATTTACTAAATAAGGTATTTAAAAGATAATGTTAAAAAATTGTAAATTACGTGTTTTCATTTTCACAGTCGCCCTGCTTGGCGCTCAGAGTGTATGGGGTCAAGGTATGTTGGTCACCTACGATTTCTTTAATGATTTTGACTATGATGACGATGGAGTTGAATCGTATACAGACACCGCTAGTGGGCTGCGCTTAACACTTCAAACGGGCGATGGGTTTGACTGGGAATGGCAAGATATCAATAACGCGCCCAAGCTTTATATCGAAAGCGGTGGTCTCATGGTTATGAGAGGAACTCACAGGTATGAGATGTCCTTAACCTTTAGTAAGGATGTCCAAATTTTGAGTTACACCAATAATTCAATAACGGGTCCAGTGAGTCACACCGACAACAGCGATAACACTCTGCGCTTCACTTATAATTCAGTGGATTACGATATTACAAACCACGCCAGTGGCGATACGAGCCAGGAAAACGCGATACCCGCAGAGCTTAGAGCTATCACGATAGCTGCAAATACGCCCATACAATTAACCCATTTAAATCCAGATGGAATGGGTCATATCTACTGGAAAGAACTGAAGATAAAAATTATCCCTAAGCATTCCAATTATGGGCTTTTTACAGGCATGATCGTGAGCGGTATTTTGATTCTTACCCTCGCGATCCATCAGCGTAGAGTGGCTGCTGCGTGACGGTTAAACCGCTCACTCTAAGTCCTGATCGCTGAATTTTGGCGATGCGTCCCTACTCCGTTTCGCTATCGCGTAGGAGTTTATACTCCACCGAATCAACAAGGGCTTCCCAAGTCGCTTCGATGATATTATCGCTCGCGCCGACCGTGCCCCACGTTTCACCCGTCTGATTATCGCGGGTCTCAATTTGTACTCGGATGATCGCATCGGTGCCGTACTGGCTCTCAAGGATGCGTACCTTGTAGTCGACGAGTTCGATGTCTGAAATAGATGGAAAGACAGGTGCGAGGGCCTTGCTCAAGGAATGCGCTAGGGCATCGACGGGACCGCTCGCTTCGCTCACGGTGTGATGGACTTCGCCATCTATTTTGAGTTGGACGGCGGCTTCAGAAAGCACGCGCCCGACTTCGCTTTGATGGCTGACCATCACGCGATAACCCACTAAATCAAAATCGGTTTGCTTGCCTTTAAGGAAACGAGCGAGGAGCAATTTGAAGGAGGCGTCGGCCGCTTCGTATTCATAGCCTTTGAACTCGAGTTCTTTGAGTTGTGCGAGGAATTCTTTCATTTCAGGCGCACGCGGATCGACTTCCACTCCGATTTCTTTTGCCTTCATCATGATGCTACTGCGTCCCGACATATCCGAAACGAGGATGCGAGTTCGATTCCCAACAAGCTCGGGCTCAATGTGTTCGTAACTGCGTTTGACCTTAGCGGCGGCATCGGCATGGACTCCACCCTTATGCGCGAAAGCACTGGCTCCGACGAAAGGCGCTTTACTATCGGAAGCGCGATTTGCCATCGCGTCTACAAAGAGCGCGAGGTCGCGGAGTTTTTCGAGATTCGAACCACAATTTAAAGCGCGCTTCATTTTGAGCACTAAATTTGGAATGATCGTGGTGAGGTTGGCGTTGCCGTTGCGCTCACCTACCCCATTGATTGTGCCTTGCACGAGGGATGCGCCAGCGTCGACCCCAGCGAGGGAGACCGCAACGCCAAGACCCGAGTCGTTGTGGCAATGCACTCCGACGGGTGTTTCAGGAAAGTGTTGAATAACTGCGGCAACGATCGCTTGCACTTCGCTAACGAGTTTGCCCCCGTTGGTGTCACAGAGGGTAAGGTTGACCGCTCCGCCTCGTTGTGCGGCCTCGAGTGTTTGGATGGCGTACTCGGGATTATCGGTATAGCCATCAAAAAAATGCTCTGCGTCGTAGATCACTTCGCGCCCGTTATCGGTGAGGAAACGAACGGAGTCTTCAATCATTTGCAGATTTTCTTCGGCGGTGGTGCGAAGAATTTCGGTCACATGCAGAAGCCATGATTTACCAAAAATGGTCACTACGGGAGTTTCGGCATCGAGAAGCAGCTTGAGTTGAGGATCTTCTGAGGCTTGCACCTTTGCGCGACGGGTGGATCCAAAGGCAGCGATTTTAGCGTGCTTAAGATTTAGGGAGCGGGCTTCTTCAAAAAATGCCATGTCGCGAGGATTGGAGCCGGGCCAACCGCCTTCAATGTAATCGACACCAAACTGATCGAGCTTTTCAGCTACACGGAGCTTGGCCGCTACCGTAAAGGAAACGCCTTCGCCTTGAGTACCATCCCGTAAGGTGGTGTCGTATATTTTGATTGTTTGTGCCATCCGAAATAAAAGTTAAGCCGTCTAAAAGAAAGGTTTGCGGGCGTTGGGGCAATCCAAAATCGCACCCTTTCCAAGAGGATTATTGAATGGGAAATGCAGGCGGGAATCCAGAAATGGATTTTTGAGCTAAAAAATGGTGCGAATCTGATAATTTCAAGACTTGCAGAATTCAAAATGTCCCCTATTCTCCGCCTCTTTTTGCAAGGCACAGTCTCTAAAATAATCTACAACTTTTCTAGGCAGGCTTAACTAAACCATATTAACACTCAAATGAGCGACTTATCTAAATATAGAAACATCGGCATCTTTGCTCACGTCGATGCGGGCAAGACCACCACTACTGAACGGATCCTCAAGCTGACCGGTAAAATCCATAAATTGGGTGAAGTGCACGATGGTGCGGCGACCACCGACTTCATGGAACAAGAACAGGAGCGTGGTATTACAATTCAGTCCGCGGCGACTACTTGTTTCTGGCCCGGTAGTGATAAACAATTTGGCGACCATCGCTTTAACATCATCGACACTCCTGGACACGTGGACTTCACGGTTGAGGTGTATCGTTCTTTGAAGGTCCTTGACGGTGGCGTGGGTGTTTTCTGTGGATCTGGTGGTGTTGAACCGCAATCCGAGACCAACTGGCGTTATGCGAATGACTCGGAAGTGTCTCGTCTCATTTACGTGAACAAGCTCGACCGTATTGGCGCAGACTTCTACAAAGTGGTGGATCAAGTAAAGAACGTGCTCGGTGCTGTTCCGCTTGTGATGGTGCTTCCAATTGGTGAAGAAAGTGATCTTTCGGGCGTAGTTGACTTGTTGACCCGCAAAGCATGGATCTGGGATGACAGTGGTGATCCTTTGAATTACAAGATCGAAGACGTGCCTGCTGACATGGTGGACAAGGTTGAAGAATACCGTTCGCAGCTCATTGAAACTGCAGTTGAGCAAGACGATGATGCGATGGAAGCATACCTTGAAGGCAACGAGCCTGACATTGAGGTGCTTAAAAAATGCATTCGTAAGGGTACCATTAACTTGGACTTCTTCCCTACTTACTGTGGATCTTCTTTCAAGAACAAGGGTGTTCAACTCGTGCTCGACGCGGTGGTGGATTATCTTCCAAGCCCTACCGACGTGAAGCCACAACCCGAGGTGGATGCTGAAGGTAATGAAACGGGCGAGAAAGCAATCGTGGATGAAAGTCGTCCGCTCCGTGCGCTAGCGTTCAAGATTATGGACGACAAATACGGCGCACTAACTTTCACTCGCGTTTATTCAGGAAAAATTTCTAAGGGCATGTCTGTGCTCAATACAACTACAGGTAAGACTGAGCGTATTGGACGTATCATTGAGATGCATGCTGACGAGCGCAATGAAGTCGATAGCGCGCAAGCAGGTGATATCGTTGCTCTACTCGGTATGAAGAGCGTACAAACGGGTCACACGCTTTGTGATCCGGATCACCCTGCGACATTGGAGCCGATGGTCTTCCCAGAACCTGTTATTTCGATTGCAGTGAAGCCAAAGGATAAGGGACAAGCTGAAAAACTTGGTACTGCGATTGGTAAGATGGTTGCGGAGGATCCATCCTTCCAAGTTGAGACCGATGAAGACTCCGGCGAAACCATTCTTAAGGGAATGGGTGAGCTGCACCTCGACATTAAAGTTGATATTCTAAAACGTACCTACGGAGTGGAGGCCGAAATCGGCAAACCACAAGTTGCGTATCGTGAAACGATCACACAACTCGTCGAAGATAGCTACACACACAAGAAGCAGTCGGGTGGTTCGGGTCAATTTGCGAAGATTGATTACATCATTGAACCGAACGAAGCAGGTGAAGGCTTCGACTTTGAATCTAAAGTTGTGGGTGGTAACGTACCACGTGAGTTCTGGCCTGCAGTTGAAAAAGGCTTCAAGAAATCTATCGATAAGGGTCCGCAAGCGGGCTATCCTGTGGTAGACGTTAAGTTTACGCTTAAAGACGGTGCTTTCCACGCGGTGGACTCCTCTGCGGTTGCCTATGAAATTGCTGCGAAAGCAGCGTATCGTCAATCGATGCCGAAAGGTCGCCCTGAAATCCTTGAGCCTATCATGAAGCTCGACGTTTTCTGTGGTGAGGAAAATATGGGGGATGTGATCGGTGACCTCAACCGTCGCCGTGGAATGATCAACTCCCAAGAACCTGCAAGCACTGGCATCCGCATTAAAGCGAATGCTCCGCTATCGGAAATGTTTGGTTACATTGGTTCACTTCGTACAATGACTTCAGGTCGTGGACAATTCTCCATGGAATTCTCCCATTATGCCGCATGTCCTAAGAATGTGGCTGAAACCGTCATTAAAGAGGTGGAAGAACGCGAAGCTGCTAAGCGCAAGTAACGCACTAAGAGCCAAAAAATACAAGCTTTCGACCTCCGTCTCAGTAAAATTTGAGGCGGAGGTTTTTTATTTTCGGAAGTGATGCTTGCCAAGTTTGGGGGTACGGTGCAGAAGTAGCTCAGCGATGGAGATTGAATCAATTATAACTCATCCCGGTGGTGCGCATAAAGATGATCTTTTGGCATGTGCGGTCTTGTTGGCTGAAAACCCAGTTGCGATTGAGCGTCGCGATCCAAGTGTTGCTGATTTAGAAAATCCTAAAATCGCAGTGGTCGACATTGGCGGCGAACATGTACTCGAGAGAAATAATTTTGATCACCATCAATTGCCGGCAGACCATGTACCGACTTGCGCTCTGTCTTTAGTGCTCCAAAAATTTGGCCTTTATGAAGATGCTCAAAGTTTTTGTGGCTGGTTGGAAACGAGTGAATGGTTGGACTGTCGGGGACCGAACGACACCGCTAGTTGGCTCGGAATCGAACGTGAGGTTTTAGGTAAATTAAATTCGCCTGTTGATATTACGCTTTTACGACGTTTTGCAGGGCAAGTCCTGCATGCGCCTGGCGAACCCATATGGGAAGTACTCCGCATGATCGGTGAGGACCTTGTACAATTTTTAAGGAATCTTCGCGAGCGGCTTACTTACGTGGCGAAGCATGTGGAACTCTGGGAGGTACCGTCTAACGGCGCGGAGGTGCAAGTTCTTTTCATGCCGCGCTTAGAGCAATTGGATGGAGAACCGTCGGCGGGGCTGGGTCAATATATTGTCGACAACGGCCTAGAGGACTCTGTATCGGCAATGGTCTATCCCGATCGCAGGGGCAACGGTTATGGGATGCGACGTTTTAATGATAGCCAGCTCTTTGATTTCACGCAACTAGCAGACGCAGAAGATGTACACTTTACGCATGCTCGCGGTTTCATTGCCAAGACCGATGCAAACGACCCCGAGCGATTGAAGGCATTGTTACAACGCGCGCTTCGGGCATAAAAAAAAGAAGCCGCGATGGGCTTCTTTTGAAAGTTGAGACTGGCTCAGGATGCTTTAGTAGCTGTTGCCGCGATCACGACCACCGCCGAAGTCACGACGACCGCCGCCTCCGCCACCACCACGACGATCTCCGCCGAAGTCACGACGACCACCGCCTCCGCCTCCGCCTCCGCCGCCATTGCGTTGAGGGCGTTCTTCACGTGGGCGTGCTTCGTTGATAACGATTGGACGACCCATAAATTCTTCACCATTTAAAGCGTTTATTGCAGCCTCCATGGACTCTTTAGTGTCCATTGTTACAAAGGCAAATCCACGAGGGCGCCCTGAATCACGGTCTTTAACAATAAACACATCTTCTACTCCACCGTGAGATTCGAACAGGCTTTTAATTTCATCAAAACCTGCGTCAAATGACAGGTTTCCTACGTACATTTTAGTATTCATACTTAATCTTTATCTGGTTATTACTATCGCGCTGCTTCGTTGCCCTGAGTGTTCAGAATTGAACTATTAATATCCTCAAAAATTAGAGAAAAACCCAGGCTTTGAATTTTACAGTAGATATTCTGGTGGGGTTTATTGCAGGTTTTAAAGAATTTGCAAGCAATCAATTCAAGCCTGCCTCAAGGGAACCTGCTTTGCATAAAAAAAAGCCGAACTGTGATTCGGCTTTTGAAATGGTGGGAGCTGCGGGAGTCGAACCCACGACCTCTACCATGTCAAGGTAGCGCTCTAACCAACTGAGCTAAGCCCCCATTAAAAGAAGCTTCACAACAAATCTCTACCCTCTTCCTAGTGCAAGCTTAATCTGTGGAATCAAGGGAATGAAAGCCCCTAGAGCGGGGTATAAGTCTTGCTTTTGACACTAATAAGGATGAATAATTATTAAAATAAGTGTTTAACATTACTAAAATTTATAATAAACCTATTCTTAATAAGGTAATAGTATATATTGTAAATATATGGTTTGTAGCGAAAATAGGGACATGAATAAGCGATCTTTGATTCAAGCAGGATGCAGATATTAGAATTAACTGTATTTTTAAGCCTTCTTTTAGCAGGGCTTTTTTTCCTGAGCTTCATCCACCAAGGACGTACAAGTAAATTTAATAACGCCGAACAAAAGGCGCTCTTACCGCTCGAGAAAGAAACTCTTAAAACGAAATCTAAAAATGAAAAGTGAAAATCGGACGGTTACGATTGAGTATGATGATGCGATAGTGCGTCATTTCATGATTGCCTCAATCATCTTTGCCCTCGTTGGCCTTTTCGTGGGGGTGCTTGTTGCCTCCCAGCTAAACTTTTGGCAGATGAACGGGAAGTTCCTAGAATGGATTACCTTTGGAGCTTTCAAAAGTGAGGGGGTTGAATTTCTAACGTTCGGTCGTTTGCGTCCGCTACATACGAATGCTGCGATCTTTGCTTTTGTGGGCAATATGATGTTTGCGGGTATTTACTATTCGCTGCAACGCTTGTGCCGCGCGCGCCTCGCGAGTGCGCTCCTTACGAAAATACATTTTTGGGGCTGGCAATTCATCATCGCTTGCGCAGCGATTACCCTCCCCTGTGGATTCACACGCGGCAAGGAATACGCAGAATTGATTTGGCCCATCAATTTAATGGTAGCCGTCATCTGGTTAGTGTTTGCGGCTAATTTTTTCTGGACCCTTTCGAAGCGGAACGAGCGCAGCATCTACGTCGCAATTTGGTTCTACATCGCAACGATAGTCACGGTGACGATGTTATATGTTGTGAACCATTTGTCGCTACCGACGAGCTTCACACATAGTTACTCGATCTTTGGAGGCGTGCAAGATGCGCTTGTGCAATGGTGGTATGGTCACAATGCGGTCGCTTTCTTTTTAACGACTCCGATTTTGGGGATCATGTATTACTTCGTACCGAAGTGCGTCAATCGTCCGGTGTATTCGTATCGGCTATCGGTCGTTCATTTTTGGTCACTGGTATTTATTTATATTTGGGCAGGACCGCACCACTTGTTGAACACGGCGCTGCCCAGCTGGTTGCAATCACTGGGAATGCTTTTTTCTTTGATGCTTTGGGCACCTTCGTGGGGAGGCATGCTGAATGGCTTGCTTACTTTGAGGGGTGCATGGGACAAACTTCGAACCGATCCCGTTGTTAAATTCTTTGCGGCAGGGGTGACCTTTTATGGAATGGCAACCTTTGAAGGCCCCTTGATGTCGATCAAATCTGTTAATGCATTATCTCATTATAGTGATTGGACGATTGGGCATGTGCATGGCGGAACTCTAGGTTGGAATGGTTTTATGGCGGCAGGGTTGTTTTACTGGCTAGCTCCGCGACTTTGGAATACCCCGCTTTTCTCTAAGGGATTAGCAAACTTACACTTCTGGCTGGGGATGGTTGGAATCTTATTGTACATCGCCTCGATGTGGGTCGCTGGCATCACTCAAGGGCTTATGCTGAATGCGATCAATCCCGACGGAACGGTGCTTCAATACAGCAACTTTCTCGATACCCTCCTCTCAATTCGTCCAATGATGTTATTCCGTTTCTTCGGCGGGGTACTCTATTTTACGGGGTTTGTATTATTAGCGTACAATATTTTTCGCACCGCACTCAAAGGAACCCCAAGTAATGGGACCGTTACGATTCAAAAAACTTCTGAAGATTCACACGGCAAATACAGTAGTTTTCTGAACGCGCCAATCGGCTACTCTGCCGCCCTCATTCTAACCGTTGCTTGTTCTATATTTGGTGAAGGAATCTTTTTCTTAGCAAGTGTAGCTGCCAGTATCACAGTCACCATTGTTGCGTACGCGCATTTTGAAATAGGTAAAAATAAATGGAGCGAATGGCATGATGTTTTACTGCAAAAGAGCTTTGGCTTTACCATTTTAGTTATCATAGCAGCTGGGATTGGTGGCGCGATCCAGATAATTCCAACTGTAACAATGCAACGTGCTGGCAACATTGAGGATCGCCTTCAAATACCCTACACTCCCCTTGAATTGGCTGGACGTGATATTTATGTCACTGAGGGGTGTTATAATTGTCACTCGCAAATGATCCGGACCTTAGTTCCAGATGTCCTCCGCTATGGGGATTATTCGCGGCTCGGAGAATCCATTTACGACCATCCGTTTCAATGGGGTTCGCGTCGCACTGGCCCTGACCTCGCACGTGAAGGCGGACTGCGCTCGGACGATTGGCATTATTTTCATATGCTAAACCCAAGAGATGTGTCTCCGGGCTCAAACATGCCTAGCTACCCCTGGTTGTTCGTGAAAAAAACCAAAGTGGAGCAGTTAGTTCCAAAGATAAATGCGATGCGACGTTTGGGAGTTCCCTATGATCCGCCAGTCGAAGAAGTAGTGATGGCATCTGTCAAAGAGCAGTCGGAAGCAATTGCGAAGGGATTACGTGACAAGGGCGCAGAGATAAAAGCAGACAAGCAAATTGTGGCGTTGATCGCTTACCTTCAACAGTTGGGTAACTACCAAGACCTAAAGGCAGAAGCTGCCAACAAAACCGAATAAATAACTCAGTAATCAAATGTTTAAGCGAGTAATCTTTGAAAATTGGACCGAACACATTCCAGAAATCTCATTTTGGCTAACTTTTAGCGTCTTCATTTTGATGGTGCTAAAAACATTACTGATGAAACGGTCGGAGGTTGAACGTATCAGCCATCTCCCTTTGGAAGACCCAGAAGAGACCGAGAGCGAATGCCAGACGCAGAAACTACGTCACTTAGAAAAGAAATCTCAAACAAAATAAAAATCTCAATTGAAATTTAAAATGGACTCCGAAGATCCCAGTAGCGAAGAACTGAAAGCAGAGAAATTGCCAAAGGGCGTGACTTTGAAACCTCATAGTTACGACGGCATTCATGAATATGATCAGCGTCTACCGCGTTGGTGGTTATTTACTCTCTACGGAGCCGTCGTTTTTTCTGCGATTTATTGGTTAATGCTAGACGTTAAAGGTTTTACGGGAGCGGAGCATTTATTAATTGAGGAACAGATGGCTCAAATTGAAACCCTTCGCTTAGAAAATTCGATTGATGTAACTAATAATGAAAAGTTTTGGGAGATGTCGGAAAATCAAACAATCTTGGCTAAAGGTAAACAAACTTTTCAAACAAATTGCGTGGCATGTCATGGAGAGAATCTGAGGGGCGGAATTGGCTTTAATTTAGTGGATGCTGAGTGGGTACATGGTTCACTGCCTGCTGAAATCTATACAACAATTTCAAAGGGTGTGCCCGAAAAAGGAATGCAAGCTTGGGCAAGTTTATTAGGACAGAAACGCATCACTGAAGTGGTTGCATACATAATGAGTAAAAACGACCGCGAAACACTCCAAGCTGCTGCTAAGCAATAGGCCAAAGGCTGATCTGGAAGTTATCCACTTTAATTTTGTGAAGGCACTCAAACCGATTCGTGAATCTGTAACGACAATTAATGAGGATGGGTCCAGGCGTATGCTGCATCCATCAAAGGTCACAGGCCCATTCACACGCTATCGGGCTTTGTTTGCGACTTGCTTAGTAGCCATCTTTGTTCTCTTACCATGGATTCAGATAAACGGTCATCCTGCGCTTTTCTTTAACATCATAGAACGACGCTTTCATATCTTTGGGATGACTTTTGCAGCTCAAGATTTCTGGATGGCCTATTTCTTTATTACGGGGCTCGGATTTACGTTATTTTTTATCACGGCGTTACTGGGACGCGTTTGGTGTGGTTGGGCATGTCCTCAAACCATTTTCATGGAATTCGTGTTTCGTCCCATTGAGCGATTGATTGATGGCGATCGTCAGGCTCGACACAAAATTGAAGACGCTCCGATGGATGTGAACAAATTCTGGAAACGTTTGATAAAGATTACCCTCTTTGGCTGTGTTGCGATCCTCATTGCGCATTGCTTCATTGCTTATTTTATCTCGATTCCACAATTGCATCAGTGGATGCTGCAAAGCCCCGCTAAACATTGGGACACTTTTCTTTTCATGGTGGTGATGAGTACTCTTTTGTTTCTAAACTTTTACTGGTTTCGCGAACAACTCTGCCTTGTCATCTGTCCCTATGGGAGGCTTCAAAGTGCGTTAATTGATGATGACTCTATTATCATTGGATACGATACACATCGCGGCGAACCGAGAAACCGACATGTTAACTCGAGCAGTGGTGACTGCATCGATTGCAAACAATGCGTGCAAGTGTGCCCGACGGGAATCGACATCCGGCAAGGATTGCAAATGGAATGCATCGGATGCGCAAATTGCATTGATGCCTGTAATCGCATAATGGGAAAATTGTCGCGACCTAAAGGCTTGATTCGTTACGACTCGCTGAATGGGTTCAACAAACAACGCCGACGCATCTTGAGGCCGCGTATTTTTTTATATTCTGTCTTACTGCTACTTGGAGCGGGGGTCTTTGCTATTTCTGCGCGACATTTGCACGGCATGCACATGAATGTAGTACGGATGAGCGGCCCTCCTTTTTATCAATCTGAGTCTCATATTCGCAATCAGTATATGGTACGGATCATCAATAAAACGAATCAGCCTAAATGTTATAGTATAGGGGTGCAGAGTGATCGGCCAGTGCAGGTTGAAGGCGATTCGATTGATTATGAATTGGATGCCATGGGGGAAATCACTCGCCCATTAATTATTCAGATGGACGCAGAAAACTACCAAAGCCAGTTCAACTTAGAGATTCATTTGTTGGAAAATTCAGATTCGGAGTCAGCGATTATCACACGAAAAGCACAATTTTTAGGACCCAATAATTAACACTAGGCTATGGAAAAAAAGGAAGAATCCGCAAAAAAATTTAATGCTTCGCTCTGGGTATCAATTATAATGGTATTCGTGATAATTTCACTCGCTTGGTATTATTTAATACGATTAGCGGGAGCACACCCGATTGAATCTATTCCGCTTGAATCGCAACAATCCTTAGAGGTTCATGATAGGTAGGGCATTAAAAAAAGACTCTAAGCAAACGCAATGCCTGCATTGTGAAACGCCTTTTGTCCCACATCAGAATGAACCGTTCTGTTGTAGTGGATGTCAGTATGTCTATCAATTACTCAACGAACAAGCGCTTGATGAGTTTTACTCGATAAAGGGGAATCGTAGCCTCCCGCCAATTGGAGAATCAGTCTTTCAGCATCATGATTTTGAATGGGTAGCAGTCGCACAGAAAGAAGCCAAATTGATTGAAGCACCCGCGCTTAAAAAAGCTAAATTTCAAATCGGAGGGATGAGTTGTATTGCATGCGTGTGGTTAATGGATGCGCTTTTTAAACGGGAGGAAGGTCAGGTAGAGATTCAAATCAACCTCCAACAAAGCGCTGTCACACTGTACTGGAATGAACCTGAATTTGATCTCACGCATTTCGCCAAAAGCTTAAGCAATGTGGGGTATCAATTAAGACCCGACACAACGCACCCTTCAAATGACACTCAGACCTTAGCGCTTTCGAAACGCATCGGACTCTGTGGTTTTTTATTAATGAATACAATGCTCTTTACGCTCCCCGGTTACTTAGGGATGCAACCTGCATTTTTTCTGAGTCCCCTATTTCAAATTTTAGGCGCATTTTTTGCAACCCTCAGCGTTTTAATTGGAGGCACCTATTTCTTTAACCGTGCATGGCAGGCGCTATCAGCCAAAGTACTGCACATCGACTTTCCTATTTCATTGGGAATCATCGCTGCTTATTTTGGCTCTTTGGTCGGTTGGCTTATGGGCTACCCTTCCCTCATTTATTTTGATTTTGTAGCGAGTTTTATTTTTTTAATGTTGGTAGGTCGTTGGGTTCAAGAATTCGCGCTCGAACGTAATCGAAATTTATTAAATAAAAAAGAACGGCACCTCGATCCAGTCATGTTGGTGAATGGCTCAAATGACGGAGAAGCGATGGATCCTGATGCGGTCGTTGAAGGGCAAGTATATCAACTGAAGCCACGCTCAATCAATCCAGTAGCCGCTGAACTGCTCGAACCGAATTGCTCGGTGAGCCTTGAATGGATTAATGGAGAATCGAAACCTACGATCTGGAGCGCGCATAAGATACTACCTGCAGGTAGCATTAATATTGGACTCAATCCAATCACCCTCAAAGCGCGTGAGTCATGGGATGATGGAATACTCTCCGAAATGCTCGCTACTGATAATACAGAGTATCAAGATCCCAGACTTCAAAAAGTTTTAAAGTACTACATCTGGACAATTCTTTGGATCGCCGGTCTCGGTGGTTTTGCTTGGATGTTTTTCACGAGCCAGGTGCTCACTGCACTGCAGGTTTCGATTTCAGTATTAATTGTTTCCTGTCCTTGCGCACTTGGAGTTGCGATTCCCATCTGCAATAGCTACGCGCATACTCGACTCCGGCACGTGGGACTTTTCATTAAGAGTAATTTAATTTGGTCGCGTCTCAACCAAGTCAAACGAGTCGTGTTTGATAAAACGGGCACGCTAACTTTGAGTACCCCAGAGCTAATAAACCCTGAAGCCATTCAAACCCTAAACAATGAAGTCCGAAATGCCTTGTTTTATCTGGTCGATCGGAATGCCCATCCGGTCGCACGCTCTTTAAGAGAGTGTCTGCTTAAAAACGACCCAAACCTCATTAAATGTGAAAAGTATCCTGAGATAGAAGAAACCCTCGGCGAAGGAGTTTCCTTCTGCGATCGCGAAATGAACCTATGGAGTTTAGGTAAGGCCGTAGTGCTGAATACAGATACTGAAAGTGCGGAGAATTACTCCGTCGCACATTTTTCCAAAAATAAGACACCGATCGTGTCTTTCCAATTCTCAGAAAAAGTAAGAGACCACGCCTTCGAAGTCATCCAATCGTTCAAAAAAAATGGTTTTGATCCTATGATTTTGAGTGGTGATCATTCCCTGAGTGTTGAGAAAATTGCACACAATCTAGAGTTGGACTCTGAAAATTATAAATCGGATTACTCCCCGAAAGATAAATCAAAATGGATTGAAGCCAATGCATTGGATTCTGCGCTCATGGTGGGCGATGGTGCCAATGATCGATTTGCTTTTGATTCTGCTATATGCAGAGGCGTCCCTGTAACCGAACAATCTTTGCTTCAAGAAAGTGCAGATTTCTTTTTCTTTGGAAAAAGTCTGCAAAGTTTACCGTTATTGATCGCGACCCATCGCAAGCGAAACCGCACTGTGCATACAATCTTTGCGGTTGCTATTATTTATAACTGCGGAGCGATTGGACTGTGTCTTTGGGGTTTCATGCACCCGCTCATAGCCGCTATTTTAATGCCACTCAGTTCACTGCTCTCGCTACTAATTGCATGGATTGGGTTGAGTCCCAAAAATTTGCAATAACCTTAAACCGTCCGAGAATAGCGGCTCGTTTCAGCAGGTTCTAGATACGCATCAAAACACATCGCTAAGTTCCGAATAAATAAACGTCCCTTATCGGTTACTCGGCATCCAGTAGTAGTCCATTCGAGAAGCCCGTCCGCAACTGGTTCATTCAGTTGAGCCAGTGCATCCGCAAAGTGTACCTTGAAGTCAATCTTCCATTTCGTACCCATGGCATCAAAGTCTAAAGCAAGATCGCACATTAAACGCATAATTACATCCGCACGCAGTTGATCCTCGCCCTTAAATTCATAACCCTTGGCAATCGGAAATGTACCCGATTCAATTCGAGCTTGGTAGGAAACAAGATCTTTCACGTTTTGGCGGAATCCGCTCGCACCCTGAGAAATACTAGAAATTCCAAAACCACAAATTTCAACACCAGCTCGAGTACTGTAACCTTGAAAATTTCGTTGAAGCGAACCTTCTAGTTGCGCCTGTACTAATTCATCGCTGGGTAAGGCAAAATGATCCATTCCGATGTAGACGTAACCCGCCTCTGTGAGTCGCTCAATACAGAGCTTAAGGAGTTGCAATTTGGCTTCAGCATCTGGGAGACCCATGCGCTCAAGAATTTTTTGAGCGGGCGCCATCCAAGGCACATGCGCGTAATTGAAAACTGCAAAGCGCTCTGGCTTCAGTGAAAGCACATCATCTAATGTTCGATTAAAGCTTTCCAGATTTTGCTTCGGCAACCCATAGATGAGATCTAAATTAATCGATTCAAAGCCATTATTTCTTAATAACTCCATCGCCTCGATGTTTACTGACTGTGGCTGTATTCGATGAATCGCCTTTTGCACCTCTGGGTCACAGTCCTGAACTCCGAAAGAAGCTCGCGTGATCCCCATCCGCGCAAATGCCTCAACCTGAGATGCTTTCAAGCGACGTGGATCTAATTCCACAGATTTCTCGGCACCCACCTCAAATTTAAAATGCTGATCAATCAAGGCTGCTAAGCGATCAATTTGTTCTCCCTCAAAAAAGTTGGGTGTGCCACCACCAAAATGCAACTGCACTGCTTTTCGATCTGGAGACAACAGAGGACGGTATAATGCGAGTTCTCTCTCTAACAAATCTAAATAACTATCTGCCCGACCGTGATCTAAAGTTGTAATCATGTTGCAGCCACAAAACCAGCAAAGGGTTTCGCAAAACGGCAAATGAAAATATAAAGAAAGCGGTGCATCTCCCTTTTCAACTGTTTGAAGTAAGGGACTTGGCTCCGAATATTCAGTAAAGTGATTCGCGGGCGGATAGCTGGTATAACGCGGACCCGGGCGATTATACTTTTTAATGAGTTGAAGATCGTTTGCTGTTAGACGCATTGAATCAGGATGTGAGGAGAGAAGTTATGAGTGCCAAGTAGTTAAATACGATTCGAAAGTTATCTAAGATAGGAGCATTGGCAAATCCGAAGCGATAAGAGTCGCCATAAAAAAACCCTCGAAAAAGATTTCGAGGGTTTAAAATGGAGCGAGCGAAGAGGTTCGAACTCTCGACATCCACCTTGGCAAGGTGGTGCTCTACCAACTGAGCTACGCTCGCGAATAAGGAAAGAGATAAACGGTCGACATCGCGAAGTGTCAATGCGTTTTTATAATTTAATTTTATTTAGCCGTCATATTTAGCTCGAAGCTAAACTGACTACGAACAGCATCTGGAAGAGTGAAAATTCCCTCATCTTTGAGCGAAGATGCAAAATTATTAGAAAGAAGATGACGCAAAAGAACGTTCACTTTTTCTGAATCGGTCTTTTTGAAAACAATGTAATAAGGAAGCCTAATTGGGTAATCTCCATAATGCACGTTATCAACAGAAGGACCGTAGGCAGGCTTGTTAGGACTCATCGAGATCATGAGCGTTTTGACCGACGAATCTTTGGGTGATCGCTCCAAGAGCCCAATCGCAGTCACGTCCGTAGATAAGACCTTAAGCGCATCTGAAGCACTCAAAAAGGAAACTGCGGATTTCAAAGCTACTTGATTCAAAACCGAATATTTAAACAATTCTAAACAAACGCTTTGATCAAACGTTTCAGAAAGTGGTTTGATATTTCTAGAGCTCCAACCTGCGAGCCCCAAATCACCCCAAGTTTTTAAGTCTTGGCTCTCATCAGATCCAAAAATTCCGCTTAAATTATCGAGGCTAATTTCAGCAATTGGATTATCATCATTTACGGCAATGATCATCACTTCATAAGCAATGGGATAATAAGTGAAGTCCGAACTCGGCATCCTGTGCCCGTCTGGAATGGCCAAAATTGCAATGTCGAGCTCGTCTCCCATTAAACGCTCAGTCGCTGGCAAACTACCAAGAGTCTGAAAATCAATCTCTACGTCGAACTCTTCAGAAAACGTTTCAATGTTTTCTTTTATTTGAGGAGCAAGCAGATCGGATACCGAAAAACGAATTTCAGCAGCTTTTAATGAGGCCACCAACAACACTAAGGATATAAAAATTAAACGAATATTCATAAGAAATTATAAAGCATTCTTGCGATCTAATATAAAAGACAGAGCTGCTTAGTGAGTCAAACATCTTTAAAAGCTTGAAACTTTCCGCTAAACATCCAACTCAGGCCATTGAACTAACTTTCGGTGCAAAGTTCGTCGGCTGATACCCATTAGCTTGGCTGCATTCGTACGATTTCCGTTCGCTTTAACAAGCGCACTTCTCAGCAACCTCTTTTCATTATCTTCCTTACTTAGATTGGAGGCCGTGCTCACAATCAAGCTCTCTTCACCTTTAATAGGCTTAATTGCCTGATGATATTTGGCATCTAAATCGTATTCACTGACACTCATTCCACGTTTTAAAATAACAATATTCTCACAGAAATTACGTAACTCGCGAATATTTCCGGGCCATGGATACGCTTTTAAAACTTTTAAAGCACTTTCCGTCAACTCTACCGGCTCTACTTGATTCTCTTGGCTGAAGCGCTCGATATAATGGCTGAGAAGAGTAAATAAATCATCTGCTCGATCCCGCAAGGCAGGCAGGTAAATAGTAACCACGTTTAGGCGGTATAATAAATCTTCACGAAATTCTCCACACTTCACCATTTCAGATAAATTCCGATTGGTGGCACACACCAATCGAACATCTACATCAATCGATTTTGAACTCCCGAGGCGCTCGAAGCGGCGTGTTTCAAGGAAACGAAGTAGCTTAACCTGAGTCGAAGCATCAATTTCTCCTATCTCATCCAAAAAAAGAGTACCACCGTCGGCTGCTTCAAAGCGTCCAATTCTTCGCTCGCCAGCTCCAGTAAACGCCCCTTTTTCATGACCAAAAAGCTCACTTTCCAATAAATTAGAGGCCAATGACGCGCAATGCACTGGCACAAACGGCTTCCTTGGCCGATCACTGTTCTGGTGAATCGCTTGAGCTATTAATTCCTTCCCCGTCCCGGTCTCACCCTCAAGGAGCACAGTTGCCTTTGAAGGGGCCACTAGTTTGACGGTGTCTAAAACTTTAGCTAAGCCACTAGAGTTTCCCACAATACCGCCAAAGCTATACTTCTTATCAAGGCGCTTGTGTAGCACCACATTTTCTTTCTCAAGGCTTTTGCTTTGAAGCGCGCGCTGAATTAAAATTTCCAACTTTTCGATATTAACGGGCTTGGTGAGAAAATCAAATGCACCTCTTCGCATCGCTTCGACCGCAGTCTCAACGTTGCCATAAGCCGTCATCATTATGCAAATGGGAGGCGTCGCTTGCTCAAGACATCTATCAATCACTTTCAGACCAGACTTCCCCGCCATGCGTAGATCTGTTAAAACCACATCGTAAGCCTGTGCCTCCATGAGATTGAAGGCTTCATCAGCGCTCGATGCTAGAAATACATCATAATCATCCTCAAGAACACGTGCTAAACCTTCTCGAGTATTTTTTTCATCGTCGACAATTAACAATGTTACGGACATGCGTGACATAAAGGCACATTTTTTAACAAAATGCAAGTCTGGTTAAAAGCGTAGCAAATTGTCACAAAACTAGTACCTACATTACTTGATTTTTAAACAATAGCACTCTACTCTACTCGGCTTAATTAATAACGAAGCATACTAAAATCAATGAAAACAAAGACACCCGAAAGACATGAATTTCAAGCTGAGGTCAAACAAGTCCTCGATATCGTGGTACACTCGCTCTACACCGATAAAGAAATTTTCATTCGTGAATTAATTTCAAATGCGTCGGATGCATCCGAAAAGCTTCGGCACACGCAGATAACGGAAAAGGATATATTTGATGGAAATTTAGACCTTGAGTTAAGCATCTCTAGTGACGATGAAGCCGGGTTGATAACGATTCAGGATTTTGGAATTGGAATGAATCGAGAGGAACTTATCGAGAATCTTGGCACTATCGCGCATTCTGGATCCAAAGCATTTTTGAATGCCCTTAAAGAAAGCGGAGAACGCAACGAAAATCTAATTGGACAGTTTGGTGTTGGGTTTTACTCCGCCTTCATGGTTGCTGAAAAAGTTGAGGTTTTTACTCGTACATGGAAACAAGACGGAGAATGCCTGTGCTGGTCGAGTGATGGGACTGGAGCCTACGAGATCGAAGCAGTAGAGGGAGAGCGCCGCGGAACTCGGATTGTATTACACCTTAAAGAAGAATTTAAAGAGTTTGCCAAAAAAGACCGCCTTGAAGGTATCATTAAAAATTATTCTGCGTTTGTTCAGTTTCCAATAAAGATCGAGGGCGAAGAATTAAAAACGGTTCAAGCACTATGGCTTAAGAATAAAAACGATATCAGCGATGAGGAGTATAAAGAATTTTATAAGTTTCAGGCAAAAGCGTTCGATGAACCGCGCTTCTGGCTACACTTTTCCGCAGATGCTCCTTTAGAAATCAATACCCTCCTTTTCACTCCGAGCGAAAACATGGAAGGATTTGGATTTGGACGAATGGAGCCCGGAGTCGCTCTTTACTGCCGAAAGATCCTTATTGATAGCGAGCCTAAGAATCTCTTGCCCGACTGGCTCCGCTTTGTGCGCGGGGTCGTTGATAGCGCTGACCTGCCACTCAATATTTCTCGCGAATCCATGCAAGATTCATCGCTGATTCAAAAACTGAATAAGGTAATCACAAAGCGCTATTTAAAGTTACTTGAAGAAACTGCAAAGAAGGACCCCGAGGCGTATGATGACTTTTGGAAAAACTTTGGTCTTTTCTTAAAAGAAGGCGTCACTACTGATTTCACGCATCGTGACCAATTACTGAAACTACTTCGATATGAATCTTCATACACCGAAGCAGGTGCGACCACCAGTCTTTCTGATTATTTAAGTCGAGCACCTGAAAACCAAAAAGAAATCTTCTTTCTCTCTGGACCCAGTAGACAAGCTATCGAAAGCGGTCCTTATATCGAAGCATTCAAAGCGAGAAACATCGAAGTGCTTTATATGCTCGAACCCGTCGATGAATTTGTCACAAACCACGCGCGTAGTTACGAAGAAAAAAACTTCGTCTCTGCGGACACCGATGACATCGACCTCGACGCAATCGCAAGTGAAACCGAGGTCAACAAAATCGAGGCACTTGAAAGTGAAAAAAGTGATGCGCTCTGCGTGTTTATCAAAGAATCACTCGGCGAGCGAGTGGGCGAAGTCACTGTCAGCGACCGTCTTGTTGGAAGCCCAGCAATGATCGTTAACAGTGATAAGATGATGACTGCACAAATGCGTAAGATGATGAAAGCGATGCAACAAGATGGCGGTATGGCAGGCGCTGAACCACCTGCTAAACTACAAATCAACCCACGTCACGCCCTCGTCAAGAATCTAGCGACTCTCCATGCATCTGAAACGGAACTCGCTGGGCTTATTAGCGAGCAAATTCTGGACAATGCGCGCATGGCAGCAGGGCTTTTAGAAGACCCGACAACGATGCTTCAACGCAATTATACGCTGCTTGAAAAGCTGAGCGTCCGCTAAGACCCCTAAATGCCACCTTACAAAAAAGAAACTGACCTATCTGACTTTCGATTTTTCAATCGAGAGCTCTCTTGGCTGGCTTTCAATCGGCGCGTTTTAGAGCAGGCTGGATCGTCTGAGTATCCACTTCTTGAGCGCATGAAGTTTCTCGCTTTTGTAAGTTCAAATCTCGATGAATTCTTTGAGATTCGCGTTGCAGGGATTATGCAGCAGGTAAAATCGGGAAATATCGAACGCGGTCCAGATGGCTTAGATTCTAAAAGTCTCTTAAAAAAAATCCAAAATAAAGTCCATGAATTGATTGCCGATCAAAGCGCTTGCTGGACCGATAAAATTATCCCCAAATTGAATCGAGCAGGGATAAATTTCCATGCTTACGATGCACTCACTCGGAACGAAAAAAAATGGGTCGCTGAATATTTCGAGGAACAAATTTTTCCGGTTCTCACTCCCCTAGCGATTGATCCTGCCCATCCATTTCCACAACTGGTTAATAAGGCGCTTTATATCTTAGCATCCATTGATGATCCAAAAACAAAATCAATAGAGCGACTGATGGCTATTATACCAGTGCCAAGGATTCTGCCAAGAATTGTCAAAATTGATACCCCAAGACAAGGTAGCCAAGAAGTTTATATTGCCTTAACAGATATCATAAAGCGGCACATAAAAAAACTATTTCCAGGTTACCGCGTTCGATCTGCAGTGCCTTTTCGCATTACTCGAAACAGTGATCTCTATATTGATGAGGAAGAAGTTGAAAATCTTCTCAGTCGTGTTGAAGAAGAACTTATTAATAGAGAAAAAGGTGCAGCAGTACGGCTGGAAATTGCAAAAGGTGCCGACCCCATTTTAATAAAGGAGCTCCTGCAATGTATCGATTTACCACCTGAGTCTGTGTACACCCTGGATGGCTTGCTCAACCTCGGGAGATTGATGGGTGCTTATGATTTATTTGATCGTCCTGATTTAAAATTTGAAACCTATGCTCCTTACACTCCTAAGGAGCTGGAAAGCCATCAACCTATTCTGGATCAGATTGCGAAGCGTGATTTCCTGCTGCATCAACCCTACGAAAGCTTTCAGCCATTTGTTGATTTTTTAGCCCAAGCTGCCATCGATCCAAAAGTCTTCGCTATCAAACAAACATTATACCGAACTTCAGGAGAATCTCCCATTGTTGAGGCTCTCATCGAAGCGTCTCGCCGCGGAAAACAAGTAACGGTTTTGGTAGAATTAAAAGCCCGTTTTGACGAAGCCAACAATATTAAATGGGCACGACAACTCGAAGACGAAGGAGTGCATGTTGTGTACGGTTTAGTCGGGCTCAAAACACACTGCAAAACATGTATGGTCGTTCGGCGTGAGGGGCAGAAACTCAAGCGCTACGTGCATCTAGGAACGGGTAATTATAATCATAAAACTGCTAAACTTTACACCGACTTAAGTTTATTTACCGCTCGCCAAGATATAACCGGAGAAGTTGCAAATCTCTTCAATTCACTGACCGGCTTTTCAGTGGATCCAAAATTTAATAAGCTCTTGGTGGCACCCTTTAATCTCTACACATCGATTCAACGTTACATAAAAACCGAGACCCGAAATGCACGTGCTGGAAAGCCTGCTAAAATAATTATACAAGCCAACAGTTTAGTTGATACAGAGACTATTAAGAATCTTTACCAAGCCTCTCAAGCGGGGGTCAAAATCGAATTAATCATACGTGGAATTTGTAGTCTTGTTCCCAATGTGAAAGGCATGAGTGAAAACATTCGCGTGCGTAGTATCTTAGGTCGCTTCCTCGAGCACAGCCGCATCTTCTACTTCGAAAATAGCAGCGGCAGTCAAGCACACATCCTAGCAGGCAGCGCTGATTGGATGCCGCGTAACTTTTATCGGCGAATTGAATGCGTCTTTCCGATTCATGATTCAGAGTCTAGAAATCGTATCTTAATAATCCTAGATACGTATCTTAAAGACACTCAGAATGCGCGTTTCCTCCGAGCTAATGGCACCTACCATCGAGGTCGGGTAAACAAAAGCGAAAAGAAAGTATGCGCCCAATCAAGCTTCCTTGAAATTGCAAAGAATAATGAAGCCTTGAAAAGAGAACACGCTCAACAAGTCGCAAAAAAGGAAGACCTCCGCTAAATCAAAACGGAGCGCTCAAATTCAAGCTTATAGTTTTTTCCTTACGAATTCCCGGCTTCACGCATTAATTTGAGCTCTTTATGCATCTGTTCTGTTTTCGCTGTATTTAGCGGATAAAAGATCACTATTAATCCATTTAAGAGCGCAAGCGCTCCTGGAATAATACAAAACATAATACGAATACCCATCAAAGCTTCAGGGGTTTGATCTTGGTTAGCAACAAAGCCGAAATAGGCAAGCAACCAACCTGAGGCTGCACCTCCGATAGTAAGACCCATTTTTTGGGCAAACATAGCTGCTGAGAACACAAGCCCAGTTGCTCGGCGCCCGTACTTCCATTCGCCATAATCGGCCACATCTGTGTAGAGTGCCCACACCAGTGCGGGCGTTGGCCCAGCTAATAGATTGGCGATCAAGTTAACACCAAACATCAGTCCTGTTGCTTCTGGTGGAATGAAATAAAACCCGATGATCGCAATTCCATTCAAAAGCGTAAGAATTGCGAGCGCGTTACGTTTCCCTAGTAGACGTCCGACCGTGCTTGAAAAAGCGACCCCTGCAATAAATGCAAGCATACCCGAAGACATGAATATGGTGGTCGCATCAAATTCTAAAAAGAATGCAGATCCTGCATTACCAAGCGCAAAGACTGCCTCATCACTATTCCCCACATAATATTTGAAGTAATGAACTGTAACTGCTCCGCGGACCGCTACGTTTGCAAGGGTGCAGATAGCTGCGCCAATCATTATAATCCAGGGCAAATTACCAGATAAAAGCTTGAGGTCTTTTATCACACTCACGTTCTGTTCAAGCTGTGGTTTGACTCGTTCGCGAGTAGTAAAATAGGTGACGAAGAAAAAGATGATAGAGAAAAACCCAAAGAGCGCCATCGTTGTCTGGAACCCCAGTACCTCATCATCACCACCAAACAATTTAACGAGTGGACGGACTAGAAGAGAAACCACAAAGCCACCACCAAATGCACCCAAGAATCTAAAGGTCGCAAGTGACATCCGATCTTCCTGACGATCAGTGACCACTCCCATCAAAGCGGAATATGGAACATTGATAGCAGTATAGACCATCTTAAACGCAATGAAAGTCGTATAGGCAAAAGCTAGTTTTCCTATTTCACCAAGATCAGGATTCGCAAAAATTGCATACCCTAAAACTCCGTATGGAATCGCAAACCAAAGTAAGAAAGGTCGGTATTTTCCGTTTTTGGTCTGCACGCGGTCCGCAATCGCACCCATCATCGGGTCATTCACTGCATCCCAAAAATTAGCTACCAAATACATTGTTCCGATAGCGGCTGGGTTGAGCCCAAAGACGTCGGTGTAGTAATAAAAAAGAAATAAATTAAAAAACTGAAAGTAGAGATTAGAAGCAAAATCGCCCAATCCGTATCCAACTTTTTCAGTTAATCTAAGCTTTTGATGAGGCGTATCATTTTGCATAGTAATGTATAAATTTAGGGGTTCTCAAAGTGTTTTAAAGCAAGTTTTAATTCGACTCATTGCGCAACTTTATAATTTCAATTTATTGCAATTTTACTTTTAAAAGTACTCAAGATGCAGGAAAATCTCATGCTATAGGCTATCAAATTCTAAGATCTGGATACGGTGTTGTGCGGCATCCGCAGGCAACCAAAACCAGCCATTATCGTCCCATATTTGAGAAAACTTAAACTTAGTAACTAGCGTTTTGTAATTAGCTATCGCTTCCTTAGGTTTGCCGATTCCTTCATATGCTTGCCCACGAATAAAGAAACAAGTTCCAACATCATTGAGCGCCCAGAATTCCGAAGCAGTTTCTTCCGGGGCCTTTGTTTTAAGCTGTGCCTGCATTTTCAACGCCTCTGTTTCGTACAACTCAATACACGTGTCAGTTAAGCGAATCGCATGCTTATAATTTTTGACAGTTAACGCCTCCCAAGCCTTTGAAATTAAACTACTTGAGGATTGAAGACCCAAATCAGTTTCAGCCTTGGAATGAACAACGGCGGTGAAAGTGAACAGTAAAGTAACCAAGCAAATAGTCAGTCTATTGAAAGCGTAAGTATTCATATTAGCAATAGTTTGCAAAAGATAGAGATGGCGATAAACGATGCGATTTACCCCATTTCTGAGTATAATTTTAATTTTGAAAAAATAGCGCACCGCCAAATCAATGACCGGGCGTTGCCATGGTATTGCCTGCGTTGAAACGGCACCCTAAAAGTATATGTTGAGTTGGTCCAAAGCGTTTTGTCATAAGATCATCAAGCCGCTTTGCAGACGTATAGCCAATTTGATGATAAGGGATTTGTACGGTGCTTAAATTAGGAATGTCTTCGGGCGCATCGATGCCATCAAATCCTGTCACGGTAACATCTTCAGGAACACGAATACCTCTCATTCTAAGGGCTCTTATTAAGTCATAGGCTTGATGATCTGCCGCACACACAAAAGCTGTGACTCCTTCCTTCACCTTGCTCGCTGCAAGATCAAAACTATCCTCAAGGGAAACCATTTGGGAAGGATACGCATTGATCAGATCTGCTTGTTTAATGGGTAATCCTTGTTGAATCATTTTCTCAAAGAATGCTCCACAACGGCGCATGGACCATGAAGCCTCAACTTTATACATCTTCGAATAAAAGGAAATTCTTCGATGCCCCAGATCCTTTAAACTATTTATTATCAACGACATCCCTTGATAGTGGTCGACATCTACGCAATCCAAAGGACCCGCTCCTCTTTGCTCCACAAGAGAGACACAGGGATACTGAA
>CBFHPQ010000018.1:0-33446 GCA_965657865.1 Coraliomargaritaceae bacterium | reverse complement strand
CGGGTCATAGAAGGGCCAAGGTTTGAAGCCAGGGTGCTCAGTCTCCCATTCGAGGCCCACTTCTCTTTGTGCGGAGTAAATTCCATAGCGGCGATTGAGGACGCGTGGGGGTTGCCCTTTTTTTGCACGTTCTGCATTGAGTTGGGATAGCTTTCTTTGAATCCTTTGTTCCATTCTAGGAATTTCGAGCTCATGCTTAGCAAGCTGAGCTTTGTACTCAGGGCTATTAATCTTGAAGTTCCAAGCGGCTTCTTCTTTTGCGTTGAGAGGGCGAGGTAATCTTTCAAATCCCCTATGAGTTGCGGCAATAACAAAGATGGTGTCTACGCCTTGTTCAAGAGCATATTGGGTAATGAAAGCGGTGTCATTTCCAATCAAATCTCTTTCTGGAATTGCGTTCTGGACGGAATCGTTTGGAAGGGCGCGAAGGGTGGGCTTTTCGGCACCTGGAGTATAGTCGAGGCCGGTTTTATTGGAGGTTCTATTGATTGGGGCGAGCCACTGAATGAGTTCTTGATGAGAATCTGTGCCTGAGCTAACAAGCTGAGGCTTGAAGAGAATGGTTTTTTGGTGGTCATTCAACATGACGTTAAAGAGAGTTCCTGCAGATAAATTTCCGATCATCTGAGTGATTTCTTCTTTAATGATACGGTAGCTTTTGAATCCACCTTTCGTGTCTAGAAGCATTTCTCGGCTGGTATCGAGGACAAAGAGAACACGCTCGGCCTTCGCTTTAATGCCGAATACATTAAGGTTTGAGGATCCAAAATCCAGACGGCCTTTGCTAGATCCTAGAAGGTTGCCACCTACTCCAAATCCGCCGATCCCTGCGCTAACGGTGAAGCTATCCTCGGAGCTGGGTAGATCTACGTCGATATCGCTGACTGCAATGTTGCCAATTTTCTGGGTTCTAAAATTTTTGAGAGGCTCGATCTTAGGTTTTGTTTCTGGCTTAATTTGAACTTTGACCTCAGGCGGTGGTGTATCAGGGGATTCAGGCGCTTCTTCAAACTGTGATTCGTCGGGAATAACGTAGCGCGCAATTGTAATGCCTCCAAAAATAAGACCTGCTAAAACATGGAGCGCAGCGCTGACCATTAATACTTTGAAAAGCATCGGGTTCATGGCACGTTTTTTCTGATTAGTAATCATTATCTTAATGGTTATTGTCCGTAGGCAGCAAAAGAGACTTTTTTGATAGTGGCACGATCGCACGCATTTAAAACATCAATGGCTCTTTGATGGGGAGAATCTGGATCTGCTTGAATTTTGACAACAGTCTGTATACCTGCGCGATCGGATGAATTTTTCAAGCGCGTGAGAGTACGAGTGAGTCGTTTCATGTCGCGATCATCTAATCCGTCCATGGGTGCTCCATTTAGGAGAATGAGACCATTTGGATAGACGTCGATGATGTGTTCGCTGGGTAGTTCAAGGTTTTCGGCAGGTGGGGTGTTGCTGGGTAAGCGAATCCCGATGTCGGCCTCTTGGGAAAGGGGCAGGAACATGAAGTAAATAAGGAGAAGAAAGACCACATCAATCATGGGGGTCATATTGATCTTATCTTCAGAGAGGAGGATGCTGTTTTTCTTAGGCATATTTAATCCTGTGAGGATGCGAAGATAAGGTCGAAGATGCTCGCTTTGGCGCAGGCTTCCATAACACGGTTGACGTAACGATGCGGGGTCGCGCTATCGGCACGGAGATACAATTTAAGGCTGGGAAGTTCGGTGCGCGCTTTTTCGAGCGCGAGCGGAAGTGCTTCGTAAGAAATGAGTGCAGAGCCAAAATATACTGTACCATCTGACTGGAGTGAGATGTATTGACGTTCACCAGGTTCTTCTGGAATGGTTGCTTCTTCGGCAGTAGGGAGTTCCAGTTTGATTAATTCCGCACTGATAAAACTCATGAGCGTCATAAAGAAAGCGATGAGCAAAAATACAACGTCGATCATAGGAGTCATTTCAAACTCTGGGTCGACGTCATCTGGGGTCCATAATTTCATCTATAAAGTTGGATGAGAGTTTTAAGGACTATTTGCTTTTAGCAGCTTTAGTGAGGGTAAATTCGATATCTCCGACAACGCGAGCAACTCGCGAAGTGATTTTTCCGTATTTGTTTTTAAAATAGAAGAAAAAGAACATGGCGGGAATACCGATAATCATACCAGTCGCGGTGGTGATGAGTGCTTCAGAGATATTGCCTGCGAGCGCTTGAGCACTGCCAGCGCCTTCTGCTTCGATCACGTTGAAGGCTTTAACCATACCAGAAACAGTACCGAGTAGTCCAAGCATGGGAGAGAGTGATCCGACTACGGAGAGGTAGTTTATAAGAACAAAGGGTGCGGCGAGTTCCTCCGAAGAGGCTTCTTCGATAGCTTCTTTGATGGGTTCTGGGTCGTAGTTATTTACATCTACGCGGTGTAAACCTGCGGCAATGATGTTGGTTGTGGGCGAGGGGTTGGCTTCGCAGATGGCTCGCGCTTTGTCTAAGTCGAGCGCCTCGACGGCTTGATCGATTTCTTCGGCAGCCTTTGGGCTAAGAATAACCTTAGGGCGTATTGCAATGTAATTGTAAACAATCAATGCCAAGCCAGCAATGGAGAAGAAGGTGAGGGGATACATTGACCATCCACCTGCTTTAAATTGATCGATAAGGGTCTTGCTGGATACAGTTGCATCTTCGGTTTCGACTTGAACTTCAGCTGCGGAAGTTTCTTGGGCATTTAGGGTTGGAGTGACCAACCATTGGGTTGCGAGGACAAGTGCCAAAACAGTTAAAATGTAACTTAGGATGCGTATTTTGAATAATTTCATATTAGTATGGGTGATTTTAAAATTTGGGTGATGTTATTAAAGTTTGGATTCTGTTTTGGGCAATTTATCGAGTGCCAGTTGAACCCGTTTTGCCCAAGGTGAGTTAGGGTAGAGCGCGGTCACTTCAACCCAGACGTTACGAGCTGTGATTGGTTGTTCGTCGCGCAAGTAGCAATCTCCGATAAGGTAAAGCATTTCTGGAACCCAGGAGTAGGAGCTTTGAGCGCGAACGAATCCTCGAGTGAGTGTATCTAATGCTAAACCGTATTGTTCTTGGCGATGCATTCGCGATCCTTGCAGGAGTTGATAGAGAGAGAAAAGGCGTTCGCTGGGATCTGGTTTTTCGAGTGTTTCAATAAGGGCATTTGCTTCTTTAGATTCTCCTGCGAGAATGAGGCTATAAGCTAACCATAAATTGATGTCAGGTAGTTGCTCGGAGGTAACCGCATCTTGAAGGGTACGGTACAACGGGATCACTTCATCGTAATATTCAGCGCTCCGAAGGATGTCGGCTGCCTTTGTTATGGAAGGAATGTTTTCCGTGTAATTTTTGGTGGCGGGGAGTTGTGCGACGAGTTTAGCCAACTGGGTAAAGTTTTTTTCGGCTTCGAACTCTTTGAGTAGTTTTTGAGCTCTTTCGGAATATTTGAAATCAACTTTGTCGAGGGCGATTTGTTTGATAAGGTACTGTGCTTCATCGAGTTCGCCTGCATCAATCAGGGCATCGAGGAGCAATCGAATGGGTTGGTGTAATTGAATGAAAGTTTCTGGAATGCGATGAAATTTAATTAAGGGGTAGACTTGTGGTCTAAGCGCTTCGGCAGCAGCGGCGTGGTTGCCGCTACTAATGAGGCGATTTGCATTTTCCATAGCCTTAACTTTAAAGTTCAGGTTTTTGACCATTCCTTCGTTTGCAGGTTGGGCAATTTCTGCAGTACTTGTTGAACCGTCGTTGTTTCGCATCTCCATCTCGACGACAATCATATCGTCTCTGAAAGCTATGAACTTAAGGGTTTGATTTCTTCCGTTAATCGATTGCTCAATAAAAACAGGCTTTGAACTGTATTGCTCCCAATATGTGTTTTCGGCGTTCAGGATTGAGGTCAAGGCGACGAGGTAAGTAAGCCATGCTTTGACTTTAAAAATGCAAATTGCGTTTGTTTGTATAAATCTTTTTGGGCCAATCATTTCGTTTAAAGGGTAGCTAATTTATCTTTTATTTGATTAAACATTGCGGGCTCAATAGCGCCTTCGAGCTCTGTAACTGCTTCTTCAAGTGTGGACTTAGCACCTGCGGAATCGTTTAGCTTAAGCAGAGCGTTGGCATCGGCTAGATAAGCTTTTGCAGCAACCTCAGGGAAGTTTGAAAATCCTAAGAAAGTACGTTCAAAGAATCCATGTGCTTGTTGGTATTTTTCTTCTGCCATGTATGCCGCACCGGTTTGTAGTAGGGCTCGGGCATGCGCGATTCCGCGCCATTCGGTAATTTTTAAGATATACTGATATTTTTGACGGGCTGCATCTCCTTTACCCAATTGGCTGAGCAAGTCTCCTTGTTTGAGGATGATAGCTGGGAGTTGTGGGGTTCCTGGGAAGGCAACTTCAACCGCTATTAAATGCTCGAGGGCTTCTTGGAGTTGATTTGTTTTGGCAAGGGTATCGGCAAGGCGAATGCGTGCTACAATTACGGCATCATTTGCAGGATATTTTTCTAGCAGGTATTCCCATGTCTTTGTCGCTAAAGTGGGGTTGTTGGCCTGGGCGTAATCAGCAACGTAGAGGAGTAAGCGCGGGGTAAATTTTTGTATACGATCTATGCTGAAGTTTTGGCTGGGTGCTTCAATGTTACCAAGACGGAATAAGCCCATGAGCATTCTTGTTTCCGCAACAAAATCTTTTTTTAATTGAAACTGCTTTTTCAGAGAAGAGAAGAATACTTCTGGGGTTTCTTCAGGGTAATTAGCTAATTCGGAGTGGTAGTCTGGACCTATTTTTAGGAGCGGAGTTACATCCTCCATGAGGGCCATGGTGAAATCTGGATGATTGCGGAGTAGGTTGTAAAGGGTGGGGTCAATTTCGGTATCGTAGTAGAATACTTCAAAGAGAGCACCTCGATCTGAGAGCATCGTTTTACGATACTCTAAGTCGTCTTGCATTTGGTTTAGAAATTCTACGGTGCGGTTGAGTTTTTTAAGGTTTTGATAGTATTTTTCGGCGTAACTTTCAATGAGGGTATCAATGCCTTGATTTTTGCTATTACTTGCATAGCGCTCAATTGTATTGCGATAAAGCTCCAACATTTTGTTGGGTTGATTTAGAAATTCGTAGGCGCGTCCAGTCTGAATATACGCATCGGTAATTTTTCCCTTTTCGGCAAAGCGGTCAATGTAGGTTAGGAAGTGATCACGCATCGCTTCAAATTTTTCTTGGGTCTCCAGAATGAAACCCAAACGAAAAGCTATGGTGTCGTGCATTAATTGATTGTTTGTTCGGGCATCTGCTTTTTCAAAATAAACAATCGCAGTATCAAGGTCTCCGACCAGCGCTTCAATCTCCCCTAAAAAATAGAATGCCTGGTCAATTGTCTGACTTTGCTTGAACTGATCTGTAAAGGCTAGGAGGGTAGTTCTTGAGGCTTCATAATCTTCAAGATAGAATTCGCAGATACCTTTTCTTAATGAGGCGTCCTCTAGATAAAGGCTGTTGGGATAATTTTCTATCAGGGCGGTAAAATCATCAACGGCAGGCTTGAAATCAGATTGCTGTAAATGTGCCAACGCTGGCCAAAAATATAATCCATCGCCGAAAGTTGGATTTGAATGCATTTGCTGCCATTTGGCGCACTGATCAATAATAGTTTGGTAGTTTTCCTTTTCGAGCACATGTCCACCCCATATCGCGAGAAAGTTCGAAGCAAAAGGGTCGGTCGGGAAACGATCTAGGAAGTCGACAATGATCTCTACCATTTCCGAAAATGCTTCCATTTTTTGTAACTGGGTGACTAATTCTGCAGTGACATCAGAGTAGTAGTCGCCTTTTGGGTATTGATCGCGGTAGGAACGACCTAGTTCAAGGACAACGGAAATTTTATTAATCTTTTTGGCTCCGCTGAAGGATGCATAATGGTAGAACTCTACTTGTTCGTGGTCGGGATTTTCTTTGAGCAAATCATAAAACATCCAAAATGATTCATAGGGACGGAGGGTTTTGGAAAAGTTTCGTGCTCTGCGGACTAGTAATTCATTTCGTAAGGTTGGTAGCTTGATTAAGTTTGCGAGGATGGTCTTCTGTTTTTTGACCTTTTGTCGTAGTTCATTGAGGCGATCTTCTGAAAGATTTATTGCTTCGTAAGTAGCAATTCTCTTTTCGTCATTTGCGATTGAATCTTTGTAGTATTCGACCATGAGGTCGGTAGTTTTGATTAGATTGAGTAAAATCGAGGTGTCAATTAGCCGGCCATTATCGGTTAAGGTGTCGCTTGCTTTCAGAAGAGCGACATTGAGGCGAGGCTGGTAGCGCATTTCAGACTCTTGCGCGAGAAAGGGCAGTAAACGCATTGCTTCGTCCAATTCTTTATTGGCTAAGTAAGCTTCAAAACTAGCAGCAGCTGCGAGCCCTCTTTCTTCAGTGGTTCTGGCTTTTGAAAGGAGTTGCACAAAGTAAGGGAGTCCTTCTTTTAGGCGCTTTTTCTGGTAAAATATTTCCGATAGATCTTTGTGTAGTTTAAGATCTTCTTGATAACTCAAATTAATACCCGCTCGCTGCCCGCTTAATAAAGATTGCATGAGAGCAATCGCTTCATCGGAACGCTTCAATGCTCTTAAAATATCAATTCGTTTTAAGAGTGCACTTTTTAAATGTTTAGATTTTGGATAATCTCTTTCTAGACGGTTGTACCAATTAAGGGCATTGGTAAGTTCTTTAGCTTGATTATTTTTTATAAAGTTTTGGATATAAGCGGAGCCGATTAAGAAAATTGGATAATCAATTTCAAATCCAGATTCCTTGGCATCCTCAACTCGGTTGACTAGTTCTCTAAGAATTGGAAGCGCGTCGGAGAGGTTACCACTTTGGACAAGTTGGGTAGCTTGTTCTTTGACTTCCGAAAAAGCCATTTGAGAATACTTTTGCGCTTGAATGCTTTGCAGGCAGAGCGTCAATAAAGCTAAGGGTATTAGTTTTAAATAGTAATACATTTGAGGGTATAAGGTCTTTAAATAACATTTAAAGATCGATAAATAACATTCATTTGTCCTATACCTGTAAAGCTGAAATTATCTAAAGGCATGGTTGAATGCTGGATAATACTAGTATTTATTAGCTTAACTTATCTTTTATGGGTTTAGTTCTTCAGTTAACTGTTCCCAAGAATTCGTTTTTACAATTATTTCATCAGCTAGATCACTGGCGCGGCGATTTAATTTCACTGCAAGTCCTGCATCCTCATAGGTTTTGGGATCTTCAAGTTGTTTTGCTAATTCGCTTTGCTCGGTTTCAAGCATTAAAATTTTAGCTTCTAAGGTCGCCACTTCCTTTTCAATTTTTCTGCGCGCTTTGTTAGCTGCGTTACGATTTTCAGCTTCTTGGCGACGGCGTTCTTTTGCGCTCAGTTTATTAGAGATGTTTTTGGAGTTAGCTTCTGCTGGGCGTGCGTTTTGTAAGTTTGAGCCTGCCACAAGGCTACTTCTTTCAGATGAGAGGCCTGACTTTTGCAAGTAATAATCATAGCCTCCCGCGTATGCATTGAGGCTGCCTGCATTTACATGTAAAGTGCGCTCGGCAATGGCGCGAATAAAGTGAAGGTCGTGACTCACAAAAATTAAAGTCCCTGTGTAATCACGAAGGGCGCTGATGAGGGCGTCAATACTTGCAAGGTCTAAGTGGGTTGTTGGCTCATCAAGCAGGAGGAAGTTTGGAGGCGCTAAGAGCAGCTTGACTAAGGCAAGGCGACTTTTTTCGCCTCCGCTGAGTACTTTTACTTTTTTATGAACGTCGTCTCCACGAAACAGGAATGCGCCGAGTAGGTTTCGGACTTCTTGGTCGCTTAACGGGGCTTCTATTTTATCGCGTGCCTCATCAAGAACGCTTCGCTCTAAGTTTAGGATTTCAACTCTTTGTTGTGAGAAATATCCAACATTGATGTTATGACCTAATTCGCAGGTACCTGCTTGAATAGAAACCAAGCCAGAAATAATTTTTAGGAGGGTAGACTTGCCCGCGCCATTAGGCCCGACAAGCACAGCGCGTTCTCCTTTTTCAACTCGTAGATTCAAATCGGTGTAAACTAAATGTTCGCCGTAAGCTTGGCGTACTGCCTCGAGGGTGACTACCCGTTGTCCGCCGCGAGGGGGTTGCGGGAAAGAAAATTGAATACTGGACTCGTCGCTCATTGGCGCTTCGAGACGTTCCATTTTTTCCAATTGCTTGAGGCGAGCTTGGGCCTGGGATGCCTTAGAAGCTTTGGCGCGGAAACGGGTTACAAAAGTTTCGAGTTGGGTGATTTCTCTTTGCTGGTTTGCGTAAGCGGCGGCGTATTGTTTTTCGCGTTCGGCCTTTTCTTTTAGGTAGGCATCGAAATTGCCGCTGTAGCGATTGAGTTGTTTATGACGTATTTCAACGATGCCGTTACAAATCGCATTTAAGAATGCGCGGTCATGGGAAATTGTAAGGATAGCGCCTCTGAAGCGCTGGAGTTGATCTTGAAACCAATCAAGTGTTTCTAGGTCTAAATGATTGGTCGGTTCATCGAGCATCAATAGATCGGGTTCCATAACGAGGAGTCGGGCTAAATGCGCACGCATAATCCATCCACCGCTTAAGGTGTGAGCAGGTTTTTCGTAATCCGATTCTCTAAAGGCGAGTCCTGCTAGGATTCCTTTAGCTTTAGCTTCAAGAGTGAAGCCCTCGAGTTCAGCAAAACGCTCGTTTGCCAAAAGGCGTTCAGGTGCTTCGGGGTCTGGATAGAGGCGAAAGGTCTCGTATAGTTTGGCGATTTCAGGAGTGATAGCGGTCGCTAATTCTAAAATGGTTTCATCGCCTGCAGGAGCACTTTCTTGTGGAAGATAGCCAATTTTGGATCCGCGTTCAAATTCTACGGTACCGGAATCGGATTCTAATTCATTCAGTATGATTGAGAATAGGGTAGTTTTTCCAGCACCATTAGGACCTACCAAACCAAAACGCTCGCCCGTATTAATGCGCAAGGATAATTCTTTAAAAAGAATTTTGGGTCCAAAGCCCTTGCTGAGTTTATGAATCGTGAGCATATTTGAAAGTTATATACCTAGACTTGCTAGTTGAGCGCGAGCGGTATTCTCTACGTTTACATGATGAAGAAGGAAAAGACGCAATCTTATCTCTTAAAGATTTGGTATCAACCGAGTCGAACGGTAAAGACATTGTTATACTCGGATATCGAATGGGGACATCGTGTTGCGCTCGTTATTGCCGGTCTTTTTGGGGCACTTGTAGGAGGAAGAGCGTACCTTGCGGCGGAGGCTCCCACTATATCATGGATAGGCTACGGTTTAGTGGGTGGGATTTGTGGGCTCTATATCTTAGCGCTTTTATTAAGAAATTTTTCGCGTCTTTTTGGAGGCGAGGCTCTGTGCGTTGAGGTGCGAACAGCGTTGGGTTTAGCAATTCTTCCTTGGTTAATTTTAAACGGCATATTACTGATTTTACTCTACAATGAGGTGGATGAAATCACGATCCGTAGCAGTATTCCCTTTTTGTTTGGAGGTTTAATTTACGGGTACATCATAGTTTTGCTTTCAGTTGCCGCTGGATTAGGAGTTTCTGCGTTGCGAGCATTTGTGTGTCTTTGTCTTGCGCTTCTCGTTGCCTTCTTCTCAATTAATTTAATCGTTAGTTTATTACTTAGAGTCTAATTTTCCAAATGCTTCAGTACTTAAAGATTTCCAATTTAGCTTTGCTTGATTCGGTGACTCTCGAGGTCGAGGGTGGTTTTACGGCGGTTACGGGTGAAACGGGAGCTGGTAAATCTGTCTTGCTTGGAGCACTTAGTTTGCTTTCTGGAGCACGTACTGATAAAAGCAAGATTCGGCAAGGAGCAGACGTGCTGGAAGTTGAAGGGGCTTTATATTTTGAAAATGAAGTGGCCATTAATGGAACGCTTGGAGCACTTGAGTTACCACCTTGTGAGGATGGAGTCTTAGTTTTACGGCGTAGTATCCACCGCAGTAAAATGCCAAAGGTTCAAATTAATGGTTCTTTGGCGACACTTGCTCAGTTGCAAACACTGGGGGAGTCATGGATTGATTTTCATGGCCCTGGGGAACCGCAAAAGTTATTTCAAGAGCGTCATCAACTTGCGATGTTGGACGCTTATTCAAATGTAACGAATGATCTTGTTAAGTACGTGCTGAATTTCCGGGATTGGCGGAGTGCAGTTACTGAAATTGAATCGATTGAGTCGGGTGAACGTTTGGATGCTGAGGCAGCCGATTTTGTGCGTCAACAAATCAAAGAAATGGATGCGATAGATTTGAGTGCGGATTCAATTGAAGGCTTGGAACGAGACTTTAGTCGTATGGCACAGTCGCAGGAAATTATTGAGCTCACTAACCAAGCTTCAGATGCAGTAATGGGTGAAGCGGGATTGTTGGATCGTTTGAATGCTTTTGTAGTCTTAACGCAACAGTTAGGTGGCTTGGATGCTGCATCTGTTCCTTTATCGGAGCGCGCTCAAAGTGTTTTAATCGAGCTTCAGGATTTGGGTGAGGAAATGGGTCAAATCGCAAGTGCATTTGATTTTGATGCTGAACAGATTGAACAACTCAATGAGGGGATGCAGGTCTGGCAAGCTTTGCGTCGTAAGTATGGCGGGACCCTTGAGGCAGTTTTAAACAAGCGGGCTGAATTGGCGGATAAGTTGGCTTTACAAGATGATTTGGAGGGCGTGCTTCAAAAAAAGCGAGAGGTTGCTGAGAGTTTAGAAAAAAATCTTCGAAAACAAGGGCAGCAAATGCGTACTAAACGCGTGAAAGGTGCTAAGGAATTAGCGAAGAAAGCGGCATCTCTTTTAGAATTGCTTGGTTTTAAAAAAGCTCGTTTAGACATTGAGATTGTTCCTATGGATCGATTATCTGAGTATGGAGATTGCGGTTGCCGATTCCTCTTTGCCGCCAATGCGGGTCAGGATTTACAGCCTTTAAATAAGATTGCTTCAAGCGGTGAAACTGCGCGAGTAATGCTCGCTCTAAAGACAGTTCTTGCTGAGGCAGATTCAACTCCGTTATTGGTATTTGATGAAGTCGATGCAAATGTTGGGGGTGAAGTGGGTCGCGCGGTTGGTTCGGAGCTGGCACGATTATCTGAAGGGCATCAGGTCTTTTGTGTGACCCATTTGCCGCAAGTTGCAGCATTAGCGCAGCAACATTTCTTAGTAACTAAGAGTCAGGATGCGGATGCAACAGAAGTAAGCATCGCACCGATTCATGAATCTGAACCCAAGCGCCTTGATGAGTTGGCACGTATGCTTGGGGATCGTTCTTCAGAGTCCGCAAGAGCACATGCGGCTGAACTCTTAGGCTAATACACTCGACGAAGAGTTACTACTCAGAGGCAGGCATACCTGCGGTGATGATCTCTTGGCTGAGTGAGCGAATACGTAACATGGTGTTGGTGTATTGTAAGAAATTATTCGCTTGTTGTAGCGATTCATCTTCCGCATCAAATGCTGGAATTTCTTTATTCTCTAAATAGATAAAAGTACCACCTGAGCCAGATTGGATCATTGGAGAAACGTCGCCAGCATTTAAGTTAAGCGAATTTTGCATTATCGCTGGGTTTAAATTTTGCGGAGGATTTGATGCTTGGAAACTTTCAAAGTCCTCTGTTTTGAGATTCAGTGCTGTAGCTGCCTCGGCAAAGCTCATCTCGTTTGTTAGGTCGGTTTGAAGTTGTTCCTGCAAACGTGTGCCTTTTTCATAAAAGAGGCGGCGTTTTTCATCTTCAGTATAATTGTTGCTCACGAGGTCTTTTACAGACTCATAAGGAGGGATGTTTGCTGGGATTCGATCATTGAAAATGAGCACTACAAAATCGTTATTTTGTTGGTACGGATCGGAATAGTAACGGCTTTCATTGAGATCAAAGGCATCTCTAAGCATTTGAGAGGGAAGATTGCGTTGAGAGACCTCGTTGCGGTTGAAGGGTTTAATCTCATTTAAGGCGAGTCCGTTTTCTTCTAAGAAGCTATCAAATGCGTCTGATGGGAACGGAATGCTAAGATTGTAAAGTTGATAGGCGAAATTCTGAGCGGCTTCATTTGCTTTGCGAGCGGCGAGTTTGAGCAAATAGCTTTCTTTAACTGCATCTTGCACCATCTCGAATTTAACAGGCGGTTTTTCGGAATCAGCTTCTTCGGTTGAATCGTTACTTTGTTTGGCTTCGTATTCAGCTACAAAGCTGGCGCGGTTGGCTATGAAATGATCGCGCAGGGCGTCTGCATCGGCGTCTGCTTCTTTAGAAGCGCCTAAATAATCAGAGGCGTTGAATTTTAAATAACTGGCTTCAAGGCTTTCGGGGATTTCATAGCGCTGGGAATTTGAATTGTAATATTCTTTCAGTGCATCTTCTTCTGGAGTAATTTCAGGGCTGAAAGTTGCGTAATCAAAGTTGGCGATTTGGATTTTAAAATTGGTCTGGTAGCGTTCAGCTTGAATACGAGCCTCCGCATCTAAAACATATCCTGGGCCACTCAAGGTGTTCATTGCTTCCATGACTCGGTAATCTTCTTCAAGCGCTAATGCTAAAATCCCGTTAGGAAGATTTGGGTTGGCTTCAATATCGTCGACAAATCGAGTTAAGAGATCGCGGTTGAACGCGCCCGATTCGTCAATAAAGAGTGCTTTTGCTTGAAGAAATTCTACAAGTTGACCTTGGCTAGGTGCGGGGATACCAATAGTGTCAGCGAGGTCTAAAAGGGCGATCCTGCTGAGAAGTTGATCGCTCATTTGCTGGGAATTGTTGTTTTGCTTGTTAAGCTGCGTTATTAGCGAGAGCCGTTGACTGATAGGCCGCATATCGCGCTCTGAATTCAGATCATATCCGTAGAAATCCACAGCTTGGTAATTTGAGCGGTTGGTGGTGCACCCGGGAGTGTTGCCAATAGTCCCAACGAATGCGACAATGACGACAGCCAATAGGGTAATAAAAATCCAGCGACCGTGGCGGATAAGATGGTTTTCAATCCAAGTAATCATATTAGGCTAAAAATTTGCAAAGGTCGGAAACTAGATAAAGAGGAATTGGTGTCAATCCCTTGCTTTGCGGAGAGTAAAATTCGAAATTACTGTTCTTTTAGGTAATCAAGAAGGTTTTTTTCAGCGTTGGGTAGTTTTTTGAGTTCAATACTTTGACTGAGGTAGTGTTGAACAAGGGGGAATGAACTGGCGATGAGGGGCACTCCCTCGTTGTTTCCATGCAGCTCATATTCCTCTTTAAAGTTTGCTAGGGTAATGGAATGAGTCGGCTTAGCAGGTAGATAGCAACGGTCATTAAAAGCGTTGCTGCTATTTTTTTTAATAGGGCTCAGGAAGCCCAGATCGCACAAACTATTGATGCTGGAATTTAAAATGTGAAAGGGTACGCGCAGGTGCTTTTGAAGTTCTGTACTTGAAAGCGGGGGTTCTTTATTTTCAAAGCGCTCAGTGACTAAAATAAGAATCGCAAGTGAAATTGCTTCGCGGGCTTTTTGGCTCGTTTTTTGCCATGCGTTTTCGTTTGTTAGGTGGTCTGCATTTTGAATGGCATAGGTGATTTGACCGCCGTATAGGATTAAAAGCCAAAAGACGTAGAGTCCGAGCATGAGGACAATTATGATTCCAACGGATCCGTATAGGCTTTTCGTATTTACAACTTTTTGGACGTAAAATATGGAAAAAAACTGGTAAGCGTGTAGACCTGCAGTGACAAGTAGTGAGCCAATGATAGCTGGTTTCCAATGAACTTCAGTATTCGGAATAAAGCGGTAAAAGATTGCGAGCGCTAAGGCAAAAATAAGAAACGCAAGTAGGGGTAGGAAGAAGCTGAAGAGTGCTGCTAAGTTTTCTCCAAAGGGCAGGGTTTCCATCGCACTTATGATTGCATTTGCGGTTAGGAGAGAGAGCGCGGCAGTCCCTAAGACAGCGCCAAGACTTATGAAGGTCCAATAAGTAACAATCCTTTCAGGAAGTTTTCGGCCCTGTTTTACACCCCAAACAGTATTGAAAGATTTCTCGATGGAGGTGAGTACCTGAATACCTATAATTAAGAGCATGAGGGAGCCAATCACGCCAAAGGTTCCTGATTTTGCTTGAGCGCTAAAATTTTGAATAAGTTCGAGGACTTCAGGAGCTAATTCGGTTTGGGCCTCTGAAGTATTTTGGCTATTAAGGGCAACTTGTGGAGCGGCAAAGGTGATTGCTTTGGTTATGCTTTCAACAATTACGCTATCTTGAGCGAATCCATCAGTATCAGCTAAATCTTTTTCAAGGAGAAATCCTGATATCATAATGCTGAAAGCGATCAACGGCCCCAATCCTATCATGCTTGAGAAGGTCAACGCAGCAGATTGAGTGGGGAGTTGGTTGCGTCGCTGGCCTTGAAATGCGAGGATTAAAATGCGCAAAAGACGGAAGCTTTTCTCGCGGAGTCCGCATTGCGTATCGTCTCTGAGAAGCCAAATCTCAGATTTTATTGTCTGCCAGCGGAGCTGGCATTTTTCAATAAAATTTGGCCGTTTTTTATTTTCTAAGATCTCGTTCATGGTGTTTTGGCTTTAGGGGCACTTTAACAAGCTTATTAAATTACCCAGCTTAAAAGCAATTTTTTACTGCAAAGCACGATGGGGCTTTATTTTTGTATTTCTTGCAATTCTCGGGTATTTCGTTGCAAAACCTTATTGTGCAAATTAAATGCAACCTTTTATGAAAATTCTAGTAGCAGACCGTATCTCACCCATTGGTGTAAACTTATTTAAAGCAGAAGCAGGTTTTGAAGTGATCGAAGCCTATGGATCTACCCCCGAGGAACTCTTAAAAATTGTTTCTGATGTGGATGCGATTGCCGTGCGATCCGACACAAAAGTGACAGCAGACGTGATTGCTGCTGCACCCAATTTGAAGGTGGTCGGTCGTGCGGGAGTTGGTGTCGATAACATAGACATTGAAGCTGCCACAGATCGTGGAGTAATAGTAATGAACACGCCTACTGGTAATACGATTGCTACTGCTGAATTAACTTTTACACACATGCTGGCGGGGACGCGTCCAATCGTACAGGCAGCTGCTCGGATGCGTGAAGGTGGGTGGGACCGGAAAAAATTCTCAGGTTCTGAGCTCAATCAAAAAACTTTAGGAATTCTCGGAATGGGGCGGATCGGTGCTGAAGTAGCAAAACGCGCAATGGCTTTTCAAATGGATGTTTTGGCGTATGACCCATATTTGACGGAGTCACGTGCGAACAGCCTTGGATTGAAGCAGGCAACCTTGGAAGAGGTGATTGAAAACGCAGATTACATTACGGTTCACATGCCGCTTACTAAGGACACCAAACACATGGTAAACGCTGATGCCATTAGTCGAATGAAAGACGGGGTTCGCATTTTTAATTGTGCTCGCGGTGGAATTATTGATGAAGCGGCACTTTTGGATGGTTTGGAGTCCGGTAAAGTTGCTGCTGCGGGTCTAGATGTTTATGAAGAGGAGCCACCTGCAGAAGATCATCCAATGCGAAAAGTGCCAAATCTTGTCCTCACACCGCACCTTGGGGCTTCTACTGCAGAAGCTCAGGAAAATGTTGGGATTGATGTAGCCAAGCAAATGATAGAAACCCTTAAGGGTGGTCGCGTTATCAACGCCTTAAATATGCCGTCAGTAGATCCTAAAGTTCTTGAAACTCTTGCGCCTTACATGGTGTTGGGTGAGAAGGTTGGGACTTTCTCTCAACAGTTAGCTCCTGAGGGAGTTGAAAAAATTTCGATTCGTTATTACGGAAAGATTACAGAGTTGGATACTTTGCCCCTCACTAACGCGATTCAAAGAGGATTTCTTCGTGAAATTTCTGACAATGTGAACAATGTTAATGCGCCTAAGAAAATCGAGCGCTTGGGCATTGAGTGTGAAGAGATCAAAAGTAGTGCGCATGCAGAATTTAATGAACTTATCGAAGTTGTTATAACTTCTAAGGGTAATAAAGTACGTGCAATCGGAGGTACTTTAGTTGGAAAAAATCAATTGCCACGAATTGTTTTAATCGACGGTCATGGTGTGGAGGTTAACACTGATGCAACTTTATTGGTTCTTAAGAACAAAGATGTTCCTGGCATTGTTGGATTTATTGGAATTACGCTTGGTGAGGATTCTGTTAATATCGCTAACATGTCCTTGAGTCGCGACAAAGGAGAAGGCTACGCGGTAAGTGTCTTTGAATTAGATAGCGCACCCAGTGAATCTGCTGCTTCTAAAATTAACGATCATGAAGCTATTGAAAAATACCGTGTCATAAAACTTTAATGTGAGTTTTCCTAACCCTTGAAACTCAAAGTATCCCTTAATTAAGAAACTGTGCTATTAACATCTTTAATTCTCGTGCTGATGGTTGGTTACCTTTTAGGATCATTTAACTTTGCAGTTCACATTGCTAAGTTTCATCGCGTTGATATTTTTAATGAGGGCAGCTGTAATCCAGGAGCAACGAATGTAAAGCGCGTTATAGGTGCATGTGCTGGGAATGCGGTCTTCTTGTTGGATACATTAAAAGGGATTATTGCCAGTTCTTGGTTTCTGTTTGTTTTAGAGCCTGAGTCCTACAACTTTATGTTGCTCGGCTTTTTTGGTTTAGTCGGTGCAGTCATTGGGCACAGTTATTCATGTTTTCATCGTTTTCGTGGAGGCAAGGGTGTTGCGACTACAATGGGCGGCCTTTTTGTGTTGATGCCTGTATCTTTGATTATAGGAATTCTTGCATGGCTTATTTCTTATTATGCAACACGAGTAGTTGCGATTGCCTCACTGGTTTTTGCGTTAAGTTTGCCGTTGAGTGCTTATTTTTTCGAAAGTTCTTCTAATCTCAGTTTCGTCCTCGGTTTCTTAATAGCTTTATTGATTATTTATCGCCATTTACCCAATATTAAGCGACTGCTCCATGGTAGAGAAAATAGTTTTAAAAAGTAATACGCTGGCTTTCAGATCGAATCTTATTGAAATCTAATTTAACATGACAACAAAACGCACAGTACGTATTGGACTTTTAGGCTTCGGTGTAGTCGGTCAAGGTGTTTGGAAAAACATCGAAAAGAATCGTTCTGCCCTCGAATACCGTCTAGGTGCGTGTTTAGAAATTTCCCAAGTTGTAGTCAAAAACTTAAAACGAAAAAGAGATGTAAAGTTATCGTCTGAGATTTATTCTGATGACCCATCTCGAGTCGTTGACAATGATGCGATTGATATTGTTTGCGAATTAATGGGCGGTACGGATGAAGCCCTTGAGTTGACACGGCGCGCTTTAAAAAAAGGTAAGATTGTGGTCACAGCTAACAAGGCTTTGATTTGTGAGCACGGTGAGGAGCTTTTTAAAATTGCCCACGAAAACGGGGGACATTATTTTTATGAAGCTTCGGTTGCAGGCGGTATTCCGATTATCAAAACGATCCGTGAAGCACTGGTTGCGAATCGTTTTAGCATGATATTTGGGATTCTTAATGGTACCTCAAATTATATACTTACGCGAATGGAGCGTGAAGGTTTAAGTTTTGACGCGACTCTAGGCGATGCTCGATCGCTCGGATACGTGGAGGCAGATGAAGCGCTTGACCTTGATGGAATTGATGCAGCCCACAAAGCGGTAATTCTCGCTTATTTAGCACATGGAAAATGGGTACAGCTGAATCAAATTATATGCGAAGGAATTCGTGAGATTACAGGAGATGACATTCAAATTGCGGGAGAGTTAGGGTATAAGATTAAACTCCTTGCCGTAATCGCTCGGGATTTCACAGCGAATCAACTTTCAGTCCGCTTGCACCCTGCGCTCATTTCCAAAGAAGAAGTCATCGCGAGAGTGGATGAAGTTTACAACGGAGTCAGTGTAACGGGTGATGTAGTTGGAACAACCGTCTTAATCGGGCGTGGAGCAGGGCAAGACGCGACTTCAAGTTCTGTTATAAGTGATATCGCAGATGCGGTTTTCATGCTGCAAGGGGCGCCACAACCTGTAATTTCTGAAGAAGATGAGGCTGTTTATGCTAAGCTTGCTGAAGGGTTGGAGCTTACCAATCCTAATGACTTGGAAGGGCGTTATTATCTTCGAATTCATGTTAAGGATGAGGAGGGTGTTTTAGCGACTCTCACCAATCTTCTAACACAGCATCACATAAGCTTTGCGACTGTGAACCAAAAAGAATTAAGCGATGGTTCAGCTAGAATCATGATAACAACCCACTGCAGTAAAGAATCTAATATTTGTTCTGCCAAGGAGGCCCTCACTTCGCTGGAGGCCGTTTTATCAAAGCCTGTTAGCTTCAGAATTTTTGAACCTGAGGCGTAAGTTTTCTATTTGCCAAAACCACTCAATCTAGAAGGTTTACTTTAAATGGCTTTAATCGTTCAAAAATATGGTGGCACTTCAGTAGGTGATGTTGATCGCATACAGAATGTTGCGCGTCGTGTTAAAGAAACGTACGAGGCTGGAAATCAAGTGGTGGTCGTGGTTTCGGCTCGGTCTGGAGTTACTAATGATTTAATTGGGCGTGCGCTCGCGCTGAACCCTAATCCCGATGAGCGTGAGATGGACATGCTATTGAGCGTAGGCGAGCAAGAAACCATTGCGCTGACTGCCATGGCGTTGCACGCACTCGGAATTCCCGCAGTTTCTCGCACGGGACCCCAAGCTGGAATCAAAACCGATCCTGCGCATACGCGAGCACGCATCACTCATATTTCTGGGGGCGACATTCGTGAACAATTGGATGCGGGGAAGGTCGTCATTTTGGCTGGATTTCAAGGACATGCTCCGGATGGTCAAATTACAACTTTAGGTCGTGGGGGTTCGGATTTAAGCGCCATTGCAATTGCTGCAGCACTGAAGGCAGATCTTTGCCAAATTTGCACGGATGTAGATGGTGTTTATACTGCCGATCCTCGTGTGGTGGCCGATGCCCGTAAAATAGATTTTATCTCCTACGAAGAAATGCTGGAAATGGCGAGCGCAGGGTCTAAGGTAATGCAAAATAGGGCAGTTGAGTTTGCCCAGAAATTTAATGTCGTTTTTGAAGTTCGTTCTAGTTTTAACAACAACCCCGGTACAATTGTGAAAGAAGAAGTCCCATCAATGGAAGATGTCGTGGTGAGCGGCGTTGCTCTCGATAAAAATCAGGCAAAGATTGTGGTGAGTGATTTGCCGGATCAAACAGGTACAGCTTCTGCGTTATTTCAAGCGATTGCCGACGCAGGAATTTCAGTCGACATGATTGTGCAAAATATTGGCCGCAACGGAAAGGCGAACATGACCTTTACGGTGACTCGGGATGATATTGAACGCTCTGAAGTAGCGGTTAAAAATGCTTTCTCTCATGTGGCAACAGGCGATACTTTTGAAGCGAGCGAAATTGCTAAAGTTTCTGTAGTTGGGGTCGGCATGCGTAGTCATTCTGGAGTTGCCGCGAAATTGTTTGAGGCTTTAGCAAAAGCGAATGTGAATATTCAACTCGTGAGCACTTCAGAAATTAAAATTTCAGTGGGTATCAATCCTGAAGATGCTGAAAAGGCGGCACAGGTTGTGCATGCAGCATTTGAGTTAGAAACTCCCGTCTCTAGATAATGAAATTTCATAGTACACGCGGTCAGGTTCCTTCGGTGAATTTTAGCACTGCGGTTGAACATGGTTTGGCCCCAGACGGTGGGCTATATCTGCCTGAGGAGCTACCCAATCTGCGTCCCTTCTTGAAGGATTGGGAAGCATTGAGTTATCCAGAGTTGTGCGAGGCCTTCTTTACACATTTCGCAACGGATTTGAGTCAAGAAGAGCTCCATTCAATTGTCTCAAAATCTTACAATAAATTTGATGATCCTGCGATTGCACCTATTCGTGAATTGAAGACGGATTGTTACGTATTGGAGTTGTTTCATGGTCCCACGCTGGCATTTAAGGATTTTGCGCTTCAGTTGCTTGGTAATTTTTATGAAGCCCAAATTGCACGCACTGGGCGACCGATCTCAGTCTTAGGAGCCACTTCAGGCGACACGGGTGCAGCTGCTATCCACGGGCTTTTAGGTAAGGAGGGCGTGCAAACTTTTATTCTTTATCCCTATGGTCGAATTGCGCCGCTTCAGGAACGTCAGATGACTTGCACGGGAGCTGAAAATGTTTTCCCATTAGCAATCAAAGGAAGTTTTGATGATGCGCAGACTGCTATGAAAACAGTTTTTGAGGATCGTGACTTTGCTTCGGAGGTAGGTCTTTCGGCGGTCAATTCAATCAATCTTGCACGTATATTAGCTCAGTGTGTTTATTATATCTATGCCTTTTACAGGCTGCCCGCAGAGAAGCGTGAAACAGTTACTTTTGTTGTGCCCACGGGTAATTTTGGTAATGTTCTTGCGGGTTGGTTGGTTCAACAAATGGGAGTGCCGTTAAAGGGGTTCCGTGTTGCAACAAATCAAAATGATATTTTACACCGTCTTTTTAATACAGGGATTTATTCTTTAGATGCAGTGGCGCCAAGTCTTGCTCCCTCAATGGATATTCAAGTTGCTTCAAATTTTGAGCGTTTTCTCTACTACGCAGTCGATTGCAAGAGTGAAAAAGTTCGTGAAATCATGCATACTTTTAAGTCAAGGGGTCGATATGCTTTTGAGAACTTTAATCGCGACACGTTCAGTAGTTCGCGTGTGAATGATAGTGAAATTGAAGGTCTTATAAAATCTGTGTATCAAGATTTTGAGTATGTGGTAGATCCTCATACCGCTTGTGGATTTGCTGGAACTGGATCCACGCCAGAAATCATTTTAGCGACAGCGCATCCCGCTAAATTCCCTGATACGATCGCTAAAGCTATTGGACATGAATCGACGCATCCATATCTAGAGCAGCTGAAGGATCGACCGATTGTAAAGCACTCCGTTGAGTCGACTCCAGAGGCAATTAAAGCCTTTATGCGTTCGCATCGTTAGTATTCTGGATCCAGCAAGCGTTCGATAGTGCGCCGATCTTTTTTAGTAGGTCTGCCTCCACCCGAGTGTTTGAATAGGCGCGCATTTGCTTGTTTTTCGCGCGCAGCTTCCAAATCTTCTTCAGGTGTAATATCTTCAATGAATTGTTTAACCAAAGGGGCGCCCATGCGTTTCTCAGATAGGGCAAGAACTTTTAAGGTGCGTCTTAGTGCTTTAGTACGAGCAATTACAGTATCGCCGACGCGAATCTTAGCGGAAGGTTTTGCAATGTTTCCGTTTAAGCGTACCGCGGAGGCACGACAGGCTTCAAGGGCATCCCCTCTGGTTTTGTAGACGCGCACTGCCCAAAGCCATCGATCCAGACGAGCGTAGTCATTCGTTTCCATTACCGATTCCTCAATGCAGTTGCGATGCGTTCGAGTCCTTGTTCAAGGCGTCTGCGGGGGCAACCAAAATTTAAGCGCACATGCGCCTTAGCACCGAATGGAATTCCATCCGAGAGACCAACTCCATTTTTCTCAAAAAATTGTGTTGGGTTTAGAATGCCAGTTTGTGAAACGTCGAGCCATGCTAAGTAGGTCGATTCCATCGGGCGGAATTTTATTTCGGGCATTTCTCGAGAAACAAAATCTAAAATGAATTGATGGTTTCCTTGAAGATATTTAAGGAGTTCAATGCGCCAAGCTTCGCCATTATTATAGGCAGCAGTGCACCCAGCATACCCAAAGCAATTTACTTCGGTTATAATTCCTCGAATTGTTTTCTGGAATTGAAGGCGTAATTTCTGGTTTTCAATTATGGAATAGGCGCATGCTAAGCCGGGAAGATTATAGGTTTTGCTTGGTGCCATCAGGGTAATCGTACGATCTGCGATTTCCTTATTTAAAGTGGCTGTCATTATGTGTTTTGAATTTGGATCAAAAACGAGGTCGCAATGAATTTCATCCGAAATCAAAATTAGATCATGACGCACACAAAATTCGCCCAATTGCGTTAGTTCATCATGGTTAAAGACCCGACCGACAGGATTGTGCGGATTACAGAGAATAAATAACTTTGTGTTTGGTTGAATGGCAGCTTCCATCGCTTCAAAATCAAGTGTCCATTGATCGTTTTCATTTATGCACAACGGAACGTTAATCAATTCTCGCTCTGCGTATTTGGGTGCATACAAAAACGGAGGATAAACTGGTGAAGCTGTCAGGATGCTTTCCTGTGCGGAGGTAAATGCATGGCAGCATAGGTTGATAGCGGGAACTAATCCTGGCAGGAAATTCAGCCAGCTCGCATCAGCGTTGTAGTGATGGCTTCTTTTCAGGTAACTTAGGACAGCATCAATGGGCTCAGAATAGGGGATTGTGTATCCAAATACTCCGTGGTCTAAACGTGCTTGCAGGGCTTGAAGGATTTCAGGTGCGGTCACAAAATCCATATCCGCTACCCAAAGCGGAAGGACGTCTGGGTCTGAGTATTTATCCCACTTTAGAGATCCGAATCCAGTACGATTGGGGCAGCTTTCAAAATCATATGATTTTTCATTCATGGGTTATGCTTTACCGTAGCATGAGAACCTGCAATGCGAATTTATGTGCTTTTTGAGTTTCTTTTACCGCACGTCCCTTGATCATAAATTTTTATAATGTACTAAATCAAGGCGATAGGCCCCTGAAATCAGCACGATAATTTTAATTAGCTAGGTATATACACTACTATATTACCCTTCGATGCATGTTATACCTGTTGACTTATACGTATATACGTAAGATTGTATGTTTATGTCTAATTTACCTATTGCCCTTTTACTAGCTCTTTTTGCCTCTGGTGCGACGTTGTTCGGCAACATTTATTCGAGCTTGAATGCAACTTTTGGTTTGAGCACTGCTTCGGATTTTACTTCTAAAATTGCCGATGTGTTAGCTGATGCGGGCAATAATGATTATAATTCCTTTGGCACACCTGAAACATTTGTCGTCGCGCCCAATATGTCGTTTAATGGTATCGGGGTTGGTACAAATCGTTCTGGTGCAGGAGGATTCTCTGAGTCGATTTCTATAAGAGGTCTCCTTAATCAGGGTTCCACTAAAACTGTAGACATCTCAGTCCGTAGTAAGGCTTTTAAAGAGTCCATTGATTACTTAGATCAAACTCCTGGTAACCACGAGCACTCGAATGATTCACCGATAGGACACTCGCCACTGGTGGGAAATGTTTTTAAAATCAGTGGTATGGGCATAGAGGCAGCAGCTGCTGACGGTCGTGTGCGCGCGGATCCTTTCGTTCTTGAGGCAACCTATTTACAAGAAGACTACGACCTGACTAGAAGCTTACCTGAAATTCAGGAGTTACGAAATGGTTGTCTCTTTATTGGTTGGCTTTACCAAGGCTTTGATGGCACCCCAGGATCTGCATCTGATCAAGATAGATGGGTGAATGCGGTGCAGGGTAATTTTGCAAATATGCCTGATAATCCAAATCGCAGTGATGAACATGCAGTCATTGGTCAAGCGTTTGAAGGTTCTTTTGACGAGTACTTCGCAGGGACAGAAACCTGTATCGCGGGGGTTTCTAAAGCTGCGAATTCTTTCCGAGTGGGTGACTGGGGTGGCGATGTAGATAACAACACTTTATGGGTAGCGATTGATCACAACAGTCAGTTTGCAGTTATTCCTGAAACTAAGACTTACGCTTTGTTGCTTGGTTTAGGCGTATTACTAATTTCTCTAAAAAAGAGAAAGTAGACCTTTAGGGTTGATCGGAGGGCCTCCTTCTTAGGGATGCTCAAATTTAAATCTTTTTAAGATATCATTTTGATTTCTGTTTGAAATCAATCTTGCCTCCATTACTGCATCAAATATCAACTGCTTCATGGAAGATACTTTTAAAGACGTAACGGTCATTGCTAAAGCGAACGTTTACTTTGATGGTCAAGTGACTAGCCGTACAGTTGAATTTGCAGATGGAACAAAAAAGACTCTTGGGTTCATGCAAGCAGGCGACTACGAATTTGGCACAGACGCACCCGAGTTGATGGAATTACTGGGTGGTTCAATGGAAGTGAAGCTTGCTGGTGAAACTGAATGGATTGTTTATAGTGAAGGGCAGGGTTTCAAAGTTCCTGGAAATTCAAAGTTTGCGCTTAAAGTTCCTGCGGGCGGAGCCGATTACTGCTGCTCTTATTTGAGTTAGCACGACTACTCTTTTTTTCGGCCTTGAATAAGGGCACTATCCGGAAACTGTATTCGAAATGGTCCTCGCTCAAAAGATATGCGTCTAGAGGCCCATAATTCCAGCTATTGACACCGCCCACACCGAATTGGGTATGGTCGACGTTTAGATGCACGCAGTCTGAGCGCTCCATTTGAAAGGAATAGTCGGAAGCTTCCATTGTTGCGATTCCGTAGTTTTTTGCAGTGACGCTCATGGGTTCGGAAATTGCTTCGAAGCGGAATCCGTTGCCTGTCGGGTTGGTTAACTCGAACCATCGCACGTCGCTCTTGTTGCTGTTGTCTTGGGGTTTTGAATACTCGACCCATGCTTCGTCGACGGTGCTGGAGAATATTCCGACGCGTTCGTAGTTGCGGTCGATGTAGGTGGCAAAGGGTCCTTGACCATACCATCGCATCGTCTGCATTTCTTTAGGTAATTTGAATTCGAATCCGATGCGGCGTGGACGACTTATTTGATCGTAATGCTCATAGGGGTGACCGCTCGTGCGCACTTTAGTGGCAGGCGGCATTTTAAGATCGAGCTCAATTTTGATTTCGCCCTGAGGGAAAAAGGTGTAATTAATTTGGGCGGTAGAATTGACTTGTTTTAAATCTATGGCGGTCGCTATTAGGAGTTCACCTGCATCAAGTTTTGAAAGTTTAAATTCCTTAACGCGACTGCCCGAAAGTGCGTTTTTCCAATCTTTTGGAATTTGGGGGTAACGTTTAAGGACTCGTTCATTATCGACAATAGCACGCCAGAACTGCAGCGCTACAGGTCGGTCAATGAGTACTTTATTATTAATTTCATAGGACTCGATGTATCCAGTTACTTTATTGAATGTTATATGAAGATTTTTTGCTCCTTTTATTTTTAGATGGGTGTTTGTTTCATCGAATGTTAGGGCAGTAGTCCACTTTAGGGTTGGAGGAATTAGGCTTGCTGCCTTGGTCTTGATGAGGAGCTGACTGTAAGCTAATTCATGACTTTCCGCTACCAACGTGCTGTAAGCAGCTTTTGAATGGAAGCTGAAGGTAATAAAATACTCATCTTCTGGAGCCGGACCGATTTTAGGAAGGGGCACTTGAATGACTTTCGATGTTTTGGCAGGAATATCGAGTTCGCTGAGCTTTCCTTGAGCAACACGCTCGCCATTGCGCTCAAGTTTCCAATGTCCCGTAACAATATCTTTTAAATTTTTATAATCGTAACGATTGGAAATTTCAAAGCCGCCGTCTCCAATATTCTTACTTTTTACAGTAATATTTTGGTGCATTTTTTTGAGGGCAAACAGACCGGGGCGTGTTGTCCAGTTTGCAGCAATTAATCCATTCATGCAGAAATTATTATCAGTATGATAGCCGTGCTTTTCCCATCCGCCGTATGCAAGGGCGTGGTTTTTGACAGGTCCAATTCCAATATTTTTTTGGTACTCCACGGGAATGGGTTTCTTGAGTCCTTGATCCATCCAATCCCAAACAAATGCTCCGAGATGCGTTGGGGTCTCGTAGATATAATCCCAATACTCCTTTAAGTTCCCGTTACTATTTCCCATTGCATGTGAGTATTCACAGAGAAGGGAGGGCTTTACGATGCCAGTCCATTTGGTTTGTTTCTCGCTGCTCCATCCGGGTTCGGAATACATTTGTGAGTGAATGTCAGTGGCTGGAAGTCCTCGTCGATACTCGCCTTGATATTGAATGGGGCGGGTGGGGTAATTCTTATTGAGGAGTGCATAGGTGGCATCGTGATTAGCTCCGGAGCCTGCCTCGTTTCCAAGCGACCACATTATAATAGAGGGATGATTTTTGTCGCGAGCCGCCATGCGTTCCACGCGATTTAAATGGGAGTCCTTCCATGCCGCGCCATTAGCAATCGGATTCTTAAAGTGGTCTTGGTCATACCAGTAGACTGAGCTGTAGTCATGTGATTCAATGTTTGCCTCATCCATTACCCAAATGCCGTGTAAGTCGCAGAGATCATAAAAGAGTGGAGTATTCGGGTAATGAGCGGTACGAACCGCATTGATATTATTTTCTTTAAATAGTTTGATGTCGCGCAGAATCGATTCGCGGGTGATAACATGGCCCAATTCGGGATGGTGCTCATGGCGGTTTACGCCTTTTAGTTTTACGGGTACCCCATTAACTTTGAAGATGTTATCTTTGATATCGATTTCTCGAAAGCCTACTTTTTGTGGAATGACTTCCAGTAAGGTTCCATCAGGGGCTTTGATTTCTACTAAAAGGGTGTAGAGATAAGGGGTTTCGTTGGTCCATAATTTCGGGTTCTTTATTTCTGTTGTTATCTGTAATTTTTCAGCGACTGCATGTTCTTCAGAATAGACTTTTTGATTGTATGCATCGACTAAGTTTATTGCGACGGAACCTTCAAAGTTTCCGATCATCTCAAGATCAACAAGGAGATCGGAGTGTACAAATTCTGAGTCTAGGTCAGTGACTATTCTAAGGTCGCGTAGGTATGTATGTGGTCGGGCATGGAGGTAAACATCACGGAAGATGCCCGAGAGTCGCCAAAAGTCTTGATCTTCAAGGTAGGAACCATCGCACCAACGATAAACTTCAACCGCAATGTGGTTTATTCCAGCTTGTACGTATTCGCTGATTTTAAATTCTGCGGGTGTGCGGCTTCCTTGGCTATAGCCTACTTGCTCGCCGTTTATCCACAAATAGAATGCGCTGTTTACACCATCGAAATTTATAAAGATTTCTTTGTCTTGCCAATCAGCAGGGAGTTCAAAGCTTCGACGATAGGAACCGACCGGATTATCGTCGGCTGGAATATTGGGAGCATCCTTTGGGAAGGGATATTTTATATTTGTATAAATGGCAGTTCCATAGCCTTCAATTTCCCAATTGGAAGGAACTGTTATTTCTGCCCAATCAAGTGTGGAGTAATCAACTTTGTAAAAATATTTTGGACGCAGGGCGGGCGTCGGAGACCAATTAAATTTCCAGGATCCATTCAGTATTAAATAGTGATCTGAATTGAGTGCTTGGTAGGTGAGAGCGCTATCAGTTGTAGGGTAACTAAAAAAAGTCGCGCGAGGTTTTTCGGTATTCAGTTGGAGAATTTCGGGGTTCGTCCAATTTTCTCCAAGCGCTACCGAATTTATTAGGAGAACAATTACAAAGCTTCTTAGTGAAAGTAATTTGAATATAAAGGGGTTTGAAATCATCTAGATATGCTTTGATTTGTTGATGAGCCAGAGGTGCTCATACTGTAACTTACTAAACATCTCTGTTTCCATTAGTAAAGCTTTGGAGTTAAGGACTGATTTCAGAAGTATTTACTGTCTATAAAATACTTGTTTGGAAAAAGCTACTATTTGTTATACAAGCTCTATTTAGGTGGAATGTTTCAAAATTTTTGTAAAATTTTGATTGAATCACAAAAATATATCACATTTTCTTAAATTACTCTTGTAAGTAAGTGGAGAGCTACTTTGTTTACTCTAACTACTTTTTTAACCCTAATTATAATATGACTGAACTAACTATTGGACAGTATCACCTCGTGAGCAATTTTTTCTCGCTCACGATCGCAGCAATGGGCGCGGCTACCGCGTTCTTATGGATCAACCGATCTCAAGTTGCTGACCAGTACAAGACCGCTATCACCGTAAGTGGTCTTGTAACCTTCATTGCTCTCTACCACTACTGGCGTATATTTGCTAGCTGGGAAGAAGCATACGCAATTGTTGACGGCGTGTTGGTTGCGACCGGCAAAGCGTTCAACCCTGCTTACCGTTACGTTGATTGGCTCCTCACGGTGCCCCTCTTGCTCATCGAGCTTATCTTAGTTATGAAGCTAAGTGCTGCTGAAACTGCAAGTAAATCAATTAAGCTTGGTAGCTTAGCAGCTATCATGATCATCTTTGGATATCCAGGTGAAATCTCAGACGTCAACAGCACTCGCTGGATCTTCTGGGCGATCTCTATGGTTCCTTTCCTTGTTATTGTTTACGAACTCTTCGTTGGACTCAAGGATGCTCAAGCTCAACAACCCGAAGCAGTCCGCTCCTTGGTGGGCAAGGCTCGCTATTTGGTCGTGCTATCATGGGCCTTCTATCCAATCGTGTTCCTCTTCCCGATGCTTGGCATCGACGGTGGGGATGCCACTACTTTCGTAGAGGTCGGCTATTCTATTGCTGATATCGTTGCTAAGGCAGTCTTTGGCGTTCTGATCTTCGTGATCGCGCTTAAGAAGTCTCAAGCAGGTAGTCAATCTATGACAGCCTAGGTCCTTGACCGACGCTATTGGTAATGAAATCCGATAGTATTTTGAACGAGACCCTCGGCAGCACATCGCTGTCGGGGGTTCTCTTCCATATACGAAATCATTTCGGAACGGTTTCTTCCTCTAATGAAGAAGATCCTATCCGTCGTGCATTTGAACATCATTTTCAGGCCCCCGGAAAACAAATGCGGGGTAATCTGTGTCTCGAGGCTTCCAAGACTCTCGGACTGGATTTAAAAACTGCCGAAAGTTTGGCAGCGTGTGTCGAGGCTTTGCATAACGCCTCTTTAGTTTTGGACGATTTTCAAGATGCTGCACTCGAGCGTCGTGGTTTACCAGCGGTTTGTGCGCTGTATGGACGCGATGTAGCACTTGGCTTAACATTGCGGTTAACTACGTCAGCTTTTGCCGCGTTGAGTCAAATTAAGGAAACGGATCGTATTGGGATGTTGACTGTTGAAGTACATCAAGCGGTCGCGGATACAATTTTAGGTCAGACTTGGGATCAAGATGCCGCAAAAAATAACGCAGTGGAAACGGTCAAAATGACTGCTGCAATGAAGTCGGGTCCGCTTTTTGGTCTTTCTGTGAGTTTACCGCTAATAGCGGCAGGTCACGATAATGCTGTCAAAACAGCTCGCCGGCTAGGCATGCTCTTTGGTCTGGGTTACCAGGCACTCGATGATTTGAAAGACCGTGCAGCCGACCGCCTTCAAGCGGTGGATGCAAATATCGTAAATGCTTTTGAATCAGATCTTAGCTACGTTGAAGCTGAAATGGCAGCTCGCCAAGTAGCAGACTCAGTTCTAGATGAAGCTCAAGAACTGGCCGCACAGCTCCCTGAAAAAAGTGGTGCGGGTATTGAAAAACTGATTCGTCAAGTTCGACAAATTGCCACCTAAGGAATGGCAAAAGCTACGGTCATAGGGGGTGGCTTTGGTGGAATTGCAGCTGCGCTGCGCCTACGTGCTCGTGGTCACTCGGTGACGTTGCTAGATCGTTGTGAACGGTTAGGTGGTCGAGCGCAGGTATTCGAGCGCGATGGCTACCGTCATGACGCAGGGCCTACGGTCATTACCGCGCCCGTGCTGTTCGATGAACTCTTTGAGCTTTTTGGGAAACGTCGAGAAGACTACATAAATTTCATCCCGCTTGATATTTGGTACCGGTTTCATTTTCACGATGGGCGGGAGTTTGATTATGGAGGTACGGTCGATGACACTCTTGAGGCAATCCATGCATTTGAGCCTGCGGATTGTGATGGCTATCGAGCTTTGCTGGATCACTCCAAACGTATTTTTGATATTGGCTTTACCGAACTAGCGGACCAACCGTTTCACTCGGTGGGTACGATGCTCAAGCAGGTTCCCAATTTAACGAGGCTGGGTTGTTACCGTACAGTCTGGCAACTGGTTTCGAAGTATTTAAAAAACGATTCGATGCGTCGTGCTTTTTCGATTCATCCGTTATTAGTGGGCGGTAATCCTTTTGAAACCACCTGTATTTATAGTCTTATTCATTATCTAGAGCGCAAATGGGGAATCTATTTTGCGGAAGGTGGAACGGGTGCGATCGTGGATGCCATGACAAAACTGATGATTGAAACGGGCGTGGAGATACGCACGGGAGTAACGGTTGAATCTATCGCCACTCAAGGGCGTCGTGCAACTGGGATTGCGTTGGAAGATGGAGATTCTTTTGCCACGGATATGGTGGTTTCGAATAGCGATCCCCTGCATCTGTACTCGAAGATGATTCAACCTAAGAAACAGAGCTGGGGGTTTCGGGCAAAGCGGATGCGAATGCAGCAATCGATGGGACTCTTCGTTCTCTATTTTGGAACGGCGCAACAATATCCTAAGGTTGCGCATCACACTATTTGGTTAGGGGAACGGTTTAAGGATCTGATCCAAGAGATTTTCCACGGCAAAGAATTACCCGATGATTTTTCTCTTTATTTACATCGACCCACTGCGACTGATTCCAGTTTTGCACCTGAAGGACATGACTCTTTCTACGTACTGGCACCCGTGCCTAATATGAATGCTGTGATTGATTGGAATGTAGAGGGACCACGTTTGCGTGATCGTATTGTTGCGGCGTTGAGCGCGACGATTCTTCCTGGCTTAGAACAAACAATACGCTCGGACTTTTTCATGACGCCTAAGGATTTTGCTTCGGACTACCTCAGTTCAAAAGGGAGTGGTTTTTCGGTCTCTCCAATTTTTTCTCAATCTGCATGGTTCCGTTTTCACAATCGTTCGGAGGCATTACAAAATTTGTACCTGGTTGGGGCGGGGACGCATCCCGGAGCAGGGGTTCCTGGGGTACTGTGTTCTGCCAAGGTTTTGGATCGCGTTACCCCGGCCAACTGATGTCTGAAGCGCACAATCCAGAGGCGCTTTTTCGCGCGAAGAGTCGAACGTTCTCATTAGCAGCGCGTTTGTTTTCTAAGGAGGATCAAATGGCGGTGGCACGGCTTTATGCATTTTGTCGGATATTGGATGACTTGGCGGATGCCTCGGCGTTGGGCGAGACCGAGGCACTCGAACAGGTCATTCGTGAACTCAATCCCGACGTAGGTGCGACGGATCCGCTTGTGCTGGATTTCTTGGGACTGGCTTCGGAGCGTGGGCTTTCGCTCCAAGCGGCTTCTTTGTTAGCGCGGGCATTGCGGGCAGATTGCGGAGCTCGTGAAATGGATTCTGAAGGAGAGCTTTTGAACTTTGCTTTTGGGGTGGCTGGTACGGTTGGGGTTTTAATGTGTCCGGTCTTAGGCGTAGAGGAATCCGATGCACTTCCGTTCGCGCTTGATTTGGGGATCGCGCTTCAACTGACAAATATAGCGCGTGACGTGGTAGAAGATGCGGGTCGTAAACGCTTTTATTTGCCGCGTACGTGGATTGAGCCAGAAGTGATAGAGAATGCGATTGCCGGTGAGGTCGGTGCGATTCAAGCGGTCGACGCGGCTATTGAACGGCTTCTAAATTTAGCAGAGGTATTTTACGAAAGCGCTTTTGCGGGTTTTTGGTTTATTGGTGCGCGCAATCGGCGGGCTGTTTTTTTTGCAAGCATGCTGTACCGAGAAATCGGCAGAAGTCTTTTGCGAATGGAAAGTGGAGCTTGGCGTAAGCGAAGAATTCTCTCGGGAGTTGAAAAATTAAAAGTTAGTATGCGAGCTTGGAGGGCACATCGTACTGCAATGACCGAGCTATGGTCGACTCCACACGAGCCAAAGCACGGAGTTGAAATTACTCAAAAGTATCAGGCGGCAGGCATACCATTAACAACCTTGCAAAGAGGATGAGCTATCTAAGTTTTTTAATCATATTTTTGATTGTGCCTTCGCTTGTGCTGTGGGTGTTTTCTAAATATCGAATTTTGAGTGCAGTTGAATCGAGGCGTTTTAACTGGCATTGGAAGGGGACCGGGATTCTTGCTTTGATTGCATTTATTTGGACGACGCCGTGGGATAATTACATCGTTGCGAAAGGGGTTTGGTCGTATGGCTCTGAAAGGGTGTTGGCAGTTTTTGGATATGTCCCTTTGGAGGAATATTTGTTTTTTATCTGCATGCCCTTATTTAACAGTGCGCTGTTTGGGGTGCTAGGTCTCAAAGCATTTTCAATTGCGAGTACCTGGCGAGATGATCAAAGGACGGGACGTTTTGTAGCTTTCGGTTTGGGTACATGTATCTTTTTGCTTGGAGTGATCTTGCGTTCGTATGAATCCTTTACGTATTTATCGGCCATTCTGCTTTGGTTTGTACCGCCGTTGGTCTTGCAATGGGTGTTCGATCCTCAGGCCCTGATCCGAAGTTTGAAATTTTTGATGACTGCTACGCTGGTGCCGACCATTTATTTCTCGCTTGCAGATGCTTACGCGATCAGCGACGGGATTTGGACAATCCATGAGGCAACTCGGAGTGGTTGGGATTTTGGAGGGCTTCCATTTGAAGAAGCATTCTTTTTCTTTATAACAAGCCTTTTGCTGGCGCAGGGATTGGTTCTCTGGCATAGCTTACGAGAGAAATGAAGACCTTTTTTCAATGGGCTGCGCTATATCCACCAAGTGATTCCTCTAAGGTGGAGGCGAATCTTGCTAACATAGTTGGGCTTGGTGGCGGTGTGCTTGGGTTATTGATGGTATTGCTTGGATTGGATTCGGGTCTTGCGCTTTATGTGCCTATTTTAGCGAGTAGCGTTTTGTTTGGGCTTCCGCACGGTGCGATTGATCATTTGGTAATCCTAGGGTTAGCAAAACGCAGGCTTTCCTTGAAGGCGCTTTCGGTGGTCTGCCTAGCATATTTAGGATTCGTGATTGCTATGCTGGCTTTGTGGTGGGCGGTGCCTTTTTTAGCGGTGATCTTGTTTTTGGGAATCACGGTGTATCATTGGGGCAGGGCGGATCTTGCCTTTGAAAATTTAGGGGCGGATGTTGTGGAGCAGTCGATTCCTAAATGGCTGCAGCTAAATCATGCAGTATTACGTGGAGTATTTCCAATTGGGATTCCCTTTCTTAGTTTTCCGCAAGCGACTGAAACAGTTTTAAATGCCTGTTCGGCATCTTTTGGCTACACGTATGCAGTAAGCGAGGAACTTCGCCTAAGCATCTTGGTGGGTCTTTTACTTTTGCTCTTAGGTGAGGTCGCTTATCTTTTTTTTAATAAGGAAGCGCGTCTTAAGCGATTTCTAGAGGATGTCGGCCTTATTGCTTTTTTCGTTTGGGTTCCGCCCTTGCTTGCGGTGGGACTTTATTTTTGCCTGTGGCATGGCTTTCGTCACGTAATTCGTTTGATTCGCTATCAAAGCCCATCTGCGCGTGATGTTTCTGTAGGGGTTGGATTTAAACGCTTTTACCTACAGGCTTTGCCCTTTACTGTAACTTCAATTTGTATCTTAGCGGCTCTTCAATGGGCACTCCCTGAAGTTACCGAATTAAATGCCTTTATCGGGTTGTATCTCGTAGTTATTTCTTCTCTAACGGT
>CBFHPQ010000017.1:0-34699 GCA_965657865.1 Coraliomargaritaceae bacterium | reverse complement strand
GAAAGTTCTGCCCCAGATGCACCAGTGGTAGAGACGGGGTCAAGTACTACTACTTCAGAAACTGCGGTTCTTGCAGGATGGCACACATGGGATGCAGGTACTGGAAGCAAATTGGATGACGCCTCTCCAAATCTTCTTGCAAGTGGGATGTCTGCAGTCGCTGGGATCAATGCAGAGTCTACTTATTCGAGCGTGGGTGGAGGGTACCAAGTACAGACGAATGTGAATTCAAGCATTACTACGAGTTCAACGTGGCCGGGTGTGGCAATATCGGATAACTCGGTTGCTTCCATACGCCCTGCCGCTAATAGTCAACGGAGTTTAGATTTCCGAATTACTAATAATAGTGGCAGTGATGTGAGTTTAACTGAATTTCAGTTCCAATATCGAAAAGCTGAAAATACTACTCCGTCGACAACTGCGATTGAGCTAACTCACTTGGCTGGGATTAGTGATTTGAATGTTTCAAGTGCGTATGTGATAGCGACTCTTACGCCTGCATCGACTTATACTTGGTATAATGTTTCGGTCGATTTAACAACTTTATCAGATACTGTTTTAGCGAATGGTGAAAGTGCAGCTTTTCGCCTTTCGCTCCCTAATTTAAGTAGATTTACAATTTGGAACGTCGATAATGTCGCGATCTCGGGCACGACGGTGACGACGGTTGTTTCGACACCTTCAATTAGTCTGCGTTCGCCGTGGGTATCGAATGAAACCTCGAATGCATTCGAAATAACTCGAGAAAATTCCGTGGTTTACGAAGAGAATTACGCGGTCGGATTTAAGAACCAATGGAACACGCCCACAATCCTGCAAGAGTTATCGGATGTCTTGGATAGTGAAAAAGAGTACGTGCTTTCATTTTGGATGCGTCGCGGTGCAGACGGAGGGTTAGGAGGCGTGAATGATGCATCAATCGATGCGGAATTATGGAGTAGTGCAACCGTTGACGGAACCTACACGCAGCGTGCGGATTTTGTAACGAGTGCTACCAATAGCGTGGCCGATACTTGGCAGCGCTTTGAGGGTAGTATTGATGCGAGTACCCTTGCATCGTATAATGGTGAGTACCTTCAAATTCGTATGATTCGGAATACGAATGTTAAACAGTTACTCTTTATTGACTCCTTGGAGTTGAGCGCACACACACTCAACTCATTTGAATCATGGGCATTTGATGAAGGGGTGAATCCCATCGCAAAAAGCTATGATATTGATGGTGATAGTTTTAGTAATTTTGAGGAGTTTGCGATGGGTGGCGCTCCAAAGGATTCGGCTTCAAAGGCGTACTCACTACAGTTGGAATCGAACGGTAATGACTTTATCTTTTCTTACCCCAAGCGGAAAAATAGTAATTTGAGTTACACGGTAGAATCGAGTGCCACATTGAATGGACCTTGGAGTACAGGAGGGGTAATTGGGCAGCCAACCACCGAGAGCATGGACGCGAATTATGATAAGGTAAATAATACAATATCGGGAAGCCAATCGAAACAGTTTGTCCGCCTTAAGATCCAAGCGAATTAATCATTGTGACAGGCGCTATCGCTAAGCGCTTAAAAATAAAAAGCCCTGCATGGATTGCAGGGCTTTGTTGTAGATGAAGTTTAGAGTAGCGGTGCTACATTTCAGTTGGAGTCGCTTCTTTCTTTGGAACGACCTCAAATTTTCTTAGATAGACGATGTGTTTCAATTTCCCATTTTTAGTGGGTTTTGTAACTCCATCTACTTTGATTTTTTTGCCGACATGCGCTTCAAGACTTTTGATGACAGGTTTTGACCAAATATAGTAGGATTCGCCTCCAGCGGTCGTTAACTTCAGGGACTCCCCAGGTTTGATAACTTCGAGCATGCCTTCGCATTGAATGTTCTCTTTAGCTTCTTCTGCAAAGCAAAAGCTAAAGGAGGTAACTAATAGGATTAAGCAGGATGTAAGGATTGTTTTCATAGTTTTTTATTTTTTTATCCAAGCGCTTGCGTCAGGATTTTCTTTTTTAAACTGTTGAAACTCATACCAAGTGAGTTTGCCATCTTTATTTTTGTCCGCTTCGGGATATTTTGCAAAGAAGCTGTCTTTCCATTTTTCAGCTTCTGCTTTCTTTTCTTTAGTTGGGGCTTCTGTTTTAGTAGGTTCACCGATAAGCGAGAAGGGAATCAAGCCAAGGGCTAATAGTGATATTAATTTTTGCATTTTTGATTTTGGTTAATGGTTTTTTTAAACTCTTGGATAAATTATCTAGAGCGCTCCCACCATTTGTCTCTCATCAGAGTGGGGAAGATGCGTTCTTTGAGTTGGGCGTTCCAAGCATCCCATTTCGCCTGTAATGCCTTAGCGGTTTCAGGCTCTTTGAGGATTTGGTCTTTAGATTCAGTGAGGTCGGTGCTGAGGTCAAAAAGTTTGTGATTATTTTTATCTCTTCGGGAATCACTCATTAATTTTATAGCTCCTTCTCGAATAGCCATTCCGTTAAAATCCCGTTTCTGCCAAAAGAGACCGTCATGCGGCGCATCTGTGATCACTCCAGTAAGGTAAGGAATGAGATTTACACCATCCAGAGGACGGTCCTCAGCAATTTCGACTCCCGAGAGTTCCGTAATAGTTGCCATGATATCAAGCGAGATGATGGGATGGGAATAGTCGAGTCCAGCAGGGACGGTGCCTTTCCATTGCATGGCAAATGGGACGCGGATGCCGCCTTCAAAAAGATCGGATTTCCAGCCGCGTAAGGGGGTGTTGTCAGAAGCAAATTTACTGGAGCCGCCGTTATCAGAGAGAAAGAAAATGAGGGTGTCTTCCTCGATGCCGTGTTCGCGCAGGTTTTGAAGCACGCGTCCCACGCCATCGTCAACGGCACTGACCATTGCAGCGTAGGTGCGACGATCTGTGTCGGCGATGTCTGGGAATCGACTCAAATATTTTTCAGTGGCTTGGAGCGGTGAGTGGGGTGCGTTGTAGGCAAGATAGAGAAGGAAAGGGTTTTCAGATTCTGCCTGCGTATCAATGAAAGCATTAGCTGCGTCGGTGAGTTCATCGGTGAGATAATCGTCAGTATCAATGCGCTCGTGATCTCTTAATAAACGTGTACGATACCATTCCCACGGGCGTGTCACTTCTGAAAGATCATTGAGAGTGAGTTGATCGTGGAAGTAATTATGGCCGCCTGAAAGGAAACCAAAAAAATGATCGAAGCCACGATTGAGAGGGTGGTTTGAAATATGTGAACCCATATGCCATTTTCCAATGATGGCGCTGGTGTAGCCGACTTTTGTTAATACCTCTGCAATGTTTTCTTCTTCTTTCGGTATGCCTGCATCGGGATTGTTGGGGTCGATGGTTGGGTTGTTGGTAAATCCAAAACGTCCTTGATAGCGTCCTGTTAGCAAGCCTGCTCGACTGGGTCCACAGACTGGGTAGGATACATATCCATCGGTAAAACGGACTCCGTTGCGGGCGATAGAATCGAGGTGTGGAGTGGGGATGTCTTCACAGCCATTGAAACCAACGTCGCGGTATCCTTGGTCGTCGGTCAGGATAATGATTAGGTTAGGGGAGTTTGCAAAGAGAGGCAACGCGGTGAGCGTGAGTGCAATAAAAAATAGAACGGGTTTCATAAAAATGAGAATAAATAATTTAGGAAGATTGTTTTAAAAATTCGCGTGGTTCGATCTGCTGTACAGCGCCGCTTTTGACTTCGCGCGGAGTGGCGTTGAAGGAACGTTTGAAAGCGGTGGCAAAACTTTGACTGCTCTGAAAGCCAACCATCATCGCAACTTGGGTAATATTCATGGAAGAGTTCGTTAAGAGTTCATACCCTTTGATTAAACGGACGCGCCAGAGGCTTGCCATTGGGCTTTCGCCAGTGGCATTCCGAAATGCTTTAGTGAGCTTACTTTCGGAAACTGCAAGATGGTCAGATAGTTTTTTGAGAGTCCAGTTTTCGCTGTACTCTCGTTCAAAGAGATCCATCGCGAGGAGGACAGTGGGATTTTGGGTCAACTCGGGTGGGATTAAAGACTCAGTCTTTTGTTCGTTTACCAGTTCTTGAATGGAGTAGACGAATGCCTTGAAGGCGTTGCTTGCGATTTCCTCGCTGAATGCGCCTGGAGCGGCGTGTTCATTAACTACCGCCTTCAAGAGTGATTTGTGCTTTGGCGAAAACGGGCGAATGGTGTATTTAAATCCTTCCCATGGCTCGAGGAGTTGGGGAGTATCTTTGAGAGCTTGGCGCATTGAAAACCCGATCCAAAGCGAATGATTATAAGGGAAACGTTGATCGAGTCGCTCCATTGTCATTCCATTTGCAAGGAGCAGTAGATTTCCATTCCGAAGCTTTTCTTCTTTTCCGTTGATTCGAAAATTACACTCGCCTTCAAGCTGAAGAATGAAGGTCCAATTTTTTAATTCTTTTGAAGTAGGTTTTAAGCGAGGTGACGCCCAGTGTTCGCCCAAGGAGTTGACTCCGGGGATAAAAACTTCTTCTCCGTAAATACTGAATCCTGAGTAAACTCCTTCGGGTAGATCAATGGGCATGATGAATGTATTTTAGGAGTTTATGAGTAGGGTTTTTTAAGAGCGCTTTGATAGCGAGGCGGGGAGTTCGACGTTATCAAGCGATGCTTCGTGACGATCAATTTCTTCAGCCATGCGTTCACAGTGTTCCGCAAAAGCTGGCTCCATCGCTAGATTTTTAGTTTCATGCGGGTCGGCATTGAGGTCAAAGAGTTGAGTGGTCTTCGAGCCGTAATAACGGACAAACTTAAAGCGTTCATCAACGACCATTCGGCCGCTCGCTTTGCTCTGGGCATGAAGATAACGACGCCAGTCATGCTTTTTGCCTTCGAGGAGTGGGCGTAAGCTTTTTCCGCGTAGATCGGCGGGCGGATCAATCTCAGCGTAGTCACAGAGGGTAGGAAAGAAATCTAGCCCTGAGACAAGGTGTTCTTCGTCTAAGATCGCTTCGGGCGTTTTACCGGGGAAGCAAACCATGGTCGGAACACGCACAGATTCTTCATAAAAATTATCTTTAAACAGCATGCGGTGGAATCCATTGCCTTCTCCATGATCGGAAGTGAAAATGATCAGAGTATTCTCGTGGTCGGGGGATCGTTCTAGGGTGTCCAAAATATAGCCAACGTTGACATCGACCATTTCAACCATGCGGTAGTATAGCCATGCTTGGTGGCCCCAATTCTCCTCTGTCCACGCTTCGGTAAATTTCATCAGGCCATCGTGCATGCGCTTGAGTTGTTCGGGTTCGCGGCGGTCGAAATCAAAGTTTGGCGGATACGGTGGGAGTTCGTGTTTTAATTCTGGGAAAGGAAAATCTTGCATCGCATGCCTGGGCGCATTGCCGCAATCATGGGGATTCATTAAGCCGACTTGTGCAAAGAAAGGACGGGTAGTGTCACGGTTCTGAAGAAAGGCTTCAAAGGTCAGGGCGACGAGATTATCGCTGTATTCACCCTGTGGGTGTGAGTTGTGTGGAACTAATTGGAACGAGTTGTGGAGCGGTCTGCCTGGAACATGCCATTTCCCGATATGCACAGTTTGATAGCCGTTTTTGCCAAGCCATTGCCCGTAGTCTGGGAGGTCGGGGCGAAGTTGGCGGTTGTTGGCGACTACATTGTTTTCACTTGGAAAACGTCCAGTCGCCCAGCTAGCGCGTGCGGGGCAGCAAATGGGGTCGGGGGTGTAGCTTTTTGAGAAATCAACACTGCGTTGAGCTAGGCGGTCGATATTCGGAGTCTTGAGATGAGGGTTGCCGTGACAGCTGAGGGCGAGGTGACTGAGTTGATCGAGATTAAGAAAGAGAAGGTTTGGGCGGTTGTCTGGACCGTTGCGTTCATTGAGAAAATTCTGGGGTGCAGCTTCTGAATAATTAAAGAAGGCGGCGAGCGAGAGCGCGCTGCTCGTCTTTAAAAAATCACGGCGACCACAGTTTTTAAATTGGGATTCAGAATGCATCGCTTAGGAATTCTCGGCATGGGTTAGAGTATAGGCGACGTTGCGTCCAATAATTGCCAAAATTCGGGACTGAGAATCCATCCAGAAATAGAGGGGTAGGATGGCAGGGCCAGCTAGAGCGAAGCCGTGAAGGTCGGTTGGAGTGCCTTCGATTTCAATGGTTTGATCGGGCAGTTCCAGCAAGTTGAGTCCGGGGCGAAACATGGTGAGGTCATCGAGGTAGTCGATTGTTCCCGGCTTCACCGCGCCACTTTGCATGCAATCAATGAGGGTATAGAAAGTTGATAGTGGGCTTTGAAATTTATATTCAATCGGGGTTTTTGAGTCACCTTGAATGGAGATCTTTTTTTCGGAGGCAAATCCCTTGTGTTGAAAAGGTGCGGTGGGGGTATAACGATAGGACTTTACGGGGAGGACGGGATCGGAGCGGTACCCCATGTCCCATTCGGATGGATGCCCATAGTTTTTTGCCTCGTAGCGGATGCGGGCTTCAAGAGTTTGGGCTGAGGAATGTTTTTGGTTGGTCCAAGTTGACCATGAACGAATGTGTCGAACTTGTATGGTTTTGCTCTGCTTTAAATCCGCATTATTTGTCTCTAGTTCAAGGCTCCCTTCGGGGCGTACTTGAGGAAAGGGGCCAGTGCGTTTTCCGTTTTCAGTTCGGTACGCATAGTTTCGCATCGCATGTATTTGATAGCGCAAACGAGTCGCTTTTTTAGGATTAAAAGCATCACTAAAACGTTTGAGGTATTGGGGGTAAAGGTCGAAAGACAGATGCATGAAAAATCAATTTTATACCTTTTAACAAATGTAAGCGTTTTTTAAATAGTATAATATGTGTCTTTTAAGCCGTATTTCTTATAGTTTGGCAAAGACTTTAAATCCGCTGAGGATGCGACAGTTTAATTCGCTTGAATTTACTGGAAGCGCATTATTCTTTCGCGGGTTCGGTTGTTTCCTCTGGTATCGTTTCAATGAATTCTAGTTTACCGATTCGAACGATTCCTTTTTTCTCATTTTCGCGAATAAAATCGGTATTCAAGAGGTTCTCTCCTGAGTAGCGACCTGCGGTTTTTGCAAGCGTTCCAAATGCTTCCTCTGGGTGGGTTCGACCTGCGGGCAGGCTCAATTGTAAGGTCCAGAGCGGAGGAGAAATTTCTTCAGCCTCCTTGCGGTTTTTAAGTTCTTCAATCGAGAAAGCATTGACGACTACAAAGTAACGATCATGGCGTGCGGCTTCCTCGAGTTGTTGGCGTTTCATCGAATATGCGTGCATGTCATAGAGGGAAGTTGCCCCGATGATTTTGGCATTTTCGCGTTCTCTTAAATCATTTTCGAGACTGCCTCCGTAATCTATAATATTATCGGGGTCGCTGTCGTCTACCCATTCAAATTCGTCGTCATTGGGGTCTGAGTTTGTTTGGCCCCAGTGCAGCACTAAAATGAATTCAGCGTCCATAGGATCTGCTGCCATTATGTAGTTTTTTTTGATCAATTCCTCTTTAATTGCGTAGGCAACTTCTTCGAAAATAATGGCTTCTTCATCATCCTCATATTCGGCAGGATAATATTGCCCTTGATGAAAGACATACCGCTCTTGCGCGGGATTTCCCTCGGCATCGACTGCTCGGATATAATCTTCGCGCGCGGTTGCTCGCACCAAGATATCCACTGCTAGGACGCTGCTTGATAGACCGACTAATAAAACTGGAAGGAGGTACTGCGGACACTTCTTGAGAATGGAATAAAGGTAACTTCCCATGTCACAAAGTATTAAAAGTTCTAATTCAGAGTCAAGCGTTGCAAAGCGCTGAATTGAATCCCTTTAAAAAGTAATGGATGCGCGAATACCGTAGGTACGACTTTCAGTGAAAGCCGCATTACGACCCCGTGCTACTAAGTCGACGACATCAAATAAATTATCAATTGTGAACTGAATATTTACAATGGGCGCTGACTGACCTTTGCCGAAAAACTTGCCCCGCCATCCTGCAAAGATAGTGGTATTAAAATTATCTGAAAGCCAGACTTCGTGGCGTTTGGGGTCACGCTTAATGACATCGCCATTGGTATCGGTCTTGGCAACTAACTCAGTGCGGTCGACTTCCCCATTTCCGTTGAGGTCGTTTGCGCGTGAAAGCGCTTCGTCATACTCAGTGACTGCAATGACATCGGGTAAACCATCATAGTAATCAATACTATTATCAAAAGGGTTTTTACCATCTGCCCAGCCGACGTCTTCGTAAAATATTCCGAGGAAGGATTTAGAAGTAAAGCGCTCGCTGAGTCCTGCATAGCAGCCCTTAAGTAAGCCTTCTCGAAAGGTATAACGCGCAGTGAAAACGGCATTGTGATGGGCGAATCCTGGGTAGGGGTCGCCATCTACAATCCCTTCGGTTGCGCCATCAAGTTTTGGAGAGTTTTGGATCTCAGCATCGAGGTAAGCATATCCCAAGAAGAAGGACATTTTGTTATCTGGATTATAATAAAGGTCCGTTTCAAAGCCCTTACTATCGACAATTGTATCGGCAATGTAATTGCCTGCGCTGTTAAGTTTGATTTCAAGCTCTTGATTTCCGAGATCATCAAAGTCCCCAGTAGGGACGGTTGTTAATAAGTGGGGGGCATACTCAGTTGCCCATGCCTTGAGAATAGGTCCATCGTATTTAGTGGAATCATTTTTCTTAGTGACATGAAAGGCGAGTGCTTGCCCAGTGATCTTCCCATCGAGGAGTTCAAATTTCATCCCGTACTCATATCCTTTGCCTGTTTGAGGTGGGATGTCTTTCCCGTCGGGCTGTAATTCCCATCCCGTAGGAGATTCAATTGATTTAGAATAGTTTCCAAAAAGGGCGAAGTTTGAGTTGAGCCAATAGAGCGCTCCGAGTGAGGGGCTGAGTTTGTGGTAACGTTTTTGCGGGTTTACGTAGTAGTAACTGCGGCCATCGTTTTGGTAGTCGGGAGCTTCTTGACTATAAGCAGAGTACTCGGATTCGACGAAGAGATTATCGTAGCGAAGTCCTGTAAGGGTATGGAGGCGTTCATTGAAGTATTTTCCCTGAAGTGCTAGCCACGCTGCATAAACTTCTGTAGTCCCTAAGCGTAAACTTCGTTCACGTAGGGCTAGGGGAGCATTGTCGGTGTATCCATCAGGGGTAACTCCAGGCTCAAGATTGATGTAAGAGCTAGAGACAAAATCGTAGGGGTTGGTACCTGTATAACTTAACGGGTAGTAATCTACGCCACGATCTGCCCAACTGTAGCGAGGGCGCCAGTCTTCAAATAGATTTTGTTCACTTAGGTTGACAGGGTCTGCATCCGCATAATACATCTGCAAATTCGCGACGTTGTTAGATCGCCGGTCGTAGTCGAAGCCCACTAGTAACTGCTGTGAAGTATCAGGGAAGATTTTCCAACTTGGCGTTTCAAATTCCCAAGAGAGCGTTGAGCGAATTGCGGTGGTAGTGTCGCTGCCGATTGTTTTTACCCAGTAGGGAGCCACAAAAAGTCGTTCGTTGGGAGTGGCACCAATTCCGCCAACCTCATTGGCTTCACTGTTTTCAACGGGTCCGTAGGGGATGGATGCTTGTAGTTTGTCTCCACCTTCAGGACGGCGACCATCATTCTTTACGGACTCATGCATGATGCTTAATTTTAGCTGCAAATCTTCGCTCACGCGGTGGCTTATGTCCGCGATAGTAAATTCATTTTTACCAATTCCATCGGCATTACTGTACGATATACTGCCCGAGTTTTCTGGAGTGATGCCCGAGTAAAAATTGCTTAAGTCTTGATCGTTATTTATGTTAATTATGGGGCTTAGGAACGTCCAAGCAGGAGGATTAGGGTTTACGTTCGCGGGATCATTTTCCCAATTACTGATAGTCGTGGCGGTAACCCAATTTTTAAAGGAATTGTTTCGGTCATTGCCCACATACCACCATATTGGATAGTTAACTGAAACGGTGGGATCTGAAGTGTACTGAAATGTCCCGTCGTTGTAATCATAAATGTAATTTCGAAGTTCAGGGGAGAGGTATTTAAGAATTTCAGGTGTTGCAGGAAGTCCATCAGGGATTCCAGTGAGTCCAGCTGTGCTCGTTCCGTCTTTATAGGTACCTGGAACACTATTGTTGTTGGTGTTACTTCGTTCGTAGTGAAGGCGCATCTCGGTCATCCGAGTGGGGCGATAGGTAGCCTCGAGGGTTGTGCCCGTCGTTTTGGATCTTCGATGGCGCTTGGCATATTCGCGTTCTTCATCAATTGCCATTACGCGCACTGCAAAGTCATCGTTTACGACTTTATTGGCATCTAACATGTAGCGGTTTAAGCTTTTGTTATCAAAGGCTCCCTCGAGTTTTAGGCTGTCTTTGCCAAAGGATGCTTTTTTTGCATTAAAGTTTACTTTACCGCCGGGAGCGGATTGACCGTAAATAAGGCTATTCGATCCACGGATGATATCGGCGCGTTCAATGTTGTAATAGTTTTGTGGCGATTGACGCGGCATGAATTCAAACAATTGAAAGTTAGTTCGGAATCCCCGAAATCGAATCGCTTTATTACTGCCTTGAGAATCCTTGCCCGCGCTTGCGATCACTTTGGCGATATCATTCACCTCCACAATGTTGAGGTCTTGCATCAGTTCCTTATTAACCACCGTTATGTTTACGGGTGTGTCCTTGATAAGGGCATTGGTCCGAGTCGCGGCGAGGGAGTGGGCTGAGTAGTACCCTCGGTCTTGCTCAGCGGAGACTTCAAAATCGCCCATGAGGAAGACTTCTTCCTCAGTTTCATTTTCTGCAGAGGTGGCTTCTTCAGTAACATCTGGCAAAACAATGGGTGCGATGGAGGCTTCCTCTGTGCCGGTTTTGGGAGTCTCTTGGGCAGTGACGAAGCAAGTGGCGGCGTATATGCCGATGCTCCAACTCAGGGTAAACTTAGTAAACTTTAGCGGGGTAGTGGTTTTCATGCGATGCGATTTAATTTGCGAGCCGAGTAAATTGGTAAACGACTCTTTCAGGTTAACGAACAGGATCGCAGAAATTAGCTAAACTTACGTTTTTAATTTGGTATTTACTGTTATTGGAATAACAAATTGTACCCTAAATAGTAAAAATTTACATTTTTTGTTTTTAAAACGCAAAGCGAATGAAATTTACCTTATAAAAAACGCTTTTGTTTTCTAAAATTGCTTTAATGTCCGTTGGTACGCATTCTTTGGCTCTGATTTTATAACCAATATACCCCTATCATGTATTTTATAATTAAAAAATTTATACGTTTGTATGCATGTTTTATGTGCTCGTGGTTATTTGTAAGTACGGCACTAGCTGCCGCTCCAAATTTATATAGGGATGCATCCATCCAATGGGAGCACGCGCACTACCAAGCAAAGCCAGATGGAATACCGATGTATTTGGTGACAACTGAAGGCTTGTTGATTGAAAACAGTTTGCTGCACATACGTACGCCAAACAAAGAATCACGCGCAAATATTTTGCCTTGGGAGATGCGTTTGCAGCTCGATTCCTCGAGTTTACGTTTTAAGGAACCTGTTAAAGTGGGTGCAGTTTCAGGATTCTATGAATGCACGGCTTCGGTTTCTGGTGAGCACGCAATGCGGTTAGCAATTCGTTTAGATATGGAAGGCTTTTCGATTGAGCGACAAAGCTTAAACCTTCCAACAGATTTTTATCTTGGGCGTTCATTTGAGGTGGATGGTCAGAAGTTTAAATACTTGGCTGCCAATCCAAGTCAGCGCAGGCAGGTGCTTTTAAAACGTCAACCTTTTGAAACTTTCAAAGCGGTTGCGGACGGTGGTAAGGGTTTCGTCATTACTCCGGATAAAAAGGGCTCACTAGAGATTGAAGTATTGACGGCCGTTGATTGGAAAGAGCATCGCTCGTACTGGGTCAATCTCTACAGCACGGATGGTGAGCTCATTGAATATCGTTTAACGTTACCTGAGGCAGGCGCCATGGATACGGGGGCATCTTCGCTTGCTTCGGTTCCCAATCGTTTGATAAATAGTAGTTTTGAATTAGGGCGAGAAGAGTGGGGTGTTATTTTTGGAAAACGTGATGTGAGTTCCAAGTGGTCCTTAGTGCACGGAGATGCTTCGCATGGGGATACTTCCTTGCGGGTGCAGTTGGTGCCTCAAACTGCGCCCTATGAATCGGAGTACAAATTTGCCACGGTTGCATCTGATTATTTTGAAGGGAAGCCGTTGGAACGTTTAACGATTGCAGCAGATTTAAAATCTGCAAAAGCGGGGCAGGTCGTAAAATTGCAAGTGCGCTATGTTCCGACTTCAGTCGTGCCGAATCGAGGCAGTAATTTACTCGAGAAAAAATTTATTCTGACGGAAGATTGGGAACGTTATACTTTTGATGCACGGTTGCCGCTGGCAGCTAAAGGTGCGTATGCAATAGGGATACATGTTCCGGGCAGTGAGGATGCCGCTGAGATTTTTGTCGATGCGGTCTCCGTGCGCTCGCTTGGAAAGGTGGCGTATACGGGTCGTTCGCCTTTAGAAATTCACAGTGATACGGTTCGGTATCGCCGCCTCTATGAACCTGACGAAGCGTTGGATGTCTTTTCTAAAATCCGTAATAATACTTCGAATGTGGTCGGGGTTTTTGTTCGCTTGTTATTAAAGGATCACAACGGAACGCTCTTGCATACGGTGGATTACCCTGTGGAAGCACTCGAGCCTTTCTCAAATTATCAGATTGATTGGGATCTGCCAGAGTTCACTAAACAAGGAATGTATCGCGTTGATCTTGAAGCGGGGACTGCCCCTGAAAATATACGCTTTTCACATGGTCTCTCGCTCGCAGTTTTGAGGAACCGCGATGTCGATACGGTGAATCCAGACAACCGTTTCGGAGTTAATATTACGGATTTACGTGAGTTCTGGGCTTTGGAACGCATTGGGATCGGATGGTCTCGTTTTACCTTTGATTGTCATCTTGGGCAATTAATGCGTCAACCCGGAGTTTGGAATGAAGCGCACGCGCAAAAGTTAGATGCTCTATTGGATTATCAAGCGAGCTTTGGAGTGACGCCCCTTGCGGTGCTTGGTCCAGGAATTCCGAAGTGGGCATCACGCGCACCTAAGGGCTCCTCTGCGGCGCGTGCGTACACTCACCGAGAGGATGCGAATGCGCACTTTGAAAATTATCTTAATAAATTACTCGATTTAGCGGATGGGCGACTCTACGCAATCGAGACATGGAACGAGCCCGATATTCCATTGTTTTATCGTGGTACGGTTCAAGAGATGGCAAACTTTACTGAAGATGCGTATTCTATCATAAAGGCGCACTCGCCTGCAATTGAAGTGGTGGGTCTGGGGCTTGCGACCCCTGCGGAAACGCATAATAAATTTCTAAAAAAGTTGCTTCAGTTTACAGGCTTAGAGCCTTACGACGCGATTTCCTATCATCCTTACACCGAAGGACGGCGTCACCCAGCGCGCGGGGATTTCCGTGAAGTAGTGCAGGGAATTTACGATGTGATTTCGGAATTTGGGGAACCACCTTCGCTTTGGGCAACTGAGTTTGGATATTTTGGTTTTGCGCATAATGTGAAGCCGTTTGTTCCGTATAAAAATCCGTTTGTTGCTCGTGAGATTCTGGATGAAGAAGAAAGCGCAGCAGCCTACATCCAAGCAATCTGCAATGCCTTTGCAAACGGAGTGGATAAGACTTTTTATTTCACCTTACTCGAAGGTAATTTGCTAGATCGTTGGTTGCAGGGGTGGGTCGGCCCAGGCGGGCGGACGGTTGAGTCTGGCTTTATTGCGGCGGCAACGGCCTGTGATCTGATTCGTCGAGTCGAGTGCTTGGGTCAGGAAGAAATTAGACCGGGTCTCTGGCAAACACGTTTTGAGGGGAACGGAAAACGATTTGCTGTTATCTGGAGTGAAACAGGTGCGCAAACGGTATCGCTTCGAAGCAATGGCAGTTTGAGCGCGTTCGATTTATATGGTAATTTGGTGCACTTCAATTCGCAGGAATCATCTGTCACAATTCCGTTTAGCGGCGCACCAATGTATCTCAATACTGCGGATCTTCGGGAATACTTGAAATAAATATGAAAACTATCTTAAAGATTTTATTTATCGGGCTCTTGGCTAGCACCTTCGCCAGTGCTTCGGAACGCCCGAACGTTATTCTCATTGTATGTGATGACCTCAATACAGATTTAGAAACGTATGGCGGCCATCCTCAAGTTAAGACTCCTAATTTAGCGCGCTTGATGGAGAGTAGCATAACTTTCACAAGCGCACATTGTACCATTCCAATTTGCGCCCCCTCACGGTCGAGTTTTTTGACGGGCGTGTATCCGCATCATTCCGCTAACTTCGCTTTTGATGAGTGGTTTAAAAATGAGATGCTGAGTAATACGCACACGATCTTTAGTCATTTCAAAGCAAATGGATATCATGTCTTAGGTACGGGCAAACTCATGCATCACAATTATGGGCGTGAGTGGAGTGAATTTAAAAATGATTCTGATTACGGCCCGTATGCATTGGATGGGAAAGAGAAAGTTCCACACCCTTCGACTCCAAGACCATTGCGAGATGATTTTGGTTGGGTGGATGGTTCTTTTGGTCCCTTAGTGCCGATTGAGAATATTGACCATGGTGATGGGGTTAATTATTCTTGGGGGACGGGTAATTGGCAAAGTAATCGTGCGATTCATTTTGATGAGGATGGGAAACGTGTGGATCCGACTGCTGATGAACTGAACGCCCAGTGGGCAGTGAAACGCTTGACTGAACTGGCAACTGAGGAATCAGAAAAACCTTTTATGATGGCGGTTGGTTTTCTGCGTCCCCATACGCCTTTGATCGTGGATCAACGGTTCTTTGACCTCTATCCGCTTGAGAGCCTTGAGCTTCCCTTGATTCTAGAAAACGATGCCGATGATACTTTTTTGATTGAGTCGCGTGGTGGAAACGATCGCGGGCGTAAAATTTATAATAGTCTGCTCGCTTGTTATCCAACTCGAGAAGAAGCGCTTAAGCGTTGGGTTCAAGCATACCTTGCCTGCGTGACTTCGGTAGATGAATTGATTGGTGAGATGCTGGAGGTTGTGGACAATTCTCCGCTTAAAGAAAACACAATAATTGTCGTTACGAGTGATCACGGCTGGGGCAATGGACCTAAAGATTACGTTTATAAAAATGCGCTATGGGAAGAGAGCACGCGCGTGCCTTTGATTGTTCGGGCGCCCGGAATCGGAACCTCTGGTGCCAATGCAACGCATCCGGTTTCGCTCATTGATTTGTTTCCGACCCTCGTTGATTTGTGTGATTTACCAGAAGATACTCGTCGCAGTGAGCTTGGGCGAGGAATGGATGGATTCAGCCTTAAGCCTTTTTTAGAAAATCCTGCGACTACTGACTGGGAGGGGCCGATAGGTGCGTTGACTGCAATCCATAAGTGGTCGGAAAAAGACCCTGCAAAACAAAGTTATTCTTTGCGTTTTAATGAGTGGCGCTACATTCGTTATCATACTGGTGACGAGGAATTGTACTATCTACCCGAAGATCCTAATGAGTGGCATAACCTCGCTTCGGAGAAAAAATATGAACGCACCCTGCGAGCCTTTCGTGCTCGCTTGGATGAACGCCTTGAACTATAAAACTACACAATTTTATTATCTATGATCCAAGCTAAGAATTATATCGCTGGGGAATTTCGTGAAACCCCTGAAAATTATGAAGTATTCAATCCTGCCACGGGCGCAGTGATCGGAATGATGTCCAAAGCGGATGCTGCGACTGTAACGCATGCGCTTGAGGCTGCTGAAAAAGCGGCTCCGGCTTATGGTGCGCTATCGATCAATGAACGCAAAGCGCTGATCGATTCCTTTGCTGCGAAATTAACAGCCAATGCGGATGCGATTATTGATCTCCTTGCATTCGAAACGGGTAAAACGCATGCAATTGCCTCCTACGATTTCAATATGTTAGTCGATTGCCTGTATTACTACATCGAGGAAGTAAAACGTAATTACGGCGAGACCATTCCCGACTATGACGGTGGGCATTTGAATTTTCTTTCTTACCAACCAGTGGGTGTAGTGGCTGGTATGCTGACTTGGAATTTCCCGCTTCTTAACTTGGGTTATAAGCTTGGACCTGCGCTTGCGAGCGGATGTTGTTCGGTCTTTAAAGTTTCACAATTTACGCCTTTATCTTCGATGCGTGTTGCGGAGTTGTTTAATGAAGTTGGCTTCCCGAAGGGAACGGTTAGTCTGCTGTGCGGGCCGGGTAAAGTTGTTAATGAAGCAATGGCAGGGAGTCGAATTCCTCGCTTGCTGACCATGATTGGATCCACTTTTGCAGGACAAAAACTTGTGCAAGAATCATCGACGAGTTTGAAGCGTTTCTCAATCGAAGCAGGCGGAGATGCGCCAGTGCTCGTATTAAAAGACGCTGATTTGGATGCTGCTGTTGCGGATGTAGTGGGACTCAAACTTGCGAACGCGGGTCAAATCTGTGTCGCTCCAAATCGTATCTACGTGCATGCGAATCTGTACGATGCCTTTATTGAAAAAGCAGCTGCTCTGATGGAGAGCTATCGCTTCCTCGGGGATGCCGGTGATGGGCCTGAGTTGAGTCCTCTGGTTTCAGCACAATCGCTTGAGCGCATGGTGCATTATTGTAAATCGGACACCCACGGAGGCACGATCGTTACAGGGGGGCAACAAGCGAAACGCGATGGGTATTTCCTTGAGCCAACTTTAATTAAAGATGTGCCTCGTTCCAGTAACCTTATCTGCGACGAAATTTTCGGTCCAATTATGCCCGTTTTAGTTTTTGATGATAGCGATGATATTTATGAACTGGCGAATGATACCGAATATGGACTTTCCGCATATGTATATACTCAGAGTTTACAAGAAGCGCTGAATGCGGAGCAACGCCTGCACTTTGGAAATATTCTAATTAACGAAGCATTTTATTCTGTGCAGCTTCCACACGGGGGACTCAAACAAAGTGGTTTTGGTAAAGATGTGAGTCGACATGCCTTGTCAGATTACTACGATATCAAACGAATTTCTATAAAGCGTTGAGTTAGCAACAACGATTACGCTCAGAAGCTATGAAGATTTCAAACATCGAAGTATTTCCTACTCGCTCAGCATTGAGTCGAGCGATTGGGTTCTCGCAGTGGTATTACAAAGCTAAAAGTAATTTACTGGTTAAGGTCACCTGCGAAGATGGCACTGTCGGGTGGGGTGAATGTTATGGTCCCAATCTAGCAATTGCGGCTGCCATTGAGCATCATTTTAAACCTATTCTAATCGGTAAAAATCCTCTGCAAAATGAAGTCCTTTGGAACTTTATGTGGAAAGCGTTTCTTGATTTTAATCGTCACGGAATTTTCATGGGTGCGATTTCGGGTCTTGATATTGCCTTTTGGGATATCAAGGGCAAGGCGCTCAACGCTCCAGTCCGTACCTTGCTTGGCGGTTCGGATGATCCAATTCCATGTTATGCAACTGGTATGTATTATCGCGATGATAAACCTGAATCTGAAATGCTTGAGGAACTATTAGAGGAAGCTGCAGGCTATGTTGCGAAAGGCTTTGGTTTTTTAAAAGTTAAGCTCGGAAAAAATCTCTGCTTTGATGCAGATTTGATACGTCAATTTCGTAAACGGTTTCCCGATACTATTTTAGCTGGCGATTCCAATCATGCTTATAATTTCAAAGAGGCAGTTGAAATTGGTAAAGTGCTTGAAGCGAATCAATACGCATGGTTTGAAGAACCCCTCGCGCCCGACAATGCAGTTGATATGGCACGTTTGCGTCAACTGTGCGCAGTTCCGATTGCAGCAGGAGAGTGTGAGCAAACTCGCTTTGGTTTTGCGCATTTGGCAGAGCAAGGAAGTTTAGATATTTTTCAGCCAGATCTAGCATATTGCGGCGGCATCACTGAATTTTTAAAGATCAATGCCTTAGCTTCTGCTGCACATACTGATCTAGTTCCGCATTGTTGGGGCTTGAAGGTCAATCAAGCGGTAGCGGCTTCCGCGATTTCGATGCTCCCAGAAAATCCAGGTCGCTTTGAACGTCGTCTCGTTTATCTTGAGATGGATCAAACTGAGCACCCCGTACGTGATTCTATTTTTAAGAATTCACATACAGTCAAAGACGGCTTTTTTCATTTCAACGATTTGACTGGACTGGGAATTCAGGTCGATGAGGTCGCCCTCAAAGATTTTTTAGTGGATCCTGCAGAGGCATTGGAGTCATCTGCTAGCACAACCGTAGAGTAGTCACCTTTTATGAAAGAACTTTTCACTCAATCCTTGCGAAGCGATCTTGCATCGAGTCGTGCAGTTGCAACCGTTACAGTTAATGATGCCGAGTCTGCGAAACCGCTTGCGGAAGCTTTATTGGCAGGCGGAATTCGTTGCTTAGAAATAACGCTACGAACTCCCGCAGCGCTCGATGCAATGCGACGAGTCAGTGAAAGTTTTCCCGAAGTTCAAGTGATGGCTGGAACTGTGATCACCCCCGAGCAAATTAAACAGGTTCAAGACGTGGGTGCGATTTGTGCGGTTGCCCCTGGCATGAACCGTCGTGTTTTAGAGACTGCGCTTGATGCAAAGCTTCCCTTTGCTCCAGGAGTCACTACGCCTTCTGAAATCGAAGCGGCCCTTGAATACGATTGTGACATTTTGAAATTTTTCCCTGCTGAACCATCTGGGGGATTAAAGTATTTAAAAAATATGACCGCGCCCTACGCGCATCTTGGACTTCAGTTTATTCCTTTGGGAGGTCTCAACGCTGAGAACGCGCAGGCGTATTTGGCAGAGGAGTGTATTCTCGCGGTGGGAGGTTCATGGATTGCTAGTGTAGCTGCAATTTCGCAGGGCGATTGGGATGGTATCACCGCGCGCGCTTCAGCAGTCACTCAATTTTAGTTTGTAACACAAAATGAATAATACAGTTGTAACCTTCGGAGAAGTTATGGTGCGTCTAGCGCCTCGTGAAAACTATCGGTTCACTCAGGTATGCCCTGGTGAAATGGATCTAACCTTTGGTGGTGCGGAGAGTAGCGTCGCTGCCTCGGTCTCTCTTTTCGGTGGGGAGTCACGTTTTGTAACAGCGTTGCCTAAGCATGCAGTTGCAGATGCTTACTTGGGTCAGATGCGTGGTTTCAAGGTCGATGTGGATCATGTATTGCGACGTGATGCAGGCCGTTTCGGGGTTTACTTCGTTGAGACTGGCGCAAATCAACGCCCGAGTCGCGTGATCTATGACCGCGAATACAGCGCGGTTTCACTTTGCCCAGGAGACGCTTATGACTGGGACGCGATTTTAAGCGATGCTTTATGGCTTCACATTTCAGGCATCACACTTGCGATTTCAGAAAACGCTGCGGAGGCTGCGCTTCTCGCTGCTAAAAAAGCGCAAGCTGCGGGTGTAACGGTTTCTTGTGATTTAAATTTCCGCAAGAACTTATGGCGCTGGAAAGAGGGTACTGATGCTCAGAGTTTAGCGCGAGCGGTCATGCCAAACTTTTTAGAACATGTGAATGTTATTATTGGGAATGAAGAAGATGCTGCCGATGTCCTTGATATCCACGCAGGCGGAAGTGACGTTGATGCAGGGAGTCTTGAAATTGATCGCTACCCAGAGGTTGCTCGTCAAATTGCTCAGCGTTTTGAGTCAGTAAATAAAGTTGCAATCACTTTGCGAGAAAGCATCTCTGCGACGCACAATAATTGGGGCGCATTGCTTTACAGTGAAGCTGAGGATGCGGCAGTTTTTGCGCCTATGGCGGGCGATCAATACCAACCCTATGCCATTCGCACAATCGTCGATCGGGTAGGGGGCGGTGATTCATTTGCGGCGGGATTAATTTTTGCGATGACTTGTGGTGATTTTAAGAGCGAGCAGGATCAATTGGATTACGCAGTGGCGGCGTCCTGTTTGGCTCATTCGGTAAAAGGGGATTTCAATTTAAATTCGCGCTCGGAAGTTGAAACTTTGATGCGGGGAAATGCCTCGGGTCGAGTGCAACGCTAGACTCAAGCAAGTATAATACTTTCTATGAAAACTCTTAACTACTTCCTTATTTCCATATCCTTGTTAGTAGGTGCGTTATCAGTAAATGCGGCTCATTATTATTTAGATGCTGAGAGGGGTGATGATGCTGCTAAGGGAACCTCGCCTTCCCAAGCGTGGAAAACGTTGGATAAACTCAATGCACTTGAATTGCAGGCAGGAGATTTTGTTTTCTTACGGACAGGGTCGGTATTTGAAGGTCAATTGAAGCCGAAGGGCTCAGGCACTTTCGCTGCTCCCATTATTCTTACTGCTTATGGTAAAGGACCGAAGCCTCGGATCGATGGTCAGGGCGCAGTTCGTGCGACGGTCTTTCTAAAAAACCTTTCACATTGGGTTGTGAGGGGTATCGAAATCACTAACACGGGCGCGGAGCCTAAAGCCAATCGTTTGGGAGTGTATCTCCTTGCCGACAATGCAGGGGTCGTCAAAAACATCACCCTGAGCAATTTGTTTATTCATGATGTGAATGGTGTTATTTCTAAGGACGAAGGTGGTGGTTCAGGAATTCTTTGGGAGGTGATCTCTAAAAAAACTCCAACTCGTTTTGAGGGACTTCTGATTGAAGATTGCCATATTTTAAGATGTGACCGCGATGGTATCAAAGGACGTAAGCAACCATGGGATGATCTTTCGTATCTCAGTACAAATGTGGTAGTGCGAGGCAATTTACTTGAGCATATTGGGGGCGATGGAATTGTACCGATTGGAACGGATGGAGCTTTGATTGAATTTAACCGTATTTATGAAGCGCGTGATCGCTTTGATCCTAGTACTAAAGAAGTCTCTCAGTATGCGGGCCCAAGTGTGGGAATTTGGCCATGGAGTAGCACGAATACTCTAATACGTTTCAATGAAGTTTGGGGGTATCGTGGTACCTTTGACGGGCAGGGATACGACTCGGACTTTAATTGCGATGGATCGACTTTCGAATACAATCTAAGTGCCAACAATGCAGGTGGGTTTTTCTTAATCTGTAACTGGGCTAAGCATCAAGACTCTGGGCAATCAATTGGTAATTCAAATACGACGATTCGCCATAACATCAGTTTGAACGATCACATTCGGGCCTTTGTCATCAATGGCCCAGTAAGTGATGTTTTGATTGAGAAGAATATCATTTATAATACCATCGAGCCTAAATTCCAGCTTTTGGTTGATACCCCTTGGGGACGTTTCGCCGAATCGGTGAAGGTACGCGACAATTTATTTTATACCACTGGTGAAGCGCATGTTTATCAAGGAACTTGGGGTGGTGGAGGCATGGGGCTTTGGAAGTATAAGGGACCACTCAATTCAGAAACTATTAGCATGCAGAATAATGCCTATTCGAACGCGCATGAACATTCTGAAACAGGTATGCAAACGCTTGCACCCGAGCAAACTCTTGGCAGTCTGATTAAAGAATTAGAAAAAGCCCGGAATTCGAATGCTGATTTTAGAGAGATGCTGAGATTTCTTCGGGGTTCTAAATATTGGGAACAGATTGAATCCGTTCTTTAATCCTCAAATGCATTAACCCCATTCATATGACAAAATTAATTTCAAGTTTTGTAATCAGTCTTATCTGTGTTATTCAAGCACACGCAAAGCCGACCCTTCCAAATATTTTTGGCGACCACATGGTCTTGCAACGCGAGCAATTTAACCCGGTATGGGGCAAAGCAGAAGTCGGCGAACGCGTGACGGTTCGCATCAATAACCAAAGCCATTCAACTTATGCTGGACCCGAGGGTTCATGGCAGATCAAGCTCAAGCCTATGCCTGCTGGCGGTCCCTACACTTTAGAAGTGAGCGGCTTTGAGACAGTTAAATATATAGATGTAATGGTGGGAGAGGTTTGGGTGTGTTCGGGTCAATCGAATATGCAATGGATTCTTCGCAACAGCGATGGTGGCGATTTGGAAATCCCGCTTGCTGAAGAGCCAATGATTCGAATGATTTCCGTTCCTCAAGTTGGGACACAAACGCCGCAGGATAATTTTAATGGGAAATGGGAACAGTGTTCACCGAGCGTAGCGGCTGATTTTTCTGCAGTGGGATATCACTTTGGAAGACGCTTGAGGCAGGCTCTAGGAGTAACGATTGGACTGGTTGACAACGCTTGGGGTGGATCAGCAGCAGAAGCTTGGGTGCCTCGTGATGTCCTTGAGGCCGACGGAAATTCAGATGCGTATTTAGCGGAATGGGATGCGAAAATTGCTGCTTACACGGACGCGGTGCATGCTGAAAAGGTTGCGAAATTTAAGAAATGGAAAGCTAACGGCAGTAAAGGTAAAGCTCCTTGGCCTAATGATATTCGCAAGGGACAACATCGTCCTGCCAATCTTTATAACGGAGTGCTCCATCCGCTAATTGGGTATGGTATTCGCGGAGTTATTTGGTACCAAGGCGAGACTAATGCCAGTCGTGCGGCAGCTTACAACCACCTCTTTCCGCTTATGATTGAGACTTGGCGCAAAGACTGGGGACAGGGGAACTTTCCGTTTTACTGGGTCCAACTCGCTGACTTCACTAAAGAACTCGATGAGCCTCAGCAAAATTCTTGGTGGGCAGAATTGCGTGAAGCGCAAACCAACACGCTTTCACTTCCAAACACTGGTCAGGCGGTTATTATCGATATTGGCGAAGGGCGCGACATCCACCCTCGCAATAAACGCACGGTGGGCGATCGCTTAGCACGGCATGCACTTACAAAAAATTACGGATTTAAAATTGCTTGCGAGAGTCCTCGTTATGCGAGCATGCAAATTCAAAATCAAAAGGTGGTTGTTTCGTTTGATCATGTGAGTGACGGCGGACTGTACGCTTTTGACGTGGCAGAAGTTTTGGGCTTTGATATTGCAGGTGCAGACGGAGTCTTTCGCCGAGCCAAAGCGCGTATCAAAGGTACAAATCAAGTGGTAGTCTCGCATCCGAATATTTCTGAACCTGCAGGGGTTCGTTATGGTTGGGCTGAAAACCCAATTCTTAATCTCTTTGACCGCAATGGTCTACCAGTCACTCCCTTCCGTAGTGATGACGGAACATTGGGTCAATTAGATGATCCCTTCAGACCTTAGAGTACGCGCGTTTAATGCTTTACGAAACAACAGGAATTCCGAAACAAACTCGATTCTTTTACGGCGCGGATTATAATCCCGATCAATGGGAACACATGCCTGAAGTTTTTGAGCGCGACATTGCACTTATGAAGCAAGCGGGCGTGACCTCGGCTTCAATTGGAATTTTTTCATGGACTTCGCTTGAGCCCGAAGAAGGGCACTATGCATTCGAGTGGCTTGATCGAGTAATGGATCGTTTCGCAACCGAAGGAATGCAGGTATTTTTAGCGACTCCAAGCGGAAGTAAACCGATGTGGATGTCAGAGGCTTATCCTGAAATTAGACGCGTCAATAAAGACGGGATTCGAGCGAACTCAGGCGGTCGTCACAATCATTGTCTGACGTCACCCATCTATCGTGAAAAAGTTGCGCAGATGAATCGCGCGCTCGCAGAACGTTACGCTAAGCATCCTGCGCTTGCGCTCTGGCATATTGGAAATGAATTTAGCGGTGAGTGCCATTGCGCGAATTGTAAGGCAGGTTTTCAAGATTGGTTGCGCGAACGCTATCAAACTCTCGATGCATTGAACCTAGCATGGTGGACAAAATTTTGGAATCATACTTTTACCGATTGGTCACAAATCCAAACCGACGATCCAAGTATTGATGCCCTTGCACTCGATTGGATGCGTTTTGTGAATGATCAACACGTGAGCTTTATCCAAGCCGAAATCGAAACGGTGCGTGCGATCACTCCTGACATCCCGTGTACGACTAATTTCATGGGTACGAATGAGAATACTAATTATTGGCAGTGGGCGGAAGGGCTGGATGTTATTGCCAATGATTTGTACCCTCAACCGGATGATCGCACTCACACATGGAAGCAATCGATTGAGTCCGATTTTATTCATAGTTTAATGCGTGGTATGAGTGGTGGAAAGCCATGGATGCTTCTTGAGTGTTCGCCGAGTTCCGTCAATTGGGGCAAAGTCAATAAACTCAAACGTCCTGAGGTACACCGCCAGGAAGTGTTACAGGCGGTTGCGAATGGAGCGGATACCATTCATTATTTCCAATGGCGTAAAGGACAGGGCGGCTTTGAGAAATACCATGGGGCGGTCGTGGATCATGAAGGCAGTGATCAATCGCGGGTCTTTAAAGAATGCGCGCAAGTGGGTGTGGAGCTCGATGCCTTAAACCCTCTTTTTGGAAGTGAGACGCCCACTGCAGAGGTTGCGATTCTGTACGATTGGGAAAGTCGTTGGGCACTCAACGCCTCCGCAGGTCCAAAAAAGAATTTTGAAGGGTATCCTTTTCCTACTGATAGCTATACCGAGAACTGCCAAGCACAGTATCGAGCTTTGACTGTGGCAGGACAGAGCGCGGACTGTGTCTCCGCGAAGTCAGATTTTTCAAATTATAAAGTACTCGTGATACCTTCGCTGTATTTAATCACAGAGGCGCTTTCAAAACGTTTGCAGGATTTTGTGGCGGCTGGAGGAGTTTTAGTGGGGACTTATTTATCGGGTTATGTGGGTGCCGACAATCGTTGTTGGTTGGGCGGTTTTCCCGGAGCAGGCTTACGTTCGGTTTTTGGGATTTGGAACGAAGAACTTGATAATTTGTATGATGCAGAGCATGTAAATTTAATTCCAATTGACTGTAACTTCTTGGGTTTTACCAGCACGGGTACGGCTCACAATTTCGTGGAGCGCATCCACGCAGAGGGTGCCGAAACTATTGCAAGCTTTGCATCGGATTTCCACGCGGGGGCGCCTGCTATTACTTCAAATTCAAGCGGGCAGGGCAGAGCCTATTATTTAGCAGGGCAATTAGAGGATGCATCGTTGACTGAATTTTATCAGAAGTTGGCAAAGCAACACGGTCTAAAAGTTTCAGGATATGGAGAACTGCCAGAAGGCGTGGTGTTGCGAAAACGTCACAACGCTGAGGGTACCTTCTACTTCCTCTTCAATTACAAACGAGAAGCACAGACCTTTGATTTGGGCTCGCTTCGACTACGCGATCTCTTGGGCGAAACGAATTTAGAAGGATCAGTCACCTTGCCTGCCTATGCGAGTTACGTGTGTGAACTGGTAGGCTAGTTGCTTTAAGATCCCAAAAAAGAGGCGCCTTGAGTATGTGCCCAAGACGCCTGCGGATTCAGATTTTGTGATTTCCGATATCAAAATGCATTCCACAACTATCAAGGATTCCTTTAGCGTGACTGAAATGATTATACTCAGAGATAGTATCACTGCCTCATGTCCGTTGATTGGCTTTGAATCGTACGTTGTCTCCTGGGGACAGTAAGGTTGCATTGATCTTGTCGATGGTTTTCCATGCACTTACAGTGCTTAACCCGTCGTTGGTATCGTCGCCAAGTAAGCAATCTACAAAATAAGTTGCAGACCATCCTTGAATGGATGCAATGCAACTCATTAAGAGCACGCTAATTGTTCGATTAACTTTAATTTTTCTATTTTTCATGGTATGCTTTTGCTTTTGTTTTGAGTATAAATCGTTACTAATTTTAAATGATAATTATTAAATATTCATACTCGATATAAGATAGGTAAAGTAGCCTAATAGATGGATTAAATACCATTTAAACCGCGTAAAAAATGAGTAAAAAACACCAAAAAATTCTTCTTGGAGTCAATGTAGACCATTGTGCTACAGTGCGTCAGGCGCGTTACCGTGGGCATACTTTAGATTATGGCGATGAGGTTGAACCAGATCCGGTCGCCTTTGCATTACTCTGTGAGCAGGCAGGCGCGGATGGTATCACCATGCATTTACGTGAGGATCGTCGACATGTACAGGATTCTGATATTGATCGAGCAGGTGCGCTTTTAAGGACGCGTTTAAATTTGGAGATGGCTTGCACGCCTGAGATGATTGCTTACGCCTTGCACTTGAAACCCCACTCGGTTTGCCTCGTTCCAGAAAACCGCGAGGAAGTTACGACCGAAGGTGGGCTTGATATTATTGGTCAACGCGAGCGAGTGGGCGAAGTTGTTGCCGCTATGACCGAAGCAGGCATTGCAAGCAGTCTTTTTATTGATCCAGATGCAGCCCAGATTGAGATGGCTGCGGAGCTTCAAAGCCCGTGGATTGAACTGCACACGGGAGCGTATGCAAATGCCTATTACCACGAGGGTCGTGCTGCAACCCTTGCCGAATTGAAAGCGGCTGCTGAACGCGCCCACGAGTTGGGGTTAGTTGTGAATGCGGGGCATGGAATCAACTATACGAACATCAGTGAAATTTGCTCCATCCCGCATCTACATGAACTCAATATTGGGCACTCCATTGTGGCACGTGCTCTGACGGTTGGGATTGAAGCGGCTGTTAAAGAAATGAAAGCCGCACTTTAAGCCCTTCGCAGTGAATCAGGATTGACACCGACCACGAAATAGTTGTTTTAGTTTCACTTTGGTTACGGGGTGTAGCGCAGCCTGGTAGCGCATCTGGTTTGGGACCAGAGGGTCGCAGGTTCGAATCCTGTCACCCCGACCAAAACTCAACCGCGAACGTCCCAAAGGTTCGCGGTTTTTTTTGCCTAGCCAAAATTTATCACTGTGTTTTTTCGGAGAGGGTTTCCCAAGTTTCGTAGGCTTGAAGGATTTGAGCCTCAAGGGATTCAAGTTTTTTGGAATCTGCTTGGGTGTCATTGGTAGGATTTTGGTAATAATCGGGGGCGGCCATCTGTTCGCAAAGAGTGCTTTGGTCGGCTTCGAGTTGTTCGATTTGAGCGGGAAGAGCTTTGAGTTGTTCGCGCTCTTTTTGGCTCAGTTTTTTTGGAGGAGCTGTGCTCTCGGCATTCTGTGCAGCTTTCGCTTGCGCGCTGCGCTCTTGGGTCGCCTTTTTTAGGGCTTGCTCGCGCGCGGCTTTTTTAGCTTCAAATTGTTCGATCCAATCTTCGCAGCCTCCGTTGTATTCGGTGACGGTTCCGTTGCCCTCAAGCGCGATGGTGTTGGTGACTACGTTGTTTAGGAAACTGCGGTCGTGACTCACTAGCAGGAGGGTGCCTTCATAGTCTAAGAGCCGTTCTTCGAGGAGTTCAACGGTTTCGATATCGAGGTCGTTAGTGGGTTCGTCTAGAACAAGGACGTTGGCAGGTTGAAGGAAGAGTCGGGCGAGGAGGAGTCGGGCGCGCTCGCCTCCAGAAAGTTTTGTGATGGGTGCGCGGGCAACTTCAGGGGTAAAGAGAAAGTCTTGTAGGTAAGTAAGGATGTGACGTTGCTTGCCATTCACGGTAACCATTTCGCCGTAGGGATGGACGTTTTCCGCAACTGTGAGTGTGGTGTCGAGTTGAGCACGGTGTTGATCAAAATAGGCAATTTCTAGTTTTGTGCCGCAGGTAATACTGCCTGATTGCGGTTTTATTTTTTCTAGGAGTAAGTTGAGGAGGGTTGATTTTCCGGACCCATTGAGTCCGACAATACCGATCTTATCACCGCGCCAGATGACGGTGGAAAAGTTTTGAATTAAGGGTTTGTTATTCCATGCATAGGTAATGTCTTCTACGGTAAGAACTTTGCGGCCTGAGAGTTTGGAGTCGTTGAGGTTTAAATTGGAAGTGCCGATAATGTTGCGGCGTTGCGCGCGTTCGCGGCGCATTTTTTGGAGGGCACGGACACGACCTTCATTGCGCGTTCGGCGGGCTTGAATGCCTTTGCGAATCCAGACTTCTTCTTCGGCTAGTTTTTTATCAAAGACAGCTTGTTGTTTGGCTTCGCCAGCAAGGAGTTCAGCTTTGCGTTCTAGGTAGGTGGGATAATCACAACGCCAGGAGGTGAGTTCGCCGCGGTCGAGGTCAATGATGCGAGTAGCTACTTTTTTAATGAAAGCGCGGTCGTGCGAAACAAAAAGGAGGGCGATGTCGGCCTTCTGTAGAAATTCTTCTAGCCAACGAATGCCGGGGATATCGAGGTGATTGGTGGGTTCGTCTAGGAGAAGGATATGGGGTTCGGCAGTAAGGGCGCGGGCAAGGAGGGCGCGACGTTTGTTGCCACCCGAGAGCGAGCTGAAGGAAGCGGTGCCATCGAGCTCCACTTTATTCAAAATGCCTTCGACTTTGTGCTCGAGTGCCCAGCCATCATTTTGAGTTAGTTGTTCTTGTAAGGCGTCAAGTGCTTCTGCGAGGGTTTCGTTGGGGTCTTCTGCGTATTGATTTGCGAGGCGGTGATATTCAGAAATGGTTTCAGCGGCGGTGCCTAGACCTTGCGCGACAACTTCAAAAACGGTGCCTCCAATCTCGGCAGGGACTTCTTGGTCGAGTTTCCCGATGCGTAATTTAGGGATGGTTTCGAGTTCACCTTGGTCGGGTTTTATTTGACCGCTGAGGATCCGTAAAAGGGTAGACTTGCCTTCTCCGTTACGTCCGATGAGGCAGACGCGCTCGCGCTTTTCGATGGTAAGCCCGACGTTATTCAGGAGAAGCGGACCGCCAAAGGATACAGTGAGATTTCGGTAAGCTAGAAGCGACACGTTTTTGTTTTAAAAAGAGGATGGAAAATTTATGAAGTGCTGACCTTGGGTCTGTATCAAGGTACTTCAAATACTGCTTTGTTGGCGAAGGCGATGTGCTCTAGCAATAATTTTCCGATAATACATAGAGCGTTTACTTAGGCGCTTCGATAAAAAAAGACCCGTTTTAAACGGGTCTTGAAGCAGTTTGTTGTTCGCTCGGGGAGTTTTTTAACGGAAGAATCGTGCCATCATAACAAGCGTGAGTGCGGTTGCCCCAGTCGAAATGTTTTGGGCGCTGACTTCGGGTATGACGTTAAAGCTAATGCTCTCGAGGTCAAAACTTGCACTCAAGGATGCTCCATTGATCCGAAGAATCTGACCCGCTTCTAAACGGATGGGTGTGCTGGGAGTATAGATATCTTGCGTGCCTTGGAAATCTGCGATACCAGTAAATAAGTTGAGGTCTAGCGGCGGAGTGGTGTTTGCTTGAATGTGTGCGGCGTCGTCAGCGTCGGTAATTCCACCAAAATCAAGGGCGGTGATGTCTACAGATCTATCAAAACTGATCAGAATAACTTCGGTTGTTCCATCGAGGAGGTCATCACCGATTCCAAAATCGCCAGCATTGGAATTGAACGTACCACCCTCAGCTCCCACATTCATCAGGATACTATTTGCGTCATCTGGGTTAGGAATAGTCACTGTAACTTGGGTTTGATTGTCGAATATATCGCCTTTGCCTCCAAATTCGTATGTGACTTGTCCGGAACTGAGGCAGGGTATAAGGGCGAGGAGTATTTTACAGACTGTAGTTTTCATGGTTTTGTTGGTTTTTGTTTATTATTGGAGACTTAATTGTAAACTTTTATTTACTTAAATAAGGTAAATATGTCAAATGTAAATAAATTTTAAATAATCCGCATAGATTAAAGCATTCTTTTATCCATCTGGATTAGCGTTCTTGAGTTAATAATTCTCAAGAACGCATGAATGATCTGATGAGCTAATCTTCTTTAACTTGTCGTGCTACTAGACGGATGAAATTATTAGGTACGGTATTTGGCTGACTGTCTCGCCAGATCGCTCGAACACTTCCGTCGTCATTTTCGGTTTCGCTATGAAAGACCATCCATTCTTCGCCGACCCTCCAATTTATTAGGTCGTTTGATGATTCTATACGGTATTCTACTTTTGCTGCATTAGGATCCACGTCGACTTCAACACAGAAATATGTATTGGTGTTACCTTCGACAGTTAAGTCTTTGAAGCTTGTTTGTATACCCGCAATGCTGCGCGGAGATTTTGGATCGGTTCCATACAAGAATTCTACAATACCACGCAGGCCATCTTGATCGGTATCGTGTGTTCCATCGCCAATTTGTTTTTCACTGAGCCAATCAGCTAAATTGACGCTACTGGTATCAACGGTAGGGTCTTGTCCATTGAATCGAATATTTGTTGGAACGGACCAAGTGCCAGTTCCTGAGAATCCAATTGTTGCAGTTGCGCCGGGGTTGAGGCTGTAACTGCCCCATGTCGGATTAGTAACTGCATGTGCATTTTCAGTCACAACCCAAGACCCTGCCCTCCAGAATTCAGATCGAGACCAGCCATCAGCATTAAAGGTTAAGGTCCAGGAATCTATTGCTACGGTCCCGTTGTTAGTGATATTGATCCCTCCATTAAAGCCAGTTTCCCAAGGCTCGGTCGGAGTTACAAAATTAACATTTATACCGGATCCAGTTTCTGAGTAATGCCGCTGCCAGCCAGGATTGCTCACGTAAGCGCCATCATCGTCTTCAATTGTTGCAGTAGCTTTATCTCGTATTATTTTAGTTTCGGGGTTTGATGGATTGAAGAGCTTGATAGTGAAGGTCTCGTTACCTTCTTCTCTGAGGTCGCCTTTTATTTTAACAGTAATCGCACCCGATTCTTCTCCTATGGGTATGGTTAGTGTGTCGGCACTTGCGACGAAGTCAGAACCCTCTGAAGCGGTTTCTTCATGGGTTGTATAGTCGATCGTGAATATAGTATCGAGTGTTTTATTCAGAGAAACTGTAAAGGTGGCGTCAGTCTCACCATCGTGGCCTTCTTTTACGGATATGTCTCTGATTTCAATTGTAATGCGAGCATCACGAAGGACATCGAGTCGATCTTGTAGAAGAGCATCGCTTGGAAGCGTTCCACCTGCGTATTCATCTGGAGTTGCGATGCCTGCGAAGACGTTATTCATGGTATCAACGAGTTCAGAGCGAACGGAGGTTGCGACGCGAATTTTAGTTCTCTCAGGGGCGGGTTGAAGAGGGCCGAGTTCGAGATCTCCGTAAACCGTCCAGTTGATCGTTCCCGCAATTCCGCGATCTAGGTAGCGCTTTGCTTTATGGGCAATAGCTTCGGGATCATCGTAAGATAGAAATTTGTTGCCATTTACGAGGTAGGGGACCTTTGCTTCGTTATCCCAATGTCGGGTCCAGACGTTTGGGTTGTCTCGAAGGGTCTTTTTTATATGCGAGTAATTGGGAGTTCCATCCCAAACGTTGTTAGGCCAACTTTCGAGATCGGCGGCGCTTTCAACAGGACCGTCTGGAACCACTGTAATCGGTTTTTTAACGGTCGGTGAACCAACGGTAGCAGTTGTTTCGGAGGTAATGACACCACGGCCGTAACTCGGGTATCCAACATTAAATTTATTCAATGGAAGGCCTAATTCATTTTCAATATAATCAATAGTATCGCTCAGGGAGAACTGTGCATTTGCCTCTTGTCCAGAGTATGTATAAAGTGGAGCATTATGGTTTGCTTTGTTGCTCCAACCTCCGCCAAAGTCATACCCAAAGAGGTTGAAGTAATCACTGACAGGAATGAGACGCTCCCACAATTGGTTCTCGAGGCGATTGGGGATACTGTGGAAGGCAATCGTTAGTTCTTTATCTTGCCCGATTGCGGCACGAATGTCTTCGACTAAAATTGCGAGGGTTTCGTAGTCTGCTTCAGAGCCTTGAAAGTTCATACCCCAGAAGGGGCCAGGGAATTCCCAGTCGAGGTCAATTCCGTCAAATCCGAGTTGGATGAGCCGTTGACAGTCTTGAACAAAACGGGCGCGTTTGACCGGATCCGAGAGCTCAGGGAAGTGTTGGCAAAGGCTCCATCCACCGATCGATGCCATGAGTTTGACGCCGTGTTCATTCGCTAATTCAAATAGACCCGGGGCACCGTTGGGATCAGGAAGAGGGATCGGGAATGCGCCCTCAAGACCTTTTCTAGGCCAGATCCAACGGTTCCTAGATCCGGGTTTTACTTCGAAACCTGCGTCTTTAGCCTCTTGAGTTAATTGATCAGACGGCTTAAGTCCGCCGAAGAGTAGGAAATAATCCCAACTGGAATACAAATCTTCGTGCAGTAAGGGAGCTGGATTTTGCTCGATCCAATCGGCACGCTCTTTGTCGCGGTTTTGCCAACGTTTCTTGACGCCGTAGTCCGCAGAGTGCATTGAACCATCCACTGCCACTCCAAAAAAGGAGAAATTCAGAATGGTGTATTTACGAAGATCGACATTTGCGTGAGTGAGAACGCCGGCGGCTTCGAGATCATTATTCGTTCCTTTCCATGGATCGTACTGAGTGATGTATCCGATGATTTGTTTGTCATGATCGTTTGCGATGGCGTGACCGCCGAACTCAGGTGGAGTCCAATTTCGGTTATTGGTATAATGGGAATCATCATTTAAGAGGGTTCCCGTTGCAGTTTCGTTACTGATTAAGGTGCCAGCACTGGGGTTATCCAAAGTCAGCATTAAAGTTTCATTATCCTCAAGGTCGGTATCGCCACGGACTGGGACTTCGATGATGGCTTGGCTTTGTTCTGCGGGGATATTTAGGGTTCCTGATACAGCGGTGTAGTCGATGCCAGCTTGTGCAGTGCCATCAGCAGTGGCGTATTCGAATGAAAGCGGTTGATCGGGGGCGGGGCTAAAGGTGACTATGAAACGAAGTTTGTTATTACCCGACTCGCCTTCGATAACTTGAGTGTCTTGTACGGAAATTATAGTAGCAGCATCATCGTTAACAATGGTACCTGTAGCAGTCATTTTATTGCCGAGTTCGGTGCCAATGGAGGGGTTGCTCAAAGTGAGAGTGAAAGTCTCATCGCTTTCATCTTCGGTGTCTCCACTAATGAGAATGCTGACAGTTTTTCTGGGTTCTTCAGCATTGAAAGTAATAGTGTTGGTTACGGGAGTATAGTCTTCAGTTCCATTTGCAGTCCCATCAGTGGTGGCATAAGTAACTGTACATGCACTTGATGCGACGGGATTAAGCGTGATGATGAAGTTTAGGGAAGTTGTGCCATTATCGCCTTCAACGATGGAGGCATCGGCGATTGTGAAGGTGGGATTGGCAGGAGTGGGGGGCGCATAGGCGGTGATCCACTCTTCAAAGGCTTTGGAGAGGTCGGGGTTGCTCTTGTGCTCGTGTCCGATTTCCCATGTACCGACGCCACGAATTACGGCTTGGTTGTTTAGTACGGAGGTGTCGGTTTTTAGAAGTGCATCCATTTTAAGCTTTAGGGCAGGCGGGGTGGTGAACCATTCATTACTGATTTGTACTTCGAGTGCATCGGGGTCGATAGCAGCATCATAGGTTGCCTTGTCTGCCTCGTAGGTGGTACGTATTGCAGACCATGAAGTGGCGTCCGGATCTTTGGAGCCGTAGAAGGGAAGGCCGCAAATAATTTTTGAAGCGGAAAAACCTTTATCGATGACGTACTGGACGCCGCCGCGGACCGACTGTTCAAAAAGCTGATCACCATTGGTGGTCCATTGGGGTCCGCTATTGGGGGTACTCATGGGGCCAATCGTATTGATGCCGTCATTGTCAGGAGACGTCGTCCTCCAGTCATAGCCGAAGTAGAAGAAGAAATCGGCATAATCTTTAAGGGCTCCAAAATCATAGGAACCCATGTTCCAACCGGGCCCGGTTCCGAACATCACAATATAGTTCGGGTCCTCTGCTTTTATAGCGGTATAGAGTTCCCGCATAAGCTGGGTCATGAGGTTGCGTCCATTTTGTTGGTAATCAGGGAATTCCCAATCGATATCGATGCCGTCGTAATTTTTAGTTTTTAGATAGTTAACACAATTTGCGACGAAGGTGGCACGTTTGGTAGCATCGCCTGCCAACTCAAGAAACTGTCCTGCCATACGATCAGGAAACGCTCCACCGACTGAGAGGATAACGGCTTTTCCTTTTTCGTGAGCGTAGTTAATAAGGGCGCTTTGGTAAGCGGAAAAATTTCCTAAGTTTTCATCTAAAATTCCACTGCTGAGTGGTTCAATAAAAGCGTGTACGACTGCATCGTATCCATCCCAATGCATGGCTGCAATTTCAGCATCCACTTCAGCTTGAGTCAGGTTCTGATGGGTACCGGTAGCGGAGCGGAGGGCGTTGACGTAGCCCATGACAATCGGGCGATTTTGAGGCAGGCTATTGAGCCCATAGTCGGGCTGAGCGTTTAAATAGTGACTCCAGCTACTTGCAAATACGAGTACAAGGAGCGCGATCGGTGCTTTTCTATAAATAGACATAATAGCCTATTATTTAAAAATGAATATGTCATGCGCAAGTTAAAATTTTGTAAGTTTTGTGGGACTCCAGTTCTAAACTGAGAGCGATTGACTGACCTGAAATACGCTTGTGACGATTCCGATGGCGATGAGGGCGACTAAGAGGAAGGCTCCGATCAGGGCGGTACTGGAGACGATATTTGTAAGGCGTTCGAGTCGTTTGGTGAGCTCGATACGAAACCCTTTTGTGACTTCAAACAGCCTCGCGCGAGATTGCCAGTATCTTCCCCGACTGAGAGTACATCAAGGGCTAGATCGGGCATGAAGTCATTGCGGCGAAAGGCTTGAGCGATGGAAAGTCCTTCGTTGACCTGTTGGCGAGCGATTTTAAAGCGTGCGCGGAGATCTCGGTTTTGAATGGTGCGTTCGGTCAGTTTGAGGGTTTCAGTCGTATTGATTCCGCTTTGGAGAAGGGTACTTACGAGGTTACCCATTTGAAAAAGATCCCCGTTGAGGACAATTTTCCCTATTAACGGTAGACGCAGG
>CBFHPQ010000016.1:0-35767 GCA_965657865.1 Coraliomargaritaceae bacterium | reverse complement strand
CGTTACGATCATAACGTATTCGCCGTTCACTGGCAAAAGCCTCCACCGCTTCCGAGCCAATTACCGACCCATTAGGCTGACTCATCACTACTGTTTCGAGCGCATTGAGCGCGCGTCGTAAATCACCCCCAGAAAATTCTGCCAACGCCTCAAAAACCGCCTCCTCTGCAGTACAGTTATGCGAACCTAAACCGCGCTCTGCATTACTCAGCGCCTTTTTCAAAATACCCATAACCGCCTCGTGCGTAACTGGCTCCAGACGGAACAAATGACTCCGACTCAGAAGTGGGTCATTTATATAAAAACCGGGATTATGGGTAGTGGCGCCTATTAGGCGGATATTTCCAGACTCAACATCCGGCAACAAAAGATCTTGCTGCGATTTATTAAACCGATGCATTTCGTCGATAAAAAGAATAGTACGACGCTCAGGCGCATACCTTGCTATACGCAAAATTTCTCGTAATTCAGCGACGTTGGAAAGCACTGCATTGAGACGAACGAAATGACTATCTGTTTCGAGCGCAATGACCTCTGCTAAAGAAGTCTTCCCACATCCTGGTGGACCGTAGAAAATCAAACTCCCAAATTCATTAGCTTTAATCAAGCGCGGTAGCAAACACTCGGAGGCTAGGAGATGCTCCTGTCCAACGACTTCATGAAGCTCTCGTGGACGCATTCGCACTGCAAGTGGGCGCGGAGCAGATGCAGGCGCTTCACCCGAAGATGCGGCTTCAAACAAGCCTGATTGTTTTGAATCCTTCGGCATAAGACTACCCTTTACCTAAGAAGCCGTTGTTGCAAGTCGCAAGGAAATCCTGCATTCTAAAATCACAGATGCGTACGATTAAAACTCCACCCGCACGTTCACCGTTAATCTATTTACTGGGGGGCCTCATGATAGGCCTCACCCTTGCGAAATTTAATTTTCTAGCGAATCACGTCTTGGTATCAATTGCGGCCGGAATCGCAGTAGCAATTTTTTTAGTGGTCTCGGTATCAAGGGTCAAAGGGAGTCTCTTCGAAATCGCTTGGTACTTATTCTTTCTCATTGGTTCGACTCTAATTTTCACTGGCTACGGAAATCTCCGTTTGCCGCCCCACGTTTTGAACTCAGATCTCCATATTCCAAACCGAGAACACAGTTTAAAATTAGAGATCTTACGGACCTTTAAATCCCAGTATTATAAGGAACGGATTTCAGGCATAGCATCGATCATTGAAGACTCTTGGACGGGAACTGCTAAAAAAAATATGCGTGTGTATTTTAGCCTTAAGGTAAATGAAATTGAGGCGGCACAAATTATAAAAGGATCAAAAATTGAAGGTACGGGTGTTTTGAAAACCGTTTCAAATCCACACCCTTTAGAAAGAAATTCTTTTCAAAACTACCTAAAAAGCCAGGGCGTTCAATTGCATCTAGGACAAATGAGTGCAGTGAAAATCCTAAAGGAAGCAGAAAATTCCATTCGATTCTATTCAAAGCAAAAGACACATTTCCTGAAAATTCTTAGAGCAGGCTCCGAAAAAGTAGAAACTTTTGCTAATGTCTACACCGCAATGCTCTTGGGTCATAAAACCAGCCTCAGTGAACAGCAAAAAACTCGATACCAAGAAAGCGGCGCTATGCATTTATTTGCGATTAGTGGGCTTCACATTGGAGTGATTGCCACTGCTTTAGCTCGAATCCTTTCCCTTTGTCAGATTCCAGCTCGAATAGCGCCCCTACTTGGATTACCTGCGCTCTATTTATACGTTGAAATCACCGGTGGTGCGCCATCTGCGATGCGCGCGTTTATTATGACAGTTTTCTTTTGGCTCGCATTTTTATTTCAACGTCAACGGAATTCATTTTCGGCTCTCCTCGCATCGGCACTTGGAGTCTTACTTTACGAGCCCATGCAACTTTTCAGCCTTGGGTTTCAACTATCCTATGCGGTGGTAGCCAGTATTCTTTTGCTTGGGCTTCCCCTTTACGGGACACTGCATGCCAAACTTCAGCGCTATCAATGGATTCCTATTGAGGACCGAACTCGTTTGCAAAAACTGTTTCAAGAACTACTCGACGGGTTAGCTCTCTTATTCGCGGTAAGCTTTTCTGCATGGCTAGCAAGCACTCCATTTAGTCTAAGTTACTTTGGCTTCATAAGCTTTGTGGCTGTCTTACTCAATATGGCCTTAGTAAACCTGGCAGCCTTGACTATTTGCATTGGCATCTTGGCAATCAGCCTAGGGGTTTTAGGATTTATGAGCGTTGCCGCTTTTATCAATCATGCCGCATGGGTGACTCTTATGATTATGGATGGATGCACGCAAATCGCAGTTCAATTTGAATTCTTGATTCTAACTACACCTAATTATCCACTGAATTTTTCCTATTCAGCTCTAGGTCTTTATTTGAGCAGCCTTATTTTGCTCAATCAAAAAGCAAACGCTTACCCACTAGCGAGCCTATCCATTCCATCCGTCCTACTCTGTATAACATTGTTAACAGGTTATTTGAGTGTATAAAAAAACTCGCTTAAATAAATAAGCGAGTTCAAGAAATTGTTTGGTTCGTGTACTAACGACGGCGACGGAATTTTGACTGGAACTTTTCGACCCGTCCAGCAGTGTCCACAAATCGTTTCTCACCAGTAAATGCAGGGTGGGAATCCGCTGTGATGTCACAAATAATAACCTGATGCTCGACGCCATCAATTGTTTCAGTTTTGCTGCCGCGCATTGTGGAACGCGTTAAAAATTTGGTGCCACTGGAAACGTCCACAAAGGCAACTGGATTTAAATTGGGATGTATATCAGATTTCACGATTTTATTCCTAAAATTGGTTAATCACTAACCCTGGCGGGCTTTGAAACGCGGGTTAGTTTTGCAAATTACATAGACACGACCCTTACGGCGCACAACTTGGCAGTCAGGGTGGCGATCTTTGAGAGACTTAAGTGATGAAACTACTTTCATGGCATCAGTGGTTTGAGAAAACGGAGAAGAAAACGCCTCTCCTGTTAGATTGTCAATGGAAATTCGTACAATTTCATAACCGAAAGGGACAAATTCCTTAAATTCTGCCTTTTGGCGCGAATTATTTAAATTCAATCTATTTGGCTTTTGAATTAAAGTTGCTCAATAAGACCTCCAACGTCCTCAAAAATGACACTTACAAGCGGATCATTTCGATAATCTTTATAATATTTAATGTTACGGACACCTGCGGCAGCTAAAATCTTTGCGCAATTAATGCAGGGATAGTGAGTAATATAAGCAATTGCCCCTTCCAAAGAAACTCCACGTCGAGCAGCATCGCTTATAGCATTCTGCTCAGCGTGCACAGTTGCTTGTTCATGCCCATCCCGGACATGGGAAACGTGATCAGCACCTGAGAGAAAGCCATTATAACCAGCCGCGATAATTCGATTCTTATGCGCTCCAGAAGAAACAATTACACAGCCAACATGCAAACGCTCACAATTAGAGCGTGAAGCCATTAACATCGCTGTTGCCATAAAATAACTATCCCATGATGGGCGCTCCGTCCAAGACGTAGTGAGCGCTTCCACTTGAGATAAAATATGAGTATTATCTAAATTATCCATTTGTAGCTTTATTTAAAGAGAAGGATAAACAACACACTCAATATGGCCAACCGGAAGTTGAGCGATCATTTCTGGCTTCATGAGAAAAGTACTTAGGTTATCAGAAAATTCAGATAACTCGAGTGGTTCTACTAACACAACGGGTCCTGCAATAATTCCGGGTTCTAAAACTCTTAGATAAAAACGGATCGGACTCTGCAACCCTTCGGATGTAAATTTGGAGTCATTGATCGGAAGCTCAGTCCATTCACTATCCATGGTTCGGAATAAAATGGTTAGCGGAGTTGTACGCAACGGCAGCACCTCTTGATATTGCTCACCATACGCAGCGAATGTATTTTGAAATTGTGAATTCAGTAAATCAGTCGGATTTTGTGCTGCTTGAGTTTTAGATTTAAAAACTGCATTCGAAGTAATTTGTGATGTTAAAATAATTTCAGGTTCAAAATCTTCAAAACTATTAGCCGCAATACCATACGTCTCTGCAATAGTCGCTTGGGAGGCATTCCATTGAGTGGGAATAAACAGAGGAGCGCTGTCGAAAAGTAACGCCTGTTCGGTAGTAGCATCAAATTCGGTTTCTCCTTGTAGAAGAGCAAACCGTACCAATGGATCTTTATACAAGACACTCGGCAAAGTCGCTACAGGTAGCTTAAGTACGAAAAAAATTGATATTTGAAAACATACAAAAGCACCAAAGATTATCTTTAATGTACGTGGCCAATTCAAAACCTGAATACACCAAACTTTAAGTGTTTCTACGATGAAATGCATTATGGGTTTAGGAAATTATAATCCATTAATTGTTGGGCACGACTTTCAATTAAATCGCTGTCCGTAGATGTAGTTTTATTAGCCGCTAAATCAATTTGAGAAAATCCAGCTCCCTCAGCTTGGGCACATATATCTAGCAAGGATTGAAGCGGTAATTGGCCGCTCGCCTTTATTAACAAAGTTATCGGAGCATCACCCGCGCGCGACACTCGCTCACGAAAAGCTGTCTCGATTCCTTCCGCTTGATAAACGCCTCCACTAAACAACAGCATACTAGAATTTTGGATTGTTAATACTGCAACCTGACCCTTGGATTGCGGCATTCTTAATTCAGATTGAGGCAGACTTATTTGAACCCCTGGCGCCACAACCAAGCGTGTGAATAGTAATCCAAAAAATAACGCGATACACAACAGATCGATTAAGGGTAAAAATTGCGACCCTCCATCAGGCGCTTTCAAATGTGTCGCCATGTTAAATGAACGAATACCACTCCCAGAATCCACAAGTACTCCCCCTTTAGTGCCTGTGCCTGAACTATTCATCCTCATCTTTTTTAGATTCTATGACACCGCTTAACATTAATTGCTGAATAGCATGACCCGCGCGCTCTAGGTCATAGACCAAAGCTCTCACTCGACCATATAAAAAATGATACGCAAGAGCGGCAAGTGCCGCAATACTCAGTCCAATAATTGAACTGATAATAGCTTGAGCAAGCGACTGAACAAAAAGACTACTATCCGCATTAGCAGCTTCTAAATTAAGTAATGCCTGAAATGCCGCAACTAGAGTTCCGATAAAACCTAAAAGAGGCGCTATCCGGGCTATTGCAGCAAGCGAACCAATACGGCGTTCTAAGATAGGGATTTCAACTAAGGCCGCCGTTTCTATTGCACTGCGGATCTGGGCATGACTCGTACCGTATTGCAAAAGAGCTGATTTCATAAGACGAGCCATCGGGCCTGGGGTCTCCTCGCAAAGAGTAAGCGCTTCGACTAAACGTTTTTTCTCAATTAGGTTTTGAATACCGGATAAGAAGTCTTGAAAGTTTATTTGTCCCTTGTGCAAGAAAAGCGCTCGTTCGATAAATATCAAAAGTGCGATAATACTTAAGACGAATAAAGGGTATAAAATGTATCCACCCTGTTGGATTAAAATATCGTTAAATAACTCCATTGTTTGCTAATTATTAATCTATGGTTTCGAGTGAATCAATCCGAGTTTGGGCTAATCCACGCCCCGGCAAATTGTAGGCAATTAATTTTTGAAAGATAATCCTAGCTTCTGCAAGATCGCCAGCAATTTTCATCTGCTCACCTAATTCAAGAAGCGTCCGAGATGCCCAGTAACGTCCTGCTGACCCAAGTTCAGAGGCAGATTTAGTATCGAGTAAATTTTCTGCAATGCTCTGCGCAAGTATGACGCGTGCTTGCTCAGGAGCATCGGCTTCCAGTAATGCAAATGCCCACTTATACATCACTTCTAATTTAAAATCTAAGCTCAAACTGGGAAGGTCGACCAAGCGCTCCAAATTAGATGCAACTTTTGCTAATTTTTTTGCATCACTCTTAGCAAGCGCAAGCATACATTCTGCAAGCGATAATTCAGCTATATGTCTAAGCGGATGCTCAGGTTCTCCATTTACTAGAGTCTCAAAGATCAATTGCGCACCAGTGAAATCATTTAGGAGACGCAACAGATCGCCTTGTTTTAGGCGAGCACGATATACAAGCGGACTGTTGGGATAATTACTTGCAAGGCGGTCCAAAAGACGAATGGACTCTACATAATTTCCAGTGCCTTGCCGCTCATTCAAAATTGCTGCTTCAAAAATACATTGTGCAGCTAACTGACTTTCTGGGAATGTATCTACTAAATACAGCATCACTTTTTGAGCCTCTGTGTATGCACCACGCGATTCAAGCTCTGCGGCTTCAATTAAATAGGAACGCTCAGCGGCAATAGACGATGCATATTTTTTGCGCAACGCTTCGAATGCACCTTTTGCAGCATCTATACGATCATTTCTATATTCAAAAATCCCTTTGAGGAGTAGAAATTCTCCAGTTAACAGCGCGCTACTCGTTGACTCATAATCATTGGCTGAAAGATTGCTTTCTAGACGCCGCAGGCTTTGATCCACACGCGTGATCATCTCCACAACATCTGATTCAGGATCTAACTCTAAACTTAGCTTCAACTCCAACCAAACTAAACGAAGAGCAAGCTCTAAAGGCACTTCCTCCGAGACTCCTTGATTTAGAACCCTCACTCTGTTCAAAGCTTCATTAGCACGAAAATTTCTTATTAACCCCTGCGATATATTCCATTCAGCCTGCCAACGCTCTCGCGAATAGGATACCTGATTTAAAGAAATTTGATCGAGATAATTAAGTGCCTCATCCAGTTCACCCCCTAAGATTGATGCACTTGTAATTTTAAGGAATATTTGTCCTAAAACCTCTGGTTTTAAAGACAGTGCCAGGTTATAATACTGACTTGCATTCTTAAAGTCTTTGTTAAGGTAGTAACAATCACCAATGCGCTCATTTAATTCCGAAATACTATCAGAACTTTCTGTCTTATTTCGAAGTTGGATTAAAAAATCGGCGGCTGTCCTAAACTGAGGCGGATCATTTTCTAAAGCTGCGAACGCTAAGATGAATAAGGCATCATTAATACGATCGAGTCCCGGATAATTTTCGAGCATCTTTTCCGCATCAGACTTTGCGACCACCAACTCTCCACGGGTAAGTGCTAATTGACTCCGGTAATAATACATTTGTCCGACTAAAGCATGTGCATCGTCACGGGCAATTATCTCATTGAGCAAGTCGGTGAAAACAGAACTCACTTCGCTTTGTTGGCTCAATAGTTGCAACGCAATCTCCATGACCTCAAGGCTTGAGCCGCTTCTGATTAACTCTGCCAAAGCTAATTGCGCTTCAGTGGACTCCGTTCCGCTGATCATAACTCGCAAAAGACGTAGTTCTTCTCTTTGAACTAAGCTAATGTTTGAACGGAAACGTTTAAACTGTTTTTCAAGGTCGAGAACAGTAAGCGCTTCATCGATGTTACTCTTAGCCCATAGCGCAATGGCATATTGCTTTGCTGCAGCAAAAACTGCTGAACCTTTTGCATTTATAAATGTATTTCTTAAATCCTCAAGAACCTCGTTCTTTGGCACCCCGAACTGCAATGACCAGCGTAATGAAATATTTTGTAAAGCACTGAGAAGCGTTAAGTCTTGAGTCTGGTTTCTAGAGGTAGCAATGAATTCATTCAGCAAATCTCCATTTCCCTCTTTTTCAGCGATTAAAGCTTTGAGCAGATGGAACCAAAAACGTGATTCTTTATCTAGGTCGCTAAGATTTACTAATCCAATGCTTGTTTCAATAATTGACCAATTTGGATTCAACCCATTTCCAAAGGCTAAGACTGCAGTTTGCAATTGATAGCCAGAACCCTTATTTATTTCAGAAATCTTTTCTAAATAACGACTCGCTTCTGTAAACTTCCCTTTGGAAATATTACCTTTAACCAATCCTAATAAAATCTTATCTTCTATCGCAGGCGATAAATGAGACTCCCCTTCAAGAAGTTCACCCAAGATACTATTTGCCGACTGAGCCATACCCGCACCCAAAAGTCGATCCGCTTGACTGATTCTCAAATCGTACGTTATCAGTTTCTCTGCTTCAATCTCATTAACAAGTGAAACATCCTTCCCAAACAGCACAGAAAGACTGATGAATGAGAAAAAAAGTATTAAAAGCTCACAAGAGGCTTTTCTAAGAAGTATACACATTGAAATGCTAAGTAGAGGTGATTTCTAGTAGCTTGCAAAGTAATTAGAGAATGAAAACACTAAATGGTGCCCCCACTGGGAATCGAACCCAGATCGACTGTTTAGGAAACAGTAGTTCTATCCGTTAAACTATGGGGACTAAGGGAACTCATAAAATTTATCTGCAGATTATATTTCCATATCAGAAAAATAAACCCAAATTATATATTTTTTTCTTGTCGATGCTCCATAAATCAAGCACTTTCATAACTTTTAATCATGAGCACAGAATCTAAGAAACCAAATCGCTCCCTGAATCCAATGGACTATACCTATTTGGACGTTGAGCAACTATCCCGTTTCATTACCGAAACAGGAAAAATTTTACCACGTAAGGACACAGGGCTATCAGCAAAACACCAACGTCGTATCACTAATACTATCAAGCGTGCGCGCAATATGCTCACAATGAAATAGTACTAATTTCACCTGCATGTCTTCTATCCTTTCTTGGCAAGTAGCCAGAAAGGATTTTTTGTAGCTAAACTTAAGAAAGTGATAAAGGTTCAATGATACTCTCTCCTACAAGTAAAAATTTAACTAAGTGTGCGGAATTAATACTCTCGGATGCACTTATAGCTGTGCCAACTGAAACAGTATATGGATTAGCCGGAAATGCATTAAGTGAAAAAGCGGCTAGCAAAATTTTTGAAGTAAAACAAAGGCCCATGACCGATCCCCTGATAATTCATTGTCATGATTTTGAGCAGGCATGTAATTATTTCAAAATTAATCAAGCCATAGAAAGACTGGCTACCGCACTTTGGCCAGGCCCCTTAACAATTGTGGGCATAAAAAAAGATATAATTCCAAATATAATAACTTCCGGGCAAGAAACTATCGCCTTACGAATACCCGAAAACCCTGTCTTCAGGAAATTGATACAATTAGTTAATACGCCATTAGCTGCTCCAAGCGCTAATCCTTTTGGCTACATAAGCCCAACCGAGGCTATTCATGTAGAGCGTACTTTAGGTGGAAAAATTTCCGCCATTCTAGATGGAGGTCGAAGCCACCATGGGCTTGAGTCCACTATAATAGACTTAAGAGATCCAGAAAATCCAAGTCTGCTTAGACATGGTCCTTATGGTAAGAAACAGATTGAGTTATTTCTAGATCATACAATACGAACAGTCTGTAAGCGCTCAGACGCTTCAATTTCTCAAATCGCTCCAGGCATGCTAAAAAAACACTACAGTCCAAGAGCAAAGGTTGAGCTCTTTAATTCAGCTTCAACCCTTGAGGCGTTGCTTGGAAAAAACATTGGAAGTGAAAAACGAGCAATTGTGTTTATTCAAACTCCACACAGAAGAATGCAACAATCCAATACATTTTGGCTTTCAAACAATGGCTCAAGTGAGGAAATTGCGCATAACCTCTACTCTTTATTGCAGAAAATTGATACTTCTGGCTTTGAATCAATAGCGATTGAACTCGCTCCAAACGAAGGCATTGGTAAAGCAGTTAATGACCGCCTGATGCGAGCTGCGGCAGAAGATTAAAAGAAAACTCTAACTGAAGTTCAGGTTAATTGATTCGCCCTAGCTTATGCTTGGCCTTTGCCTTCGTCGGATTCGCTAACCTCAGATACGGTCTCTTCGGAAATAGTTTTGCTGTCTGAAACATCATCCGCATTTACTATGGGTTCAATGTCTTCACTGAAATCATCATTACTAAGATAGTAGTTCTTATAACTTTTATCGCTGTATTGCGAGTAATAGTAACTCGACATTCCGGAGGAAACACAATTTAGAACTGCCCCAAAAACAGGGACATTTGACTCCCATAACCTTCTTACGTTCACGACTGCAGTCTTACGCTTAACGGAGTTAAATTTAATTACATACATGACGCCATCAACTTGGGGCAAAATAATCAGCGCATCACTAACTGCTGCTAATGGAGGGGAGTCTATAATAATCTTATCATACTTTTCTCTAAGATTGAGCAACATATCAGAAAACTTTTCGCTATTCAGTATTTGAGTAGGGTTTTTAGATTTTCCTCCAGTTGGAAGCACGTCGAGATTTGGATAAACTTCTCTAACTATTAAAGAATCTAAGTCCTCACCTGAATTCAAGTAATCTAGGTGTCCCTTATCATTCTCAATTTGCATCGAGCGAGCAAGATTTGGGAGACGTAGGTCAGCATCTAAAATAAGTGTTTTTTCGCCATGATTGGCGTAGGTGAGCGCTAAATTTGAACTAACAAATGATTTACCTTCACTAGGAACTGTGCTGGTAGTCAAGATAACCTTAGCATTTTTACTGTCTTCATTTAAGCGAAGCGTAGAGTAAATTGCTCGGAAAGTTTCAGTCACGTGCTGATCAACATTCGATGCCACTGCTTGTGCCTTGGAGGCAGTGTCCAATTTCTTAATTCTTGGTATTACTCCCACTAGCGATAACCCAACAGTCCCTTCAATGTCAAAGGCACTTTTAATTCGATCATCAAGAAAAGTAACAATAATAATCAGAACAAAACCAACGAATAAACCTACGAAGGCTCCACCTATGAGGTTAACAAAAATATTCGGTGATGAATGCCGCAAAGGAGGAAAGGCTTCATCAATGATTCGCGCATTTGGATTCTTCAAATTGACTAAGGTCTTTTGCATTGTCATCTGACTTACAATGGCCTGCAAGAACCCTTGCTGAACATCAAATTCACGTTGCAGAGTATTGTATTCAACACCTGTCTTACTTAACAAAATTAATTCCTTTTCTTTTTCAGCAAGACGTTTGCTTGCGATCTCAAAATTTTCTTTTGACTCAAAATAACTTGCATAAATCTTATCGACCGCGTTTTTGACAGCATCTTTGAGCTCTGATTCAGATTGTTGTAAGGTCTGAAGTAACGAAATCATCACTGGATGCTTTTCTCGGTAACGCTGACTGAGCGAAGAAATTTCAATATTTGTTGAAGATATAGATCGAAGCAATTCGGCAACCCGCATCTGGTCAGCTATAAAAGATAATTCCCAAAGATCCCTGCCCTCACGTTGGTACATCTCGACCAAATTCCATTTAGTTTCAGAAATATCGAAGAGGTTTTTATTATTTGATAAAATGGCGTTCAGAGTCTTTAGCTGTTCACTAGCTATATTTTCTTGTTGGTCCAAGGAGACTGCATTATGCTTCTCTCGATACTCAGCTAGCTTAAGATCTAGCTCTTCAACTCGCTCTCTTTGTTGATCGGCACGAACGCGAAGGTCTTCAACGGCCTTCATCGAGGCATCAATACTTTTTGTTAGATTGTGATTAATGAATTCCTCTGCAAATAAGTTAGCAACTCTTGCACTAATCATTGGGTCAGGGTGCGAATAACCAACGTTGATCATCAATGATAATCGTTGTGGCATTATATTGCGATATTTTCCGAGAATTTCAGCTGGAGTAAGCGCACCAGTTAAACTAAAGGCATCCGTATAGGGTGCCATAAATCGCTTCAATTCGTCATCTTGGAGGCGTTGCTGTACACCTTTTATAATTGCACCACTGCTTAATACACTGATCTGGGTATTTAAATCTTCCGCACTACGGATCTGGTTTTGTTCTAGTTCTGCTCCTCCATCAATAGCCGTAGGGTCATCACGCAAGACCTGAAGCGTTGCGACAGCAGTATAGACTTTAGTTTTATTAAATGTATAAAGTATCGAGCCTGAAAATATTATAAAGAAAGCAACTATGAGATACCAGAGGCGTTCTCTGAAAATCATAAAGTAGTCACGAACAGATCTCTGTGGCCCATTGGAACCATACCCATCACCCCCTCCGTAGTTACCGTAGCCGTAATTCCCGCCGCCATGGCCATAATTGCTGCCACCGTATCCGTAGTTACCACCATAAGTACCATAACCACCGTCACCATATCCACCTGAACCTAGCTCTGCGCCACCTTTAACGTAATTGTTCTTCATTTTATAAAAATTTTATATGATTCGCTCAGGAATAGTTATCGTATCACCCTCCATAAGAATAATATCCTTAGCTTCACCGCGTCTAATTTCGTCATAATCTACATCAAATGGCTTAGTCCCATCTGTTCTTTTAATTCTTACTTTTCTGGGATTACCCATTCTAGTAACTCCCTTGGCTTCAGAAATGGCATTGATCAGCGTCAAGTCTTGGTCAGGCTGAATTTCAACTTTCCCAGGATTGTTTACCATACCTAAAACGTGCACAAATTTAGGAGCAAATGATATAATCATCAGCGAAATCTGAGGATCTACTAAGTAATCTCTATTGTATAAATCTGTAAGCAGGAGTTGAGCTTCTGAAATAGTCATTCCAGCCACTTTTACCTTACCAACAAGTGCAAGAGCAACCGTTCCATCAGCCTCAACACGAACCGCCTTATTGAGGTCCTGTTCTTGGTAGATGCTCACTTCAAGAACATCCGATGGTTTCAAAACATAATTTTCTCCTACTATAACACCGTATGCACCGGAGCCAGTATTTGAAGATTCGCTGCTAGTAAAGGAATTACCGCCACCAGAATCTTGTGCCAACAATGCAGGCAACAGAATTAAAAAGCATAAAAAAACGCGTGATATATAGAACATGAGAAATAAAAATGCCTCATAAGAGGCATTAGTAAAAATGGAAAATTGAGAAACGACTTAATAAGTGAGCGTTAATCCGATATTTAGAATATTATCAGTGTAGTTAAACCTGTTATCAGTGGAATCATTTGTCTGCCTCTGATATCCCATGTTCGCCTGCAAATTGCTATTTATTGTATAAAAGCTACTTATACCCATAGTGATTAGGTCATCATTACGATTAGAATTTGCATATTCTCTAATAGCCATATTGCTAAACATAGAGAAAGTTATCTGAGTAGAATATAAGTAATTGAACTTAGCGCCCAAATTAGTTTCCAAAGTATCTACACTTGTAGATGAGGCACTAAAGTCTCTACTAAAATTAAAAATACTTGTTAGCTTAGGATTCACTAACCAGGAAAGTGAACCATTTGCACCAATCGTGCGACTTTTACCAGCTCTATCATTAAAACCAACATCAAATGATCCAGAGAGTTTTGGTAGAATGACACCTCGCAAGCCTACATTGTAGTAATTAGTGTTATAACTTTTTGCTAGCTCTGGATCTACTTTACCTCGGGTGTAACCGACAGAAAGATCTAGTTTAGGGGATAATTCGTAGAAAACTTTAAAAGGAATTCTTGTTAAGGTGAGATCGCTACTAGTAATAGCATATTTGCCAACATAGTTGGTTTCGAGGTAGTTGTAGCCTAAACTAACACTAAATTTGGGCGACAATTTATATTCAGATAAAAAGTTGTAAGACGTTGATTCACGCTCGGTTAAATCATCAGTATCCACGTCGTTGTTGTTATTTGACTTACTCTCATCAAAGCTGAAAGAGCCGTTTACGAAAAGTCTGCTACCACTGAAAGCGCCAGAAGCGTTGTAATGAAGCAACTCTGTATCAAGATCTTTTCGGTCTTGGTATTTAACGAGATCATAGCTAACGCCAGCGTTAATATCAAATTCAGATCCGTCTTTACCCAGTTTCGCTTTAAACCCAGGAGATGTAACTAGAACAGTATCCGAGACTGCATCATCTTTAGTTCTAAAGATATTTGTATCACTTTTCAAATTTACATTACCATTGAAAGTAATGTCAACCAATTCACCGACCTTCACGAAAGGGTCAGCATTCAAAACAAAGCTTGCTGAAAAAATTGAAAGAAAAAAGCATACGCTAGGTACGTGATATATATATTTCATTATGGTTATTAATGTTTGTTCTGTAATTTAAGTCAATCAATACTTAAATGTTATAAGTCTTAAAATAGACTTGTGGTAAATATAACTGAAAGCAATAATAATTTTTATCTTAAATAAGAAACCTATAATTGTAAAAAAATACTTAGTCCCCTTTAATACTCGATCTCTCCATATATATCAGTTTAAAAATTTATAACATGAAAAAAGAAAATCCATTAAAAAAAGTTGCAATTAAAGAAAGATCCATTCTCGGCGGGTTTGGAACTCAAAAAAAGACTGCCGATGGACAATTAGTAGTTTCGTTGCGTTGGTTTCGAATTTTGGGAGTCCTATTAACCTTATTTCTTACTGCTTGGTTCAGTACAGCTGGCGCTCTTTACTTTTGGTTTAAACATAAGAAAGACTTTGAGGATGTTAAGTATACTGGAATGATAGCCCTACCCTTCAGGCTTGACGAGCATCGCAAAGAGATGGGCGACTTCCACGTAGAAAAGGGTATTGATTACTTTAATAAGGGTGCTTACCGAGAATCATTGAGCTTTTTGCGCATTGGTGTTTTAAGGTCTCCAGGAAATCTTCAAGGGCGGCTTCTATTAACTCAATTTTACGAGCAAGTGTTGAAACGCGTCGATGTAGCTCAAGGTTTACTAGTTGGCGGTCTTGAACACGGAGGAAGCGACGATCTTGATTACTTAAAAAGTACCATACGCTTTTTACTTAAGCACCAATTAGACGAAGAAATTCAGCTTATTGCAGATACTTATCTACCTAAAGAGGCAACGCTGAGCGATATAAACCGAGTGATTGCATTTGGTGCTGCACAGGCTAACTACTTAAGAGGTAATTATGATCGAGCTGATGATTATGTATCAGCTTACGAATTGAATGTATCGATTGAAGGAACTATTCTTTCTGCCCAAATTATGTGGAACCGAGGCCAAGAAGAGGCCGCATTGAGCAGATTAAAAAAATCACTCGAACAATTCCAAAATAATGAGCGCCTATTGTTACAGCTGAGTAGGTTTTACCGAGATCAAGACAACTTGGACGAAGCAAGAAAATATGCGATTATGAGAAATCTCATGAATCCCCTTAGTGCTGGGCCTCGCATTGAATTACTCTATATATACAATAAGTCTGGCGATTCTGATAGAGAAGAGAGAGAAACTAAACGCATCTTTAAACAGTTCAAAGACGAGGAAGAAGCATTACTATCAATCACAAATTTTGCAGCAGATATTGGCAACGTCAGCCTGGCGCAGCGTGCCTACGAAAGCGCCCTCGAAAATGAATTCAATGTCGATTTATTCGCCCTTCTACTCATAGAATCACATTTAGTGTCTAAAGATTTTCAAGGCGCTCTAAACTTCAGCGAAGAACTCGAAAAGGAACAACCTTCTTGGTTAAACGACAGAAGGCACATATTTAATAGCCTACGTAGCGTTGCATCTTACGGCGTGAACCGCCCTGATTTTGGTGACATATATCTGAATGAATTTCTTCGGACTAATAGTATTACCGCAGACCAGTATTATGCCGTATCAAAGCGATTGATATCTATTAATCACTACAAGGAAGCTCGTAAAGTACTGATGGCAGCTCACAAGATTTCTCCAAGTAATCAAAAAGTCCTCGCAGAACTTATCAAAACTGAACTAACCCTCGGTTACACTGAAGAGCTCAACAACTTACTCAAAAGATTCCTTGCAATGCGACGCCCACAAATCGAAATCATTGAGACCGCTTATAAAAATCTAGGCAGTGACCGCTTTATTTTTACTGCTAATAGAGAGGACCTCCTAATCGATTTGCAAACTCACATTAGAGACACAGAGCAAGAGGATGTAGTTGAACAAATACCCGCTAAACAATCTTAGCTAAAACTTACCCTTGAGGGTGCGATTGAACAGCTGCGGTAAGCACTCTTCGATCGTCCACTTCCAAGATCTCGATGCCCATGCCGTAGGCTTCAAACTTGAAGCCAGTCTCAGGAATTCGGCCAAGTTCACTCATAATTAATCCGCCAAAAGTAGAGACCGTCTCGTTTTCTACTTTCACTCCAAGGTGGGACTCTACCTCGTGAATAGGCGTTTGTCCCAAAATTTTAAATCCCCTTTGTTTCGGTAAGGACGTTATTAGTTCTTCCTCACTATCAAACTCATCTTGGATATTACCTACCAATTCCTCCAATATGCGTTCGAGAGTTACAACTCCCAAAGCACCACCAAAAGAGTCACAGACGATACCCATGTGAAATTTCGTTCTTAACATTCGCTGCAAAGCTTCTTCAAGAGGCATTTCCAAAGAAAAAGTACTCGTCGGGCGCATCATCGAATCCAAATCAAAATCCCACTCGCCAACCTCATTCCTAAAAATATCTTTGATGTGAATGATCCCAATACACTCGTCTAAATCACCTTTGCAAATTGGGTACCGAGTATGGCCAGCTCGCTTCATCGCCACAAGATTTGTAGCAATGTCTTTGTTGGTATCAAAAATAATAACTTCATTACGGGGCAGCAAAACGTCATGCACCACCAAGTCTTGCATCTGAATCGCGCGATCAACCATGCGACGAATCACTGGTGACAATTTCTGGTCATCTTCTCCCATCGCCCGAAGCTGAACCGATATATCAAGCGGATTGATCGGAATCTCTTTAACTCCAAAATGCTCACTAAATAATTGCTTCAATGGAATCAATCGAACTGGGATTAGGAGGAATTCCAAAAACCTCAGCACTGGCACCGCGAACCGCAAACTCTTAAGCGGATAGCGCAACGCTAGATTCCGCGGCAAAAGCTCACCACACAAAAACAAAATTAATAAAAAGAAAAATAAACTTACAAAAATCCATCCCCATTGGATAGACAATACGTCGGGAGAGACTTGCTTCTGAAACAAAGATAAAAAGCTATAAATCAGAGCACCTGTAACCAAGAGGCAGAACATTTTTCCAAAACGCAATGCCTCCCCAACACGTTGCCCATTGTTCATAAGGCGTTTAAATTTAACTTTCGAAGCTAAAGCATCCAAAGTCGTTCGCGGCATTTTCCCGTAGCGAATCAATAGCAAGCTTGTTTCACCAAGTATCAGTATCAAGTATACAAGCAGAAAACCCGTAACTCCAACAACTAAGATCAAACCCTGTAAATTGATCATTGTACGGAAGTTTCCTTTAACTTTTTAAAGCACTCCATTGTTTTCAACAAACGCTCATTCTCGGCGGGCAATCCAATTGTAATTCGTACATACTCAGGCATACCGTACGCGTTCAAAGGACGTACAATGACACCCTCCTTTTGAAGTGTTTCAAAGCACGCTTTGGCATCCCCTACTTTTACCAACACAAAATTAGCTGCGCCACCAAAAACTTCATACCCAAGCGCTTCAAAGCCCGACACTAGAACCTGCCGCCCTAGTTCATTCTCTCGTTTACACATCGCGCAAAACTCAAGATCCGAAAGAGCCGCAACTGCTGAAGCCTGAGCCACTGCATTCACGTTGAAGGGTTGGCGCACCCGCTGAAGCAACTGAACTAATTCTTTGTCGCCATAACCATATCCAACACGCAAAGCACCCAAGCCAAATATTTTTGAGAACGTTCGCATACAAAAGACCTTTCGCCCTTCCGCAATTGCCGAACGCAGGTCAGGCGCATTTTCTAAATACTCTGCATACGCCTCATCCAAACATAAGATCACGTGCGGCGGCAAATTGTTAGCTAAATACAATAATTCCTTAGCTCCATTTGCAGCACCCGTAGGATTGTTAGGGCTCGCAACAAACATTAATCGAGTCCGCTCGGTTACTGCCGCAAGCATAGCATTCAAATCATGCGCAAAATTTTGCATTGGAACCTCGACTGGGGTCGCCCCAAAAAGACGCGTTACCAATTTATAAACAATAAAAGCCTGCGCACCCATTACGACTTCATCACCCGGACGCAAAAATGCATGCCCCAACAATTCAATGATCTCATTAGACCCATTCCCAATAATGACAGATTCAGCATCGATCCCTCGAACAGCCGCAATTGATTCACGCAGCGCATACCCCGCCCCATCTGGATAGATGTGCGCTTGCTGCATTGCTTCACACCCCGCTGCCAAAGCCTTAGGCGAAGGTCCAAATGGATTTTCATTCGAAGCAAGCTTGGCAATGTCATTCGCATCCAAACCGAATTCCCTGGCGACCGTCTCAATCGGTTTGCCAGGTTCATAAACAGGTTGCGCCATAACGCCGGCGTTCGCAAGTTCAGCGTAATTCATTTAAAGATTTAAAATTTGCTACCTTCCTGCTTCATTGCAACAAAAACAACGAACAATAATTATGAAAATTCTACTAACAGGTGCGACTGGATTACTCGGTAATGCTTACGCCTCCGCTGCTATCCAGCGTGGACACGACATTACTGCACTCAGTTTTCAAAATACTTGTTTATTGCCAGGAATCAAAAAAACCGAGCGCATCGATGCAAAAGACCTCGATTCCATCACAAACCGCTGCATGGAACTCTGGCCAGACGCTATAATAAACTGCGCTGCCCTTTCAAACCCAGCCAGCGTCGATGCAGATCCCAAAACCGCCAAGGCAATTAATGTAGATCTACCAAAACACCTAGCGCTTATAAGCACGCATTTGGGCGCTCGTTTTATACATCCTTCAACCGACATGGTATTCGATGGAATGTCTCAAAGCCCTTACCGCTCAACCGATCGACCCTGCCCAACTAACCTCTACGGACAAACAAAACTTATGGCTGAGCGCGAAATACTCGCATCAAATAAAGAAGATCCCGTTGTCTTAAGAATACCCATTCTCATGGGGCAAAGCCCAAGCAAAAATCGCAGTGTTCATGAAAAGCTCATTCAAGCTCTAGAAAATGGACAAAAGCCCAAACTATTCCATGATGAGTTTAGGCAACCCTGTTCCGCTGGAAACGTTGCGGATGTGATGCTCGAACTTACTGAACGCAGAGACCTACATGGAATCTTTCATTGGGCAGGATCTGAAATCTTAAGCCGTTTCGAAATGGGGCAACGCATCTTAAAACACTTTGGTCTTCCAGTAGATTCAATTGAAGCTGCAAGCATCCAAGACGACCCCGAAAACCGTAACCGCCCCAAACACCTCACCTTTAACTTAAATCCAATCGTCAGTAAGCTTAAAACAAAACCAATCGACTTTGAGACGCAACTTGAAGAAAGTTCTTTCATCGAACCGATTCGCGCTTAAACCTATCCCGATCTCTGTTACAAAGCTACCAAGAGCCCCATGTTGATTATTATACCCAACGCCTTTGGCAACGCCCCCACCAATATGGGTATCGATGCTGCTTTGCTACAAACCATTCCTTCGAAAACCGCTATTTTTCGTCACTACGCATGGACCGAGGCAAGCGTGACCTTTGGCTACACCCAAAAATCCATCGCTGTAAAAGATTCTTTTTCTCAGTCACATAAGCTCAATTTCTGCCGACGACTCACTGGCGGCGGCATTGTCGACCATCGCAACGATTGGACTTATAGCATAATCCTCGCAAACGATCTGGCAACCGCTCAAAAAGCACCCAGCAAAATCTATTCTGAATTACACCAAGCAATTCAAACCGCATTAGACACTCGCTTGATACAAACAAAATTGGCCCCTTGCCCAAAAAACTGCGCAGACCCTTTGCCCCAAGTCCCTACAAATACCAGTCAATGTTTCGTCTCTGCCAGTGCGGATGATGTGCTTCGCACTGATGGACGGAAAATTGCAGGCGCGGCCATCAAGCGCGCGCGCACCGGCCTACTCCTACAAGGTTCAATTGATCGCGGCAGTCTACCCCATGATTTCAATTTTAAAGACTTTCAAGCAGACTTCATAGATGCCCTTTGCTCAGAATGGGAAATTAACCCCATTGAGCCTGAAGACCTTCGACCCCTTCTAAACAGCACCCTCATAGAGACTGAGAAAAAGCGCTTCTCAAGCCGAGAATGGACTGAAAAACGATAAATTTTGCCTACCAGAACGCTTGAACTTGCAAGGAGTTCTAAGAGTAGCAATTTTATTGATATGCCCACTAAAGATCGCGAATTTGTTCACTTACACGTCCATACAGATCACAGTCTACTAGACGGATGTTCGCGAGTCGATAAACTGTGTTCACGCGCTGCCGAGCTTGGAATGAAGGCACTTTCTATAACCGACCACGGCGTTCTTTACGGTCTCACTAGTTTCTTCAAACAAGCTGAAAAGCACGGGATCAAACCGCTCTTAGGCTGTGAAATTTACCTTGTTTATGAACCCAAATTAGCAACGGATAAAGAAGCTCGTAAACAGCAAAAATCCTTCCATATGGGGCTCCTTGCAAAGAGTTTTAAAGGTTACCAAAATTTATGTAAGCTCGTTTCTAAGGCACACACCGAAGGTTTTTATTACAGGCCACGCACCGACCTTGAAACACTCGCCGCGCACAGCGAAGGGCTTATCGCTTTCTCGGGATGTCTTGCGGCCGTTATCCCTCGCCTGCTGCTAGATGATGATTTCGAGGGCGCACGCGAAGCCGCCTCTCAATTTGTTGATATCTTTGGTAAAAAAAACTTTATCATAGAAATCATGGATCATGGCATCGAGGAACAACGCCGTATCATTCCAGGCCTTCTCAAAATCGCTACCGAATTTGACCTTAAAGTCGTCGCTACAAACGACGTTCATTACGTGAACGCCTCCGATTGGGAACCACACGATTCCCTCCTATGCATTCAAACAAAAGCAAATATTAGCGACACAAAACGAATGCGCTACGACTCACATCAATTCTACTTAAAATCCCGAGAAGAAATGGAACTCGTCTTTAAAGAAGTTCCCGAAGCGATCACAAATACCAATGCCATCGCTGAAATGTGCGATGTGAAACTTCCTTTTGGAGAAGATCATTACCCCGTCTATACCCGCCCTCCAGAAATTAACTCTAAAGAAGACCACGTAAATTTTGACCGCATTCTCGATCATTACGAAACTGAGAAAAACACAGTTTTATCACGTGATGGAAAAGAAACGATTACCCTCACTCAGGCAGAAAGAAACGATTATAAAACAAACGGACTTTTTCTATTTGAATTGTGTAAAAAAGGATTAAAGGAGCGCTACGGGACTGACTACAACAAGTGCCGTAGTGATTGGGAAAACGCCACTGAATCAGACAAAACCTATTGCGAGCAACTTGAACTCGAGCTCGCAATCATCACTGGCACTGGGTTCGTAGATTACTTTTTAATTGTTTGGGATCTCATTGACTGGGCACGTTCACAAGGGATTCCCGTTGGCCCAGGTCGTGGTTCAGGTGCGGGCTGTATTGTTGCGTACGTGCTTAAGATTACCGATATCGAGCCTCTTAGCTTCGGCTTACTTTTCGAACGTATGCTCAATCTCGAACGGGTTTCGCCACCTGACTTCGATATCGATTTCTGCATGCGTCGTCGCGACCAAGTAGTCGAATATGTTCGAGAAAAATACGGCAAAGATCGCGTCGCAAATATTATCACCTTTGGAACTTTTGGCGCAAAAATGGTCGTTCGTGACCTTGCGAGGGTCAATGAAGTGGAATACAGCGAGGCCGATAAAATTGCCAAAATGATTCCCGATGAACTCAACATTTCACTAGAAGACTCCCTCAAAAAATCCCCCGACCTTAAATCCGAAGTTAAAAAGAATCCCATCGCTGAAAGTATTTTCAATCAGGGGCAAGTCATTGAGGGTATGATTCGCAATACGGGGAAGCATGCCTGTGGCGTTATTATCGCAGACCAAGATATTACTAATTTAATTCCAGTCACTCTTCAAGAAGGCGACCTTACCACGCAATATCCCAAGGGCCCTTCAGAAGATTTAGGACTTCTTAAAATGGACTTTTTGGGCCTCAAAACCCTCACCGTAATTGACGACTGCCAAAACTACATTCGTGAATCTCGGGATCTTCCAGATTTTGATATCGAGAAAGTCGAATTAGGCGACCCTGTGACCTTCAAACTTTTAAATAGCGGAGAAACTACCGGCGTCTTTCAGTTAGAATCTGGCGGCATGCAAAAACTCTGTCGCCAGATTGGACTCAGTTCCTTTGAGGAGATAATCGCACTCATTGCCCTCTATCGCCCGGGCCCAATGCAATTCATTGATCAGTTCATTGAGGGGAAAAAAGACCCCTCAAGTGTTCAAATCCCTCACCCCCTCCTTAAAGAATTAGTTCAAGAGACATACGGAATTCTTGTTTATCAAGAACAAGTCATGAAAGCCGCTCAAATCATTGCGGGCTACACGCTTGGTGGCGCCGATATTCTTCGCCGAGCAATGGGCAAAAAAATCAAAGAAGTCATGGACGCCCAAAAAGACGTCTTTATCCAAGGCGCGAAAGAAACCAATGATATCGACCGTAAAACCGCTGAAACTATTTTCTCGCTCCTTGAGAAATTTGCGGAATATGGCTTCAATAAATCTCACTCGGCAGCCTACGCCATGCTCAGCTATCGAACCGCTTATCTCAAAGCCAACTACCCGATTGAATTCATGGCGGCGGTCTTGACTTCAGAGCAAGGAAACTCCGATAAAATCGCACATATGCTAAGCGAGTGTAATGCTATGCAAATACCCGTTTTAAGCCCGGACGTGAATGACTCAGGAATTAATTTCACCCCTATATTAAACGGCGAAAATCCTGGAATACGTTTTGGTATGGCTGCAATCAAAGGAGTCGGCGAAGGAGCCGTGGAAATGATCATTGAAGAGCGAAAAACTAACGGTAATTTCCATAGCTTTAGAGACTTTATTCAACGGAGTTTAAACAAAGCAATCAATAAGCGTACCATTGAAGCCCTAATCAAAACAGGCGCATTCGATTCCCTCGGGCAAGACCGCGCCCATTTAGTTCTAGATATAGACGCGGAAATCTCAGAGGCCGCAGAAATCGCCGCAGACAAAGGAAAGGGTCAAGAGAATTTCTTAGAACTCATGGTAGGTGAAGAAGACAAAGCTAACAAATATACCATACCACCCATGCCAGAAGGCTTAGACCCGATGTCTAAAACTGAGAAATTACAGCACGAGAAGGAATTGCTTGGATTATATTTATCAGGCCACCCAATGGATGCCTATGCAGGACTCGATCAAGCACTCGATTCCTTTAATGAACCTGCGGAGCTATCAAATTTCGAAGAACGCGCAACCTACCGACTATGCGGGATGATTGATGCAAAAAGTGAACGCTATCAAAAAAATAACCGCAAATATGCCAACTTTACGATCTCAACCAGAAGTCATACCTACGAAGTGGTCATGTTTGCCGAAGCTTATGAACGAAACAGTTCCCGCTTAGAGAACGGCAAACTGGTTCTCTTGCATGGCAAAATAGCACGACGTAACGGAGAGGTATCCCTGCATGGCCACGATGTCTTTGACCTCCAATCCTCTATTCCTAGACTCATACAAAGAATCAACTTTATCCTGCATCCAGATAAAAAAACCGAAGAATTCCTAAACTTACTTCGAGATACCATTGATTCAGAATACCAAAAAAACCGAGAAGGTACGAACGAAAAAAGCCATACCTCTGAAATTGCTGTCAGCTTTTTGTTAGACCAAACTATCCTTGAAACCAATTCCTCCAAGGCGCTCACCATCGCAATCAATGGAAAAAACTATAAACAACTTTATCGGCATCCCGCAGTAGCAGGCATTCGCATTGAGGCGGCCCCACTCAAAGCGATTGACGATCGACGTCCATGGGAGAAGAAACCTACTCGCTAAAATGAGTCTACGCCAATCACTTTACACTCACTTCTTAAAGCGGAGAAAAGAATCTGCTTTTTGGATCGAAGCATTTCTATACGCCACCTTATTCATAACTTTCGGACCTTTCGTACAATGGTTGCTGCACACGCACCAAGACCAAAGCCGTATACTCAACGCTTTAATTATTCTAGTTGTAGCGATCCTGTTTTTAATACGCTTTAACCGCCTTGAAGTTAAAGAACCGCTTGTTTTCGATAAAGAAGCTCGAAATAGCCTAATTCTTGGCTTCCTAGCTTTAGCACTCAGCTTTGTCATACGGTTTGCCCCAGTAACTCCAATTCTGCAAAACCTAAGTATAATAATAACTACAACCATTGCATTTTGTGTAGCGATTCACAGCCTCATTATCTATCTCTTCAGTAATGGCATTCGGCGTATCAGTATTACCGCCTGTGGTACCTTTAGTGTTTTTATTATTATCAGTTCCTTAATGGATACATTAGATTGGCCACTGCGAGCACTGGCAGGTAAATGGAGCGGTTATTTGCTCAACAGTATCGGAAAAACTGCTGAATTAAGTGTCCACTCAGAGCCCAACTCCGATCCAGTTTTATTACTCATAGTTGAAAACAATCCCTTTCAAGTGGCCGCAGAGTGCAATGGTTTCGGAGTCATCCTCTCAAGCCTACTACTAGCCTTGATGCTTGGTATTTATTATAAGTTAAAACCGCTTAACCTTGCTGTTAATATAACAGCAGCACTCTTTTTAGGATTCGTGTTTAATATCATTCGAATCTTCTGCATCATTTTACTAGCTCCCAACATGATGGCTTATTACGACATCATGCACGAAACTGTAGGCTTCATAACTTTTTGGGGATGTTTGATAGCGGTTTGGGTACTTCTCAACGGTCCCACTCGTGAGCAAGCACTAGAAGCGAATTAAGCTGACTCCGAGGCATCTCTTGCCCGTACCTCAAGTACCGCTTCCAGTAAGGCATCTTTCAAAGCATCAAACCCTTCATCCGATACACACGAGATCGGGTACAGCGCGGGCTTACATTTCTTCTTAAATACTTTTAATTTCTCAGGCGCATCGGGTTCATCCATTTTATTTGCCGCCACTATAACCGGCTTACGGGACAACGACGCCTTGTAGAGTTTAAGCTCATTTAATAAAATACGTAAATCAGCAACCGGCTCACGATCATCCGTACCCTGCATATCAATCATAATCAGCAGTACCTTACAGCGCTCAATGTGCTTTAAAAAACGATGCCCCAAGCCACGATTATCACTCGCACCCTCGACTAAGCCAGGGATATCCGCCAAAGTAATGCGCTCAAATGCTTCTGGAAATTCTAAGACTCCCACCATCGGAAACAATGTAGTAAAGGGATAAGCTCCCGTCTTAGGGTGCGCATTCGTCAGCATATTTAATAAAGTAGATTTTCCAGCATTCGGAAAACCAATTAAACCAACATCCGCAATCGTCTTAATAATAAAACGATAGGCTCCTTCCTCCCCGCCTTTACCGAGTGTAAATTCTCTAGGCGCTTGATTCGTTGAAGATTTGAAAACGGTATTCCCTTTTCCACCTTCGCCGCCCTCCAATATAAGTACCCGAGCATCATGTTCCAAAACTTCCGTTACTTTCTCTCCAGACTCCTGATCAACCACAACCGTACCCACAGGGACTTTGAGCTCAATGTCCTCGCCTTGCGCTCCGTATTGGTTGCATCCTCGACCGGGCTCCCCATTGCGAGCCTGCCATCCAGGCTTGAAATGATACTTCGTTAGGTCCGCGACATTTTCATCACCGACAATGTAAACATCACCGCCACGGCCACCGTTGCCACCATCGGGACCACCTTTAGGTTCGTACTTAGCACGACGAAAACTAAAGCAACCATCGCCGCCTTTTCCCGCCTTTAGATTAACTTTTACCTCGTCGTAAAACACCCAACAGCATTGTCTTGCAGATTAAGGCATTGCAACTGCAAAGAGGATTTAACATCTCTTTAGAAGATTAATTATGAAAACTGTCGCGATCATAGATATTGGGAGTAACTCCATCAAATTACTTGTAGCGGAGCTCGCTACCGACAAACAATCCATTCAAACAGTTTTCACAAAAACAATCGAAACCCGTATCAGTGCTGGAATTAGTCAAGCCACCCCTGTTCTGACTGAAGCCGCTATCCTTTCTGGTATTCAAACGATTCAAAAACTTTTGGACTTCGCCGCAGATTATAGCCCTGAGCACATTGAACTCGTGGCAACCAGCGCGGTGCGCGATGCACACAACGGGCACGATTTTGCTCAACGCGTCAAAGAAGCCACTGACCAACCCGTCAACATCCTAAGCGGAAACGAAGAAGCCAGCTGCATCGGACGCGGACTTGCTTGCGACCCAATCGTCCGAAAATTTCAAAATTTCATTCAAATAGATCTTGGAGGCGGCAGTCTTGAACTCATTCATTTTGCTTCTGGAAAGATTGTAAACGCCCTCTCCTTAAAACTCGGAGCAGTGCGCTTGATGGAAGCCCATGTCGAAGACCCCAAAGCCCCTCTTACACATCGTGCTCAAAATGCCATTATAAATACAGTCCTGACTAATCTCAAAGAAAGCGCTTTTGATTTTGCAGATCCCGAAACTCCCTTAATCGCAACGGGTGGTGCATTCACCGTTTCCAGAGCAATCTTTGCAGCTCAAAAAAAACAAACCTTTGAGACCCTATCACCAAAATTTGCACTCACAGAACTGATTGCCCTTAGAAAAAAACTTTCGCAGATGACGCTCGAACAACGTCTTCAAATCCCCAACCTTCCATCAGGAAGAGCCGATATTCTGCCAACAGCATTACTCACTATCGAGACAGTTATGAAGTACGCAGAACGCACTCAATGCATTCACTCGCTTTATAACTTGCGCTATGGAATCGCAGCTACCCTTCTGAATTCATAGCACTTAATTGCTTTTGAAGGCATTCAAAATCATCTGGAAGTGGCGCATTAAATTCTAGAGCCTCCTCTGAAACTGGGTGTCTTAAACGCAAAGTATTTGCATGCAGCATAACCCGAGGCACCAAAATTTCAGGCAAACGATTCGCCTTAAAACCATAAGTCGAGTCTCCTAAAAGCGGGAAGCCTAAATGACTCATATGCACTCGAATCTGATGCGTCCGACCCGTATGAATCACACAGTCAACGCGCGCCGCTAGATCCAAAAAACGTTCCTTAATTTGCCAATCTGTGTGCGCCGAACGACCTTTCTCTTGAACCGACATTTTCGTTCGGTGGATAGGATGTCGCCCAATCGCCTCGCGGCACGAGCCCGATTCTAACGTAGGTGCGCCACATACCAGAGCCGCGTAACGTTTATAAGTAGCACGCTCACTGAATGCTTCTGCTAGGCGATGATGCGCCAAGTCCGTTTTTGCAACCACAATTAACCCTGTAGTTTCCTTATCCAGACGATGCACAATTCCAGGTCGATCTGGCTCCCCGACTGTACTCAAGCCACCATTGGTATGATGCAGAAGCGCGTGCACAAGCGTGTCAGAACCAGTCCCACTTCCTGGATGTGTGACCATTCCGGCAGGTTTATTAACCACGACCATTGCGGCATCCTCAAAAATAATATCCAAAGGTATCTCAACCGCTTTAGGACGCCCCTCCCTCTCGATTTCAACAAGATGCGCCTCCAAAAGACCCGCGCTCTGAATCTTGAAACGCTTGTCGATAACTTGTCCTTCAAACGTCACTTGACCCGCTTCAAATGCACGTTGTAAACGAACTCGGCTCACATCTTCAAACTCAGCCGCAAATAATTTATCCGCGCGCTGAACCGAACACCCATGCGGAACATTAAACTGTATTATACGAGTCCCCATTTGCCACAACTCCACGTGCCCATTCTAAATCACAAGCAATCTGTGCTTTCAGCGCCTCTAACGATTCAAATTTCATTTCCCCACGAGCAAATTGCATCCATTCAACTTCGACCTGCGATCCGCAATCCAATTCAGTTGGATTTAATAAATGCACTTCCAATAAAGGTTCCGAATTTTCACTGACCGTTGGCTTCACTCCATAGTTCGCAATTCCGAACGACCCAGCAGCCTCACCTTCAGCTTTGAGACACACTAAATAGACTCCAAAACGCGGCTGACACTCAGGATTCCAAGCTAGATTTAAAGTCGGGAAACCCAACTGACGCCCTAGCTTTTGACCCGCAACCACCGTACCATGAAACCGGTAGCGATATCCAAGCATCGTGTTCACTCGCTCAATAGCGCCACTTTTAAGATCCTCGCGGATACGTGTGCTACTAATCGCTAAACCTTCAAACTGAAGACGATCTGCGCTGTGTACCAAGATTCCCTTGGAAGCGCCCGTCGTTTTTAATAAATCCACATCTCCGAGCCGAGATTTTCCAAATCTAAAATTTGATCCCACAAAAATACCCGCAAGTGTGGGCAATTCTTCTTTTAAATGTGCGATAAAATTCTCCGCAGGAATCGCCGAAAATTCTGCATCAAATTGTTTACTAATAACCACTTGAATACCTGCATCTTGTAGCAAACTTACTTTTTCTGAAATCGGTAACAATAATTCCGTTGCCGCTTCCGGTCGAAACAGTCGACTCGGGTGGGGATCAAAAGTCAAAACGGCACTGATTCCATCAACCGACTCAGCAGCCTTAACGGCCTCTTGAATCACAGACTGATGTCCTTTGTGAACCCCATCAAAAATTCCAACCGCTAAAAAAAGCGGTTTTTCTAATCCCTCTAAGGCATTAAAATCTGAAACCCGTGTTGATAGATCGGTCATTTAAAAAAATTCGCATTACAATGCATGCGTAGGAACGGCCTGTAGGATAGGAATTAATTTTTTCTTCAAAGCGGTCGGAGATGCGGCGCGCAATACTTCCAGAGTATCCGCTTTTTCAATACGAAATTCACCGACGCCAGTCCGTCGCAATGCATTCAAATGGGCTCCACTTCCCAGTTTTTCACCCAAATCATTCGCAATCGTACGTACATACGCCCCCTTACTGCAGCCTACCACAAATGAAACTTCAGGTAATTGCAGACGCGTCAAATCAAAGCGACTGACATGAATGACTCGCGGTTCACGCGCGATTGTCTTTCCTTTGCGCGCCAATTTATAAAGCGGTTGCCCATTCACTTTCTTGGCAGAAAACATCGGTGGCGTTTGATACTGATCTCCCAGAAATGATTTCATTGCCTCTAGAACAGTGGCCTCCGAAAACTCAGGAACAGGACGTTCTTCAGTGATCGTTCCATCCGCATCTTGAGAGTCTGTAGTCTGCCCCAAGCGAAGTGTTCCAGTATACTCCTTATCCATACTCATTAAGTACTGCGAAACCTTTGTCGCTTTACCGACTAAAATAAGCATCAAACCAGTTGCCATCGGATCCAGAGTGCCAGCATGCCCCACTTTCTTCATATGAAAAATTCGGCGCACTCGATCGACCACATCGTGCGAAGTGATTCCCTGCGGTTTATCAACCAGCAAAATACCTTCAGGATCTAAGTTCATAATTGATTAATACTATTGATTAGCGATTGGCATCCACCGAAGCCAAGTGTTTTTCAAGCTCCTCAAGGAGTAATGTACGAAACTCTGGCAACGGCAAATTCTCTACATTTAATCCTGCAGCACAGGCATGTCCGCCTCCGTTAAATTTTTGAGCGATTTTATCCACTCGATACTCAGCATCTTTAGCGCGAAGACTGCCCTTGATTGCTCCCCCACGCTCCTCTAGTAAAACCCCAATATCCACCCCTTTAATTGAGCGCGCATAATCCACCAAACCCTCAGAGTCATCCACAGAGGCACCTAAAGATTCATACACTCCGTCCTCAATCAAGCCAACGCAGACCCGGTTAGAATGTTCCAATTTTAGCGAAGCAAGAAAATGTTGTAAGAGCTTAAACTTCGCAAAGCTTTCATTTTCATAAAGCTCAAAAGCTGCTCGAGCAGGATCTGCTCCTGATTCGCACAGTTGTCGCGCGATTTCAAAGGTCTCTGGAGTCGTAGAAGGGAAGCGAAATTGACCCGTATCAGTCGCAATCCCAATATATAAATTTTGCGCCGTCAAAGCATCCATTGCGAATCCATTGTCCAAACAGAACCCCGCCAAGACCTCCCCCGTTGCACAGGCATCATTAATCACCAGATTCACACTCCCGTAGCGCTTGTTTGAAATATGATGGTCAATATTGAGCTCTATTTTTGGAAATAATTCTTGGAGACGATCACCAATCCGCTTCCGATCTGCACAATCTACGGTCACCGCAAGATGTCCAGCAGGTTCGAAATCTTTCGCTTGCACTAATTTTGTATCACCCACAAAGGCCTCTAAATTTTGCGGTACTGGATCTCGATTCACTCCAATCGCATCCACTTCCAAACTCGTGAGAATACGCGTAAGAGCCACAGTCGAGCCGATACAATCTCCATCGGGGCGCAAATGCCCAATCACAGCGACTGGCTTGCCTCTTAACTTTTCAACTGTTTCAGCAAAAGTCTGGCTCGCCTCTGGGTAATACTTATTTGTTTTCAGTTCCATCTTCTAGTTGGTCTAATAAATCAAGAATATGCGCTCCGCGCTCCATCGAAGGATCATAGCAAAATTCAAAATTAGGAAAATATTTTAGAATCACCCGACGGCGCACCTGATGCTGCAAATCCTTTCCAATCCGTCGAAACAAAGCCTCTGCTTTGCAAATTGTCTCCTCATCACCGATAACGGAATAGTACACCTTCGCCGAACGTAAATCTGGACTCGTATCAACACTACTGATCGTAATCGGAGTCGCATCTCCGCGATAACGTTGGTGAAGTTGCTCACTGACTTCACGCTGTAATAACTCATTCACTCGTGTGATGCGTTTTGACATAATAGTAAGGGATCGGACCTTTAAAACGTATTAAAAAATTACCTTTTGTCTAACGGAGCGTTGGACGAATTTCTTCAACCTCGAAGCAATCAATCATATCGCCCTCTTCGTACGCATCATAGCCATCCACATTGATACCGCACTCATATCCTGCACGCACATCTTTGACGTCATCTTTGAAACGCTTCAAGGCGACAACCTTGCCTTCATGAATGACTTCACCACCACGTACAATACACGCTTTAGAGCCGCGTTTAATAGTGCCTTCGGTCACCATACAACCCGCCACTGCACGACCTTTACCGATGCTAAAGACTTGGCGAATTTCAGCAGCACCGCTTTTACTTTCGCGTAATTCAGGCTCGAGTAAGGCAGCCATTTCTTCCTCAACTTGCTCGAGGAGTTCGTAAATAATAGCGTGTTGAATGATTCGGATATCGTGGTGCTTCGCAACGCTTTGCACTCCCGTGTCCATCTTCACATTAAAACCGATGATGCATGAACCACCTGCGCCAGCGAGGGTGACGTCATTTTTGGTAATGTTACCCACACCTACATGGATGATATCCAGATCTACCTTATCGCTACTGATTTCAGATAAAGCATTAGCGAGCGCTTCCGCAGATCCATGTACGTCCGATTTCACAATTAAACGTAAGCATTTCTTTTGCTGCTTCTCGATGGCTGCAAATAAATCTTCGACGGTTGCTCCCCCTTCTTTCTTTTCTTCACCAGAGGCCGTGCGTGCACTGTCTTCACGCTTGCGCTGGTAAGTAAATTCTTCAGCTTCGCGCTTAGCAATCTTCTCATTTTTACGCTTCTCAAAACGATCCCCAGAAGCTGGAACGTTCGACCAACCCAGAACTTTTACGGGCGTAGATGGAGGCGCAGATTTCAATACATTTCCACTGTCATCAAACATCGACTTCACGCGGCAGTAAGACTCTCCACAGATCAAAGCATCTCCTTGCTTCAAAGTCCCTTTCTCCACAATGACCGAAGCAGTCGGCCCTCGACCCTGTTCAATTTGAGATTCAATTATGATGCCAGAAGCTCCGCAGTCCGGATTTGCTTTAAGCTCTAAGACTTCCGCCTGCAGTAAAATCATGTCCAGAAGCTCATCAATATTAGTGCCATTCAAGGCAGAAACTTCCACCGTGACGGTTTCGCCGCCCCAATCCTCTGGCGCAATACCCTTTTCTTGCATCTGTTGCTTAACGCGATCCACATTTGCGCCTTTAGCATCAGTCTTATTGATTGCGACCACGATGGCGTTATTAGCTTGTTGAGCAAACTTGAGCGCTTCTTCCGTTTGAGGCTTGAAAGCATCATCCGCCGCAATAACCAAGACCGCAATATCGGTAACATTTGTTCCACGAGCTCGCATCATCGAGAAAGCTGCGTGACCGGGCGTATCGATGAAAGAGATCTTATGATCATTGTGCGTAATCTGATACGCGCCGATGTGCTGCGTAATCCCACCCGCTTCACTTCCAGTTACGTTCGTTTTGCGAATCGTGTCGAGCAAAGTGGTCTTACCATGATCAACATGCCCTAAGATACATACTACTGGCGGACGGTCTTTTAAAAATTTTGGATCATCGTCATCAACTGCAACAGGCTTTGCTTTCTGGCTGCCACCACCGTCTCCTGTTTCTCCTCGGTGATGAATCTCTAACTCAAATCCATGGCGGTTAGCTAAAATCTTAGCAGTGTCCTCCTCGATCGTTTGATTCATGGAGGCAAAAATTCCCATCTCCATTAATTCCGAGATGAGTTTAAACGGCTTGAGTCCAATCTCCAATGCGAAATCTCGCACCACAATCGGAGGCTTCACATGTAAAATATTTTTAGGAGCATCGCTCACTTCCTCACTCACCTCATCTACGCTTGTAGGGATTGCTTCAGTTGTCGGAGTCGGTGCCGCTGGCGGCTTAGGCGGCCCTGAAGCGGGAATGACTGGAGGCGTACTGGGCGGATTCGCAGATGGCATAGGCGCGGCAGGCGGCTTGCTTGCTTGCGGAACGGGAGCGGCAGGGGGTGCCTTCGGTGCTACTTTTTCTACGGGCTTAGGTTGAGGAGGAGTCGCGGGTACTTTAGGTGCCGTTGGTGGCTTGGGTGCCACAGGCGCAGGCGCAGGCGGAACCTTGGCAGCAGGCTCTGGAGCCGGTGCTTTAGCGGCTTCCTCTGCCTTTGCTTTCGCTTCGCGCTCACGATCAATGTCAGCCTTACTCTTAACAATTACACCAGAGGGAAAGACCGGTCCTTTGGGCGCTTCGGGCGCTTTTTCTTTTGGCGTTTCCTTAGCTTCCGCTTCTGACTCCGCTCCCGGTTTTCCAAATTCTTCAACTAAAGACTCCGCAGAAATGTTATCAACCGTACTCGAAGCACTCTTAACCTCATATCCACGCTCGCGCAGGAGTTCTATCAACTCCTTATTCTCCATCCCGATTTGTTTAGAAAGCTGGTGTATGCGAACGCTCATATAATTTTGTTAAGTCTGGTACGGTAACTCTGTCTGTTTCCTTTATCTTAAATCCTTAGAAGCTAAACGGATGCTTAGGTATTATTTGCAAGGTAATCATTTACCTTCCCGAGAACATTTTCTGATTCCTCAGTAGTAAAACCTGCATCCACTAAATCCTCTGCACTGACGCCTTCAAACGCCTCTGGGCTCACCAATCCAATGGTCACCAATCGTTCTGCAATCGCAGGCTCAATTCCAGGAATCATGTTAATGCCTTGCACCGCTTTCGCAATTTTTTGGTCAAATCCAACTGCTTCTTTTTCGACCTTGCCGATGTCGAGCTTCCAACCTAACAGACGCGAAGTCAGCTTGGCGTTAAACCCACGGCGACCAATTGCGATCGAGAGGTCATCTTCCGCTACTTCAAAATGAATGCGACGCTCCACCTCATTCACGTTAATATTCTTGGGCACTGCTGGTTTGAGGGCCTCTTCTAAAAGTTGAATAGGCTCACTGAAATGACGAATGATATCAATTTTTTCACCGCCTAGTTCCCGAACAATCGTTTTGACGCGTGCCCCTCGCGCACCGACACAAGCACCGACTGGATCCACCTTGGGATCCGCGCTCTGCACCGCAATTTTTGTGCGGTAGCCCGCTTCACGCGCCATTGCCTCAATCGAAACTGTGCCATCTGCAATCTCCGTCACCTCAAGTTCAAACAAACGACGCACAAAATTTATATTAGAGCGCGATAAGATGATATCTGGACCGCGATTGGTCTGCTCGATCTTAAGCAACAAACAACGAATGCTTTCACCCGGTGCATAATCTTCGCCCGGTACACGCTCACGTGGAGGCAGAATCGCTTCTGCTTTACCCAAATCGACAATTAAGTCGCCACGTTCACGACGACGCACAGTACCAGTGACAATGTCTCCAACCGTGTCCTTATAATCATCATAAATTCGATCTTTCTCAAACTGGCGAATGCGCTGCATAATTGCCTGACGCGCAGTTTGTGCTGCAATCCGCCCAAGAAAAGCTGGATCAATCTCTTTTTCAATTACCCCACCCACTTCAGCCTCGGGCGATAATTGACGTGCTTTTTCAATATGGATTTCATTTGCTGGATCACCGATTGAATCCACTACATTCAGGGCATTCCAAGCTTTTAGGGCTCCGTTCTTAGGGTTGATCTCAACCCGCACTTCTTGCCCAGAGTTCACCCCTCGTTGGGCGGCACCGGCAATAGCACTGGCAATGGCAGAGATCATGTCCTCGCGGGCGATCCCTTTTTCCTTTTCCATATATTCTAGGACTGAAAGTATTTCGTGGCTCATTGGATGATTAAATAAAAAAAGCGAGATGGAACCCGCTTAAATTCGATACTGGATTAAATTTGCAGCTTTGAAAATTGAGTTCAACGCCGCAATTGTCAAGCATCGGTAATCGCAATCCTGCTTTTAGTCTTGCGCCCCACTTAAAGATAAAACCAAATAAAAATACCCTGCTAACGAATTCCCAGGATGCTGAAATCCAGCGATGACTGAATTCATGAAAACTGTCCTAATATATTCTGGAGGTCTCGATTCGACCGTCCTTTTGTATCACCTGCGTGCCAGCGGTCATACCGTGCAAGCCCTTTCCGTTAATTATGGGCAACGCCACCACTGCGAGTTGGAGCACGCGCAGGCGATCTGTGCGGATTTAGGCGTCCCTTATCAAGTTGCCGATCTTTCAAATATTCGCCCCCTCCTCGCTGGAAGTAGCCTCACTTCCGATTCTATCGAAGTTGCCGAAGGTCATTACACTGAGGAAACAATGAAATCCACCGTCGTTCCCAATCGCAACATGCTCCTCCTTTCCCTTGCGACCAGTTTCGCATTAAGCATTGGAGCTGAACAGGTTGCGTATGCGGCCCACCACGGGGATCACGCAATTTATCCTGATTGCCGGCCCGAATTTGCCACCGCTATGGAGCACGCCATTGAACTTTGCGACTGGAATACAATCCGCCTTATTCGCCCGTTTGTAGACTGGACCAAAGCCGATATCGCAAAACGCGGCGCAGAACTCAACATTCCCCTAGAGAAAACTTGGTCCTGCTATAAAGGAAAAGCCCTGCATTGCGGACGATGCGGAACCTGCATCGAACGACGCGAAGCTTTTGACCTAGCAGGCATAACAGATCCAACGCTCTACGCAGATGATGCGCCCACTCTTGAGACCCTCCGCGCGCATAACTGGCGGCTTCCGTAAAACACCTCCCAATAAAAACTTTAAAAATGCTAAGCTGCAAAAAAACCTACCAAGACATTCCCTTCGCGCACCGCCAACACCTGCACGACGGGCATTGTTCCTTCATCCACGGACACAATTGGTCGATCACCCTCACCTTTAGTTGTCATGAACCTGACGCCAACGGGTTCGTAGTCGACTTTGGAGACCTCAAATATCTCAAGCAATGGCTACAGGAGCATTTTGATCACGCTTGCCTTATTAACGAAAGCGACACCGAAGGCCAACGTCTGATAGCGCAACACCCAAAACTTTTTAAAGCCTACCTTATACCAAACGCATCCTGTGAAGGCGTCGCGCAACATCTGTATACAATTTTCAAC
>CBFHPQ010000015.1:0-38524 GCA_965657865.1 Coraliomargaritaceae bacterium | reverse complement strand
GGATTCGATGCCTCCGTCTAGGAAGAGCGCTCCAATGATGGCCTCGAGCGCATCTTCGAGCATGGCGTCGCTGGGTTGCGGGCGGTGCTTGCGATGGGCTTCACTGACGATGAGGAGCGAATCAACCCCAAGCGCAATGGCGGTTTGAGTAAGGGATTTTCCATTTACGATGCCCGCGCGCATGTGATCGAGGGCGCCTTCGTCATCCTCGGGGAACTCAAGAAAGAGTTTTTCTGCGACCACGAGCCCCAGAACAGCGTCACCAAGAAATTCAAGGCGTTGATTATCAGTGGTTTCATTTGAAAGACTGGCATGGGTGAGGGCACGCTGGAGCAGTTCGTGGTTTTTAAAGTGATACCCGATTAGATTTTGGAAAATGTGTAATGAGTCTTGCATTTATTTATAATTCTTAGACAAAGGCATCTTGTTTGCTTTCTTCAATGTTAGTATGAAATTAAATTACAACGGATGCTCTGGTAATCAATGCTAGGAGTGTCTAAATTCCTTACAGATTTTTAAATTGCCAAAGAAACGAAAGAATACCGCACAGGCTAAAATTTTTGTCTTAGATACAAATGTTCTGCTCCATGACCCGCAATGCCTGTATAAATTTGAAGAAAACGCGATTGCGATCCCGGTTGAAGTACTGGAGGAATTAGATCGCAAGAAATCTTCATCTGGGGAGTTGGGTTTTTCCGCACGGAGTGTTCACCGTGATTTACGTACTTTATTTGATAGCTCGAAGCATGCAGTTCCTGAGGAATTGAAGGCAAAGGGGAGCGCGGTCTTGGGCCGTGAATTGATTCATGGGGGCAATTTGATTGTAGTTATCAATGAGTATTTGGTGAATGGGGATTGCAAGAGCGCGGGGATGGAACGTTTGCGAGCGACTTTGAGCGATCTCGATAAAATGGATAATCGAATCCTGGCTTCGGTTATTTTTCTTCAGGAATCCTGTCCTGACCGCCGAGTGGTTTTGGTGACCAAAGACGCGAATATGGCTCTTAAGGGGATTGCGCTCGGAATGGAGGTGCAAGATTACATGAATGACAAGGTGAATGACGCAAAGCCTGTTGGATGCCGGACAGTAAGTTTAGCGGACGCCGATTATACGCAATTTATGGAGGAGCATGGCGTGGACTTGGCTCCTGAGGAAACGAGTCATTTGTTTATAAACGAATATGTGTATGTAGCTAACGGGGAGTTTCGCGAACCCGCTCGGTATCGGGGAGATGGACAATTAGAGGGATTGATATTGGGCTCAAATGTGGGGATTAAAATCCCGAAGGGTATACGTATAAACCCATTGAATGACGAGCAGCGGATGCTGATGGATGCCTTGCTGGATGAAGATATCAAATTGATCACCTGCTGTGGTAAAGCGGGCACGGGTAAGACGCTTGTTTCGATTGCGATGGCACTGTATCAGACCTTGGGCGAGGAAAATTTGTATGAACGTGTCTTTATCACACGTCCCTTGGTACATATTGGTAAGGACACGGGCGCTTTGCCGGGGACTTTAGAGGAAAAGATGGCGCCGTATATTGCGCCTTTTTATGATAATTTAGAAATTTTGTTTAATAATCGAAAAATCTCCAAAAAAGAGGAGGTCGAGAGTGCGCTTTCTCAGTTAGATAAAATCACATCGAATCGGAAGCGAAAGAAAGCGATGGCGAAGTTGGCGAAACAACCGAATGCACAGGAATCTGAAGACGATGAAAATAACTCGCCGCGCAAGCCGTATCAGTTTCTTTTTGATTTTAATCTAGTGGAGGTTGAGGCGATGACCTTTATTCGTGGGCGATCGCTATCAAATACTCTTTTTATCATTGATGAGGCGCAGAATCTGACTCCGCATGAGGCCAAGACGGTGGTGAGCCGGATGGCGGAAGGATCGAAGGTCATTCTTTTGGGTGATCCAGCGCAAGTAGATAGTATGTTTTTGGATGAAAGCTCAAATGGCTTGGTACACACAGCGCAACGCTTGCGCGGCACCGAGATCACCGCTCATTTAGAATTGACCAAGGGTGTCCGCTCTGAGCTGGCTGATTTAGCAGCCAATATGCTCTAAATTTAGAGTTACAGGGTTCATTAAAGGGTTCTTTGATTGCTTCAGTCTAAGTGGCTTTGTCTGCATATCTTAAATTGGGTATATCCGTACGTTTTTTATCCTAGGTCTTTAAAATTATAAACGTGTTATGGTAGCCTATATTTTACATTTAACTTCGTATATACTAAAAATATCACCATTATGAAAAAGAAATTATTGATAATATGTTTAGTGTTATCAATCTTTGATCATGGTGTTTAAGGCTCTGGTGGCTTTTACGCCATCTTCGTTTAATTGGGGTCTTGATGGGGTCATTGCTGCTTATACATAGGACCCTGTTAGCGTAGATACTCCGTATGCATTTGATCAGAATACTTACCATGGTACACCTGCGGGCTATAATGCAAATAATTCTTGGAGAACAATAATGATTTTCAAGCTACCGAAATCATCTGCAGCCTAAACTGTAACGGGCTTGAGAAGAATCAGGCTCGGCGGGATAACCGTAGGCACAGGAGGATCGGTACAAGCGCACGCTATGCGAGTGATTGGAATGTATGATGCGAACCCAACTATTACTGCTGATGCTAATGAATTTAACCGCCTAGCTACGGCAGGAACTACAACGAGCACCAATTTTTAAATTAAGGTGGAGCTGGGGACTGGGCGAATAAATATTTAAGTAACGATGCTTTTAATCATGTTTTATTTGCTGCAATGAGGGCACAAGGGTATGACGGATTCGCAGAGAAGTATATGTTTGTTTCGATTGATGCTACTGCAACGCCTTTCAATGGTCGTTACACCGCCATTCGAAAAAATAATGTGTCACTTGAGCTGACAACTGTGCCTGAACCTAGCACGTATGCTTTAATTGGTGGATGCTTGGCTCTTGGTTTTTTTTTAATGCGCTGTCGCGGTTAAGTTAATTCTGAAAACTTTAAAAGGTACCGAATCGGTTTTTATTCTAAAATAAATATTTTTATTCGGGTCCCCCTATAAAGAAGAATTTTACATATGTTACAAATATACTATTAATAAATTTGTTATTGCGTATTTTTGAATATAATCAAATGTATGTAAGTAGTTTTTTATAAATATAAACATCAAAAATACTAATTTATGAAATTAAATAACAGTAAAGGGGTTTTACTCTCAGTACTTTTTTTTATTGCAGGCTTGCATGCTTTAAATGGATTAACTGTGAGTGTTACAGCAACGATCGGAGACGGATCTAATAGTGGCTATCATATGTCGGCTGGATGGGGCACAACTACAGACGACAATGTAACAATAAGAACCCCATCAGGAAGTGAAAGAATTGCAGTTGGCAGAGGTCCAACGGGATGGCATAAAGGTGTTTTTATCTTTAGACTACCAGATCTTGGTGCCGAATTTTTTAATGGTACAGCTAATTCTTTATCTGGCTTTTCTTTCACTCAGGGTTTTAGTGTAGCAGATCAAAGTGCTGATGATAACTTGCCAAATATTCAATTAAGGTTTTTGGGTTTGTCGGATACAAGGATAGAACCTCAAGCGACTGCGGATTGGTTTTCAAACAAAACAAGTTCTACTAGTGGTTCTTTAGTGGCAGATGACGTGATGCCGACCTTTCCAAGAGATATAGATGGCAACGTAGTTAATACAGTTGAAAGAAACGTAAATATAAACGATCGGAATAATTTAGCAAATTTACTTTTTACGAATGGCTATAATGGTCAAAGCGTGAAGTTTCTTACAGTAGCTTTTGTTTATACCACTATTGGCACTGGTACTAGTTATTCAAGTATTACCACTGATCCACTTACGCTCTCCTTAGAGACTTCGCCTGTGGTGCCTGAATCGTCAACCTATGCATTATTGATGGGGCTTGGAGTTTGTGCCTTTTTATTTGTCTCTAAACATGGATCGAAGCGGTAAGGTTCTTTTTAGGATTTCGTTCGCTTGACGTATATACCAAGTAAAGTTCGAAAAAGTAATTATTTATCAAAAGCATTCATCTTAGGATGGATGCTTTTTTGTAACTTTTTCGGAATGTGGACGATGGTTTAATTGGTATATTTTTCACAAATTCTCTGCTTACAATATTCTCTTTATTTCCGCTTAGATATAGCCTTTATAGTAATCAATGAAATCTACTTTGCTGCTCCCTGTAATATTGGCCGTTTTTTTGATAGGTCTTGGACTTGGGCATTATTCTAAAAGTTTGCCTGAAGATGCTTCGATCAATCCCACACTCAATGACTCGTCAGTTCGTAAGCAAGCGCTTTTGAGTACTGAAGGCATGGCGCCAGGAGTCAGCGGCGCTGATGGAGCCGCAGTTAAAGTTACTGAAACTGAGGGGGATGCAGAAATCGCAAAGGGTAGTGAGGATCGCTTAGATTCGTATGCGTCCTTATCCAATTTTGGTTCAATTAGTAATGTGCAGTCGACGATCGAGGTGATTTCCAGTCTGTCAGAAGACGGATTACGGGATTTATTGAAGGAGTATCAAGGGCGCACTGGGCGCTATGCGAGTCATGCGGATCGGATGGTGAGTAGTCTTGCAATTATGGCGATGGTGGAACGAGATCCACAAGCTGCGTATACTTTTTTCAATACTGAAGTCAGCGATGATAATAAACACAGCTTTGGGATGTCGTTATTTGCGGCCTGGGCAGAAGTTGATATTGATGGCGCATTGAGTGCAACGAGTGCGATTGAGGAAGACCGGGATCGTTCCTTGGCGAATTATGTAATTGCTCGTTCATTAATGGAGAAGGATCCTGCGCGTGCGTTTGAAATTTTGAATCTGACAGAGACGAGTTCTCACGAATGGCGTTTCAGTGCGCTTTTTTCCAACTGGGCGGCATCGGATGCCTCGGGCGCATTAACACAGATTAATTCAATGGCAGATGGGGATGCTCGAAACCGTGCGCTGCAAGGATATGTGCGCGGAATGGGCAGAGAGAACCCTGAGGGGGCAGTGGCATTTGTGCAGAGTTTGAGTAACCCCGATGAACGTTCTCGATTGATGCCGCGCTTAATCAATGAATGGGCAGGCAGGGATTTAGACGGGGTCTTTAATTATTTATCAATGATGCCCGATGATTCTAGCAGGAGTAAAATTATTAGCGACAGCACTTGGGCGTTGGCGCGTCATGATCCGGTCCGCGCGTACTCCTTTATCGAGCAAAATTTAACGGGACGGGCTTATGATCAATCGCTTTCAGTGATCATCGGTGAGTTATCCGAGGACAACCCAGAAATGGTTCCTGAGATCATTGACACCTTACCATATGGGCGTGCTTATGAGAATTCGATCAATCGCCTAGCGGCTAATTGGGGAGCAAGTGACGCACCTGCGGCCCTGCAGTGGGCGTCTTCCTTACCGAATGGGCCAGAAAAAGAAAAAGCGGAAGAGACCATCATGAGGGAATTTGCTGAGACCAATATTGCAGGGGCGATGGAGCATTTGGAAGGATTGGAACGGGGTGCATCGAGTATGGCATTGATGCGAAACATTGCTGAAAATTTAGGGGCTACGGATCCCGAAGGAGCCTTGGCTTGGGCGGATAGTATGATAGATGATCAAATGGGGTCGGAGGCTCGAAAAACAGTTTTGGTTCAGTGGGCTGATGCGGATCCGCGTGCAGTTATTGATTATTTGGAAGGATCGGGCGATACGGCAGGGCTCAACGAACAGGCACGACCAATCGCGCTAAGCTTGGCAAAAGACGATGCGCAGGCGGCGGTACTCTTTGCACTGGGTCTTGAGAATTCTCAAGCGCAATTGGCGGCCATTGATGTGGCAACCAAAGAGCTTTTAAATCATGATACACTCGAGGCATCTAAATGGATTGACGATCTTGAAGCGGGGCCGGTACGGAATAAAGCGGTCGAAAATTTAGTGAACAAAATGTTGCAGTACGATACTGCGGCGGCTTTCATATGGGGCGGAACGTTACCAAAAAATAAACGAATGCAGTCTTTACAAAAGGTAGTCGGGCAGATGAAGCAGAACGGAGAATCGGAATTGGCACGTGAAACCATTCAATCCAGCGATTTACCGGATGGAGAAAAGAATAAACTTTTGAGTCAGCTCGAATCTAAAAAGCGTACGTAAAAAGTATTGCTTGAAGCATCAAGCAAAGGGCTTTTGTTTGAAGACTTTAAGCTTTTGAATCTTCGAATTCTTTTTCAAGGCGCTCGATGTATTCAGAGACGTTACAAGTTAGGAGGCGTGTCGAACCAGGGGACACTTCGAGGACTTTATTGACGACGCCGTCGAGGAAGGAACGGTCGTGCGAGACAAGAATGACTGTGCCGTCGAAGGCATTGATGGCGTCTTGGAGGACTTCTTTTGATTTGATGTCGAGGTGATTGGTTGGTTCGTCGAGAATGAGGCAATTGCCGGGCTTCATGAGCATCTTTGCTAAGGCCACTCGATTTTTTTCACCACCTGAGAGAACTGCATTTTTCTTGAGGGCTTCGTCGCCAGAAAAGAGGAGGGCGCCGAGTGCCGCTCTGGGATTGGCTTCGGAATTTTCGACTGCCACCGATTCAACTTCCTCAAGAACTGTTTTGTGTGGATCGAGTTCATCGGCTTGAGACTGGGCAAAATAACTGATGACGGTATTGAGGCCTTTCTCAATCGTACCGTCCTGATAGGGTTCACAATCCGCCATAATGCGGGCTAGAGTGGATTTACCTGCACCGTTGACCCCCACTACTGCGATGCGGTCGCCTTTATCGATACGAAGATCGAGGCCGTTGAAGATGACGTTGTCATCATAGGCTTTGTGAAGATTGGTGATGGTGATGACCTTAGAGCTTGCAGGCGGCGGCTTTGGGAAACGGAAGAAGATTTTCTTTTCATCACGTGGGATAGTAATGAGCTCCATTTTTTCCAATTGTTTGATACGGGACTGAACCATGCTGGCTTTTTTAACGTTTGAGCGGAAACGATTGATCCAATCTTTAATTTCCGAAATTTCTCGTTGCTGGTTTTTATGTGCTTTGCGAAGGGTTTCAAGGCGTTGCTCGGTTTCTTTAACGTAGAACGAATAGTTCCCTTTAAAGGAGTTTAGATTTCCAAGTTTTAACTCGAGGGTGCGGTTTGTAACGGTGTCGAGGAAAGCGCGATCGTGGGAAATTAGGATGAGTGCGCCTTGATAATGGCTGAGGTAATTTTCAACCCAGTTTTGCGAAATAATATCAAGGTGATTCGTCGGTTCATCAAGAATGATGAGAGAGGGATTTTGCAGCAGGAGCTTCGCAAGGGCGATCCGCATTTGCCAACCACCTGAGAACTCACCTGTGTCGCGTTCGAAATCGCTTTCTTTGAATCCCATTCCAAGCAGAATGCGCTCGATACGAGATTTCATTTTCTGCGGTTCAAAGTCCTCAAGTTTTTGCTCCCATTCTCCAACAGTATCAATGAGGTCGAAATATTCCTCGGAACTGGTGTCCATTTCTAGCATCGCCTCGTCTGCTTTTGCGATTTTGTCTTGAAGTTCAAGGACGTCACCAAAAGCGCTTTGAGCTTCTGTGAAAAGGGTTTGTCCCGAGACTTTGATTCCGTCTTGCGGGAGGTATCCGATAGTAACGTAGTCAGCGCAGTCGAAGGTGCCTTTGTCGGCTTCAATTTCGCCCATGATCATGCGAAGGAGGGTAGTTTTACCTGAACCGTTAGCGCCGACGAGCCCGATGCGATCGCGTGCGCCGATAACGGTATTGATGCCGTTGTAGAGAACCTTTTTGCCGAAGTTATGAGTGACTTGATTGATTGTGATCATAGCGGAAGGGAATGAAAGTGTGCGAATGCTGAGAGGCTTGCAAGCGGTAAGGACACGAAAAAGCTCGAGGCTTTCACCACGAGCTTTGAGAAAGAAGCATTTCTGCCGGAGTAAGGGACTTAGTTCTGACAACTTGGGCAACTTGCGCCGGATCCACCTTTACTTTTCTTCCCTGGCTTGCCAGCTCCTTTCGCGAAGTTTTCGCGAGCGGCTTGACGTTCTTCTGGAGTGATTGCGCCGTCGCCATCTCTATCCAAGTGATCGAACATACGTTCTGCGCGTTCAGGGTTTCCAGCTAATGAGGCTTCGTCGCGGGTGATGATGCCATCGCCATTAGCGTCAATCTTTTGCATGTGAGCGCGGCGATTTTCGCTACTGCCGCCGCCGGGGCCTTTTTTAGTGCGGGCGCCTTCTTCAGATTGTGCTGCTAAGGCAAATGGGAGGAGGCATGTTCCGATTCCTAGTAGGATAATTGGTAAGCTGAATAATTTTTTCATTTTGTTTAATGTTTTATTTAAGGCGTAGTGCCGATTCATGTATTTAATCGCAGTGAGCTTTAAAAAGTTGCAGAGTTTAGACTTATTGGCACGCGGACTCAATGGCGGAGGCTTGGAGCTGAGTGATTGTTTGAATGCCTTCACCGCCAAGCGCAAGGAGGCCATCGAGTTCTTCTCTTGAGAAAGTGGCTTCTTCGCCCGAGCTTTGAACTTCTACAAATTGCCCGTTTCCAGTCATGACGAGGTTAGCGTCAACAGTGGCGTCTTTGTCTTCGATGTAGTTGAGGTCCAGAACAGGAGTGTTTTGAAAGACGCCTACGGAAACGGCTGCTACAGAGTCATTGAATGGATCTTCTTTTAAGATGCCTTCGGCGATGAATTTTTTAATGGCGATTTGAGCTGCTACATATGCGCCTGTTATAGAAGCGGTACGGGTTCCGCCATCGGCTTGAAGGACGTCACAATCAACCCAAAGGGTATGTCCAGGAAGTTTTTTCAAATCAATGACAGCACGCAACGAACGACCGATGAGGCGTTGAATTTCAATGGTGCGTCCGTCGGGACGTCCGCGGGAACTGTCACGCGTTTTGCGATCCAGAGTGCTGTAGGGGAGCATGGAATATTCTGCGGTCAGCCAACCACCTTCGACCCCTTGAGCACGCATCCATCCAGGGACTTTCTTTTCTAGGCAGGCGGAGCAGATCACGCGGGTATCGCCGAATGCAACGAGAACGGAGCCTGAGGCGTGTGGTGCAATACCTGTTTGGAATTCAATTGAGCGGAGGGCGTTGATGGCACGTCCGTCGGGGCGTTGAAAGTCGTTGGATTGCTCAGAATTATTATTAGAAGTCATTTCGTGAGTGAATGCGTTTCGCAGGAGGTGGCAAGCAGGCAGTTTTCAAGTTTTATAGAGTAATATTGTTGTGCGGTGGGGCTTGCACCGAGCGAAAGAATCGCCCAAGGTGAAAATTTAAATTAGCTATGAGTAAACGGTTTTATATAACGACTGCAATTGACTATGCGAATGGTTCACCGCATCTGGGGCATGCTTACGAAAAAGTGCTTACGGATATCATTGCACGCTATCGGCGTTTAAAAGGGGACTCGGTTCATTTTTTGACAGGGTTGGACGAGCATGGGCAGAAAGTGCAAATGTCGGCGCAGAAGGCAGGAGTCGAACCGATTGAAATTTGCGATCAGTTAGCGAAGGAGTTTCAAGGATTATGCAAGCGCTTGGAGATATCGAATGATGATTATATTCGCACGACCGAAGGGCGCCATAAAACGGTGGTTCAAGATATTTTACAGACCCTTTATGATAAGGGGGAGATTTATAAGGCGGAATATTCGGGCTATTACAGTCCGCGTCAGGAGCAATTCGTGACTGAGAAAGAGAAGGTTGATGGTGAATGGCCAGAGATTTACGGTGAGGTTGAAGAGGTGGTTGAGACCAATTACTTTTTCAAATTAGCGCAGTATCAAGATTGGCTCGTAGAGACCTTGCAATCGAATGAGGAGATGATCTATCCGCGTTTTCGGGCGGCAGATGTTTTGCAGTTTTTGAAGGAGCCCTTGAATGATTTGTGTATTTCGCGGCCTAAGTCTCGCTTAGAGTGGGGGATTGAACTTCCTTTTGATACAGATTTTGTGACGTATGTGTGGTTTGATGCCTTGACGAATTACATTACTGCGGCGGGCTACGGAACGGATTCATTTAAGGATTCATGGCCAGCGGACTATCATGTAATCGGTAAAGATATTTTAGTGCCTCCGCATGCGGTGTACTGGCCGATTATGTTGAAGGCGCTCGATATCGAGCTTCCGAAACATTTTTTAGTACACGGGTGGTGGTTGAGTTCGGGCGCAAAGATGTCGAAGAGCACGGGAGAAGTCGTGAATCCTCTAGATTTAATTGATCAATTTGGGACGGATGCATTTCGTTATTTCGTGACACGGGAAATGAATGTGGGTCAGGATAGTGATTTCTCATTGGAATTATTTTTCAATCGTTACAACAGCGACCTTGCTAATGATTTGGGAAATTTAGTGAGTCGCTTATTAAATATGGGCGGTCGTTATGCTGAAGGGCGTGTACCCGTTGCCTCAGTGGAAGAAGCGCCTGAGAAGGACCTGAAAGCGGCATGGGAAGCGACTGCAAAAGAGTTGGAATCCTTTTTTGAAGGTTTTCAATTCCATCGAGCTTTGGAACGAATTTTTGGTTTCATTTCATCCATCAATAAATATGCGGAGACGCGTGCGCCTTGGAAGTTGGCAAAATCGGATGCGCCAGAAGATCAAGCAAAGCTAGAGACCTCATTGGCAACGATGGCGGAAGCGTTGCGCTTAAGTATGGTTTTACTGACTCCAGTAATGCCGTTGATCTCTGAAAAGGTTCGGACTTTGATAGGAGCTAAATCTTTTGATCGTTTGGATAATCAGTTGGAGTGGGGCAACTCGCTCGAAGGCGAAGCTTTAGGTGAAAAGGCAATTCTTTTCCCCCGACCGGAGCGATCCTGATGCCTTAATCCCTTTGGGTATTCATTAATTTTTACAAATTACTTTTAGTTCGACAGCGCTTATGTGTTTTGTTGGATTGAACTATGGTTAGTAGTGAGAGTGCGAATTTAATTCTTTATGAATTTAATTTATCAGGGGTAACGAAGGAGCGAGTTGTTTTTGAAATCGATATCAGCCCTGAGAAAGTAATTGAACCTCCTGAAGCGATTCCTGAATGGGCACAACTGGGCTTTAACAAATGCCGTGTCTGTACGCTGAATAGCTCTGATTGTGCGCATTGCTCGATGGCGCTAAGCGTTGAGCAGGTTGTTGCTGCCTTTGGAAAAAATATTTCTACTGAGCGAGTTGAGGTTACAGTGACAACACAACAACGTACCTTTAAGCGTGAGTGTGATCTTCAAACGGGGATTGGTTCGCTTTTAGGTTTATTAATGGCGAACAGTCGTTGCGAGGTTATGGAACCGTTGCGGATGTTGGTTAATTTCCACATTCCTTTTTGTAACACACAGGAACTTTTAAGACGTATTGTGGGGGCTTATTTGACTCAGCAGTATTACAATTTTAAAAATGGTTTGGAGACGGATTGGGAATTGGAGAAACTGAAATCTCTTTTTGAAAAGTTAGCTACCTTGAATCAAGATTTCGTTAAGCGCATTCAAGGTACTTTGGAAAAGGATGCGGTGAGTAATGCAATCTTAGGCTTTTTTGCATCGTCCTCTATGATGGCAGCAGACTTTGAAGCCATTATGCTTAAAAATGAGAGTTATATGTTAAACGGTGTTCGATAGAAACCCCGTTTAAAGCTTTCGTCATTTAGATTTTTTTCGGTAACTACCGTTTGCTCTGCGTTGATTGCGACGTTGTTTTTGATAGAGCGGAACGAGTTTAGTCTCGATCCAATCAAATGCGGTTTCGAGGCCATCTTGTGTATAGATGCGTCCAATTTCAGCTTCGACTGCGGTGGGTTCTCCAAAGGAGGCGAGGAATTGATTTGCAGTGAGATTTGTGAATGCCTGCGCTCGTTCATTTTCTGAAATCTCTTTGTTCGCCAAAATCCATTGTCGCGCAAATAGGGCAAGGACCGCATCTCCGATCCAAGCTTGGGTTCGTTCTTCGGAAGGCATGATAATTTTCTCTGGCTGTGTTTTGGTAATAGAGTTAGTGAGCCTGTAGCCAATTTGAGCCCGTTCCTATTTCAATTTCTATGGGGCATTCAAGTGGTAAAGCTTCAGTCATGCCTACGGTTACAATCTTACGGAGTTGGCTTTCTTCTTTGGGGGCAAGATCGAAGACCAGTTCATCATGAACTTGGAGCAAGAGTCGGGATGTTAAGTTTTGCTCAGTAATGGAATTCTGCACTCGTATCATGGCGCGTTTAATCATGTCGGCCGCTGTTCCTTGAATAGGCATGTTAATGGCATTGCGTTCAGAGGCTGCTCGGATGGTCGCATTTCTAGAATCAATATCATTGAGCGCGCGTCGGCGTCCGCACAGGGTTTGCACGTAACCATTGGCGCGTGCGAATTCTATTTGTGTTTCCATGTAACCGGGAATACCAGGGAACTGTTCAAAGTAGGCATCAATAATTGCCTGAGCTTCGGTGCGGCTGACGTTTCCGAGGCGTTGCGCGAGGCCGAATGCAGAGATCCCATAAGGAATTCCAAAGTTCACCATTTTTGCGGTGGAGCGTTGATCGCGAGTGACTGCATCTAAAGGGACGTCAAAGATTTTTGCGGCAGTAGCGGAGTGGATGTCACGACCTTCGCGGAAGGCATTCAAGAGGCCTGCATCTTGGGTAAGGGCTGCGAGAATGCGTAATTCGATTTGAGAATAGTCTGCGGCGAGGAGCGTCCAATCCTGCTCACGTGGAATAAAGGCTTCACGAATAGCGCGTCCACGTTTACTGCGAACAGGAATATTTTGTAGGTTTGGATCGTTTGAAGTGAGGCGCCCGGTAGCAGTTTGGAGCTGTCCGTAGTTTGTATGGATACGACCTGTGCTTGCATCGATCGCATTCGGGAGTGCATCGACATAGGTGTTTTTTAGCTTGGTGAGTTGTCGATACTCAAGGAGATCAGCAACAATGGGGTGTTCACTGGCAAGACTAGTAAGGACTTGCTCGTTGGTAGCGTATTGCCCAGTTTTAGTTTTTTTGGGCTTTTCAACCAATTTGAGTTCATCAAATAAGACTTCTCCCAGTTGTTTTGGAGAATTCAGATTGAATTCGCGACCTGCAGTTTTGAAGATGCGTTTCTCAAGTTCTGAAATATGGCTTTTAAATTCGTTTCCTATAGTCTGGAGCTTGTCCGGGTCGAGACGGATGCCTTCATTTTCTATGACGGAAAGGACTGGAAGCAGTGGTGTTTCGATTTCATAAAAAATCTTATCTTGCCCAGTTTTCTTGAGTTGCGGTTCAAAAGAATTCCATAGCTGTAAGGTTATGTCCGCATCCTCAATAGCGTAGTCTGCAAGCTTGTTTAGATCGACGGAGGAGAAGTCAACGTCTTGGCCTTTTTTGGTATTGGGCAGGAGTTCATCAAAGCGAATGGTGGTGTACTGAAGATAATCTTCGGCGAGGGTGTCGAGGCTGTGGCGTTGTGCTGGATCTAATAAACTGTGCGCGAGGAGGGTGTCGTAGCAGGGACCTGAAACGTGGCAGTCGTTGTTGAGCAGAACGGTGAGGTCGTATTTTAAATTGTGACCAATCTTTTTTGTATCGGGATCTGCGAAGAGTGGACGTAGTTGCTCGATAGTGTTTGCTGCTGCGGGTATATAATAACCGGAATGTGGTGCTTTGGAAAATGAGAGACCTACTAATTGAGCGCGGCGTGGATTAAGCGAGGTCGTTTCGGTATCGAATGCAAACGTGCCTGCGGCGCGGAGCTCTTGGATCATTTCAGAGATTTCGGACACGGTATTGAGAACACGGTAATCGGTATTAAGGTCTTGAAGTTTTTTGAATGCGGTTGTTTGTGCGAGTTCCAGTTGATCGCCTTGGACAGGGTCGGTGCTTGTATGGGCATCGTCACTTTCAAGGACTAGCTCCTCAGCTGTTTGTTGATGTTGGTAATCAGCGCCAAGGATGCGTTTGCCAAGGGTACGAAATTCAAATTCTGCGAAGAGGGGGGTGATTTTTTCTGGGTCGGGTGCGTTGAGAGTAAAATCCTCCCACTTATAGGCAATTGGAACGTCGAGTTGAATAGTGGCTAAAGTTTTTGAGAGACGCGCTTGATCGGCGTTTTCGCGGAGACGCTCCTGTTGCTTGCCTTTGAGTTCATCAACGTGCTCTAGAAGATTTTCGACGGTATCGTATTGGGCTAAAAGCTTAGCGGCTGTCTTGGGTCCAATCCCGGGAACGCCGGGGATATTATCGGCGGTGTCTCCGCAAAGCCCAAGCATATCAATGACTTGATCGACGCGTTTGATATCCCATTTCTCTTTGATGGCTTCTGGGTCTAGGATTTCAGGATTATCGCCTTTGCGAGCTGGCCGAAACATGAATATTTTTTCAGTAACGAGTTGGCCAAAGTCTTTGTCGGGGGTGACCATGTAGACCGAGTCAAACCCGTCGGCAACTGCTTGATGCGCTAGCGTACCAATAATATCGTCAGCTTCATATCCATCAAGGCGCAAGGCTGGTATATTAAAGGCTGAAGCGACGCGATCAAGGTGAGGCAAGGCGGCCGCGAGTTCTTCAGGCATGGCTTCGCGGTTTGCTTTATACTCTGGGTGGATGCGGTGTCGCTCTGTAGGCGCAGAGGTATCGAAGACGAGGGCGAGGTGGGAAGGGCTGTGTTTTGTAATGAGCTCAATGAGGGTGGCGGTGAAGCCAAAGATTGCAGACGTGTCGAATCCTTTGGAGGTGGTAATTGGGCTGCGTATCAATCCGAAGTGAGATCGATAGGCGAGTGCCATGCCATCAATGAGGTATAGAGATTTTTGCATTGGAAGTCAGTATGTAAAGGCATCGGTGAAGGTCTACCTTGAATTGAAAAAATGCACAAAAAAGCCCTGCTTTTTGGCAGGGCTGATAAATTGATAGGATACTGTTTTAAGCTTCAGGGGTGGTCTTTCTGAGTCCCATAACGCGATCGCCTTCTTTCCATTGGCCGCGTTTCTTGAGTAGGTCTACACGTTCGAAACGTTTAAGAACGGTGCGATTTTTTTTACCTCCGCCTCCGGCGGCTTTAAAGCTGTTGTGTTGTGTCATGTGATGAATTTCCTAAAAGTTAAACGGAGGAGAAAAAGCAAGGGTTAGGAAGGGCGCAAGCTTAAAAAATGTAGCTCACTCAGTCTTTTGTATGAATGTTTTAGTTGGTTGGGACGATTTGTAATCGTAAAAAACCTTTTGGGGTCGTTTCGGGAAGGGGGATGGTCGCTCGAATGATTTGTGTATTGCCGCTTTGGCTGAGGGTTTCTTGGCTTTGAATTTGAGCTGCTTGCCAGGAATTTGTGGAATCTAATGTCTCTTTTTGCTGAATGGTGTAAGAGAGGTCCGAGGCGTTTAAGTTTTTGCGGTAGGTAAATTGCAGCGTAGTTCCATTGGTGGCGAAGGTAGGAAGGAGTGCGCTTGAGGATTGTACGAGAGGGTCTAAATCGAACGCGTACTCCAATAAATTGATGATGGAGTCGTTATCGGGGTCTTCAAGATTGCCTGAAATTCCTGTGTTTAATATTTCAACGCCAAATTTTTGACCGCGCCAATTTTGGATGCTAGTGCCGTTAAAAATAATATCCAAAGGAACGGAGGCATCTTTAAAGGGTAGGATGCCTCCATAGCCATCGTCTTGTATTCCGACGGTTAGGTTAAAGATTTGCCCGCTAGTGATGTAATTAGTATCGCGGATTGAAAGTTGGCCCGTACTTGAGTTGAGGCTGAAGGCGTCGTTGGGGTCGCCTGCCAAGATGGTGTAGGTAATATTTTCAAAAGGTTGGTAGGTAGCGGTCAGGGTAGTGACGGGGGTATTATTTGTGGGGATAGTATTATAATTAAAAAGATAGGATGCTTGGTTGAAAGTGGGTGCATTGTTGGAGTCGTATGCTTCTAGGTATTGATTCGTGATGACAGTAATGCTGGGGAAGTCTGGACCCGTCCATGCAACCGAAAGGTGGTCTCCGCCAGTGCCTTCCTTGAAGCGTCCGTCGATGTAATAGCGTTCTCCCGCAATGAGTGTGATCGGGGCAGATGTTTGTTCTGAATATTTGTTCCACTCTTGGTCTTGAGTCCAACCAGAGACGGAAGCGATTTCAGTAGCATTCGAGGGGTCTGAGTTGGAACTTAGACGCAAGCTTCCTTGATCATCACTCGCGAAATAGAAGGTATATTGACCTGTTGTTGGTGGTAATAGATATGCTTGGATGCGAGCGCCATAGTTATCACCAAGTCCGTTGATGGCTTCGAAATCATTCAGCACTTCAATTTGATCGGGAGCGTTTGGCCAATCAGGATCGTTGTAGAGATTAATAATGGAGGTGCCGCTGATTGAGTTCCAAACTTCTTGGATGGGGCCTGTTGCGGTGATTGAATTGGAGTCGATGACCTGTATGCTCAGTTGAGTGGTGTCGGTTAACGACGACAGGTTAGTATCGGAAGCAGCGATATCTAAAAGATAAGTGGTGCTGAGATCTAGCGCTTGATATTTATTTACGGTTAGATCGCCCGTGATGGAATCGATAGCAAAGATCGCGTTTGAATTTCCGCTTGAGATCTGAAAGGAGCTGCTTTGGTTGGGATTTAGATTACTCGCGGAAAAGGCGGCTATTGTTTTTTCTGGGTAAATATTTTCTCGAATGGAGATGGATGCTGGGCCGCTTATGGTAGGACTGTAATTGATGCGCTGAGGAGCTAAATAGGTCGCAGGAATGACTTGCTGAGGGATGAGTGTTTGACCCGCGAGTTGGGCTCGCCAAGCAACCGCAAGATGATCACCTGAGCTATTTTCTTTGTGGCGCGCCTCAATGTAATAAACTTGCCCTGCATTCAATGAGATGGGGTCGGATTGTTGAGATGGGTACGTATCCCAGACCTTTTCGTTAGTATACGTATCAACAGATGCACGCTTTGTGACAGCAGTCGGGTCTTCAGATGAACTGAGCCATAGCTCGGAGGTGTTGTCACTAGCAATCCAGAATGTGTAATTAGCATCGTAGGGCGGAATAAGAAATGCGCGTACGGTACTGCCGTAATTATCACCTCCTGTGCCATCGGCGAATTCGGTGAGTGCTTTTTCTGAATCTGGTTTTGAGGGGAATTTGGAATTAGCGGTGAGAAGACTGACGGAGTAACCGGAAATGTTTTGATAGAAAGTGCGATAGATTAGGCCGGGTTCTAGGGAATCGTTGGTGAGGTCGAGGATTTCAATGGAGAGGGTGGCGGTTGTAGAGAGCGCGGGAGTGCCGGAATCCGTCGCTTGAATCTCGAGGGAGAAGTTTTGATTTTGTTGGAAGGTAGTTGGATTTAGAATGGTGATTGAACCATTTGAATCGATTTGAAAGGTGTTGCTGGTATTGCCTGAAAGAATTGCCCAAGTGTGTGTATTAGAAAAGTCTGGGTCTTGTAAAGCGCTGGTGGCGACAATGCTATCTACGCGGAGGCGCTCGGGAATTACTGTGTCAGAGATCGATATGGTTGGGGCTTCATTTAAATCGTTAATCGTTACTAGAACAGGGATCGACTCATTGAGCTGAGGTTGTGCGTTATTTGTAATGGAGACGCTGATCAAATAGGATGCAGCTTCACTGGGTGTATTTACCAGGGCTTCGTAATTAAATTGATTAGGATCGGCGACGGTTAAGGAACCCGATGTGGAATTTAATGAAAATGCACCCGAATCATTTCCAGCAGTAATAGTGTAGGTGATCGAGTTGCTTCCGTGATTATTGAATGGTGTGATCGAGCCAACAATTTGATTTAAGGAGGGGTTTTCATTGATTGAAAATTCTAAGGAATTGGCTGCGCCTTCAATAGAGCCAGTTATTAGGTAACTGCCTAAACTTCCATACGCGGGATATCCGTAAGCTAGGGGGTCACCGCGCCCAACGCCTGAGACGTGCAGGGTGTAAGTGTCGTTTGAGAGAGTTGCGGAGAGACTTGCGTCGATCAAGGTATCAGGATTACTGGTAGCGACTAAGCTGTTATTCGAGTCATAGAGCTGCGCAAGTATATCAATGTTGGGTCCGTAGTTTTCTCCATTTACATTCAGGCTTAAAGTACCTCCGCTAGTGGAAAAGCTGAAGACATCGATGTCGGTCTCGGTCGTTATGTAGCCGCCTTCGCGAACGCTATTGTTTGATTGGATAACCAATGGTTGAGCAGTGCTTGCGGTGTTACCGTGGAGGTCTGGGCGCATCCCAATATTGTTGTTATCGTTAGCGATGATTGAGATATCATCCTCTTGGTTATTGGCGCTCAAGTATTCACCTTTAGACCATTGAGAAAGAGTTCGATAGTATCCGAGACCCATAATGGGGGCCCAAGCGACCTGTGTGCTTCCATGTCCCTGATAGTAGCCTTCACTTGGATTGGTTCGACCGTCATGATCCAGTCCGAGTGTATGTCCAATTTCATGTGAGATGACTTCACCTCCAGCTTTACCGGTTGAGTAAAATGCCCAACAGGGGATTTCGCTGCTTGAATTAAAGGTGTTTAGGTAGGCAACGCCTCCTGCGTCAGGAGCTGCATCAGTAGTGGGAGTGATGATGCAGCGCTGACGGGAGTTAGCTGGAGCATTGAGGTACACTTGAAGATCGGTAGTGATGTTTAATTGGAAAGGGGCGTAATCTTCGGCTACTCGGCGCCATACTCTAAAAATGCTTTCGGTGGTGACGTCGGTTGGAGCGGCGGCATCAAAATCGCCCCACAAAGTGTGTGGGCCTTCTTCGCCATCGAAATCTAAATAAACAACGGCGGTTAATCCGGGGCGACTTTCAAGAGGGATTATTCCATTTTGGTAAGCTGGAATGGTAATATCGGTGGGGAAGTCAGCTGGCAGTGTAACGGTTGCTTGTGGCTCAGATAGCATTTCCTGAGGAGGCGGTAAGAGTCTCCGACAAATTACTTGGTCAATTGGGTATGGAGTAATTTGCGCGCGCGAGGGATTTGTTTGGCTGGGTTCTACGCGGTAGGCAATTTCTTGGGATTCAAAAATTACGATGCCAGACATTGGCCAAGCTTTTCCTTTTAAAAGTTCTTTTTGAAAAATGAATCGACCCTCGAAGGGTTTTTCTAAAATCCCTTCGACTGCGATTGGGTAGTCATTGGGGTCTTTTGTGATGCGTTTAAGTATTCCTTTGGCGGAAGTGGATTCGCTCAATCTAAATTGTATTGTATTGCTCTCGCCGCTTGATGCGATGGTTTCAATAAAATTCTCTGGGACTTCGATGCCTGTGTATGTGGGGACCGAGTCAAGATTACTTGAATCTGCAGCGAGGGGATTGTTTGTTTCTTTTGGATAACAACAGGTGCATTGTGCGATTACCTCGCAGGAAGCGGACTCTGACTCATGTGATGCATCCTCTACGTCCGACTGGGTTGCAAAATGAACCGCATCCTCTGAAGGGGAATCATTCGAGGCAAATTTGAAAATGGCTACGGCGCACAAGAGCATGGCGCCAGTAATAGCTAACTGTACTTTTTTGGGCAGGGTCTGGGAATGAAGGGTGTGACTTTAAATAAATTTTAACAAAAACATTTTAAATGTAGTAATAAATGTAGTTTTTCCAAATATTTAAGCCTTCTTTTTGGGGGAGCGTTTTTTAGCGTGTTTTTGGCGTCGCTGTTTACGAATTCGGGTCAACTCTTTTGGGGAAGCGGCAGTTTGTGGGTTTGGTCGTTTTAGGGACTGCGTGCTTTTTGAATTATTTTCAGTTTGTATCCTGAAATCTATTTGACGCTTAAAGCGGTCAACTCGTTCAACGGTTACTTGTATGCGCTGTCCAGTAGAGTAGGTTCTACGCTTTTTGCGTCCCCTTAGTTGAGTCCCTTCCTCGTTCATGTGATAAAAATCATCATCTAAGGTGGAGATATGGATCATACCAAATGCCATAGAGTCGATAATTTCTATATAGAGTCCATGGTTCTTAACATCAGTGATGACTGCGCCAAACGCCTGCTGTGAATCGGTATCGAGTTGTCTTTCGTAAAATTCGAGTAACTTGGTTTTAACAGATTCGCGTTCAGCATCGACGCTGTTCCGTTCGGTCACGCATAGGTGTTCTCCGAGGGAATCTAATTTTGCCTGCGAGTAAGTAGTGTCTGGCTTCTTGAGGGCGGAATCAGCGCCAGTCTTACATAGGTAGGCATCAAAAACTCGATGAACGATGAGGTCTGAGTAACGGCGAATGGGTGATGTAAAATGCGTGTAATCGGACTTTGCGAGTCCGTAGTGACCATCTGCGGAGGCTCGGTATTGCGCTTGTTTTAAGCTGCGGAGGACATGGACTTTAAGGGTATAACCTTGGGGGTGTTCTTTGAGTTGTTTTAGGAGGGATGACATTTCACGGCTTTTGGTGAGGTTGCCGCATTGAACACCAAAAGTGATCATTGTTTGCCTGAGCTCCTGTAACTTTTCCTCGTCTGGTTCGTCGTGTACACGATAGAGGCAAGGGAAGCGATTACCTTTCATTCTGCGGGCAACCTGTTCATTGGCGGCCAGCATAAATTCTTCGATTAATTGATGACTCTCGTCGTTTTCTTGTTTTTCAATGCGATCAGCAAATCCCTTCGGGTCGACATAGATTTTAATTTCATTCATCTCGAGGTCTAGAGAGCCGTTCGAGAAGCGACGTTTGCGTAGTTGCTCCGCGATGCTCCAAAGTTTACGAGTGTTAATTTGAAGTGTTTCCATTTCTTTGATGGAAAGTGAATCGAGAGATCGTCCCGTTGAGCCCGTTTGGTGCTTTGGGGGTAAGGGGGTTTTACGTACCGCTTCGAGGTCGTCGTTTTGCATGAAGGCAAAAGCTTGCCGATAGGTGAGACGTTTGTTGCTACAAATAACGGTGTTTGCAAACTCGACGGCTTCAATTTGAGCCTTTTTGCTAAATGTAATAAAGACTGATTTGGTAAGTCGATCTTGTGCTTCAACCAAGCTACAAAGTCCGTTGGAGAGGGCATGTGGGAGCATGGGAATTACTGTACCAACGAGATAGGTACTGTTGCCGCGTTTCTGAGCTTCTGTATCGAGTGCGCTCCCCGGTTTTACGTAGGCGGAAACATCTGCAATATGAATGCCGATTCGATGTTTTCCTTCTTTAAGTGTTTCGATTGAAATAGCGTCGTCGAAGTCTTTCGCGTCGTCGGGGTCAATGGTAAAGGTGAAGAGGTCGCGGCAATCTAGGCGTCCTTTATGATCTTCAGGGCGCACATGATCAGGAATGGATTCAGTTTGTTTTAGGACGGACCCTGGGAAACTGGGATTCAAATCATATTTATGCAGGATGCCCTTAAATTCTGCATCGGGGGCGTGTGTTTTTCCAAGAATTTCGAGTATTTCGCCCTCAGGATTCAAGTGGCGTTGTGTCCACTCAATCATTTTGACTACGACTTTATCGCCTACTTTAGGAATCGGTTTGATGGTAGCATTTCTTGGATCAGCAACTAGGATATCTTGAATGATCCGTGGGTCATCTGGGATGACAAAATAGGTGTGTCGTCCTTTTTTCAGGTTCCCAACGATAGTGGCGCGAGCTCTTTTTAAAATTCGAATGACCCGAACGTTTGGCTTTTGGTCGGGATCATATTTAAGGCGATTTCCAGAATTAGAAGTACGAGATTTATTTTTCCCGTATTTTTTTTGATATCCTCGGTATTGAAAATTTGAATCTTCTTTAATGCGCGCAAGGATATGGTCGCCGTGCATCGCAACACCGCAGTCTTCTGCATTAACGGGATGTCCAGGTGCTCCTTTTTTAGCTTTGTCAGCGTCGGGGATCAGGAAAGCAGAACCGCTCTGCTTGAAATGAATAATCCCGCTTACGAGATTGGCGTCATTAGTAAGGCAAAGGCGGTCTTTTTTAATGCGAGCGATTTGTCCAGAATCCAGTAATTCATTGATTACCTTGCGTGCGTGTTTCGCTTGCGAAGGGGATATTTTAAGGACAGATAAAATTTCTTCGTATCGAAGGGGTAAATAATCGGGTGCTTTAAAGAGTGTCAGGAGTTTCTTACGTAGGTCCATTAAAAAGAACGATGTAGGTTATTTATGTGATGGCGATTCATAAAAGTGGGTTTAGCGAGGGCTTTACAGGATAAGAAGATTCGCTCAGAGATAGGGTAGTGGAATTTGTATTTTTAGTTACAGGATGCTCGTTAGGGGGCGTTTTGAGATATTTAATAATGATTTGGATTGCCGAAGCGCATTCCTCTCGTTTCCCGTGGGAAACTTTGGTCGTGAACATGCTTGGGAGTGCTTTCTTAGGGGGAATTCTAGGATTTTGTTCGTTGGAATGTTTACGGACATTCTTTGGGATAGGTTTCTGTGGTGGGTTTACAACCTTTTCGACCTTTAGTTTGCAGAATTTAAGTTTAATCTCAAGAGGGTCATGGGGTTTGGTATTCCTTAATTGTTTCTCAAGCCTTACAGTATGTGTGGGGGTTGGATTCGGGGCGTATTATTGGTTAGGAGGCTTGGGTTGAAACAATTACTATTGGTGATCGCTTTGGGTTCTGGACTTGGGGGCGCCCTTCGAATTATTTTAGGCGAGTTGAGTCTTGGTTTGGGTTTGGCGACTCCCTGGGCAACATTTACAGCGAATTCTTTGGGCTCTTTTTTAGTCGGTTGGCTTGTCGGGGTATGGACTTCTGAGGGTCGCTCAAAACAAGCTCCGTTGGCATGGCATTTTTGGATAACGGGATTTTGCGGTGGGTTGACGACATTCTCGCTTTTCAGCTGGGAAGTGCTTGAATTTATTCAGGCGGGAACGGGTCAAATTGCAGGATTATATGCTGCGAGCAGTATGGGTATCGGGATTATCGGTGCCTCCTTGGGGTTCGCGCTCTCTAAGCGATGTGTCTCGGATCGGGATTTAGAGATGGATGCACCTATTGTTTTTTATGATCGCAAAGAGTCAGTACGCTCGGAAGAGGTTATATATGGTGAACGCTTCTTGCGTTGGGTCTATGGAAATCCTCTTGGGCGTTTGACGCTTACTCTGGTTGTCAAACGGGTTTTATTTTCGCGTTGGTATGGATGGCGAATGTCTTTACCTGCAAGCCGTAAACGGATCGTGCCCTTTATCCAAAAATATAATTTAGATGCTAGAGAATTTGCGGAGTCGGTTGAAAGTTATGAACATTTTAACGCATTTTTTTGGCGAAAGTTGCGAAAGGAAGCGCGTCCGATTTCGGGCGGGATTGATCAACTCGTTTTTCCTGCGGATGGTCGTCATTTGGTGATTCCAGAAGTGGATGCCGCAGATACATTTTATCTAAAGGGGCAGCGCTTTGATTTAGATGCTTTCATTGGAGGTTCAGACTTGGCGCAGGCTTACAAGGGGGGCTCTATGCTTATTTCGCGTCTTTGCCCAGTTGACTATCATCGTTATCATTTCCCGCTTGCAGGTGAAGTTGGGGAATCAAAGCTTTTGCTCGGTAGTTTGTCGTCGGTAAGTCCATTGGCGCTACGCAGGAATCTTTCAATCTTTTGGGAAAATAGGCGTTCGTATTCGGTGTTAAAAACAGAGTGCTTTGACACGGTTTTACTCTTTGAAATTGGCGCTACCTGTGTAGGTGGGATGCATTCGACCTATCGCCCAGGCACGATTGCGCAGGGTGCAGAGAAGGGATACTTTAGCTTTGGGGGTTCGTGTGTTGTGACGCTATTCAAGCCGGGAATGGTGACTTTTGACGCTGATTTGATTGAACAGAGTCAAGCGGGCATTGAAACCTACGATTTAATGGGCAGTCACTGTGGGGTTGCGCGTAAGCTTAGTTAGTTTTTTCGGAGGCCGCACTCGGTTTAGAGTAGCTCATCAAGAGGTAGGCAAAAACACCAATTACGATCCCTGAGTCTGCAATATTGAAAGCGGGATAACGTCCATTTTCGAGGAGAACGGGAATGTGGAAGGGTAGGTGGAAGTCGAAAAAATCAACGACGTGACCTCTTACAATTCGATCTAGGAGGTTTCCAAGAACGCCACCGATGATAGAGCCAAAAATCAACTGTATGGAAGGGCGCCTCAGTTCCAGCACATCGCGAAAGTAAAAGACAGCAAATAAAGCAGCTACTGCGATAAGGGCTAAGAGCGTTCCTTGACCCTCAAGAATTCCCCATGCAGCTCCCTTGTTTCCGATGTGAACTAGATAAAAGAAATTATCGATGATGGTGATGGAATCACCTGCGTAATACGCCCCAAATGGGAGCTTCTTAACAATCCATAGTTTGCTCAATTGGTCTAAGCCAAAAACTACCAGAGCTACTACTATTAAACGACGATACGCGCTTATAGCATCTTTAGTAATTGGGTTGAGCATTTAGGAATGGTTAAAATTTTACCTAGAATTTAATCGTCATCGTCAGTAACTATTTTGGGTGCATCTGCATTATCGCTAAATAGCTCACCCACAGCACGATCACTCTTACGACGATTATTCTTTTCGTATTCTTTTTGACCTTCGAGGGAAAAACGAGCGAATGGAACTGCCTCAAGACGCTCATGCTTGATGGGGTCTCCAGTTTGTTCACAAACTCCATACGTTCCATCAGTCATGCGGCGTACCGCTTCTTCAATTTCGTAGAGTGCGTCTTGTTCGTTCGAGACAAGGCTAAGCGCAAAATCGCGATCAAAGGTGTCGGTACCGGCGTCTGCTTGGTGATTTCCGTAATTAGAGAGGTCTCCCGAGTCTTCACGGTTTGAATGCATGAGTGTGTCTGAAGTATGTAAATCTAATTCGTCTTGTAGATGTTTACGCAATTCTAAGAGGAGTTTATAATATTTTTTCCACTTGCGTGGGATACTCGCAGCTTCCTCGGAAATAGTTTTCTTCTTTTCAGCAGGATTGAATCCTAAAATATCTGCTAATGAGGCAGCGGCATGTACTTTTTTCTCAGTAGGGACATCATCGACGATGATTTTCTTTTTAACTACCGTTTGAGGTTTTGACTCTTTAGGCTTTTTTGCAGTTGTATTTTTCTCTGGCTCAGATGTCTTACGAGCTTCTAAGACTGCCTGAACTTCATCGAGCGAAAAGCTGACTGCACCAGATTTGCGACTTGTTTCTGCCCGTTGAACCGATGCCTTCTTGAGTGCGATTTTAGAATCACCAGAGGGCTTCTTAATCACTTTTTTAGGTGTTTTTTTAGCTACTACTTTCTTGGCGGGTGCTTTTTTAACAGCCTTCTTCGCAGTCGCTTTTTTAACGAGTGCTTTTTTAACAGCTTTCTTTTTGGCTGTCTTCTTTGGCGCTGCCTTCTTAGTTGCGACCTTTTTTACGGGTGCTTTCTTTTTGGCTACCTTTTTTGGAGTCGTTTTCTTTTTGGCTACCTTTTTGGGTGTCGTTTTCTTTTTGGCGACTTTTTTGGCAGGTGCTTTTTTGACGGCTTTCTTTTTAGCGACCTTCTTTGGTGCTACTTTTTTTGTAGGAGCCTTTTTCTTAGCGACCTTTTTAGGAGTTACTTTTTTCTTTGTAGTAGTTTTGCGAACAGTTTTTTTTGCCATAATTATGCGGGAGTTTGACTAATTCGATGCGTTGATTGACTGAAGCGCTTGCGCGCAGCGAGGGGATACAGGGCCCCAAGTTTCAGTTTCTGTAAGTTTAGGAACCCATCGCCAACTGCGTGGGCAACGCACGCCATCTGCGTGGTCGACTTCGGTTGTTAGCGAATCGGTTGAGTTATTGATCACGATTGTGACCTGAGAAAGAATAAAAAGTTCAGGCAGATCCGCCTCATATTTTTTGAGAAGCGCGATCATTGGGTCGCTATCGGGTCCAGTAATACAAGCTTTTGCGTCTAAGCTTTGTCCAATTACTTTATTTTGCCTAAGTTTTTCAAGCGGTTCGTTAAGGGAATCTGCTAGGAAATTTCGGAGTTTTGAAATTTCTTCAGCGATGTCTTCATTATTCCAGTCGGCATTAACGGTAGGCCATGATTGGAGCGCAATTGGGCTTTGGAAGAAATCAGTGTTGTTCTTAGAGTAACTCCAAGCCTCGTCGGTTGTGAATGGAAGAATGGGCGCTAAGAGACGGTTAAACACATCAAAGATAATGCTTATGGCAGTTTGCGAAGACCGTCGCTTGGGGTCATTTGGTGCCGCAGTGTAGAGCCTATCTTTAAGAATATCGTGATAAGTCGCAGATAAGGTATTGGCACAAAAGGGGTCTAAGAAATCTTTAAAGGCACGATGAAATTCATAGGCTTCATAGGCTTCGGTCACTTGACGGACAAGGATTGCTAATTGATGGAGTGCCCATTTATCAACGGCATGTAGTGCTTCTAGAGGGACCGCGTCTTTAGAGGGGTCAAAATCATAAAGGCTACCGATTTGATAGCGGAAGGTGTTGCGAATATTACGGTAATTGTTGGCAACATTTTTAACAATTTTATCGGATACGGGAACATCGCCACGATAATCTTGTGAGCAAATCCAAAGGCGGATGATATCTGCACCGTATTGTTGTATCCACTCGTTAAGAGGACGAGCGGCGCCATCGCTTTTAGAAAGTTTGGTACCGTCTTCTTTGACGATGAAACCGTGCGTGAGTAGGTTTTTGTAGGGAGCGGCTCGATCTGCAATAACAGACGTCCAGAGAGAGCTTTGAAACCAGCCGCGATGTTGATCCGAGCCCTCTAGGTAGAGATCCGCAGGCCATTTTAGATTTGCGCGTTTTTGCAAGACCGCACGGTGGCTGCTGCCAGAGTCAATCCATACATCTAAGGTATCGGTACCACATTTGAGCTCGGAGGGAGTGGGCCAATCTTCGGGGAGTGTGATTCCCTCGAGGAGCGAGCTTGCGGATTCTTTAAACCAAATATCGGTTCCATCCTTCGCGATCTTATGGGCTAGTTGGCGAATGACTTCGGCGTCGATAAACGCTTTGCCGTCGGCGTCATAAAATGCAGGAATTGGTACACCCCAAGTGCGTTGGCGACTGATGCACCAATCGGGACGGTTCTCGACTGCTGCCTTAATGCGGTTCTTACCCCAAGAAGGAATAAAATTAACGTCCTCTAATGCCGCTAGTGCGCGTGCGCGGTCTCCTGATTTATCGAGAGCGATAAACCATTGATCCATAGCGCGGAAAACAACAGGAGTCTTGGAGCGCCAGCAATGCGGGTAACTGTGCTCGATCTTCTTTTTCCCGATCAAGGAGCCGTTATTGGCAATGATTTTTAGAACGCCTAAGTTCGCGGGTGAGGGTTTTCCGTCATCGCCTTCAAGTACAGAGAGTCCAACAAGCTCTCTTGGAACTTGTCCGTCTTCTACATAACAACCGTTGTCATCTAGCGGGCAGTATACTTCAAGGTTGTTGTTAATGCCTGTGATATAATCATCTAGTCCGTGCCCGGGAGCAGTATGTACGCAACCCGTGCCACTTTCAGTGGTCACATAATCGGCAAGTAAAATGGGAGAAGGGCGGTCGATGAAAGGATGTTTTGCCTCAAGGTTTTCTAGTTTAGAACCTAAAAAAGTGGAGAGTATTTCTACGTCTTCAAGGGCGCATGCTTGGGTGACTGTTTCTACAAGGAGGCTGGCAACGACGAGAACGCCTTTATTTGAACGGATAGCGCTGTACTCGATCTTTGGATGCACCGCTACGGCGAGGTTGGCGGGTAGTGTCCAAGGCGTAGTGGTCCAAATTAAAATACTGGGATCGGACTCTTGAATTGCGAGTGCAGATGCTGAGCTTTCGGTCAGTGGCAATTTTACGTAGACTGAAATACTTTTATGCGGACGATATTCAATTTCAGCTTCGGCGAGCGCGGTTGCGCATGGAATAGACCAATAAACTGGTTTTTTAGAGCGGTAGACGAGACCTTGTTCTACGAAACGGGCGAAGGTTTCAAACTCGGCGGCTTCGTACTCTGGGTGGATGGTCCAATATTCATTAGCCCAGTCAGCGGTCACTCCAAGCCGTTGAAATTGTTCAGTTTGAAGCAGGCGATATTTATCAGCAAATTGGGCACAGGCTTCACGAACTTCAATGGGCGTATAATCAGTTCTGCCGGCATCTTGAAGTTCCCGAGATACTTTGTGTTCGATTGGGAGTCCATGGCTATCCCAGCCTGGAATGTAGGGTGCTTTATAGCCCTGCATCCATTTGAACCTTAAGATTGTATCTTTGAGGGTCTTATTAAGGGCATGTCCCAAGTGCAGATCACCGTTCGTGAAGGGTGGACCATCATGCAAAATAAAGTCAGGACCTTGCGCATTTTGTTTTTGAATTTCCTGATAAAGCCCTAATTTTTGCCAATGCGAGATGCGTTCGGGTTCGCGCTGTGCGAGATTCCCCCGCATAGGGAAGCCAGTTTCAGGCAAATTGAGTGTTTCTTTGAGGTCTTTGACCATAGGTTGTTGCCGGTAATGGGTCGGACTTTATTGGAAATCGCGGAAGTCTGTTTTTTTGAGGGGGTGTGTCAAGCAAGCAGACTGAATAAATTTCAATTTTAGTGGGGTTCAATGTTATAAAAATCTCGCAGTCGGGGCTGAAAGTCACAATTAAAGTGTCTTTCACGTACTTTAACGTCTGAACGAATGATACTTGGTTTTTTTAACGTTCCTCTAGGGGAGTTCTATTTGATTGCTTTGATCGCGCTTATAGTTGGGGGTTTTTTAGCGCTGGGCGCTGGGGGCAAGTATTTAACGCAAGGTGCGGTGGGTATTTCAAAGAATTTGAGTATCGACCCTTTAATTGTGGGTTTAACGGTTGTTTCTGTGGCGACTTCGATGCCCGAATTTTCTACAACGTTAACTGCGGCGGAGGAGTTTCCTGGTTTAGCAATGGGTAATATCCTTGGGAGTAATATCGCCAATACGGGGCTAATTTTAGGAGTCGCTGCGCTCTTGATGTCGTTAAAAGTGAAATTGCGGCTGATCAAGCGGGAAGTCCCTTTTTTAGTATTTATAACAATCTTATTCGGGATTTTGGTTCGAACGGATGGCGTATTGAGTCGTTTTGAAGGGGTGCTTTTATTGGCTACGACGGTCGGTTATTTATTCTATATTATTATGATTGCGCGGAGTGAGCGAGCAATGATTACGGAAACGCTCTCAAGTGAGTTGGAGGATGGATCGGTGGAACTTTCTAGCGGGAAAGCCTGTGTCTTGATTTTATCGGGCGCGGTGTTATTGATGCTGGGTGCGGAATTATTGGTGCAGTCGAGTGTTGAAGTTGCCACTCGCTTGGGGGTCAGTGAGGTATTTATTGGGCTAACGGTCTTAGCGTTGGGGACGAGTTTGCCTGAGCTTGCTGCATCCATTGCGGCGGTGCGAGCTGGGCAAGGTGATTTGTGCGTAGGAAATATTATCGGATCAAATATCTTTAATTTACTTCTGATTGGCGGTGGTGCAGCTGCCTATACCAGTTTGCCGATTACTCCAGGTTTGCTCGACTTTGAATTTATCGCGCTCCTTTTAATCACATTTTTCTTTTCAGCATTGATTTACACGGGGCGCACGATAACGCGTACCGAAGGCGGTCTCTTGTTTCTTATGTATTTCGTTTTCATTGCTTTAGCTTTTTTAAAGCAATTGGGTATCATTTTTTAAATTTCAATTATTATGTCAGAATCATTAAAACCAGTAGTGCTCATTATCCGTGATGGATGGGGTGAAAATCACGATACTTCACAAGATGCGTTCAATGCAGTTAAATTGGCGCAGACTCCAGTTGCGGATCAACTGACCGCGAATTGGCCGCGTACTGAGGTGGCAGCTTGTGGACTTGCGGTGGGCTTACCGGAAGGGATCATGGGAAATTCTGAGGTTGGACACCAGAACATTGGAGCAGGGCGTGTCGTCGACCAAGAAATTGTGCGGATCAATAAAGGGATTGAAACGGGAGCAGTTAAAGACAGTCCTACCTTAAATGCGGCCTTTGATAAGGTTAAAGCAACTGGGGGCGCCTTGCATTTCATGGGTTTAGTCTCTGATGCGGGAGTGCACGCAATGCTGGATCATCTCTATGGATTGCTTGCGGTCACAAAAGATGCGGGTGTTGATAAAGTTTATTTACATGCATTTACGGATGGTCGCGATACGGGTCCTTTTACTGGGAAAGGATTTATTGAGGCGGCAGAAGCTAAAATGGCTGAAATTGGGGTGGGTAGGATCGCAAGCGTTTCGGGTCGATACTGGGCGATGGATCGTGACAATCGGTGGGATCGAGTTCAAAGGGCATACGATTGCTTAACGGGAAGGGCGCAGGATCGTGCCTTTGTTTCTGCCTCGGAAGCGATTCAGGCTCAATACGATGCACCAGAAACAGAGGGCACGAAAGGCGATGAGTTTTGTCCGCCCTCGGTTATAACAGATGCTCAAGGTGCTGCGGTGGGAACTACTAAGGACGGTGATGCAGTTTTATTTTTCAACTTTCGTGGCGATCGTCCGCGTGAATTAACACGTGCTTTCATTGAGGATGGCTTTGATGCGTTTGATCGCGGTTCAAAATTGGATTTATACTTCGCGACCTTGAGTGAATATCAAAAGGGGTTGTGCGAAAATATAGTTTTTCATAAGCCAGAAAAAATGGAGGGGATTTTAGGAGGCTATCTTTCTGAAAAAGGGATTCCGCAATTTAGATGTGCGGAGACTGAAAAATTTCCGCATGTAACTTTTTTCTTTAATGATTATCGTGAAGAACCTTTTCCCGGAGAGGATCGCGAATTAGTGCCGAGTCGAAAAGACTGTGCGACTTATGATGAAAAGCCAGAGATGTCTGCGTTTGGAATTCGGGACGCGACTGTGAAGGCAATCGAATCTGGAAAGTACGGCTTGATAGTGGTTAATTTTGCAAACCCGGACATGGTGGGACATACTGGAGTGGTGGATGCGTGCATCGAAGCCTGTGAAGTGGTGGATGGATGCGTAGGTGATTTGTTAAGTGCTATTGATGCGGCGGGCGGCAGTGCCCTCATTACAGCCGATCACGGAAATTCAGATCAGCTATGGAGCCAAAGTACAAATGGTCCACACACTGCGCATACGCTGAATCCTGTTGAAGTTGTGGTTTACAGTCCTGCTCACAAGGACGCTACTCTCAAGGATTCGGGTGCACTTGGCGACATCGCGCCGACCTTGCTGCAGTTAATGGGCTTGGAGCAACCAGCGGCGATGACGGGTGTTAGCCTAATTCAATAATGGGTTTTTTGCTTTGATTAATTTTGAATTGATGTTGCGTCCTTTTCTCAAATTCGCCTAAGTATGAGCATTATTAACACTCTTTTAGCTTATGAATCTATCACGTCGTAAATTTCTAAAATTTTCAGTAGGATCAGCCGCTTTAATGCAAACCCCTGCCGCCTGGGCAGAAGCAGCTGAAAAGGTAGCAATGCCAATGCGTAGGTTTGGTCGGCATAAAGATCGTTTATCGGTGGTCGGTTTTGGAGGTCATACGCTTTATCTTGCGGGTTCACAAAAGGAAGCGAATTCGATTTTTCATCGAGCGATTGATTTAGGGGTTAATTTTTTCGACAATTCTTGGGACTATCATGGTGGTAAAGCGGAGGAGTATATGGGTGTAGCGATGAAAGGTCGTCGCGAGAAGGCCTTCATCATGACGAAATTTTGTAATTATCATAGTAAGAGCTACTCGCCAGATGTTGCGGGCGCGATGCGAATGCTGGAGGATTCCCTGCGTCGTTTGCAGACCGATCATGTTGATTTATGGATGATGCACAATGTCAGCGGGGATGATGCTGAAGATGCGTACCGCACGGAGGGTGCAATCGAAGCTATTGAATTAGCGAAGCAACAAGGCAAGATTCGTTATTCTGGATTCACGGGTCATACCGAAGCAAAAGTGCACCAAGATTTAATCGAAGGTGGATTTGAATGGGATGCGACACTCATGCCCGTCTCAGTTTTAGGCGCGCTCAAATCGCGTTCGTTTGAAGAAGCGGTTATGCCTCTTTGCGCGAAAAACAAAATTGCGGTTTTGGGCATGAAAGGATTTGGCGGTAGCAGACGTACTCATTTGCATGAGCGCACGAATGTCCAAGAAGTGCTTCAATATTCACTGAGTTATCCTGAGGTTTGTACTCACTTGGTGGGCGTTGATAAATTAGAATATGTTGACCAGGCCGTGGCTGGGTGTGGAGCTCAACCCTTCAAGCCGAGCGAGCGCGGACAATTTGCGGTCAATGATCGTCCAGATTCTCCCGATTTCGCAGCCTTGCAGCACGGAAGTTCATTCTACGAGTCGGATTGTTGCGGTAATAGCGATCAACAAAACGTGTAGATTGCCGTCGCTTTCAACTTATAGACGATTGATTCGGTTGGCGAAAAAGCCGGCTCCGAATCCATTGTCGATATTAACAACGCTGAGTCCGCTTGCGCAGCTATTGAGCATTCCGAGGAGGGCAGAGAGTCCTTCAAAGCTGGCTCCGTAACCGACGCTCGTGGGCACTGCGATTACAGGTGCGTCCACGAGTCCACCGACCACGCTTGGTAACGCGCCTTCCATACCGGCAACGACAATGACCACTCTGCACTCGCGGATGGTATCAAGGCTTGAAAGGAGTCGATGAAGGCCAGCAACGCCTGCGTCATAAATGGTCTCTACGGGGTTGCCGTAAAACTCGGCTGTAATCTTTGCTTCTTCAGCCACAGAAAGGTCGGAAGTGCCTGCGCAGATGACCGCTATTTTATGCGCTATGGGTTCTGGATCGTTTGTTTTGAGGGTAAGCAGATTTGCGAGTTCGTGATGTTTTGCTTCGGGGAATTCTTTAAGAAGTTCGGATGCGCTGACTGCATTCAGGCGTGTGACGAGAATGTTTTGCCCGTGTTTTTGCATTGAGCGCATGATTGTTTGGATTTGTTCTACGGTTTTATTTTCGCCAAAAATGACTTCAGGTGCGCCGTTGCGTTCTGCGCGATTGAGGTCAACGCGGCTATGGCCTAAATCTTCAAATCCTTGAAGCGAGTTGACCGCTTCATCAATCGATAGGGTTCCGTTTTTAAAGTTTTCTAAAATTTTCTGAATATCCATGAGGTTTAAGAATCTGGTTCCATTTGTTTCTCAAGTTCATTTTCAACCCATTCGATGGATTGGTTTTCTTTTTTTGCAATGCGAGCACAGTCATCGTATTCAAATTTATAGCGTACCGAGTCATCGGGGAGATGGGCAGTCTTGACTCGAACTGTTCCGTGAGGAGTTTGAAGTGTTTGAATAACTCGCTTCAGTTTAGAGCGTTCCCATTCACGGAAACGGAGTCCCAAAGTACGGCTGTGTTTAAAGAACGCATTTTCAACTTGTGATTTAATAGGCAGGGGACAGAGAGCATGGACAGTCGAACCTAAGCGCCCTTTTTTAAAGGTTGCGGATCGTTGCCACACATCCAGTGCGCCCGCCTCTAGTAATTGTTCGCAGAGGTAGCTTATAGCCTCTGCACTCATGTCATCAATATTTGTCACGAGTTCGAGGACAGAGTCACTTTCTAGGACTGCTTCTTCAACAAGAGAAACGAAGAGGGCATTGGCTAAGTTAGGATCTTCGCGTTCTCCGATGGCGATTGCAGATTCAATTAAGGTGCCTGATTGTTTCGGATGAAACGCGCATTTCTTACCGACAAGGAGAGTGGCTCCGGTTGGAGTTGTTGTTTCTTTATTGGTCGCGCCAAAGCTGTAGGGGATTCCTTTAAGGAGCCGAGCTGTTGCAGGGGCAGGAACAGGCATTGTACCGTGAGCGCATTGAACGGTTCCGCCACCGACTTCTAAATGTGTGCAAAAGATGCGATCAATTTTTAAAAGGTCCCAACAAATGGCTGCTCCCACAATGTCTATGATTGAGTCAATGGCACCGACTTCGTGAAAATGAACCGACTCTATTGGGATTCCGTGAACTGCAGCTTCTGCTTCAGCTAACGCTAGAAAGCATGCAATGGCGTCGTCTTTAACTTTAGTTTTTAGAGTGCTGCCTTGAATGGTTGCTTTAATTTCGCTGTAGGTGCGGTTCGAATGTGTAGCGTGGGAATGTTTATGCGCATGGGTATGCTCATGGTGTTGCTGATGGGAATGGTGCTCATCTTCAGGATGGGAGTGTTTTAATTCAACCTTGCAGAGCAAGCCCTCGATACCATTGCGTACTGCCTTTTCAAAACGTAAAGACCATCCTGAATAGGGTAGTTTTTTTAATTCAGTTTCAAGCGCTTGGATATCCACTCCAAGCGCAACCATTGCGGCAAGATTCATATCGCCACTGATCCCCGATGGACAATTATAGACTAAGGATGGCATACTCTTGATTTAGGTATTTGTGGGGAGAGGGCAAGTTGACAGAATTAAAAGGATGGATTAACGAGTAGTTATAATAATGGAAACAATAATGCGATTAGAAAAATGGTTTGATGAATGCCCTGGGGCATTGGTCGCTTTTTCTGGTGGAGTTGATAGTTCATTGGTTGCCTTTTTAGCGCAACACTTTCTCGGTAGGAAGCGGGTCCTCGCGGTGATATCTGCATCTCCGAGCTTGAAGCTTTCGGATCTTGAAGGTGCGAAAGAATTTGCGAGTTCATTCAAGCTTCCTTTACGAGTCATACAGACAGCTGAGATGGACAATCCTAATTATTTCAATAATCCTTCAAATCGTTGTTACTTCTGCAAACATACGCTTTACGATACGATGGGAGAGTTAATTAAAGAGTTTCCTGATTGGTGGATCTTAAACGGAACTAATGTTGATGACCTCGGGGATTATCGTCCTGGCTTGGAAGCGGCTGAAAAATTTTCGGTGCGATCACCGTTAGCGGATTGTCAATTGAACAAACAGGCGGTTCGTGAAATGGCTGAGGCTATGAAATTGCCGTGCTGGGATAAGCCGGCGAGTCCGTGTCTGTCTTCGCGGGTTCCTTACGGAGAACTTATTACGGGAGAAAAGTTAAGGCAGATTGAGTCTGCGGAAGCTTGTTTAAGTGGGCTAGGGTTTGAAGTAAACCGTGTCCGACATCACGGCGAAACTGCTCGAATTGAGGTTCCAGTTGAGATGGTTTCTAAATTGCGAAAGGTTAAGGAGTTAATCTCGAAGCAATTAATTGCTCTGGGCTTTTCGCAGGTTGAATTTGATGAAGAGGGATTTGTTTCTGGTAAATTGAATCGAGCAATTTTTACTAACGAGTAAATATTACAATTACGATTGAGAGCACCAAAAGTGCGGCACCCATTAAGCGCCACCTAAAAAAAGCAGCCACATCTGAACCACGCCCGTAAAGTCGGTCAATGACGACTGTCCAGATTGCTCGGGAAGAATAAATGATATTTATTAGGACTGCTTGACCAGTTAAGCCGATTAGAAAAACAACCAAGGAGGTTTGAAAGCCCATAATTATGGAACCTAAATACATAGGTTTTTTAGCTTCGGCTGGAGGCGGTTCTAATTTTCCGAGACAGGGGACAAGTAGAGCGAGCGTTATAAATAAGGTGGGTGAAAGCCATCCAATGCCAAGCAATGTACGCGCCTCTACTATGAGAATATCGCAAGTAGCGAATAGGATACTGGCTCCAAAAGCGTAGAGGGCTGCTTTTCGTCGGTTGGCGGTATAGTTTGAGGGGCCTCGTTGAATGAGGGCGACTCCTAGGCTCGCCGCTATGGCCGCTACCCATAGCCACAGAGTTAGCTCAGCTTGGCCAGTGATAAAAGAAAACACTGCCACCAGCAAAGTTTTCATTCCTAGTAGCGGACCAACGATGGAAAGGTCGCCGACTTCCAATGACTTAACGGAAAGAATTCGCCCCAAAAAGAGGGCGACGCCTGCAAGGATTGCGATTAACCATGACTGGAGTTCAAAGTCACCTCTTGAGACCCAAAATAGCGGCAGCGACCAAAGCGCCATAATGACATTAGTGGTTGCAATGGTTCTACGATTACTAGAACCGGCGTTGAGTCCTTTCTTAATTTGAAGGGAACCACTTGCATACAAAAAGGCAGCAAAGGCGGTTGTAGCAATAATAGCAGGACTCATAATTTAAGCCTTTTCTCTAAACCCTATAAAGGCGAGTAAAGAATGTCCGATTGAGGCTTAAAGATTTGTGGTATCTGTACTGAAAAGGTGCTCTAAAATTAAGAATTCCTTTTTACCCGCATCGCGAGTGCACTGATTGCCATTATGATAGCACCAGCGCTCGCAAGCTTGAAGAGCGGCAACTCATTAAGATGGAGTACTAAATGATCTAAAGCACCTGCGATAGGCGAGTGGGTATGTCCATGACAGAGCGTAATAGATGCAAAGAAAAGAGTAATAATGAGTAGATTTTTCATGACAGGTATTAAGAGCAGTTTGTATGCCTAAAACTTATAGATAATTGATCCTTTAGGATTGCTTAGGGTAAGTTTTTACAATTTTTTTCAAAATCTTGTCAAATTTTATCAAGTTTCATTTAGGTCAATTCGTTCTTCATTAGTGGGTGTTGTTACTATACGAAAACTATTCTAAATTAATATACCTATTATGTCTTTTATATTACCTGATAATTCTTTCCATGCGCAGCACTCACCTATGGGTGCTCATGCGTCCTTTACAGTTGGAATGTTTGGAGCCAAAGGAGGAATGGCTCTGGAAAAAGGTGGCCCTGCCGATAGCGAAATCTACGTAGGCTACCGAACCGCATCTGGGAAACTCTATTCTTTACCTTTTTTTGAAGGTAAAAGTAACGAAGCCGAGCGGTTCAGTCAGACAGAAGCATCTGATGCCGATGCCGATGTCGTTTTTGGTGCACCTGATATCAATCGTACTTACAAATGGGCTAATGACACATTTCATGCGCCAGGAGTTGCGTTTAAAATTATTACTCCATTTTTCTCTATTTCTGACCCACAAGATGCGGATGATGCGGCGTTAAAATTTGCCTCCTGCCCTGCAACATTTGTTGAACTAACAATTACGAATGATAGTGATGAAGTATGGGAAGGCTTTTTCGCAAACCATGGCACGACTCCTTGGTCACCATTGAGTGCTCAATCAGATTTAAAAGGAGCGGTGACCCGTGAACGTATGGGTTTTGCCAGTTCGGATTCATTTGTTGAAGAATTCATCGATTTTGGAATTGATCAGGCATTAGAGCGCAAACATACCACCCCTAACTTTTTGTTAGCTCCGATTGCGGGTCTTTCATTTAAGGTGGAGCCAGGCCAGAGCAAGACTGCTAGAATCGCGTTAGGTTACTACCTTGCGGGGCAAGTGACTTTTAACTTTGAAAGTGTTTATTGGTATACGAAGCATTTCAGCAATATTTACGATGTCTTCTCGTATGCGCTGGATCAATGGGATGCGTACAAGGAAATTGCGGATGCTCGCGACAAAGAACTGGAGGCGAGCGGACTGAGTGAATCACAACAATTTATTATAGCGCACTCGACTCGCAGTTATTACGGGTCAAGCGAGTGGTTGATGAATCCCGATGGCGAAGCAGTTTGGTTGATTAACGAGGGTGAATATTTAATGATCAATACGCTAGATCTTACCGTGGATATGATCTTCTTCGAGTTAAAGTACAACCCGTGGACCGTTAAAAATGTGCTTGAGCAATTCGTTAATCGCTACGCTTACGAGGACGAAGTTTTTTCACCTGAAGATCCAAAGACTTTGCACGCAGGGGGAGTCTCCTTTGCACACGATATGGGAGTGGGGAATCACTTCAGTCCAGAGGGCTATTCGTGTTATGAATGTGGCGGAATCGACCGCAAATGTTTTTCCTACATGACATGCGAGCAATTAACGAATTGGGTTTTGTGTGCTGGATTGTATATAGAATCAACTCAAGATGAAGCATTTTTACATCGTCATGCTGAACTTCTAAGGCGTTGTTTAGAGAGTCTTTTAAATCGTGATAATCCAAATCCTGCAGAGCGAGATGGCTTAATGGGATTCGATAGCTCACGCACGAATGGCGGTGGTGAGATTACGACTTACGACTCTTTGGACCATTCTTTAGGTCAGGCTCGTCGAAATGTTTATTTAGCAGGCAAATGTTGGGCGTCTTATTTAGCGCTCGAGGGTATGCTTAAGCAATTGGGCGACACTGAGGGTGCTGCAGAGGCGCATGCGGGTGCCGTTCGAGCTGCAGATAGTTTAACAAATTCATTTGATGAATCCTTGGGTTTCATTCCTGCAGTGCTTGAAGACGGGAATACGAGTGCAATCATTCCTGCAGTGGAAGCGTTGATCTATCCATGGAAGATGGGTCTAAAGGAGGCTCTAAATGAGACGGGAGAATTTGGGGCGTACATTAAGATGCTTAAAAAGCATACTGAATATGTTTTGAGGCCGGGGATTTGTCTGTATGCGGATGGAGGTTGGAAGCTTTCAAGTAGTGCGGACAATTCTTGGATGAGTAAAATCTGCCTGAATCAATTCGTTATTCGGGAGATTCTGGGCATTGAATATGAGAACCAAGCATCGGCAGATGATGCCCACGTTATGTGGGAGATTGACGGATCGAAATTCTATGCATGTTCCGATCAATTTGCTTCAGGTAAACCAATTGGAAGTCTTTATTATCCCCGCATTGTTACCAGTCTACTTTGGATGGAAGAAAAG
>CBFHPQ010000014.1:0-38770 GCA_965657865.1 Coraliomargaritaceae bacterium | reverse complement strand
CAACAAATGGGCAGGTCTCATTTTCACGAGCAGGGTGTAAACGAGCCTTAATAATATGCCCTGCCTGTAATCCATAATGATTAATTAGGATTTGCGGAATGTAAGCGCTTTGAGAAACGACCCGATAACTGTCTCGCTCATAAACAAGCAATCCACCTGTATCATCTTCAAATAAATCTAAAACGCCTTCAGTTTCAATCACCTGCTTTTTTTCAAAAGCATCTGCAACAATTGCGTTTATCAATTGCTCTCGATTCGGCGCATTCGGAACTTGCACCGCCAGAGATTCTGCCTCCGACCTCAAATCTGCTAATTCCATTGTATACAAACGTACAAAATCAACCGCATCTCCCGAGTCTGCTCCCATTGCATCGACAAAAGCCTGCAGGGTCTCAAAATTTTCAAAGCTTTCAAAATCAGGTAACTCACCAATCTCTAAAGGGGTTCCTGCTTCACGGTTCACCTTCTTCTTTTGCCAACGATTACGAGACCGCCCCTTTGGTTTTCTGTTCTTAGGGTGGCGATTTTGATTTGGGTTCCCGTGAGGTTTCTTACCTTGTCGGCGCGGATTCCCTCCGTGGCCGTGATTCGGTCTAGACTCCTTTTCGTTGCTGGAATTTGCGTCGGCTTGGGATGCCTCGGAAGCTGAATCCGATTCTGCAGATTGCATTGCCTCAAATGCAGCACCTGTAACCTCATCATCAAAATTGTCTTCCGCGGGTTGTGCTTTTTTACGAGTTCCACGACGAACCGTTTTGCGAGCCTTACTAGCGGGTTTAGAATCATCTCCTTGGGCTGGGCCCATTGAATTTGATTCAGGTATGGATGTATCTTCGGTACTCATAAACTAAAGTAATAGCGATTGGGAAAATTTTAGGGGGTGTTAAAGCTTCAATTTAGTAGACAAATTATCTAATTGAAGTTTGAGAAATTCTAAGCTGCCCGTGTTATCGATGACATAGTGAGAGCGGCGTACTTTATCTAAAAGATTTAATTGTTGCCGAGAGCGACTTTCAACTGCCTCACTCGAAAAACCTCTTTCAGCCATTCGATTGGCAATCAAGTCCGTTGAACTATAAATACAAACTATTAAATCGAAGTGTTTTTCAAGACTTTTTTCATAAAGTAACGGCACTTCGATCACCCAGTTTGAATCAGGAGAATCGCTTTGTAGTTTGAGCCATTGCGCACGCACCAGCGGATGCAGTAAAGATTCAAGCCAACTCAACTCCTTCGCATCAGAAAAAACCCGTCCCGCAACAGCCGACCGATCAATACTTCCAGTATCGTCTAAAATTTCACCACCCCATCGAGCTTTAAGAGCTTTAATTACATCACTGTTAGAGCTTAAAAGTTTACGTACCAAAGAATCCGTTTCAACAAACGACCATCCTTGAGCTTCCAAAAGAGCCCCTACCGTAGTCTTTCCACAACCTATCCCACCCGTTAAACCGAGACAAATTCCTTTGGTATCACTGGGCGCAGTCATTATAGATTTAGATGTGATAAATTAATGGTGGACTAAATTTTACATTTTAGGCTAATGTGCTTATATGTTGGCAACCACTCTATCTGCAGCCCTCATGGGCATTGAAGCACATCCGGTATTAGTTGAAGTAAATACAGGCGAAGTGGGCGAGCTTAAATTTATTCTAGTTGGTTTGCCAGACACCGCGGTCAAAGAGTCTCAAGATCGAGTATTTTCTGCAATTTCTAATAGCGGATATCGGCGCACTGAAACTCGCACCACTATAAACCTCGCACCGGGCGACCTTCCCAAGCAAGGCCCAGCTTACGACTTACCGATCGCTTTGGCCATCCTTGCCGCCATGAAACAATGCGCGGCCGATTCTTTAGACTCTTATTTAATCGCAGGCGAATTAAGTTTATCAGGAAAAACTCGTCCCGTGAAAGGAGGATTGGCGATGGCAACCCTAGCAAAAAAGTTAGGTAAAAAGGGTATTCTTCTGCCTAAAGCTTCTTCGAGTGAAGCATCCTTGATTGAGGGGATAGAAGTTATTCCAATCGAATGCCTTGATCAGGCAGTCCGATTTTTGAATAGAGAAATCCAAATCCCTTCAATGAAGATAAATGAGGAATTTTTCAAACAAGATCCTGTAGAAAGCTCTTCTATTGATTTCTCAGACGTGAAAGGGCAACAGTCCGTACGACGGGCAATTGAAATCGCAGTCAGTGGCGGTCATAATATTATAATGATCGGAAGCCCTGGTTCAGGAAAATCGATGATTGCCAAACGAATACCCACCATCATGCCTCGACCTGAATTGGACGAATTTCTTGAAATTCTTAATATTCAATCTGCCTCAGATTACACAAAATCCGTTGGACTCAACCGCTTTGAGCGCCCTTTTCGCTCGCCGCATCACACCATCAGCGACGTAGGATTATTAGGAGGCGGCAGTATTCCAAAGCCCGGTGAAATTTCTCTAGCTCACAACGGGGTACTCTTTTTAGACGAGCTACCAGAATTTCGGCGTAATACTTTAGAAGTTTTAAGACAACCTTTAGAGGATGGCGCAGTGACAATTTCACGTAGTGCTGCTAAAATAACTCTACCATCAAACTTCATGCTCGTTTGCGCGATGAACCCCTGCCCCTGTGGATATGCTGGAGATCCTACAAATAAATGCCGTTGCTCATTACCTCAAATACAACGGTATCGCTCTCGAATTAGTGGTCCTCTATTAGATCGGATTGATATTCACATCGAGGCTCCCACTTTAAAAATTGAAGCTTTGAGATCTACTAAAAACGGAGAAGCTTCGCTACAAATCCGTACCCGATGCACAGAGGCAAGAAAACGACAATATGAACGTTTTCATCAAAAGAAAAAAAATAAACTAAACAGCCAGATGGAGTCTGCAGAAATTCAAAAATACTGCCAGCTCGACGAATCACTTGGGCGTCAGTTAGACCGTGCCATGCAAGAATTTTCCCTTTCCGCTCGCGCTTATGACCGAATTCTTAAAGTGGCACGAACGATTGCCGATTTAGAAAATTGTAAAAACATCGAAGAATCTCATTTATTGGAGGCAATCCAATATCGAAGTCTTGACAGACAGCTATTTTAGCCGCCTTCTATACGGTATTATCTATGATAGAAAAAGATTCACCTCAGTTGAGGAGCCTTTTTTAAAAACCTTATTAAACAACTATATTCTAAATCCTTAAATATACTTTATTTTTTAAAACCGGAGAGATGGCAGAGTGGCCGAATGCGGTTGTCTTGAAAACAATTGAGCCGAAAGGTTCCGGGGGTTCGAATCCCTCTCTCTCCGCCAAATTAACTATATAACCAGCAATTATTATGAAGACCGTAGCTATTATTGAAGACCAAACTGCAATTCGTGAACTCATTACTCAAACAATTTTAAGCGACCAAGACTTCAAGATTGTTATCGAATGTGGTGATGGAAAAGAAGGTTGTGATCGTTGCCTTGAGCTCAAACCCGACTTTGTAATCCTCGACATCATGCTTCCAAACATGAACGGCACGGATGTCCTACGTCGATTCTCCAAAGAACTTCCAAATACTCGTGTGCTTGTTTTCTCTGGTTACCAAACACCTGGACTGGTACGTGAACTTCTTCAAATCGGCGCACATGGATTTGTTGAAAAATCTGCGGCACTCAACGAACTCCGCAAGGGCATCGAGATTGTCTCTGGTGGTGGTAGCTATTTTGGACCAGAAATCGCACAAATGCTTCGAGAAGCAATGTCTGATCCAAAAACAAAAGAATCTGGCATCAATGTTCTCACTCGACGTGAGCGTCAAATCCTTCAATTGATTGCTGAAAGTCATAGCACTAAGAAGATTGCTGAAAAACTCGATATCAGTGTAAAGACTGCCGAGAATCACCGCACAAACTTAATGCGAAAACTAGACCTTCATGACATCGCGAGTCTTACTCGTTATGCTATCAATAATGGTCTGATTATTCTTAACCGTTAGTTATTCAGCCGACTACTTTTTTAAAGTAGCGAGTAGACGGTCGTTTAGTATTTCCAAAATTAGTGGGTGGGTACCCATCAATTCAGTGCGTGCTATTGAGTTTAAGCCTTGGCTTTGAATTAACTCTGCAGCAATTTCTGCAACATCCCCATCAGGTCCAGCATGCCGCCCAGGAAGCAGAAAAAACATTGCGATTAAAAGGCTTCGTCCGTGCAAATTCATCACCCCACCTAAATTTTCTAGGAGCGGCTCATTGAAAGCATATGCATCTCCGTCCCTTCGCTCCATTGATGCTGCAACCACGGGACGGCCTAATCTTTCCGATAATTGAACTGCCACCGCATTACGCAGTTGGTTCACTTCAGGAGCGGGGGTGCCATGGTCCACCAACGCAACCTGCATAGTGGAGGAAGAATCTATGCCTGCCACTTGTTGTGCCAAAATCTCTGCCAACCGATTGTCAGGATTCTTGACAGAACTACCAGCAAGCGGATCCGCAATGATCGCCTTAAATTCCCCAGATTCTTTTTTTAAGTCTTCAATAACTTCAGGTAAGTAATCACTGAGTGCCCGACTGGGACCTAAAAAGAGAGGTAATAGAATAAAAGACCGCTTCCCTTCAGCAAGCGCCTCACGCATCCGCCTCTTGACTATTGTTGCGGGCACGCCACCAAGCGCGTCGTCAGAAATCTTGTGTGAATGTAATAAGCTGACGGGCTCAACAAAATAACCCGAAAGCTGACTCAAACCTGTTGCAAGGCTTCGCAAATCAAAAGTTGCTGTGGGTGCAAGCGACCCATTATCCACTAAGTAAATTTGAGCTTGGGGGTTCATTTTTGTACTTTTGCTTGCTATAAATAATCTTCAAGTAAGATAGGAAAAGGTTTGCGCCACTTCTAACTACAATCAATTTTATATTATTATGGTAATTGTATTTCGCAACACGGTCCTTCTTTTAATAACTGCAATTCTTTTTTCAGCTTGTTCAAGCATTCAACCACCCACGCCTATAAGCGGCAGCGGTTCTTACGGTTCTGATGGAATAATGACAAATCCTGGAGAGGATGAAAACTGGGTCAATGACCTAGAGATGCGCGACCCTAACGACAGTGGCTACCAAGATGGAAACTACAATGGACGCCCCACCCTAGTCGGTTTATTTGATCCTGTTTATTACAACTTTGACTCTGCGTCTGTTGCAATGACAGAACGCGCTAAGCTCCAGAAAGCAGCTAATTACCTAAGTGAAAACCGTTCAGCAGGAGTTCTCCTTGAAGGACATTGCGATTGGTATGGTACCGTCGAATATAACACCGCGCTAGGCGAAGAACGTGCCAATAGCGCTCGCGATTACTTATCAACCTTAGGAATTCCCAGTAATCGCATTGAAACACTTTCTAAAGGAAGCCTAGAAGCAACCAGCGGCCTTTCAAAAGCACAGTCCTCACAAGACCGGCGCGTAGAAATTATTATTTTAAAATAATTTCCAATTCTTTATGCATTTGAGCCTACTCGCGTTGAGTGGGCTCTTTTGTGGCAATTACCTAAAAGAAGATTTAACGATCATAAAAAGGTCTTACTCTCAGAAGTTGACGCACGTATATAAAACGACTCACTAATATAAAATGCATACCCCCATCAATCGGAAATCATTTAGAATAAGTCTTCTACTTATTTTACTTCCGATTGTACTCTGTTTAAATTGCTCAAAACCTGCAGAAAATAAAGATTCAAGCGCGAGCACTCAAAACCTTGAGAAAGATGCATTTCCTTTTTCGCACGATCCTGCGCGATTACTCGCACAAGGGCCTCAAACATGTGCGGAATGCCATCCCGGAATAGTTGAGGAGTGGCAAGAGAGTCACCATGCAAAAGCCAACCGACCCATTTCGGTAGAAAAAGATTCTCGTGCCTTCACCCCTACCCGACGCATTGAAGAATCCGGAGTTACTTACGAGTTGGCTAGAAACGATGACGAATTTGAGCTTCGCGTGCTAAACGAAACTCAAGAAATTACTACCGTTTATAAATTGACTGGCGTCATTGGATATACGCCTTTACGGCAGTACCTAGCTCCCTTACCTGGCGGCCGTCTTCAAACAATCAGCGCAACCTATGATGTAGCGCAGGATCGATGGGTGGATGTCTTTGAGGGCGAAGATCGACTCCCCGGCGAATGGGGCCATTGGACTGGGCAAGGCATGAATTGGAATGCAAACTGCGCATATTGTCACACAACCGAATACAAAAAGAATTTTGATTTCACCTCCAACAGTTACCACAGCACTTGGACGCAACAAGGAATCGCCTGCGCGGAATGTCATAGCGGACTCGAAGAACACCTCCAAAGCGCACGAAGCGGAACCGAGTCTATCATAAAACCCAAGCCTCTGGACTCTGGACAAATTATGGACAATTGCGCAACCTGTCACTCGAGGCGCGACCAACTGACCACCGACGCGTTTGAAATTGGCGATACATACGAAGACCACTTTGCGGTTAGCTTACCAGACCAACCTGGGCTGTATTTTTCTGACGGACAAATTCGCGATGAAGTATTTGTGCACGGTTCGTTTAGCATGAGTCGCATGGGACACGCGGGCGTCACTTGCTTAGATTGCCACAATCCTCACAGCAATGCGCTTATTTTACCCACTGAAAATAATCTCCTTTGCATGCGTTGCCATGAAACAGGGTTGGATGAAGCACCGATTATAATTCCGACCGAACACAGTTTCCACCCTGCCAATTCTACTGGAAATCAATGCGTCGAATGCCACATGCCAAAGCGCACTTACATGCAAGTTGATCCGCGGGCTGACCACGGATTCTTACACCCTGATCCACTACTAACTAAGGAGCTAGGAATTCCAAATGCGTGTAATAGCTGTCATGCGGAAGAAAGCGTCGAGTGGGCAATAGAAAAATCGAACGAATGGTATGGTGAAAAACTCACCAATCACAGACAACGCAAACGCGCGCGGGCAATTGAAGGCGCGCACCAGTACAACCGCGAAGCGCTCGAGGAACTGTTCGAATTACTCGATACTGAAGACGTGCCTGCCTGGGTCGCAACTTATACTGGCTTACTTACTAACTACCTGCCGGAAGCCCGTGTGAGCGCTCGGCTCAGGCAACTACTCAAGCACGAAAGCCCCTTGGTTCGTGAACGTGCTATCTCTGCACTGGGTTCTCTACCGAACGAACAAATTCGACTCACTGAAGCATTAGGCGACTCACTTCGTTCTGTACGCATAAGCGCAGCACGCACATTTAACAACACCCAGAAACCAATCCCTGAAGGTGACGCCAAAGCACAGTGGCAAGCCTACTTAGAATTTAACGCAGACCGCCCTCAAAGCTTGATGATTCAAGCGTATGAAGCGGCAGGAAAAAAAGATTTAGGGCGTGCAAAACTGTACCTCTCACGTGCTATTAATATGGACCAAGCAAATGGTGCAGTCTATCAACAAGCTGCAATCATACTGAGCACGGCGGGCGATCTAATAACTGCTGAAAAATATTTAAAAACGGGATGGAAGAAAGATCCAGAAAACCCACAGTTCCCCTACTCGCTTGGACTTTTAGCGGCTGAAACCGGTAAGATGGATTTAACTATTGGTTATTTAGAAGAAGCAGTTGCAAGTGCTCCTGATTTCTATCGAGCCTGGTATAACCTCTCATTGGCCTATCAACAAGTTAACCGTACTGAGGATGCCGCTAAAGCGATGCAGCGCGCGCGCGGTCCTGCTGCAAATGCGCCTTAATTCAATCGAGCCAACTGTTTAGAAAGCTCGCCCCGCGAAACTAACTCGCCGGGTAAAAGTTTCACTGTGTTCCCGAACAATTTGTTCTTCAGCAGTCAAAGTGCTCTCATCAACATAGCCAGTTCCCAAACGACCTTCAGTTACATTTTGAAGCATCTCCAGTCCTTGATCCGTAATCATTGTTAGTACAATATCGGCATACAAAGGTTGCACTTGGCTAGGCGGTTCTAGATCTATCCCCGTGTATTGATTACCACCGTAAACATAATCGATCTCCTTAAGCTTTAAAGTATTGGGATCCGCATTGTAAGGCTTCGCTGTAGGAGGCAAAACGCTATCGTCTAAATAGTAAATTATTATTTTAAAATTAACGATGTTTGTAGCAAGGTAGTTGCTTTCGTCTTCGATGGCAGTTATCTGACCATCTGCATAGTTTCCAAATGAATTTGCTGACCACTTAGGCATAGTCTTATCAAGGCTTTCCTGATTTCCTGATCCCAGAAGTTCATTAAAAGTTAGGCGCGCATCAACTAGACGACGATACAAGGCGTAAATCTTAGGTCCTTCTCCTGCTGGTGACGTGTAGGCTTCTTTGTAAGCAAGGCGATAAGCAATTCCGCAGACATCGCCTGGGATTGAATTCCCTGACGCATCTGCTTTAGGCCGATCGAGTGCTGGCGCAAAAAGCTTTAATGCGACCGTTTGATTTGCGTAATCATCGCCCACATCTACAGGACTTTCCACACGAAGCCATTGCATGCCGTTGTCTCTAAAAATCGCCGTTTCCAAATCCGCAGTTAATAATTCAAGCGCAACACGAGCCTCCGCAGTGGCAGAAAGTTTGCCTGAGGATCGATTCCATACTTTTAAAACCTCGTTAGTAATTTGAATAACTAAGCCAACAAGAATAACCATTACGGTCGTAGCAACCATCACCTCAATCAAGGTGAAGGCTTTGCGGCGAGGACGAGTTGTGCGGTTTCTTTTAAAGTTCATAGACTGCATTATCGGACGATTGCTACGTTATAAGTGAATATAGGCTCAATAATTGCCTGATCTATTAAGCTAGTGGTCGCATAGGCATCAAAATCAAAATTCATACTCGTAGTATATTCTTCCGCATAAATCCGTGCTTCCATAGCTAAATAGCCTTCTGGATATAAATCAGGAGAAGCTTTTGTTAATAAGTATATGCCCGTATTTGGATCTCTTTGAGAAGTGCGATGCAACTCAGGAGTAACTGAAGATGCAGATAATACGACTCGAAAGATCGGTCCCGAAATGATGGGAATATTGTTCTGAACAAAATCATCTCTTTCGACCTTGGCGGCTACATACACTGAGGGTTCATCGTAAAAACCTATCTTTAATTGCGTATCGGTGGTGTCACCTATGAAAGACTGAAAAACAAAAACTGTTGCTTGCCCATCATTTACAACCGCGTTGTAGATCGCATCAAATTTGGAACTCGTAGGTGCTACATCCGGACTATGCTGAAGAAACGTGTTAAGCGAATTCACTACTGATGCGATAGCGTCAGTCTGCTCAACCTCATCAACTGATTTAAGCGTAGGTCCAATGAGTCCAACTAATGCCAGTACCGTCACCATAAAAATGCCAATAGCTAGTACTACTTCAATTAGACTGAAGCCATTTTTTCTTCGCGAAGTTTCTAAATATAAAAATTTCATAGTTTAATTTTCAGTTATCGCTTCGGGATCATTAACTGGGGTCGTGGTACCCGTTCTGCGCAAAATAAGCGCTGTGCGGATAAATTCATCATCGGGATCTGAAAAATCTAACTCAAAATTCCCTCCACTTGGGCGAAGTACGCCTGCCCTCAGAGCAATCCAATTATTTTGAAATTGAGTCAAAACCGTTCCGTTACTCTCAAATTCGTAGTAAAAGTAGTTATCAGAACCCCCGCCATTATCAGCATTGGTATTAAAACCAATTTTAGTACGGGGATAATCTAAGTTCATTCTTGATCCTGAGTCATCATAATTGCGACTCAATCTAGGAGCAAAGTAAATGCCTTCCGGTAAAGCTGTACCTTGATTTGCTGCAATCCAACCACTGTTAATAACATTACCATTGGCATCTAGTTCATCACCCCAATAAACAATTCCAAAATAACGACGGTATTTGTCAGGGTCTGCATCCAAATCATTGTGAATAATCAAACGCGCTTTGGTGCTTTTAAGAATCGCCTGCCCACGCGCGCCTTGCACAAGACCCGAAAGAATCCGTTGCGAAGAATTCAAAGCCGTGCCCTTACCACCACCCCCAGCTGTAAAAAGAATCGCTGAAGTTATCAGTATAATAGATATGACTACAAGCAACTCAACTAAGGTGAATCCGTTGCGAGCAATACTATTTTTGGAAAAGGGGCTAAACTTCATCTTGGAGTTATCAATTATTCGTAGAGATAATAATCAGGAGAATTAGTTGAATTATCCGCTTCAACATAAGCTGTCATACTAGAACGAAGCTCAATATTTCTGTTGGGATTTTCTGGATCCGGCACTTCAATTTCACCGTCACCATCCACATCTATGGCAATAATAATTTTTTGATTATTAAAACGGTCTACTAATTTATCACGTCGAATTGTGCCATTTGAATCGAGTAAAAATTCAGATTCAGAGAATTCATAAAAGCGAATGCGACGACGATTGCCCCCGACTGCGTCATTTAAAGTATTGTTAGTAATCGCATCCCGTGCAGTGAGAGTCTCAATGAAAATTTCACTATTATTGCTCACCGCTAAACTGAAGCGTTCGGTTCCGCTTGAAATCAAATCAGTAAAAGGTAAAAAATTATACTCACTGCGGAAGGTTTGAATCGCATTCAAATACTGCGATAAAATCGCTTTAGAGGCCGCCTTATTAACATTTCGCCTTACCATACTAACTGATGGAATGAGGATGGAAGCGAGGATGCCTATAATTGCAATCACCGTAAGAAGTTCAATGAGCGTAAAGCCCCGACGTGTAGTTTTATTTTTCATTATTCACCTGAGTAAAGGTTATCTGCATTTAAATCGCTGTAGCGGTAATTAGATCCTGTAATTCCTGTGGATGTATCTAAGTCCTCAGTACTGTCATTAAGATCAGGCCCACGTGAGTACAAATGGTAGCCAAAAATTTCCCAATTACGAAAAGTACTTTGGCCATACAAATAAACATACGGCTCGCCCCAAGGATCTAAAAAGATAAAGCCTCTGGGCGCAAATGACAGGTCCACCTCCGGATTGATTTCCCCATAATTATCCGCATCCACATACGAAGACGACTCAACATACGTTAACTTACTTAAATCAATGAATGCATTCGGACCGCTGCTGGGTACAGTTGCAGCGTTTTTTTCTTGGAATACTGTGACGCCGCTAGATCGATCAAATTCCATCCAGCCAGAAATCGCAGTAAATAATTTTTCACCATTAATTATCGCATCGCTGGGACTTCCAGATGTCCAAGGATAGTCGCCTGATTTGCTTTTAAATGACTCAATTGCTTGAGAAATTGCAGCAATCTCCGCTCTTGCCTTCGCACGATTTTGGGCATCCTGCACACCACTGGCTATGCCAAATGTAATTGCAGAAAGAACTCCAATTACTGTGATTACAACGAGCAGTTCCAAAAGGGTAAAACCTTTAGATCTTTGGGAGGGGTACACAACAAAGCGCAAGCTCATAAGGGGATAATGGTGACAGGTTTTAAAATGAAATTAAAAAATCAAGACAAGTTATTTATATTTCCAGACAGAAGCATCCTGTCAATGTAACATACTAGTAAGCATACAATAATCTTAGACTGTGTAAGGTTTTTTGAAGATTGCACCGCTCCGCCGGCGCTCCGCGATCTTTTCTTTTTCTGCTTCAGACATGGGGACTGGATCGCTAGTTTCTGGATCAATCTTCCACATTCCAGGTTTAAGATCATGATTCACCGCAACACGGTAATCAAAAACAAAACAATCCCCTTTCCAAAGACTGTTGACTTTAGGCATCTCCTCTAAATATCGCAAAATACCTCCTTTTAAGTGAAAAACTTTTTTAAAACCCTTACTTTTAAGATATGCTGTGGAGCGTTCACAACGAATACCCCCGGTGCAATACATCGCAATCTTTTTGTCCTCACATCCTTTTAACTCAGTTGCTACAAAATCAGCAAAAGAAGCAAAATCATCTGTTTTGGGATTTAAGGCCCCCTTAAAATGCCCAACCTTAACCTCATAATCATTACGGGTATCAATGGTTAGCACCTCCGAATCCTGAATCATTTCATTCCATTCATCAGGCTCTAAATAAGTACCCACCTCTGCCTGCGGATCTGCACCCTCTTGACGAAAGGTCACAATTTCAGGCTTTTGCTTCACTTTAAATTTCGGAAATGGGCAAAAATCTGCCTCCGAATACTTAACCGGCATTTCTGCAAAACGCGTATCTGATTTCAGCACTTCAATTAGCTTATCAATTGAATCTGACAAACCAGCGCAGGTGGAATTAATCCCTTCGGGAGCTACAATAAGCGTACCCCGCAGATTTAATTCTTTACCAAGTGCCAAAAGACGCTCCGCCCATTTGGCAGAGTCATTTAGGTCAGCGAATTGATAAAAAGCTGCAATCTTCCAAATCTCAGACATAGTTCAAAAGTGAAAAATAAATGTTAATTGAATGACAATCCAAATCCAAGCACTAAACCTTAAAAGTTAAAATTTCGTTCTTAGCTCGACCCAAAACAAAAACTAACATATATTCTATATTTTAATTCTATTATGCCTGCAAAGAAAGAGAACATCCCATTCGAAACTGCACTCGAGCGCCTCGAGGCACTTATTGAATCAATGGAAGACGGTGATACCCCGCTCGCTGAATTAGTCTCGAAATTTGAAGAAGGTTCTAATTTGCTAAAATCCTGTTACAAAGATTTAAAAGACGCTGAACTCACCATCGAAAAACTAAACCTTGATACAGGCTCACTCGAAAAACTTGCGCTCGATAACGAAAACGAGGCTTAACTACCTATGTCCATCCTTGAACAGATCGAAGGCCCAGCCGATCTCAAAAACTTAAGTCTTAAACAACGCAAACTTTTGGCAGTAGAGATACGTGACCGTATTATATCGACTACCGCAAAGAACGGTGGTCACGTTGGCCCAAATTTAGGAATGGTCGAGTTATCCATCGCACTTCATCAAACCTTTGATACCCCTGAAGATCGTTTTGTTTTTGATGTTTCACACCAAGCCTATGTCCACAAATTATTGACGGGTCGAAATGGCGAAGCTTTTGATAAACTACGAAAAGACGGCGGACTCAGCGGTTTTATGAATCGAAGCGAGAGCCCGCATGACTCGTATGGTGCGGGGCATGCAGGCACCGCACTCTCTGCCGCACTCGGCATGGCCACTGCCAGAGATAAACGTGGCTCCGATGAACATGTGATTGCCGTTTGCGGAGACGCTGCTTTCACCTGCGGCATCACGATGGAAGCCTTAAACAACGTCGCTTCAAACACCAAACGTCTCATCATCATTCTTAACGATAACGAATGGTCGATTGCCAAAAACGTCGGTGCCCTAGCTCGTTACTTCAATGACCTGATCACAAATCCGATTTATAATCGTCTCAACGATGACATCGAGGCATTCCTCAAAAAAATTCCAGGTGGGCAATCCATCATAAATTTTGGCATCAAATGGAAACGAGAAACTAAAGATTTCTTTGTTTCTTCCTCCCTCTTTGAAACCTACGGAGTTCGCTACATTGGCCCCATCGACGGTCACGATTTAGAAAAGGTTGAGCACTACCTCAAATTTGCAAAAACCTCTGAGCAACCCATTTTACTGCATCTTCATACCACCAAAGGACAAGGGTACGATGTTGCGCTTAAAAATCCCGAGCGTTTTCACGGAGCTTCACCTTTCGACATTCAAACTGGCAAAGGCAAAGCCGAAGCACCCAACACCCCGCCCAAATATCAAGATGTAATGGGCGAAACCTTAACAAAGCTCGCTAAAAAAGATAAAAATATCGTGGGAATTACCGCAGCAATGCCCTCAGGCACGGGCATCAATATTTTGCAAAAAGAACTTCCTGAGCAGACCTTCGACGTCGGAATTGCCGAAGAACACGCCGTTCTCTTTGCCGCAGGAATGGCTACTTCGGGACATCACCCAGTGTGCGCAATTTACTCTACTTTTCTTCAACGCGCCATCGACCCCATCATCCATGACGTAGCACTTCAGAACCTACCCGTTCTTTTCTGTATGGACCGTGCTGGACTTTCGCCAAACGACGGCGCGACTCACCATGGCCTCTTCGATGTTGCCTACCTCCGCTCAGTTCCTAATTGCCTGCTCATGGCACCATCAAACGAAGATGAACTCGCAGATATGATTGCTACTGGGCTTAATTTTCAAGGACCCGCCTTCATCCGCTACCCACGAGGCAATGGAGTTGGTACACCCATCAAAGCAGAACCAGAAATACTCCCTCTGGGTAAAGCGCAACGCCTTGAAGCCGCTGGGCAAATTGATATCTGGGCGTATGGAACCATGCTCGCCGACGCAAAAGTCCTGGCCGATTCTCTACGTGAAGAAGGTTTAACCGTTGGACTCGTTAATGCACGCTTTGCCAAACCACTTGACACCGAAACACTCTTTGAGGTCGCTCAAAATTCGAAACTGATAGTCACCTTAGAAGATCACGTCATCCAAGGTGGCTTTGGAAGCGCAGTCCTCGAAGCCCTACAAGAAGCCGGAAGCTCCACTCCCGTAGAACGCCTCGGATGGCCCGACCAATTTGTCGAACACGGAAGTAGCATCGCAGGCCTTCGCGCACAACATGGACTCAGCCCCGATACTCTACTTGAAAAAGTACGAAACAAGGCACGGAGTATTCCTGCGATTGAAACCAAAGTAGCGAAAAACGAAGCTCAAATCGTTTAGTCTGAGTCAAAAATCTCAACTCATCTGCATCGGATCGACATCGATTTGATCGATGACGGTTTTATCCATCTTAAATTGATCGCGGAGATTTAACAATTCGTTGATCACAGCCTGTGCGCTTGGAGCAAAATACCAAAGCTGAAAACGGTATTCATCTCGAATTTTCTCAATAGGAGCCGGGGCGGGACCGCGCACCACTAGACGCTCGCCAAATTTCTTTTCAACGACTCGCGCCCATTGTTCGATGTAAAAGGAAACTTTATCGGGATTGCGTCCGCGAAATAAATGACGAATCAAATGCTGATACGGCGGATAATTAAATTCACGACGTTGCTCAAGCTCTTCGATTTGAAATCCATCAAAATCGGACTTTCGAGCAAACTGAATGGGCGGAGCATGCGGCGTACTCGTTTGAATCACAACTTCACCCGCGCGATCTCCACGCCCAGAACGACCCGAGACCTGTACAATTAATTGAAAGGTGCGTTCAGCCGCTCTAAAATCCTCAACATGGAGCGACATGTCAGCATTGATAAGCCCCACAAGGGTAACATTTGGGAAATCGAGCCCTTTCGCAATCATTTGCGTCCCCACTAAAATATCAATTTTACCCGCCCGAAAGTCATTCAAAATTTTACGATACAGATTCTTCTTTGACATCGAATCGGCATCCATGCGGACAATTTTAGCTGACGGTATAATCTTTTGAACGATGGTTTCAATTTGTTGTGTGCCCTGCCCTCGATAACGAATTGCCGAAGAACGACACTCTGGGCAAGTCGGTGGCGCTTTTTCTTCATGACCACATAAATGACATCGCAAAGAATTATCAGTGCGGTGATAGGTTTTAGGAATACTGCAATGTTTACAGGCAGCTACATACCCGCAGTCAGGGCATAAAAGACTGGTAGAAAAACCACGACGATTCAGAAAGAGAATACTTTGTTCACGTTTTTCGAATCGATCGTAAAGCTTCTCGGCTAGCATTGAAGAAATTGGAGACCCTTTAGCGCGGCCACTTAAACCTTCACGGCGCATATCCACCAAATGAATCTTAGGTAATTGCCGTTTATCCACACGTTTAAGCAGACGATCCACCGCGTATTTACCCTGCTCAACATTATATAAAGTTTCAAGCGAGGGCGTCGCAGAACCCACGATACAAACTGCGCCAGCAAGATGCGCCCGATAGACTGCTACATCTCGCCCATGATAACGGGGGTTGTCCTCTTGTTTGTATGAGGGCTCATGTTCCTCATCAACAATCATGAGTTTTAAATTTTGCACTGGAGCAAAGACCGCCGAGCGCGCTCCGACCACAACATGCGCCTCACCGCTTACTAGCGCTTTCCAAGCATCATATCGCTCACCGTCTGACAAATGACTATGCCATACAACAGTCCGCACACCACGAGCCTCAAGACGTGCTCGAACTCTGCCAACAGTCTGGGGCGCGAGCGCGACTTCTGGGACTAAAAAAACAACACCACCACCCGAATCAACAACCTGCTCCACCGCGTTTAAATACACCTCTGTTTTCCCAGAGCCTGTAACGCCATGAAGCAATCGTACACAAAAGGAATCCTTAGCAATCGCTTCTGAAATGGATTGCACTGCGACACTCTGTTCATCTGTCAAAGTCGGGCGCACATCCTCAGCATGAACAGTCTCCATATCTCCAAGGTCATCGGCATACGCCTCTCTTACCTCCTCCGTATCAGTCTCAAAAAGAAACCCTTTTTTAACTAAAGCTTCGCACGCAGAGGCACTGATCTCTAAACGTTTCAAGATATCCGCACGCGCTTGGGGCTTCAATTGTTGGGCAACAAATTTTAAGAGAGCGGCTTGTTTCGGTGCTCGTTTTTCTAACGTAACAAGCGTCTCGGAGTCCGGCATTGCGCCTGCCTTAAGATAGCGGCGTTTCTTCGGACGCATCCCACGTCGAATTGCAGGTGGAATCATTGCTTCAAGAATGGCCTCGGGTGAGCAGGCATAGTAATGCTGCGCCCAATCATACAACTGTATAAGCTCAGGAGTAAGCACGGGATAATCCTGAACGACTTCATACAACATTTTTAATTTACCAGGCGGAATCACTTGCGAAGTCTCCAGAGATAAAACTACTCCTAACTCACTACGACGCCTCAGTGGAATGCGAACCAACGATCCAACTTTAATGTATCCCTGTACTGCCGGGGGTACTGCATACGCCAGAACTGTGTCAAAGCCCGACAAAGGGATCACTTCAACCGTCCTTACTGATGTAGCAATTGCACCCACTTTCAATGGATTAACCAATCTCCAATTCGTGAATCAAATGCTTAAACGGATCATAATCCTGCAACTCTGCTAAATCTGGATCATTACGCATCCAATGGTAATCTGTATACCCAAGCTTAATTGCAGTCTTTAAAGATTTTACTGCTTCACGAAGACGACTTTTCAACGCCAAACTGCAAGCGAGATTATAATGCGCGGTTGGGTCATCTGGATCTAATCGCACAATTTTGCGATCCATCTTTAAACCCTCTTTAACCAATCCACTCTCTGTGTATAACTGAGCAAGAATACTAACTACTTTTAAGTCTTTCGGCATTCGCTTATGTAGCCCCTCATAAAAACTAATTTCAAAGGCGTATTTCTTAATGGTCATGAATCACTCGCTTCCTCTGCTTCTGTTTTGGGAACGACTTTATCGCAAATACGACACACCGTTGAATCGTGTCCACCTTTGCATTTTGCCATTACTTGCAGTCGCTGACTAACAACTTCCATCCCTAACTTTTCCGCAACCGTCTTTCCATACCACTCCATAAAAGGCGCATCGATTTCAAAAATTTTATCAGTTTCAATGCAAACCACCTGTGCCTTAAAGGTGTTGGTATTACGGTTCGCCATATAAAACTTATAATCACGCCCTACATCCACTTCACGAATCAATCCGCTTTCCGTAAGAATCGGCAAGGCGCGATAAACAGTTGCTCGAGATACAGTGTCATCAATTCGACGAGCACTCTCCAGAAGATCCTCAGCAGTAAAGTGGTCTGTATGCATATAAGCAGCCTCAAAGATTGCCATGCGCTGATTCGTTACACGCAGACCCTTGTTAGTGAGAAACTCCTTAAAAGTCTCAATAACTTCACTATGATTGCCTATAGTTTCGCCTTCCATATGCTTATTGAGACAGAGTTGAGACAAAGCACCGCCTTTGCAAGCTTCCATCTTATAAATGAAATTATAAGAAATTCTGCTTGATTTAAAGCCAGAGCGTGATTTGCTTTCCCGTTTTCCATGAAAGCGACAATTAAAACACAAGGACGGCAGTTTACCGTTACCGAAGGCGATATCCTAAAAGTTAACGTCTACCCTAATACGAACGCGGGTGACACCGTCAAGATTGAGGAAATTCTCATGCTTGGCGAAGGTGCCGACACACGCTTTGGCACTCCCTTAGTTGATGGCGCAAGCGTCAATGCCACTATCCTTGAAAACAAAAAGGACAAAAAAATTACCGTTTTCAAAAAGAAACGTCGCCAAGGCTACAAACGGCGCCGCGGTCATCGTCAGCATCTTTCCGTTATCAAAATTGAATCTATCAACGGATAGTTAATCTAAACTAGGAGACTCATACTCATGTCACATAAAAAAGGACAAGGAACTTCAAAAAACGGACGCGACAGTAATTCAAAGCGTCTTGGTGTTAAAAAATTTGGTGGTGAAGCAGTAATCGCTGGCAACATCATCCTTCGCCAACGCGGAACTCGCTTCCACCCTGGCCAAAACGTTGGCATTGGACGCGACCACACTCTCTTTGCACTCAAAGATGGCAAGGTTGCCTTTGATAAAGAGCATCGCAAAATCAACGTCGTTGAAGAAGCACTCGCCAGCTAAACACTCGCTGAACAAAACTTTCTAATCCTGTAGCTCGATTCATTTCGGCGCAGGATTTTTTGTGTCTACATTTTTACTTAAGCGCCGCGCTATTAAGAAATTTGTAGAATTAAACCCTGAGCTTAGATGGAATCCTCACTCGCACACTTACGTGCATAGCATGAAAGGTTGCGAAGCTGGCGCTTAGCGCTTAACATTACGAGGTAGGTTCAAACTTCCCGAGATGTAGTACGGTCTCACGGTTGGTGCGAGCGGCGTAGTCTGAGTTGTGCGTGACAAGAATTAAACTCTTCCCTTCATCCGCTACCATTTCGAGCAAAAGATGCATGACGGCATCCCCAGTTGCTTCATCTAGGTTGCCCGTAGGTTCATCCGCCAAAATCAAAGGAGGATTATTAATAAGCGCACGCGCTACCGCGACCCGTTGACGCTCACCACCCGAAAGCTTAGTGGCGTTATGATTCAAACGTGCACCCATTCCAACTCGCTCGAGTAAAAATTTCGCGCGATCTCGATGATCACTCGTTAAGCGCCCAGCAATTCGCGCACCCATCAATACATTTTCGAAGGCATTCAATTCAGGAGCTAGGTAATACGCTTGAAAAACAAATCCGATAAAGCTGGCACGTAATTGAGCTAACTTGCCGAGTGATTTTCCAATCACTTCTTGCCCATCCCAAACTAAGCTGCCCGCATCCGCTCGTTCTAGACCCGAAAGAATATTCAATAAGGTTGATTTCCCACATCCAGATGCGCCACAAATGCTGACACTTTCACCCCTTTTAATTTCAAAATCGATCCCATTCAATACCGAGATAAACGCTTCTCCACCAGGGAAACTTTTTTTCAATCCATTTGCTGTTAATAAAGAATTCATAATCACTCACTTCTTAAAGCATCTGCAGGACGCAAACGTGCCGCTCGAATTGCAGGGACTAAGCCCGCTAAGGTTGAAACAACTAAAGCAAATATTGTTACTACGATAAAATCATTCGCCAAATAGTGAACAGGCAATTGATACACATCATAGATCCCAAGAAAATTTAACTGGTTACCAGAAATACTCGCATACGCTCCAAGAATTTCTGCCCTAAAATGCAACGCCAACAATGCTAATCCCATCCCTAGCAAGGTTCCAATAACCCCAATCGTCATTCCTTGAATACAAAAACTGTAAGCCACCTGACGCGGATTCGCACCCATTGCCACTAGCAACCCAATTTCACGAGTCTTTCGCAACACTGCCATCATTAGAGCAATAGCAATCGAAAAACACGCCACGAGGATGATGAAGATAATTATGAACGATATGACTAATTTTTCTTGCTCAATAACAAAAAGGAAATCCGCATTGGCTTCCTGCCAACTGACTGCGCGCGTTCCGCGAGGAAGTACCTCGTCCTCCAGAGTATCACTCACTTCGATTGCAGATGCACCCGGCTTCAAACGAACTGAGATCCCATGCACACCTTCATCTAAGCCATAAAGCTCCTGCATGACCCGCAGAGTCGAAATCATAGTATTGCCATCAACGGAGGGCGTCCCCGTACGAAACAAACCCAGCACCTTGAATTCACGAGGTAATAAAACCTCATCCTCCTTAAGCGCTTGCAACATAAGTGGTGTGAAGACTTCCACCATTGATCCAGGCGATACCTGCAGTGCATACGCGAGGCCTTCACCTAAATAAACACCACGATCATCAAAATCTTTAAAATCACCAATCGTAAGAAACTGTTCCATTGGAATGACATCCGCTTCCTGCTCTGGATCTATGCCGCGAATCATTGGAAACTGTGGACGATTTGCATGTTGCAACAGTATCACTCCTTCCGCGAAAGGTGCTGCAGCCATAACCATTTCATGCGCTCGAATACTTTCTATTTGCTGTTCCCAGTCTTGAATAATTCCATCTCCACGAATTCGGATATCCCCTTGAGTTTGAACAATTCGTGAACGGATATTTTCACCAAAACCATTCATCACGCTCTGGACAATAATCAGAACGCAGACACCTAGAGTGACGCCTAAGATGGACATAAGCGAAAAGAAGGAGAAGAAGCGTCCCGAGGGAAACAACTGCTTTAGAGCGTGGTAGAAATACCAAGGCATATAAACACTATTCACGAAGACCCCCTAAAAGGGAAAGCGTAAAATGAAACTTATTACATTCATATTACATCGTGCAACTTTTAGCTTTTACTAACGATTTATTCCTATAAGGTAAAATAGTAATGCAATTAGAAGCCCCCACCCCAAAAACATTGCCAGTAAAGCTTGCTTGGAAAACGCTCCCTTTGACGCATTGGAATGATGAAACTGCGGCTCACCTTCTCAGAAGAATTGGTTATTCAGCCACTCCAGGACGTATTCAAAAGAGCCTGCATAAGCCTATCCAAGAGACTTTAAAGAATGCCTTCCACAAAACACGCCCCCTTGAAAAAACAACTCCGTTCGTAGAATTTGAGGCAAATTTTATAGATCGCACACGTAGCATCTACCGCCAAAAAGATCGAAGCATTCGGCAAACTGAAGCACGCGATCTCCGCAGAGAAGGCGACCATCTCTTTCGTCAATATGGTATTCAATGGTTAAAATTTGCCAGGCAGGAAGAAAATAGCCCTCAAGAAAAATTCGTAAGTTTCCTACAAGATATTTTCGTTATTGAACAACGCGTTATTCGCGAACCTCAAAACCTATTCAATTATCAGCAAACTTTGCGTGAGGGTATTCAATTAAACTATCCCGATCTCTGTAAGCGTGTGAGCCAAGAACCCGGAATGGTTAGGTATCTCAACCTAAATGAGAGCACCAAAGAAAAACCAAACGAAAACTTTGCGCGGGAACTTTTCGAACTCTTTACTCTTGGAGAAGGCAATTACACTGAAGATGATATAAAGGAAGCCGCTCGCGCTTTTACAGGGTATCGCATCAATAATAGGACACGCTTTTATTATGCTAAAAAGTTACATGACAATTCACCCAAAACAGTATTTGGCAAAAAAGGAAATTGGTCGGGTGATGATATAATTGACTTAACTTTTGAAGAGCCCGCAGCACGTACTTATATAATCAAAGAACTTTGCAAATTTTACCTTACCGACGGAGACCTACCTCACCCTGATTATATTAACGCTCTTGGTGATTTATGGGCAGCGCATAATTTTAACATCCGATACCTCATCGATACTTTTTTCAAAAGTCGCCTATTTTTCCATCCTGCCTTTCGCGGAAACTTAGTTAAGAGCCCCTATCATTTTTACCTCGGACTCTGTCAAGACCTCCAACTCGATGTCATGCCATTTACCGGGCGTACCCTTCAAAGCCTGCGAATCATGGGTCAAAACTTCTATAACCCTCCGAACGTGCGCGGTTGGCTTTACGGGCAACATTGGATTAACTCCTCAACCATCAGCGCACGTCGTCAATTAGTTGATTATTTATTTAATCCAGTTAACGAAAAGCAATTAAACGGAAATGATAAACGCTCGCTCCAAGCGGCTCGCGAAGATGGACAAGCAAACTTCCAAGTTGATTATGTACGACTCAACCCATTGATGAAATTAGACGGAGATGCGATCGCTGACCATCTAAGCAAATTTTTCATCACCGCGCCTTCGCGGCCCACCTACCAAACAGCAATTAACAAATTACTTGATGGTTATAAACAAAAGCAAAAACCTTACCAAGAAATGCGTCAGGTCATCATTGGTCTTCTTCAATCACCCGCTTATAATCTTTGCTAGAAATTTAACCCCTCTAAAACATGAATAAAAATCCACTTCCAGTTACACGACGAGAGTTTATTCGCCAATCTACAGGTGGCGGATTAGGCTTCCTCGCGTTTAGTGGATTTGCCCCCGCTTTTTTAAGTCAAAGTGCAGCAGCTCAAAACCCAGCACCCGAGCGCGACCGTCCTATCCTCGTTATTATTCAACTCGGTGGCGGCAATGATGGACTCAATACTGTTGTCCCACACACTGACGACAACTACTACCGCCTACGCCCAAATCTAGGGCTACGCCAGGGAGTTATCCCTCTAAATGATGATTTAGGTTTGCACCCTGCGCTTACCCAATTCCACAACCTCTTTGATAACGGCCAACTTGGAATTATTCAAAACGTTGGCTATCCAAATCCGAGTCGTAGTCATTTCCGTTCAACCGACATATGGGAAACTGCGACTGACAGCGATACCTATGGAGTCACAGGATGGTTAGGCCGCTATCTAGACAGTAATTGTTCTGGAACACCTAGTGACGACCCCACTGCACTCCATATTGGAGACATTCTTCCTCAAAGCTTCCAAACCAATAAACCTGCTTCAATTTTCGGCATTCGCTCTAGCGGTAGTTTTAAACGTAGACGCTCCGCTGCCGACAATGCCTATGAAACATTCCTTGAAGCGCCGCATATCGAGGGCAACACCTCTTACCTTCAACAAACAATGATGGATACGCTTGTCACCGAAAGACGCGTGGAAGCACACCTAGAAAATTACAAAACTCGAGTTCAATACCCCGCTACCAATCTCGGACAATCTCTTAAACGTATTGCAGCCCTCATCCATGCCGACATGGAAACAAGAGTCTACTATGTATCACAAGGTGGTTATGATACCCATGCGCGGCAACTCAACACCCATACGCAGCTTCTAACTGATTTATCTGAATCGATGGCAGCATTCCAAAAAGACCTCATCGCCAATAAGCGAGATGACCAAGTCTTGACGATGACTTTCTCAGAATTTGGACGGCGGCCTGCAGAAAACGGAAGCGCTGGCACAGATCATGGAACCTCAGCACCCTTATTTGTAATGGGTCGAGATATCAAAGGAGGTCTACACGGACAAAGCCCTGATTTGAACATAGATCCTAAAGAAGATCCTCTCTTTACTACTGACTTCCGAGGCGTCTACAACACCGTCTTAGACAAATGGCTCAAAGCAGATGCGAACGAAATTCTTGGCGAGACTTTTAATCCAGTTCCATTCTTATAAAATACTCTCAAAGAATAACCTTTACAGTGCTTCGTCTAATGCCTTTCCTCTAGCACTTGCTCATCAATTTACTGCAGGGTGGAGCAGCCCGGTAGCTCGTCAGGCTCATAACCTGAAGGTCACAGGTTCAAATCCTGTCCCTGCACCCATTTAAAACCCTCGGCAATTGCCGGGGGTTTTTTAATGCCTCGAGGCAATAACGCCTAAAACTCAAAAGGATTACCTGGGCGTTCCTCTGTTTCAGCCATTGCTTTTTCGGTCTTCAGACGTAATTGACCGCAAGCAGCATTAATATCATGCCCCTTCTCGCGGCGAATGGTTACAGAGACCCCTGCATCGCGTAAAACCTTAACAAAGGCATCCTGGCGTCCAATGCTCGGGCGTTTCCATTCAAGACCCTCCACTTTGTTATAGGGAATGCAATTAACATGGGCATGTAGGTCATAAGCAATCTTAGCGAGCTCATGAGCTTGTTCTAAGCTGTCATTAACCTCTGAGATCAAAATGAATTCTAGAGTAAGCATACGGCCATGCTTTTCCTGAAAGGCTTTTGCGGCGGGCAGCAGGACCTCCAAGGGATACTTCTTATTAACCGGCATTATTTTATTACGCACTTCATTTGTGGCACCGTGGAGCGAAATGGCGAGGCGCACTGCAATGCCCTCCTCTGCTAATTTTAAAATTTGCGGGGCTAATCCTGAAGTTGAGACCGTAATTCGACGCGCGCCAAAATGAAGCCCCCATTCAGCATTTAAAATCTTAATCGTTTGAACCAGCGCATCATAATTTGCCAAAGGTTCACCCATTCCCATAAAGACAATATTATCAAAAGAAGCAATTGAGTCCTTCGCACGCGGAGTATGGGCATCCTCCATCCGGCATATTTGCATCAATTGAGCCACTACTTCAGAGGCCATGAGGTTACGGCGAAACCCAGCTAGACCGGACGCACAAAATTTACAACCATAGGCGCAGCCAACTTGAATAGAGACACAAACTGTTTTACGCGATTGATCTTGTCCAACGCCTTCTTGAGGCGCTCGGATCAGCACCGTCTCAATCAGGGAACGGTCTTCAAGCTCCATCAGAAGCTTCTGAGTGACGTCATTGGAACGTTTATCCAAAAGAGTCTTAGTGGGATAAAGCATATACTCAGCAGCCAACCAACTACGCATCGCCTTGGGAATATTTGACATTAGCCCCCATTCATTGACTCGTTTCTTGTAGAGCCAATCAAGAATCTGTTGAGCACGAAAACTCGGAAACCCGGCAAGTTTAACCGCATCCGTTAAGGATTCTAGAGTTTCACCAAAAATACTTGGTTTTGTAGGTTTAAATGCCACTCCTTTATCTGTCCGAGTGCTACAGCTTTCACAACTCGAAAAATAAAAAACTAAGTTAATCTTGATTAATTCTTATTTTTTATAAAATAGGGTTATAAACTATAAATATAAAAATATAAAAATGACAAACTCCACAACAATTAAAGACATGGTTGCAAGTGAGCGTCCACAAGAGCGCTTAGAAAAACTCGGAACCGAGGCTTTAAGTGAGGCCGAGTTACTTGCGTTAATACTTCGCACAGGCCCTCAAGGGACTGATATATTAAGTTTATGCAACGCCATCCTCGCTGAGGCTGGTTCCTTTGAAAAGCTACTGAGTTGGAGTCGTGAAGATTTTTTGACTATTCGTGGTATTGGCTCTGTTAAATCTGCTCAATTAATGACGATAATGGAATTAACTAAACGTTTGATTCGAGCATGGGATGAAGCCACCTCAACCAAACCTTTTAATTGCGCTGAACGTGTAGCACTTCATTTCAGAACTCGGATTGCTGGTCTTGAAGTCGAAAAATTTTGGATTTTATGTCTGGATCGAAAAAACCGCCTGATCCAAGAAAAGGTCGTCACCTCAGGAACTGCTACCAGTAGTCTAGTACACCCAAGAGAAGTTTTTAAAGAAGCCATTAAAAGTAACGCAACCGCAGTCATTGTAGCCCATAATCATCCAAGCGGCGATCCCACCCCAAGTCAGGCTGATATACAGGTTACCCGACAACTCTTAGAAGCAGCTAAAATCCTACAAATAGATTTATTAGATCATGTAATCTTAGGACGGCGCGAAGTTGATCCCTTAGGATGTGGTTTTTACAGCTTTGATAACGCAGGCCTAATCTGACACTGGGCGTTGAACGACCCAAAAACGGCAATCATCTGAGAATTCAAGCACTCGAGTATTTTCTTTAGCAATCTCTGAACGCATTAAATGCGCCTCTACTTTAAAACCGACTGCTTCTAAGGAAGACTGCATCGAATCGACGGAAGGCACATGCATGAAATGCACTCCTGTTTCTTTTATCTCCATGCGATCTCCAAATTCAAATAACTCTGGCGATTGATTTCCGTTTGCCCACCGAGCTGCTTCTGCAGCCCAAAATTCTTTGTGCGTACTCCGATCACGATCATGCGAGGTAAACGCAAACCATGCACCTGGACGTAGAACGCGGTAGATCTCGCTTAATGCTTTTTCTCGTGCCTCACGAGTTGGAATTTGCATCAGTCCATTAAATCCAAATAACGCACCATCAAAAATGGCATCCTCAAATTCTAAATTGGTAGCATCCCCGAACCTGAAGGGAATCGAATATTCTAAGACCTCGGCCATATGACGCGCACGCTTGACCATTACCCGAGCATAATCAGTAGCGATTATACTTTTGTATCCGAGTTCATATAAACCCATTGAAATTCGCCCTGCCCCACATCCCAACTCAAGGAGCGCATCTTCTTTTTTAAAGAGCCGCGTAAAAATCTTTTCCTCCGACTCCCATAAACCGACTTGCCGAGACGCATTTGCATACTGCTCAACGACGGCATCTGAATCAAAATAGGCATGAATTGCCTTCACTGCAGCGTCGTTTTGCATATCGAGTCTTTATTTACGCTTACGGGCATTACTTTTTACCCCGCTTGCGAGCAGTGTTTCAAAGTGCGGTGCCTCATTTTCACGTGCAATATTATTAACTTCAATACTCCGAAAACCCGCCTCTTTGAAAAAACGATATAGAGTATTCTCAGAAAAACCTAGCCAGTTATCCGCGTACAATTCACGCGCTTTTTCAAATTGATGCTCGAGCAAATCAATGACTACCAACTGACCGCCTGGCTTCAAGATGCGAAACGCCTCATTGATTGCGGCTTGCGGTTGCCCTGCGTGATGCAATGCCTGACTCAAGAGCGCAAGATCTACAGAAGCGTCCTTAAGAGGCACCGATTCAATATCACCCAATTTATATTTTAAATTGTTAAAGCCATTTTTCTTTGCGAGCTCAGTACCAAACTCAACCATCTTGCTTGAATTATCAATGCAGACCACCTCTTCAGCGCGTCGTGCTAGCAACTGAGAAATCAACCCTTCACCTGCCCCTAGATCCGCAATCTTAATGTGCGGAGTCAGTTGTAATAAAAAGTGTCCGATACCTTCCCAATTTCTGCCCGGGCAATAATGCTTGCCTAGTCGCCCCGCCACAGAGTTGAAATATTCTTCCGCTTTACGTTTTCGCTTCTCTAAGGTGCGTTTTAAATTCGCTGAGTCTTCTTTGATTTGAGGCGAATTAGCAACCGATTGGCAGGCTGCCTTAAGTAGATCACTCGCAACCCTAGAAGCCTCTTGGTTTAAGGCGTAAAAAGTTTTCTTTCCTTCACGGCGGTCCTGCACCAATTCTCCTTGCCGCAACAAGCCCAAATGTGAGGAAATTCTAGATTGCCCCATTGCTAAAACCTCTTGCAACTCTGCAACCGAAAGCTCTTCCCGTTCTAATAGAGAAAGAATGCGAACCCGTGTTGGATCCGACAATAGTTTTAAGAGCTCCCAGGAGTCAGCCATGATATAAGTTAAAAGAAAGCAGAGTTCCACTCGTGGCAAGAGTGTTCAATGATTCTCTTTGAATCCGAATTAACTAAGCAATCCTTTAATGTCGTCCAAACTAACCTTTGCATTCACTGCATTCGATGCATCAAAGAGGTCATTGAGTAATTCTCTTTTTTTAGCCTGAAGTTCGACCACTTTTTCTTCCACCGTATCAGCAGCAATAAGCTTGATACTGGTAACCACTCGTTTTTGTCCAATGCGGTGAGTCCGATCCGTTGCCTGTGCCTCTGCTGCTGGGTTCCACCAAGGATCATAATGCACCACAGTATCTGCTCCTGTTAAATTCAATCCTGTTCCACCCGCTTTTAAAGATATTAAAAAAACTGGAATTCCAGCATCTGCATTGAAAGAATCGCAAACTGCGAGACGGTTCTTGGTCTGACCGTCTAGATACGCGAAGCGGTGACCTTGCGCCTCAAGATGTGCAGCAAGTAATTTTAGAGCGCTTACAAAACTTGAAAAAACTAATATCCGACTGCCATTATCTAGACATTCATTTAATAATTCATCAAAAGCGGCCAATTTTGCGGATTCTTCAGCCGCGTATTCTGAATCTAAAATTCGCGGATCTACGCATACCTGACGCAAACGCAATAATTCAGTAAATGCAGCGAATCGAACGCGATTCGAATCAGTCCCAGCCATTTCCATTTCAAATAATTCACGACGCGTTTTTTCTAGAGTCTCTTGATAAAATTTTCGTTGTTGAGCCCCTAAATCGCAGAAGAAAGTCTTTTCAATCTTATCGGGTAATTCAGGCGCAACTTCTTTTTTAGTACGTCGTAGAATGTAAGCTGCGGCACGCCGCGCTTGATGATCATTATGCCAAGCCCGATCGTCTGCACTTAACTTGCCAGTCGCTGCTGTTAGATATCCAGGCATTAAAAATTCAAATAAGGAAAGCAAATCATCTAAAGAATTTTCAACTGGCGTACCGGTTAAGAGAAATCGTCCCTTAGCATGCAAGCGCATCAAAGTGCGCGCGTTTTGACTCCGACGGTTCTTGATATGTTGCGCCTCATCTCCAATAACAACGCACCAATCCATCGCACACATTAATTCGTTATCTTGACGTAATGTTCCGTAAGAAGTAACTACTAAATCAAAGTCTTCGAGTAAAACCGCCTCTCGGGCGCGCTTTGGCCCATGATGTTTTAAGACCTTTAATTGTGGCGTAAAGCGATGCGCCTCTCGCACCCAATTCTCAACTAAACTTGCAGGACAAACAACTAAGGCGGGTTCACTCTCAAGTTTTTTAGTTTGAATACAGGTTATCAAAGCTAGCGCTTGAAGTGTTTTACCCAAACCCATTTCGTCGGCTAAAATACCGCCTAATTGATTACAATAAAGATGCCAAAGCCAAGCCGTGCCGATGCGTTGATACAAACGAAGTTGATGATCGAGTTTGCCTTCAATTGGTGGGGTTTTAAGCGCGCTGATTTCTTTGAGTGCCTTACTGCGGGCTTGCCAATCCTGTGGTGGTTCCCAATCCAAAGACATTGACTCCTCTGATAACAAATCCTCAACCACAACTAATTCAGAGGGTTGGAGCTTTTTATTAAAGACTGGAGTGAACGGTCGGTCAGCTTGTCCACTGACTGCCTTTTCAATCTGATGTAGTTTATCGACCGCTCCTTGATCAACTAACTTGATACTACCATTGTCGGTTTCAAAATAATTTTTACCGCCCGAAAGCGCACGTCGCATTGCGTCATTTCCTACAATTCCAGCGAGTCGAATTTCTAAATGAAACCCTTCGTCCGCTACTTGAGTATCAATTTCGAGTCCACCAAACTCAACATCCTTGAGCTTAGTTAAGAAATTTTCGGTAAACTCCGCCCGCCATTGATCTCGTAAACTTGACCAATGAGACGCCAAAAAATTTAAGGCTTTATGACGGTCACGTAGCCACCAGCGACGATTTTTTGGCTCCAATTGAAACCCTTCCGATTTTATAATTTCTCGGAGAGGTCGAATACTGTCGTCTGCTCCAAGTGGTAAGCGAATCGCAACATAGTTCGTAGAGCCATCCACAATGACACGATTTTCTGACATTTCTGACATCGGGTCTTTTCTTGGAGTCGCAGCAGAATAATCGCTTGCTTTATGTTTCCATAAGGACTGCCCCTGTGCTTCCGCTTCACGCCTTCGATTTGGCTTACTAGGCTCACGTAATGGACGCTCGTCCTTGATATTCTTCTCTGAGTCAGCCTTTTCAAGGTCGGAGCGATTAGCCTCGAAGTAAAGGCACAGCGCAACTGCATGCGCACATATACGACCCTTTTTTCCAACCGGACAAGTGCATGTATTTTCCACGAATACAGACGATCGAAGATTTAAACTGGGTTCATATACACCCGCAGCACCACGCACTCGGCCTTCTAAGTAGGGATGCTTCCAGTCAACTGACTTAACGGCATCCCCTATAAAGAGCTTTTCTGCCTGCCGGTAAACTTGACCGCCTGCTAGGTCGACACAAAAGCGGTGGTCAAAAGCTGGAAGTACGGAAGACATAAAAGCTAAGTCAATTCGTTTACGATCTTCATTTCAATCTTTGAAGTCATGAATTAAGGAAACAAAAAAACCCTTGGTTAATTAAACCAAGGGCTTGAAAGTTTTACTTAATGAGTAAGCAACTTATTTGGTAGCTTCATCAAGGAGATCACCGAGGTTGGTCATGTCTTCATCAGCAGTTACGCTGTCAAAAGCCTGACGCTCCTTAGCAAGCTCATCTTCGCTGTAATTAGCAGCTTTGATGGAGAGACCGATACGACGTTCGTCTTTATCAATCTTGATAACGCGAGCAGTGACTGCATCCCCTTCATTGAGAACATCCTTAATTTTCTCTACGCGCTCTTCGCTGATCTGCGAGATATGAACCAATCCATCGATATCATTTTCTAATTCGATAAAGGCACCGTAACTCGTAATCTTAGAGATCGTACCTTCGACCATATCACCGATCTTGTAGTGTGAATCGATTTCTTCCCACGGATCTGTTGTGGTTTGTTTCATGCCCAATGAGATGCGTTGTGAATCTGCATCGACATCGAGAACCAATGCGTCGACTTCATCGCCTTTCTTAAGTGCTTCACTTGGGTGGTTGATCTTGCGTGTCCAAGACATGTCGGAGACGTGAACCATACCATCAATACCTTCTTCAAGCTCAACAAAAGCACCGTACGTCGTTAAATTACGAACCTTACCGCGTACACGTGCACCAATTGGGTAATTGTGACGAGCCATGTCCCATGGATTTGCATCCAACTGACGTGTGCCTAGAGAAATCTTTTGGTCATCTTTTTGGATTCCAAGAACAACTGCTTGTACTTCTTCTCCAATTCGTAGTACCTCGCCAGGCTTGGTAATACGCTTAGTCCATGAAAGCTCAGTAACGTGTACTAAACCTTCTACACCAGTTTCAATCTCAATAAAGGCACCGTAAGGCACCAGATTGACGACACGTCCAGAAATGGTTGAGCCAACTGGATATTTCTCTTCGATACGCTCCCAAGGATTGTCCTTGAGTTGCTTCAAGCCAAGTGACACGCGTTCACGTTCGCGATCAATTTCAATAACGATGACTTCAATTTCTTCACCCTGTTTAAGCATTTCGCTTGGGTGCTGGATACGACCCCATGACATATCAGTAATGTGGAGCAATCCGTCGAGACCATCGAGGTCAACAAAGGCACCGTAGTCAGTAATGTTTTTAACCTGACCGCGACGTTTGTCGCCCGGCTTAACTTCTTCAAGAAGTGCACGGCGTTTTTCTATGCGTTGCTCTTCGATTAACTCACGACGAGAAACAACAATGTTTTTGCGGTCTAGATTTATTTTAACGACTTTAAAGTCGTAAGTTTGACCAACATATTGGTCTAAATTCTTAGGAGGCTGCACATCAATTTGTGACGCAGGTAAGAATGAATCGACACCAATGCTGACGATTAAACCACCTTTAACCTTAGAACGAACGCGTCCAGGAATAATAGAGCCTTCTTCGCAGTTCTCTACAATTTTCTCCCAGTTCTTCTTTTGTTCTGCTTTGTCGTAGGAAATAACTGGATTTCCGTCACGATCTTCTAATTTTTCTAAGAAAACTTCGATTTCTGAACCAACTTGTAATTCAGAGATATCTACAAATTCGTTCGCATGAACGATGCCTTCTGATTTTCCGCCTATATCGACTATAACTTCTAGTGGGCGGATTTCCATGATGGTTCCTTTAATAATGGAACCCTCATTTAGGTTTTCAACGGTACTGCCTTTAAGCAGTTCTTCCATGAGTTGACTCATATTTTGACTGTGTGTCGCTTCCAATGAAACGACATGGGTTGATGATTAATATTTGTGTGGGAATTTCCCAATTATGGATACCAATCCATAAAAAGAGCCTAGAAGAAGTAGATTCATAATCCTACTTAGCAAGGTTAAAATTAATATTAATCCAGTCTCATTGCTCTATTTAACAAAAATAAAGGCGTCTGATAACCCACATAATCGCAAAAAAGACACAAAAAAGGCGCACTTCCTACCCCTAAGAAGTGCGCCAACCATTGTCTACTTTATTCTGTTACCCCAAACTCCCTTACGGGAGAAATTGGTTATGTTTTAGAAAGTAGTGATAAAACTACCCTGTGCAAGGATTTTTTAAATAAATATTATATTATTTCTTAAGGCATTATCCTTCAATGACTTAAATTTAATAACAAAGGATTAATTTTTAGTTCGATTTCTCATATTAACTGCACAGAATTCCGATTTATGCCGTTTTCTAAGTCAACCGAAGATGTAATAGCTGATTTTAGGGGATTACCTCGAGTTGTGAGTACTTCCTCTAAAAGGCAACCGGTAAGCCTTGAAAACCTCCTAATAGTCATTCGTGAGCGCTATAAACTGGAGGAGCCTAGCCCCGAGCGATCATTAGTAGAAAATTGGGAGTCAATTTTTGGTAAATTAGCGAGTCGCTGTAATCCTGTAAGAATCAAGGACGAAAAAATCCTGATTGTCTCGGTCACTAATTCAACTCTACGCAGTGAGCTACAGTTTAAAAAGAAATATCTTCTCAAGAAAATCCAAAGCTTACCCCACTGCGGAACAATTAAAGAACTTTTGATTCGAGGCTGATTTAAGAACACCCTTTATTGACAGACACCCTACCCGTATAAAAGCTAACGCCCAATGAAAAGCTATCTAGATTTACTACGAACTGTGCTTGAGACTGGAACCTATCGCGATGATCGCACTGGCACTGGAACGTACTCAATTTTTGGAGCGCAAGCTCGGTTTTCCCTTGAGCCAAACTTTCCGCTGCTAACGACTAAAAAACTTCACTTACGATCGATTATACACGAACTACTTTGGTTTCTTAAAGGTGAAACAAACATCGCCTACCTCAAGGAAAATAAAGTCTCTATCTGGGATGAATGGGCAGATGCAAATGGCGATTTAGGTCGAGTCTACGGAGCGCAATGGCGCGATTGGACGGCACCAGATGGAAACCGAATCGATCAAATTAAAAATCTAATTGAAGATTTAAAAAATAATCCTGACAGCCGGCGGCATATTGTGTGTGCATGGAATCCAGGCGAGATTCAGCACATGGCATTGCCTCCCTGTCATGCCCTCTTCCAATTTTACGTAGCCGATGGAGCGCTCAGTTGCCAGTTATACCAACGTAGCGCAGATATCTTTCTTGGAGTTCCTTTCAATATCGCATCCTATGCGCTCCTCACCCAGATGATTGCTCAAGTTTGCGGCCTTAAACCAAAAGAGTTTGTCCACACTTTTGGTGACCTTCACCTCTACGCAAATCATATTGAGCAAGCTAAAGAACAGCTCAGTCGTGAACCCAGATCTTGCCCGCAAATGATTATAAATCCTGAGGTTAAAACTATTGATGGATTTAAATACGAAGATTTTGAGTTGAAAAACTACGACCCCCACCCCGCGATCAAAGCTCCTATTGCAGTTTAATATAAGCGACTGAATATATGAATACTTTCAAAGCGATCGCCGCCATGTCCCAAAACAGAGTCATTGGCAGCAATGGCGACATCCCCTGGCATTTGCCGGATGATTTTAAGTGGTTTAAAGCAACTACGATGGGAGGCATCTTGGTCATGGGGCGTAAAACATTTGAATCCATTGGCCGTCCTCTACCAGGGCGCGAGACTTTCGTACTCAGTCGAACTCCTAAAAACATCGACAAAGTTCATTGTTTCACAAACCTCGACGCACTTGATAAACTGACTACCGATAAAACGATATGGATTGCAGGTGGTGGAGAAATTTATCGGCAGATGTTGCCGAAATGTACCGATCTTTATCTGACACGCGTACACCATGAGGTTAAGGGAGATGCATATTTTCCAAACTTTGAGGATGCGTTCAGATTAGACTCTACTGTTTTAAAGCATACTGAATTTACAGTTGAGCATTGGAAAAAAATCTAAACTTAGCGTGCGCTTAGCTTATTTTTTCTAATTTCGACAGCGCCCAGCTTGCGTGCTCGGCAAGTAAAGTATCGGTGCCGCATGCTAATTTTTTAAGTGCTCCAAGGTCGGCATTTGTCCCGATATTACCTAGAACGACACAGATATTACGCTTAAATCGTTGTAATTTGAGTCGGCGAATAGGTGATCCTTGAAAGCGCGCAGTAAAAGTCTCTTCATCCCACTCCAACATTGTTCGTAGACTTGGAAGCTCTCTTGGAGCAAAACGCAGCTCATTAGTTGCTTCAGCCCATCGATTCCAAGGGCATACGTCTAAACATTCATCGCAACCAAAAAGCCGATCTCCAATTGCATCTCTAAACTCAAGAGGTATTGGTCCGTCATGCTCGATGGTCAGGTATGCAATACATCGACGCGCATCCAACTTGTAAGGTGCGGTGATCGCATTTGTTGGACAGACATCAATACATCGTGTGCAAGAACCACAGCGATCTTTTCCCGCTTTCCCTGAAGGCAATTCCAAGCTCGTCACAATAGAACCCAGAAACGACCAAGTTCCGCGCTTTGGCTCAATCAAAATCGTGCTTTTACCCTGCCAACCAAGCCCAGCTTGCTCAGCAATAGGTTTCTCAAGCAAAGGACCCGTATCAACATACGGCCGCTGAACGCCCCCAAAGTCCTCGCGCATGATAGTACACAATTTCTTCAAACGTTTTAAAATTAGATTATGGTAATCATCCCCGAGCGCATACTTCGCAATGCGGAAATCCCGAGCAGGGTCTTTTTGATAATAATTCATCCCCAACACGACAATGCTCCGCGCTTCAGGAATTAAGGTCTCTGGCTGAAGGCGTCGGTCATTGTTACGCTCCATCCAAGACATGCTCCCATGCTGACCTTCAGCAATCCAGTCTGCATAATACTCACCACGTAACTCCATAGGCACAGTGGCAACACCCACAGAATGAAACCCCAGCGCCGCTGCTTTCTCTGTCAGTGCCTCCAAAATTTCTGATGCCTTATTACTCATTATCTAATATTTGTGATATTTTCTACTGACAGCCAAGTTAAACCGTCTTTGATTCAAGAAATGAACAAACATCCAATTACTGTATCCATTCTCATTGTTATCTTGATCGTTGCCTTATTTGCGGGATCACGATTCTACGTTAGCGTTCCCGCAGGGCACGTAGCCGTTGCCACACTATTTGGTGAAGTAGTCGATGAACCCTACAGCGAAGGTCTTACGATCCCCGTCAATCCGCTCTATAACTTCACCTTCTACGATATCCGTGAGAAAGAACTCAAAGAAAGCGCCGGCGTTCCCAGTCAAGACCAGCTCACCACCAATGTAGATGTCAGCATTAAATTTCGCATTGATGGCATGGAAACACCACGTATTCTGCAAGAAACCGGTACCTTCGAAGATGCCGTGCGCGTCCAAATTCAACCCAAGCTTCGCTCCGTAGTTCGCGAACAAGGTAAAAGCATTGTTCGCGCTGAAGATTTCTTCCTCCAACAAACACAGGAAAATCTACAATCTGCAATTTTCGCCTCCATGAGTGATTACCTCAATGACCGAGGCATCATCTGCCTCGACATCCTTATTCGCGATATCAGCCTTCCCCCTTTCATTACCCGCGCCATTGAATCCAAAAAAGAACGCGAGCAAGAGGTTGAAAAACAAAAAGCTGAACTCGAACGCTTTCGTACCGAACAACAACAAATCATCGCCGAAGCCCAAGCAAACCGTGAAGCTGCCGAACTTGAATCCGAGCAACGTCGTGTGCTGGCAGATGCTCAGGCTTACGAAATTACCAAGCTGAATGAAGCCATCGCTAAAAACCCAGCTTATGTTCAAATCCAAGCCCTTGAAGCCCTTAAAGAAATCTCTAAAAATCCTTCAAGTAAAATTTACTTCCTCAATGGTGATTCACCCGCACCCTTACCATTGATGAATATGGGCGACCCTTTAACTAAATAGTAATTGAAACAATCAAAGTTGATCACTGTCAAAATTACATAGATTGTAATAGCTTAAGCACAGCAAGATTTCTTACATTAATATGGTTCGAATTTCTGACATCGTTAACAAGACTGGATATTCTAGAGCAACCGTTTCTAGCGTCCTTAATGAGCGCTACAGTTCACTCGGAATTAGTGAAGGGACTGCCAATAAAGTTCGAGATGCCGTCAGAGAACTTGGCTATGTAAGAAATGAACTTTCCCTTTCCATGAAAACAGGACGCTCCAATTATATTGGATGTATCATCTCCTCGATTCATGGCGAGTGGGGAGGACGCATCCTCGAAGGCGCGCTTTCAAAGCTAAAAGAAACCAATTATTCGATCCGGCTTTCGTCAGCCTGGGGTTTTGAGAACGAAGTTGAAGCGCTCAACCACATCATAGCAGGTAGAGTGGCGGGGTTGTTTGTTAGTAACATTAATCCTGAAAAGGAAATGGTTCAAAAAATTCATGATTTCTTAGCAAAGTATAATATTCCTGTGCTTTCAAACAATTGCATTAAAGGTTTTTCACCCGCTCGAATCGAAGCCGATAATTATCGAGCAGGCGCTTTAGCTGCTGAACATCTGATCTCACTCGGACACAAAAAAGTTGCTTTTATTGGAGGCACGAATCACCCCACAAGCGAAGAGCGCAAAAAAGGATTTTTGGATGCCTTGAAGTCTGCGGGGATCGAAGTTCCATCGGAATGGCAGCAACAGGGCAATTGGAAAATTGATCCAACCGAAGAAGCGACCTTCGAATTATTATCAAATAAAAACTCCGAAAGACCGACTGCAATCTTAGCAGCTAATCACTTTATGGCAGCAGCAGTTATTCGTAAAGCATCTCTACTCGGCTTATCAGTCCCTAGAGACATTTCTGTAATAGGCATTACTGATGAGTCGCTTTGCCAGATCACAAATCCTCCGATGACCACTGTTGCGCTGAATGAAAGCGAGATTGGCTCACGCGCAATGGAACTTCTTGTTAAAATGGCAGAAAACCCAGAACTCGCCAAAGAAGAACAATGCTACTTAGTTGAAGGACGTTTAATACCTAGAGAATCCACCGGGATTGCTCCTCTTAGTTAGCCCCCATTTAGGTGGTTATTTTCATCCGTTTGATTGGAATCTGTAAAACGCCCGATTCTATTGCTCTACGACTAATTTAACGTACGAAATGATACTGCCTGCAGGCATCATCCGATTAAAGAGAATCTCATTATTCTCCTCGATAAAATCAAGTGGGATTGGTATTTCTATTGGCTCAAAAAAGTGCGTAATTCCCTCTCCTAAAATAAGCTCAGATTCAAAAGGGAAATCATTTATTGTGCCATATATTGAAGTCCTAGCTCCGTGCTTTTGGTATAACCCTACGACTAACTTTACCGAGCTGAGAGAACCGCTTCCGCGAAGGGACCGCAAATCAATGGATAGGTCGGGCGCATTAAATGGATCGAAGGGGGCATCGAATTTTGCAAAATAATCTGAACGCTTCAGGTCTTTTATGGGCTTTATTGCTGAATCCATCTCGGCGATAATGACAACAGTTTCGCCAATCGCACAATCAACAAGGGCTCCAGATTTTAAAGGCGACTCAATAAACTCGAAACTACCTTCCTTATAGGTCGCAGTTCGATAATTAAGATTCTCTATTTTAAGCCCCTCTGGAAATAATAATTCGGGTTCAACCGAAAGTTTAAATTCAGATAAATTATTGATCGCTAAGTAGAGGTTATTGCCGTCGGCGCAGGCCAGAGCTTTAACACGCTCGGGTCCATCAATAGCAACTTCTAACATCTGGCCGCCAAAGCCCTCCCATAAATCCATAAAATAACGTCCTTTGGTAAGCTGTAGCGTTCCCGTATCATCTTTGCGAACTAGCGCATATCCAGAATTAGGCTCCCAGTGCATCAACCCAAGTAAGAATGGCACCGCTAATTCTATTTGATGCGGACGACTCATGAATTCCATCATAAAACTACTGTGATTGGTCACTCGAAGCCAATAATCCGAATCTTTTAAGCCCCCTAGCAAAGTGCCATACTCGCTAATAATCAAAGGTTTGATGTTTCCAGTCGAACGCATTTCCGCATCGAGCATGTCTAAGACACACGACAATCGACCCTGTAGCCATCCATCATAACCGTTATACCGAGCATCAAATGTGAAGGCGCTACCCTTTTCATAAAAGTGATGCGAATAAAAATCTAAATGATCCTTCGTATCGTTCATGAAAGACCGATGGTTTTCCCATACATAAAAAGCGGGTCGCCCCATTTCCATTCGTGGCCAAGCAGAAGCGGGTCCGCCTAATTTGAGAGTCGGTTGAGATGCCTTAACCTTTTTTGCAACGGTGTTGTGGAATTCGCCCAGTAAACGCCAACCATCATGCTTTTTAGATGCATGATACACCCATTCGTAGGGCACATCCGATTCATTCTTTATTTCCCAATAATTCGCAGTCCGCCCACTATCCTTGATCTCATCTGATATGTAGGCAGCCGCAAGTTCTGCCGCCGCATCAAATAATTCAACTCGCGGAGTGCCCCTATCATTTGAATGTTCTGGAATACTTGCCTCCATAAAGCTCGGCCAGAAATCTAAGCTAAATGCAAATTTCATATCTTTGGGAACTTCGGCAAAGTGATCGAAAGAACGTTTCTCAAAAATTGAAAGATCTGCATACCCTGAGCGATTCGGATCTTCGCCCATTAAAGGCGGCCTGAAACTATCATGACGTGTCTCAAGCTCAGGACCTAATTTTATCATCTGGCGGCCACCGACAAAACCTT
>CBFHPQ010000013.1:0-40748 GCA_965657865.1 Coraliomargaritaceae bacterium | reverse complement strand
CGCCGCCTGCTAAGTAGGTTTGTAGATCTGTATTGATGGACGCCGCTAATTCCGCTCTCTTTGCGTCTTTTTCCGCGTTGGTACTGGCGATGTCGTCACCGTCGGTGTCAATTGCATTCGATACGGACATTCCGGTGACCCAGAATCTTCCAATAGAGTTGTACACATTATTTTCGAAACTTGCCGCATCGTCTCTCAGCGCCTGTACGTCTGTGTAGAGTCCGATGCGAGTACCGAGTTGCTCTCTGCTTTGCTCTCCGTTGGCAAGCCAGTCATCATAAGTGGCATTACCTGGAGCGTAGGGGAGGTTGATGTTTGGTCCATAGCCGATGGAGTGTTTGAGCGTATTGGCAGCTCCCCGGGTGCGTGAGTAGCCGTCGAGTTTTTCGCCGGAGATTGCGACTTTGAGCTGCATGCGATCGTTAATAATGTGAGAAATTTCACCAATCACATAATTGCCTTCATTCTCCTGGTAGGCGTCTGGGCCTACAATCGTGCCGGTGTTCTTGGAGTCGATACCAGCGTAGAAATCGCGGATGCTGGCGCGTTTTTCTTCCATCGTGTTGCCGCTAAAATAATCCGGGATCAATAATCCGGTTCGGCCGGTTCGGTCGGGGTCACTTGCAACGGTGTTGTTTGGATACTGACTGCGGAGAATGTTGCCGTTTTCGGGATCGTTGTAATCAACGATATAATTGACCAGGTCATCGCTCATTAGGTCTGCAATTTTGGGATCCGCTACAATATTTTGCGGCATACCGGTAAAGCCGGATAAAGCCGTTCCATCCTGAAAGGAATTATTGAGTCGGGGCTTTTTGGAATAGGTGTTTTCAAGGTGGAGGCGAAGATTTGTTTTTCTGCCAAGCCTCGCGAAGGCTTCGAGGGTAATTCCGCGAAATTCCTCGTATTTGTAATCCTGATTAAATTCTTTCTTTTTATCGGTGGCCATCACGCGAACGGCAGCATTTTCGCCAACGAGGCGGTTTACATCAATGACTTGGCGGACGTTGCCATGATCTCCAAACTCTAATGAATATTTGAGCTCGTCCTTGCTTAAATTTGCAGTTTTTGAAATGAGATTAATTTTACCGCCGGGATCTGCTTGCCCATAAATGAGGCTGTTGGCCCCACGAATAACATCCGCACGATCAATATTGTAGTAGTCAACTGGGGAATAGCGCGGCATGAATTCGTAGAGCTGGTTTTTGGAGAGGAATCCACGAAAGCGAATTTCGGAATTCGACCAACTGTTTCCTTCCCACTCGATACTTGGCACAAGATTTCCTAGGTCACCCAGAGTTTGAATTCCAAAGTCCTCTAGCATCTCCTGATTGACGGTTGAAATCGTCATCGGAATATTTTTGGTCAATTCATTAGTACGTGTACCTGCAAGGGTGTTGGCGGAGTAGTAACCTTTGTCATCCTCTGCGGAGACAACAAAATCATCGAGTAAGTAAACCGCTTCTTCCTCTGCTGCTTCTGCTTCAGGAATTACGATGGATTCAGATGCTGCTTCCTCTGGGGTTCCGTCCTCATTACTTTGTGCGTATGCTTGGGAAGCACACATACTTAGAAATAAAGGCACTAACAAAATAGTGAATAATTGACTTATTGTGGGTAGGCAGAATTTGTTGTTCATTTGAGTAAAGCTAAATGGTACTCATGACACAAATTAGTTTTGTTGTGCTCATGAAGAATCGTCTATTTTAGAGGTTTGGAAGCCATCCCACAAGTCACACAAATGAAAAGTGAATGAAGCTTTTTGAAACAGCCCGAGATCCTGAGAAATTCTTAAAACTTTGGTTTCTGCGACGGATCTAGAAGGTGCGCACATAGACATTTTAGGGTTGCAACTTTCGTAGCTTCACAAGGTGATTTACCTATGTCTAAAGTTCGAGTTCGTTTCGCACCCAGTCCAACTGGGTTTTTTCATATAGGCAGTGCTCGCACCGCATTGTTTAACTGGCTCTATGCGCGTCATACTGAAGGCACCTTTGTCTTGCGCATTGAGGATACCGACCCTGCGCGTAATACGCCGGAGGCTTTGCGTGTCTTGCTTGAGGGGATGCGTTGGCTGGGGTTAGACTGGGATGAAGGACCTGAAGTGGGGGGTGCATACGGACCTTATTTTCAGAGCGAACGCCAGTCGATTTATGACGAGTATCTAAAGCGGTTAGTCGACGCGGGTCGAACTTACGAAAAAGACGGAGCGGTTTGGTTTAAGCTCGAAGGTGAGCGCTACACTGAGTACGATGATTACAAGAAGGCAGAAATTGAGAAAGTACGTGCCGAGCCAGTCGTAATTGAGGACGCGATTCGCGGACGGGTTGAACGCGCTGAGGAGCGCGATTTTGTATTAGTGCGTGCGGACGGGAATCCAGTGTTTCACTTTGTGAATGTCGTCGATGATATTGCGATGGGAATCACGCACGTGATTCGCGGGGAAGATCATTTATCAAACAGCAGTAAGCACGTAGAGTTGTTCAAGGCTTTTGGAGTCGAAGCGCCTGTCTTTGCACACATTCCGCTTATCCTTAAAGAGTCGGGTCCCGGCAAAATGAGCAAAAGAGATGTGGGTGCTTTAATCGATGATTACGAAGAGCGTGGATTTCTTCCTGCAGCGGTTCGTAATTACATTACTCTGTTGGGCTGGAACCCTAAGGACGACCGCGAAAAATTAGACATCGGTGAAATTATCGAACTTTTTGATTTTGATGGAATTAATAAAGGGAATGCTCGTTTTGATGAAAAGAAATTGATGGCCTTGAATACGGAGTATTTGCGCGAAATGAATTTAGAGAGCTTTGCATTTTTAGCGCGTCCTAAGTTGAACGAAGCGGGTTTGGTTGCCGAGGATATGGATGAAGATTATCTGCAGGCGGTCTTGAAACTGTGTCAACCGAAGGCGCGTTCGTTGGATTCTCTCAGTGAGTTATGTGATTATTTTTTCATAGATACCTATGAAATGGATGCCAAAGCTGGTGAAAAAATTGCCAAGAAAGCAGACCCCAAGGCCTTGCTTACAGAGTTAGTGCCTGTTTTTGAAGGACTGAATGCTTTTGATGCAGATGCGATTCAAGTAGCACTCGAAAATTATGCAAATGCCCAAGAGGTGAAGGTTTTTGCTTATTTCCCGGCATTGCGCTACGCATTAAGTGGTCGCGCTGGGGGTCCAGATTTGCTGCCGATGCTGGCGGTGCTGGGTCGTGAAACTGTTTTAAAACGCATACAATCGTTTATTGGTTGATTTTATTTAGGAAGTTTCATTCCTATAGCGCTGCTTTTAAACTGGCAGAGCGAGCAACTGCCTTATTTGATACTTGAGATGTCCGAAGCAAAAGAAAAACCCATTGATTTTATTCGCCAAATGGTTGCCGCTGATGTGGCAGCAGGCAGGCATGATGGGCGTGTGCAGACGCGTTTCCCGCCTGAGCCGAACGGTTATTTGCAGATCGGTCATGCGAAAGCGCTGTGTCTAAATTTTGAAATCGCTCGTGAATTTAACGGACTCTGTAATTTGCGTTTTGATGATACGAATCCAGAAAAGGAAAGTGATGAGTTTGTTCAGGCAATTCAGCAGGACATTGAGTGGCTTGGATTTGACTGGGCTAAGATTTGTTTTGCGAGTGATTATTTTGAACAACTCTTCGAGTGGGCGTGTCAGTTGATTGAAACGGGTGATGCGTATGTCGATGATTTAAGCTTTGAGGCAATGCGCGAATATCGGGGTACCTTGACAACTGCTGGTAAAGCGAGTCCGTATCGCGAGCGTCCTGCGGAAGAAAGTTTAGAACTTTTTAAACGGATGCGTGCAGGGGAATTTGAGGACGGCGCTAAAGTATTGCGGGCTAAGATTGATATGGCGCATCCCAATATGAATATGCGTGACCCAGTGATGTATCGCATCAAACGGATGCACCACCATCGGGTTGGGGATGCATGGTGTATTTATCCGAGTTATGATTTCACTCATGGGCAGAGTGATTCGATTGAATCGGTCACTCACTCCCTGTGCTCATTGGAATTTGAGGATCATCGCCCGTTGTATGATTGGTTCATTGAAAAGTTGAATATATTTCCTTCGAAGCAGACAGAATTTGCACGTTTAAACATGACTTACACGGTGGTGAGTAAGCGTAAGCTACGTACTTTAGTAGAAGGAAATTTCGTGAGCGGATGGGATGATCCGCGTTTGCCGACCCTTCGTGGGATGCGTCGTCGCGGTTATCCTGCGGAAGCGATTCGTAATTTTTGCGCGACGGTTGGAGTGACGAAAGTTCCTTCAACGAGTGATGTGGCTTTGTTGGAACATTCGGTTCGTGAGGTGCTCAACCGCACTGCGCCTAGACGAATGGCGGTTTTGAAACCACTTGAAATCGAGCTTACGAATTGGCCTGAAGATTCTGTAATTGAAGTGGATGGAATTAACAATCCCGAAGACCCTGATGCGGGTACGCGGAAGATTCCGTTTGGTAGGCAAATTTTGATCGAGGCAGATGATTTTCGGGAGGAGGCAAATCGTAAATTTTTCCGTCTTAAATTGGGAGGTGAGGTACGCCTGCGAGGTGCCTATATCATAAAATGCGATGCGGTTGAGAAGGATGCATCGGGGGAAGTGACTAAACTCTTGTGCAGTGTAGACTTAGAAACCTTGAACAAGAATCCTGAGGATCGGAAAGTAAAAGGGGTCATTCATTGGGTCAGCGCAAAGCATGCAATCAAAGCGCCCGTTCGATTGTTTGATCGCTTGTTCTCAGAGGAAAAGCCTGAGGCGGATAAGTCGGTTGAGTTTACTGAATTTGTGAATTCTGATTCTTTGTTGGAATCGGAAGCGTATTGTGAACCGAGTTTAGCTGAGATGGATTCGGGAGCAGTTTGTCAATTTGAACGGGTGGGATATTTCTGCCTCGACAGTGAATTATCAGAGCCAGGGAAGCCTGTTTTTAATCGCACCGTGGCTTTGCGTGATAATTGGGCTAAGAAGACTCAATAAATTTAAATTTCATCAAACATAATGAAAGAAACCACTACAGAATTTTTTAAATCAAGCTTTGGTCGCATGCCAGAGCAGGTTGCTTTTGCGCCTGGGCGCATCGAATTCATTGGTAATCATACTGATTACAACGGGGGCTTAGTGATGGGTGCGGCGGTTACGGAAGGCCTAACGCTTGCGGCTGCAAAACGTGCTGATCGCCAAATCGTACTCGTCAGTCAAGGAATAGATCCTGTTGAGGTCAGTCTCGACACCATTAGAGCTCAAACAGGATCTGCGTCATGGGCCAATTACCCTTTAGGAGTGCTTTCGGTACTTTTAAAGGCAGGCATGGTAATGCCGACCGGGTGTGAAATTGCAGTCACGAGTACTTTGCCAACTGGCGCAGGAATGAGCAGTAGCGCTGCGTTTGAATTGTCGACTGCTTATGCGCTTGCCGCATTATATGGCTTTGAGTCCGATAAAGCCGGTTTCGCGCGCATTGGGCGTCAGGCGGAAAATGAGTTTGTAGGGATGCCGTGTGGAATTTTAGACCAAGGAGTGTCGGCCTTTGGAGAGCAGAATGCTTTAGTTTGTATTGATTGTGCAGTTGAAAGTTATCGAACGCGTGCAATGCCAGCGAGCACTCATTTTTGGATTTTTGATTCAAACCAAAAGCATGCATTGGTTGATTCAGCCTATGCGGATCGTCACCGTGAATGTCATGAGGCGCTTGAGATTCTTCAAAAAACGTACCCAGATGCCAAGACCCTTTCAGACCTTGACGAAGCCCAGGTGCTTGCTGAAAAGGATGCGCTAGGCGATCTTTTGACTCGCAGGGCATTGCATATCGTGGGCGAAAATGCGCGCGTGCGTGCGGTTGAGGCGGCTCTTGAAAATGATGATATTAAAACAGTGGGGGACGCATTGTTTGCTTCGCATGCAAGTTCGCGTACTAATTTTGAGAATAGCGTGCCTGCTTTAGATTTTCTTGTGACGGAATTATCTAAACAAACGGAAGTTTATGGAGCGCGCTTAACAGGCGGTGGTTTTGGTGGAGCGGTGATGGCATTTACCTCTTCAAAATTTGATGCGGACGCAGCCGCTGAGATATCGGCGGCATTTGCGTCTGAATTTGGGTTGGCTCCTACTGTCCTGCATACTCAAGCAGGTGCGGGCGCGTCTTTGCTCTAATTTTGGGATAGGCTTTTAAGTTCACGAAGATGTAGCGTTGACAATTTGCATCTTGGAAACGTCAATTTCCTTATGAGCGATGCTAAAAAAGTGATTCTCACCTGCGCCCAACCCACTGGTGTTTTAACAATGGGAAATTATTTGGGGGCGGTGAAGAACTGGGCGGCTATGCAGGATGCTTATGAATGTTATTTTGGAGTAGTCGACCAGCACGCGATTACCGTTAAATATACGCCTGCAGAGCTTAGGAAAAATACGCTTTCATGTGTAGCGCAGTACATTGCTTGTGGGGTGGATCCGGAACGCGCGGCGGTTTTTGTGCAGTCCCATGTCACGGGGCACACTGAATTAGCTTGGGTCTTGAGTTGCATGACTCCGATTGGGGAGCTTCAACGAATGACACAATTTAAGGAGAAGGCTGCTAAGCTTGGATTTACGGTGTCAGAGGCCGCAGATTCGAATGCACTCAAATTTTCGCACGCAGGTGCGCGCGCAGGTGCTTCGGTAAATGCAGGGCTTTTGATGTACCCAGTTTTGATGGCGGCGGACATTTTGTTGTATAATGCAGATGCGGTGCCCGTTGGGAATGATCAACGTCAGCATTTGGAGCTCTGTCGAGACCTCGCTCAACGGTTCAATCACAATTTCTCAGATACTTTTACTATTCCAGAGCCTTTTATTGCGCCCACAGGTGCCCGTATAATGTCGTTGCAAGAGCCGTCTCGGAAGATGTCTAAGAGTGATTCCAACCAAAGTGCGACGCTTTTTATTCTCGATACGCCTGATCAACTGCGCAAAAAGATTATGAGTGCGGTGACTGACTCGGGGAGTGAGATTCGTGCAAGTGAAGACAAGCCAGGAGTTTGTAATTTGCTCCAAATGCATAGCGCAATCAGCGGGCAGTCTATTGAAGAGCTAGAGGGACATTTTACTGGAAAAGGTTATGGAGACCTGAAAAAGACGGTCGCTGAAGTTGTGATCGAAGCGCTGCAGCCTGTGCGCGAACGTTATACCGCCTTGATTAAAGACAAGGGTTATTTGGAGTCGGTGCTTTCAAAGGGAGCGGCAACTGCACAAAAACGCGCTTATAAAGTTTTAAGTAAGGTGTATCGCAAGGCTGGCTTTGTTGAGCGTCCTCGAGGATAGACGAATACGGTTGCAGAATTTGGTAAGCGTTTCATAATTTTTACTCGAATGTTAAGTAAAAAAACGGACCGTATTCCTGAACTAAAATTACCTAAATGGCCTTTTATTTTAGGCGATTTATTACTTATTGGAATTGCTTTTGCGATCGCGATTTTAGGAGGCTGGAATCTTACAGATTGGCAGGTTATTGCCTGTGTGCTCTCGGTCGCGCTGGGCGCGGTTCTTTTTATCTTGCCCTTCATTGTTGAATTTCAAGCTCGTGGTCAAGAGGCTGCTAATACGCCCAATCAACAACTTACCAGTATGGCGCGTCATCTCCAAGACCTAGACGCACGTTGCGCGGTTACGGCTAATCAAATCGCTCAAATTGAGGCGGAGCAATCGAAAGAGACAAAGACTTCCAATCTTTCGAGTTTTGAGGCTTCGGCACTTCAAGTTTTAGAAGACCGCCTTACAGAGCAGGCAGAGTCCGTGAAGCGCCTGCAGGAGCAATTAGGGGCATTAAACACCTCTAATGAATCGCAGGCTGCTCAAATTAAAAAATTAATAAACGAACCCGTACCGACTGCACCTGCAATGGATCCTGATACAGTCACTCGTATCCAAGCGCTCGAGTCTCAAACCAAATTGATTGCAGCAAAGGTTGAAAAGGGATCACTTGCAAAGGCAATGCAGGATGCTCCAATTGCGCAAGCTGTTGAGGCGGAGCCAAGTCCTAAAGATACAATTAAAACAGTCGAGAAGGAGCCAGCCGCTAAGGCTCAAGAGGAATCAATTTCTAAAGAAAAAACTGAAGAAAGTGGAGCTACAAAGAAAGCGACGGAATCAAGGCTTTTAAAACGTGCGATTGAAGACAAGCAAGATCGGTCTACTCAAGCGGTGGATCGTATTATTAAAGCAAAGAAGCCACTTTCTGAAAAAGCGCTTAAGCCAGTTACAAACGAAGTACAGGCGTCATCCGCAGACGAGTCTGAAGCTTCAACGACCAACAAAGAGGTTGTTCCTAGTTTGACTCGATCAAAAACAATACCTGAGTTGGAGCCAGATTCTAAATCGGAACCGCAGCCCATGAAGGAGGTTGAACCTAAATCAAATGCAAGTGCAGTGGTAGACGAATCGTTCGTTGAAAAGGAAGCAGTAGCGGATGCTAAAGCGGCCTCCGAAGCACCTAAAGAAGCTTTGTTTGAAGCGGAGACGAGTTTGAGTCAGCCCTCAAAGCGACGAGCAAAGAAGTCTGATACAGCTTGCCATGTGAATGTGCTTATAGGGATTGGCAATAAGCCTTACATACGTGGAAGCGGTGGAGGTCTTAACTGGGACACGGGAGTGGTCATGGAGTTTGAATCCATCGGCAAATGGCGTTGGATGGCAAGTGAGGCGATCAGTGAGCCAATTGAAGTTCAGGTATATAGGAATGACAGCGACCCAGATGCTTCGGGCAAGCATCGTTTAGAGCCAGGTCAAAAGCTTGAGATCAACTCAAAGTTTTAAGGCGTCTTACATATTGAAGAGCGGCTCTTGCGGGTGATTGCAGTACTCCTTGCAGAGCTACAATGGACGCCATGAGAATGAAGACCAGTCAAGGACTGGGTTATTAAGGCTTACTTCTATGTTAGGCAGGCAAGCACTAGTGATCGCGATGCTGCGTGCGTGCTTTAAGGAAATGCACGGATACAATGCACTAATGATGTTCATTAAGCTTGGATCTTGTGCATAAAAAACCCCGCCGCAGAATCTACGACGGGGTTTTGAATAAAGAATAGTTCCTACTTACTCAGAGCGAAGGCGAAGGAACATTTTTCCACTATCAGTAGGATTCACAGTTGCTGTATGTGAATCAACATCAGACCAGTTTGTAAGGTCGTCAGAAGACTGTAATTTGTAATTAACATCAAAAGTAGCTGCATTTGCAGAACGCTCAATGTGTGGGGCGTTTAAACGAAGTTCTTGAATTGCGCTTGCGTCGAGTCCATTAGAACCAGCAGCACCAGCAGGTCCAGCAGGTCCAGTTGCGCCCGCAGGTCCAGCAGGTCCAGTTGCGCCCGCAGGTCCAGCAGGTCCAGTTGCGCCCGCAGGTCCAGCAGGTCCAGTTGCGCCCGCAGGTCCAGCAGGTCCAGCAGGTCCCGCAGGTCCCGCAGGTCCAGCAGATCCAGAACCACTGTTAACTAAGTTAAATAGAGCTAAGTCAAATCCCTGAAGTGCGTCTGAATTTGATGATGGGTTTAAACCTGCGGATACTTCAAAACCGTCATTCATTCCATCAGAGTCTGAGTCTTCAACATTTGGATCGGTACCTAAGGCAAGTTCTTGTGAATCTTTAAGTCCGTCTCCGTCGGTATCAGGCTCGTTAGTGACATCTACGATTTGGTAAAAGCCAATTTCATTAATTTTAATGATATCAGAAGCTTCCGCAGCAGTCACTACGAAGTCAGTTTCGACAACTTCTGTAGTGCTGGGGTCGTCTCCTAAAACTTCTGTTACATCCTGGCCCCACTTATCATTGTTGTAGGCGCGTAGGCGTTGAATGTTTCTAGCGTTAGCTGGAATACCTCTATAAGTTTTAATTAGAGTGTCGTTTAAATAGATTAGAACTTCACCTGTGTAAGCGAGTTGTTCGTATTCAGCTGGTGTGATTACAAAGTCAGTTTCGACAACTTCTGTGGTACTAGGATCATCCCCTAGTTCAGCAGGCGTGGTTTCTGCCCCGTTACGAGTACCAGTTGTATCAAAGTCTAAAACCATGTCTACTTTAACAGGGTATGTTCCGAAGTCAGCAATAGGGATTGACCAAAAACCGATGCCACTGGTGTTGACAGTATTTTCTGTTATTGCAGAGCACTGAAATTTTACAAATCCGCTGTTGTTTTGTAAGACAATCTTTGCAGCTACACCCGTTGGATTACTAGCGCTGCCTGCAGCTGAGCTGTTAAGTTCAACTGTGTAGGATGAGCCATTGTTCATTGCAGCATCTGTAAGGTCTAAAGTTAATCGATACTTGCCTGTAGTGTAGGCATTTGTGTAAACTGGGATGATTCTATAAACTGCGCCTGCAATATCGGTAATAACTAAATTGCCATTACCATCAGTCATCGCGCCGTGTACGTTTGCAGAGTTCTTCTTGTAACCGCCGTTGGTCCATAATGAATTGTTAGTACCACTGTTGGCAAAAGAGGAATTTGTACCAGAGGTCGGTCCTTGAAAGCTTAAATCAGCTGCTCCGTTGAAATTCCACACATCAAGTGGAACGTTTACAATTTGAGCATTAGCAAACGCAAAAACTGTTGTTAAGGGTAATATGTATAAGAGGTATTTTTTCATGTTATTTGGGTAATAAGGTAATAAAACAATCTTACAATATACCAAATAATAAACGCTTAACAATTCATGTTTTTGATTAAGAAATACAAAAAAATGATTTATTTTATAGGCTTAACCATTACGGCTCGGATTTTTTGTTTCTTAAACCACCTCGCGCAGTAAAATTTTTGTTCAATAATGGGTTGAGACCGCTTTATTTCATGCATGAAAATTTCCTGCGCTCGGTGCGTCGCTGGGTGGATGATTACTACACACGCACTGGATCGTTGCCCAGTGATACAGTCTATGCTGCGCATGCGAATTACGTTCTTTCGAATGTCGCTCTAGCTGAGTACGAGCCAACTTTTATATTTTCTAACTATGAGGATTGGAGGGCGTATCACTTTGTAGACCCTGCGGAGTTTGGTAATTCCGCTATTTCGGGTCCATTTGCAGATCCGTATCAATCGCAAATTTCAAATGTATTGCGTTATGGATTGGGGTTGCCGAAGTTTGGGCAGATGCCATCTCGCATGCCTCAGATTCGAGTGGATGGAAATGAAACGCTCTTTACCTTCCCGTTAAATGCAAGCAACGGGGATCTCACTTGGGTTGTTCAGCAAGGAACCACTCTGAGTGACTGGATTTCGCTTTATCAAAGCACGCCCTATAACAATAAGATCATTTACAGTGATGACTTCGAGTCTATTACTTCCGTAACTGGCAACACCTTGTATTCATTTGGATATGATAAAGATGGCGGAGGTGACACCTATGGTCAGTTGAATTATGGAACTTGGTATAAGCCGGGTAGTACGACGGGCAATAATGACATTGACGGAGATGGTGACCTCGAACTGCGTCCTAATTTAGCAGACAAAAATAACGCCAAAATGTGGGGCATTTTATTAGATCCCTCGCTCTTTTCTTCATCGGGTTCTGGCAACTATGAGTTGAGTGTCGATTTGATTGGAGCGGACAGTGGAAATTCGCGCATCTATTTGTGGTATGGGCGTAACTTTGATGCGCTTGGTGCAAATGATCTTATTTTAGACGTAGCAGAGGGTGGTTTACCACCTATAGCCCTTTGAGTGGTTCTGGCGCGACGGTGGTGGGCGAGATTTTTAAATATGAAATTCCTGATGAAACCGTAGACGGACAATTTGTTAAAAATTTTAACTATACCGAAGGAGATGCTTTGGCGCTTATCTTTGCTTCTTACAATACTTCTTTTGCGTATGATAATTTGAGTATTAAACGTAAAAGCCCAGACCTTGAGGGACTTACTTTTGAAGATGGCTTCTTAGAATTGGATGTAGATCCTAATAACAGTTTTGATGATAAACAATTTTTTCGCTTAATGTTAAATTATTCACCATAGACTTTATTTAAATTATGACACCCCCCACACAACCCACGGCAGATCCTTCTGCGAAACTTGGATGGTCTGAAAAATTCGGATATGCTGCAGGAGACATGGCTTCCTGTCTTTATTTCGGTATTTTCATGAACTTTATGGCGATTTTCTACACGGATATTTTTGGAATAACGCCTGCGGTTTTAGCTACAATGCTTCTCTTTACGCGTACATGGGATTGGATGAATGATCCGATTATGGGAGCGATCGCAGATCGTACCGATACGAAAATGGGTAAGTTTCGTCCTTGGATTCTTTGGATGATTCCTCCGTACATGATTCTTGGAGTCTTGACTTTCACGACCTTTGATTTGGAGGGTACGATGAAAATCGTTTACGCTTATACCACGTACACACTTCTTATGATGGTCTATACCGCGATCAATGTTCCGTACGGCGCTTTGATGGGAGTCATGACGGCGCGATCCGATCAACGAACCATTCTTGCGTCGTTTAGATTTATTGGAGCGAATGCAGGTATTTTCACGGTCACGCTCTTGTTGCCCATCCTTGTTAAGGCGATTGGTGGAGGTAATGAGCAATTGGGTTACTCAGGTGCGATGGTTGTGATTTCAATTTTAGCAGGGGGGTTATTCTTTGTGACCTTCAAGACCAGTAAGGAACGGATCCGACCTAGAGAGAGAAAGCATGTTCCGATTCGCAGTGAGCTTAAAGAGCTTCTTAGAAATAAACCTTGGTTGATTATTATTGGGCTGAGTATTCTCACTGTGCTTGCGCAGGCGATTCGTGGAACGCCAATTCTTCACTTCTTTAAATACGTCGCAGGCAATGAGGAGTGGGGAACGAAGTTACTGCTTTATAATTCAATCGCGGCGGTTGTTGCGGTTATGCTGAGTAAGTCAATCGTCTCGCTCTTTGGGTGCAAAAAACGGGCTTATATCATTTTGAATCTTCTCTTTGCGGTCATTCTTGTTTGGTTTTATTTCATACCGGTGGATAACTTCAACTTGATGATCGTTAACCAGTTGCTCATTGCACTTGTTGCGGCACCGATGATGCCACTCTTTTGGTCCATGATTGCTGATACCGCGGATTACGGTGCTGCAAAATTTGGGCACCGCTCGACTGGAATTATTTTCTCTGCTGGAACTGCTTCTCAGAAGATCGGCTGGACGGTAGGTCCTGCGCTTGCAATGATGATCTTAGGTGCAGTGGGGTACGTTGCAAACCAAGAGCAGTCTCAAGAGACACAACATGCTTTGCGATTGATGATGAGTTTTATTCCTGCAGGGTTCGCGATCTTGACTGCCATAGTGACCTGTTTCTATCCCATTAATCACAAGGTAGAAAAAGAGCTTGAAGAGGCGATGATCGAAATCAACAAGGAGTCAGACTAAGCAAAGTCTTCCGTTACGAGGAACTTTGAATCGGTTACCGCAGTGAAAGTAAAGGGCTCGGAAGCGGGTAACAGCGCATTCGCGCTCACAGGAATGCGACTGGTATCCGTTGCCTCTAGTTCGCCCGAGAGGACGCTCAAAATTCGCGGCTTACCTGCTTTAAATACAATGCGTTCACCGGCCTGAAGGCAGACTTTTTTGAGTTTAAAAACTTCGCTCTCCGCAAGGATTTGATTAGCGCCAGTTGGCTTTAAGGTTTCGGGTTCAAAATCCTCAAAGTCGGTGCTTTCGAGAGAGGCCTCAACGTGCAGTTCTCGCGGTTTCCCATCCAGTCCAACGCGTCCCCAGTCATAGACGCGATAGGTGGTGTCAGAATTTTGCTGGATCTCGAGGATTAGATTGCCTCCGCCAATCGCATGAAGGCGACCACTGGGTATAAAAATAGACTCATCATTTTGTACCTCAAGCGTGTGCACCAAGGGATCAAGTTGGTTGGTTTTAAGCCCGTTTTCAAAGTCCGCGCGCGTGACTCCTTTTTTAAGCCCTGCCATTAAAGTGGCATGCGGAGCTGCTTTCGCAATGTACCAATTTTCTGTCTTAGGTTCGCCCTTGAGCTTTGGTGCAACGGAGGCTGGTGGATGGACCTGCAAGCTCAGTTTATCTTGGCAGTCGAGCCACTTCACGAGGATTGGAAAAGGCTTATCTGCAGTCCAACCGTGTCCCATGATTCCTTTAGGGTCGTTTTCAATCAACTCGCGGATTGTTTTTCCACAAGTCAAAGTCGACTGTGCTTCGGGGCGGTCAACGATTTCCCAACTTTCGCCAATGGTTTTACCTTCAGGAAGTTCGCGACCTAAGTCGGTAGCGAGGCCCGTGCCGCCCCAAACTCGTTCCTGATAAATGGGTTTAAAGATAAAATACTTCATTCAGGAAACAATACTTAGACAATTGCTGAGAATTAACGAGTTCTAATTAAGTTTATAGAGTTCAGTATTTTTTCCAGTACCACCTGCTCGATTTTTATAGCGTTTCCATTGAAGCCTTTCTGAGCGTTCAAGCGCTTGCTCAGCACCGCATAACGATAGACGGAAGTTATTTTGGATCTTACCGTCTGCAGGCTTCCAAAATTAAGGCAGATACAATTTTAGGCCTTTTATTGAGTCGCCCGATGCGTGAAGGGTTGACGCCAAAAACTGTATCGATTGGGTTCTTAGCTAAAGGTTGGAAGACGGATCTGGGTGTATTGCTGGTCGATGGTGTGCCCGTTAAAGTTTTAGAAGGAATCGGATTATCTATCGATCAAACATATTTAGTGGTCTTTCACGTAGTAAACGAGGGAACGCAGAAGGCGGTAACGATGTGGATTTTAAACGAATCTCAGGCGAGTTATTTTGCCTCAAATAAAGTGACCCCAGCGATTTTAAATGCTGCGCCTCTGTCCAGAGATGCAGGTGGTGTTCTACAACGAGTTCGTCATCAAAAGAAAAAAGATCCAAATTTAACTATATTTAAGGGAGATATTGTTGCATGTGTGGCGAAGTATTGTCCTGATGCAACTTTTGATGAAATTCGTATTGTTTCAGGGAGTCTGAAGGAAGGAATTGGTGCTCAAAAATAACTTATATTTTCAATAACGTTTTCTCTTAATGATCTACTTTAGTAAAAATGCTTCTTCATATAATTGTAAGCTTAAGGCGTTTAAGTTTCTACTCACCGCACTGAGTCTAGTTGTTGTAATGCCTTTATTAAATTCGCAGGCGCATGCGAATGCGATGGCGAATGCTGAGGCCGTTGAACAACCTGACATTGTATTTATTTTACTAGATGATCTGAGGTGGGATGCGCTGAGTTTTATGGATCATCCGTATGTAAAGACTCCAAATATTGATCGGCTGCGTTCGAAGGGTGCGATGTTAGAAAATGCATTTGTTACTACTTCAATTTGCTGTCCATCGCGTGCGACTTTTTTGACGGGTACCTTAGCGAATCAGCATGGGGTAATTGATAATGAGACTTCGGAGTACAATCCTGATATAACGCCACCGTTCACGAAATATCTCCAAGAGGCAGGCTACCGTACTGCCATGATTGGCAAATGGCACATGGGCAAAACTGGGGCTCCGCGCCCGTACTTTGATTATTGGTTAAGCTTTAAAGGGCAGGGTGTATACAATGACCCTATCTTTAATATCAACGGCGAGAAAATTCAGCATACCGGATACACGACCGATTTGCTCACGGACTACGCCATTGATTTTATTGAGGCTCAACCTAAAGAGCAGCCTTATTTTTGCATGCTTTCTCATAAAGCAGTGCATGAACCTTTCCAGCCAGCACCACGTCATACCAATGCCTTTGGCAGTAAAACCATGACCCCTGAGCCTGTAAGTTGGTCAGAGGATTTTGCGGACAAGCCGAATTGGCATAAGCGACAGCGTACGCGCGATGTGCGCTGGCATTATCGTACCCGTGAATACGAAACGGAAACCCTGCCAGAGGCGGTTCCGCTTGAACCGTGGAAGCCAAGTAATAAATATGTGAAGCAACTTCGCTGTCTCTCCGCTGTTGACGAAGGAGTGGGTAAGGTAATGGATGCGCTGCGACGTCGTGGTACGCTTGATAAGACCTTGATTGTCTTCACAAGTGATAATGGTTACTTCCATATGGAGCACCGACGTTGGGATAAGCGACTTGCGTATGAGGAAAGTTTGCGCATCCCGATGGTGGTTTTCTATCCGGGGCACATCCAAGCGGGTGATGCGTTGCCAGAACTCATAACGAATCTAGATTTTGCGCCCACAATTTTAGAGTACGCTGGAGTGTCGATTCCTGCGCAGATGCAAGGAGCGAGTTTTAAACCACTGTTTGAATCTGCAGACGCGGATTGGCGCGATGCTATTTTCTACGAATACTGGAAGGAACTTGTACACGCAATTCCGACAATGACGGCTGTTCGTACGGATCGTTATAAATTAATATCGTTTCCTGAAATCGAAGATTTGGACGAACTCTATGACTTAAAAAAAGATCCGCACGAGATGCATAACCTTGTTTTAGATCCAGCGTACGCCGAGTTGTATCAAACAATGCAAGCGCGTATGCTTGCTGAGCAAAAAGCGAATCTTTGGCAACTAGATGTCTTTCCGAAGAATCTGCCTCGTGTGCGTGGTGCGGAAGGAGTCATGCTAGACCTTGCAGTTGAAAACAATGCGGTGATCGATCGCTCTGGGTCAAAGTTTGAGCTTCAATCACACGCTGTTGGATTTGACTCAAACGCGATTACTTTTGATGGGAAACAATCTGCGATAAGGATTCCATTCAACCAACGTATAGATCCCTCAGCTTGGCCATTTCATATTAACATTGATGTTAGACCTGACTCCGACGGTGTAATTGCGGCGCAGTCTACACCTGGTTATGGTTACAAGGTCTTTGTTCAGGATGGACGAGTGGGTGTTGCGGTTCATTGTAACACATGGATTGATACAACTACAGTTATCGATGCGCCTATGCCTCGCTTGGGAGAGTGGACGCATGTGGAAGTTCTAATTGATTATAACCAACTCAAGTTATTTCTGGATGGAGAGATCGTAGAGCGTGTTTCTTTACCCTTGCCGTTCAAAGGAACTCCTAAGACTCCGTTGGTGGTGGGTAACATAGCAGCACATCCAGTGGTCGCAGGTGTTCCAGATGTTCCTTTTAAAGGCTCAATACGCCACTTTAGCCTCGCTCGAGGACTATCCAAGTAAGCGTTTATTTAAAAGTAAGGGATGAATTATCAATGAGGCATTTCATGGATTCCCAAGTATGCAAGCGAGTCCAAATCGTCTCTTTTAATAGTTTCATACCATTCGCCCGACAACTTTTGTGCCTCAGCAATTTGCTCAAGGCTCATTATTAAAGAAATTTTCGTTTTGGCCATGAGTGCTTCTTGGTTTCCTTGCATGGAACTCAAATTGTACCAACTGTAAGCCTTGATTGTGTTGTCGTTAATCTGGTTTGCTTGGTGAATTTTCCCAAGCTTGAGCTGCGACTCAGCATTGCCAGATTGTGCAGCACGGAGATGCCATTTAATAGCATTTTCAGTCTCAACTAACTGATTAACTTCTCCTAATAGGTAAGCATTCCCAAGATTGTACTGTGCCTCTAAACAATCTGCTTCAGCAGCTTTTGCATACCAAACTGAAGCACGCTTATTTTGTTCGGGTACGAGTGTGCCAGTGTCATAAAGCCACCCCAAACTGAAAGCTGCTAGGGCTAAACCTTTCTGGGATGCCTTCCGTAAGTTTTCAACTCCTAGCTGCCCGCTGTAAAGATCATCCCGTTTCAATTTCTTTTTTATCTGAATCCATCCAAGATTGTATTGAGCATATTCAAAGTCTTTTTGGGCGGCTCTCTTAAACCATTTTTCTGCTTCAAGTGGATCAAATAAAATCCCCTCACCTATATTGAACATACATGCTAAGCTGTACTGGGCGAGGGTGAATCCCTGTTGAGCAGACTTATTCAATAAATGAAAAGCTTTGGTGCGATTTTGTTTTTCAAAATAATCGCTGTAATTCATGAGTCCCAATAAGTATTGGGAGTGCATGAGACCCTTATCAGAAGCTTGCTGAATCCAATAAAAAGCATCGGAGTTTGTTTGACCTGGAGCGAGCCCTGAAAGAATGCAGATTCCTAAATTATGTTTTCCAAAATTACAGTTTTGCTTGCTTGCACCTTTAAATAATTCGACTGCCCGGGGAATATCTTTAAGGGTGCCACTGCCAAAATAAACTCGATACGCGAGGTTACATTTTGCAAGTGGATACCCTTGTTCAGATGCTGCTTGATACCATTTAATGGCTTCAACCTCGTTTACGAAATCGCTTTCTGAGTTAAAAAGCATCCAACCTAGGTGACATTGAGCGGGTGCAAAATCTTTTTCTGCCGATGCGCTCAACCATTTTATGGCGGTTGCATGGTCTTTGATGACACCTTCACCCGAATAATATTTCCATCCGAGGACGAATTGCGCGAGTACATTCCCTTGATCGGCAGCATGTGTAAACCACTTTAACGACTCCGTTTTGTCGATGGGTACTTTAATACCATTTTGGTAAATAAATCCGAGTGCGCACAGTTTGCTGGGATTTTTATAACGAGTTGTTTTGTCTGGATTACGGTTATAAAGTTTTTCTGAATATTTTTCGAGACTAGCTATTGATTCAAATTTCAAATGTTTATTAATTTCGTTAATTGTCTTGAATCCAAAAACAGCTTTAGGGTGGCCTGTTTTAGAAGCTTCACGTAAATGACTAATTGCTGAGATGACATTTATTGGAATCCCTTCAATTGGTTGAAAAGCGTCCTTAAAAGGAGCCTCTACGTGAGTGTTTCCAACCAATTCACCGCTTTTTATAAAAGCAAAGACCTTTTTTAAATTTAAGCTAAGAAAGTGGGATGGTTTATATTTTTCACCATAATCAGAGTAGGGACTCGATAATTCAGGGTCGTAATCTAAAAAAGATTCGAATTTTAGGACATGCGCACTCAAGTTGGCGACATACGTAAATGCCGTAATGAGAATTAACAAGTTACGCTTCATGTGTGTAATAGTGCACTTAGTATGCCATCCTTATCTTCATTTGTAAAATTAATGTACAAATTAGACTGAATTTAAGTAGGGATGCTTAAATTCGAGTATTTTTGGTAATAAAGTAAGCTTAGGGTAACTTTATGTATTTCTTGTGTCTTTTAGATAACAGCATTGCAAGTTATTTAAATGCAGAGATGCTAATGAATTTCCGTGGATAAGGCTAAAAACCATTGTCTTTAAGAACATTCAAACCCTTGAGTGGTACCCAGGGTGGGCCTCGAACCCACACTCCCGAAGGAACCGGATTTTGAATCCGGCGCGTCTGCCAATTCCGCCACCTGGGCAGGTGGAAAGGTAAGAGATATGTACGCTCCTATTTGTATGGCAAGTGCATATCTTTATTAATTGTTGAATTTAGGGGGCGTGACTGGAAGGTGACTTGTGGTTTGCTTTGCGTATTAACATCAGTTTGATGCTTTTTAATAATGATGGGTATCTTAAATGGAGTTGCGCGTATTCGTGGCCTACTTGTTCTCGTAGGCGTTCTACTTGTGAGTTGGGTGCTGGGGTCTTTTGAAGGGTTTGTTTGGCGAGCGCTTGTACCAACTATGGCAGCACTAGTGGTTGTCTTTGTGATGCGCAGTGCTTTTGGGGGCCTATTAGCTGGGGCAATTTCTGGGGCTTTATTAATGGCAAGGGGATCGCTTGGGGGTGCAACTAAGCATTTATTATTGGAACAATTGCTGCCGATTTTCAGTTCCCCGTGGAAGATTAGCGCGCTTATTTTTACGCTGGTGTTGGGTGGTTTTGTTGCGCTTTTAGAGGCAGGGGGCGGTTTACAGGCATTGGTAAGACGGCTTTTAGGAACAGGTCAGGCGTGCGCACGCCGCATGCAGAGCACGGTTTTTGGTTTTGGCTTGTTGGTATTTTTTGACGGGCTTGCGAATACTTTATTGATCGGACGACTATTGAGTTCGGCGTCAGATCGGGCAGGGGTATCGCGGGTTAAACTAGCTTATCTGGCCGACACAACAGGTTCGGCAGTGGCATGTGTGGCGTTTATTTCGACTTGGATTGCCTTTCAGTTAGCGATGATTCGAGAGGGTTATGCAGCGTTGGATTTGGAGGTGAATGCCTATGCCTTGTTTTTAAAATCCTTGCCGTTGAATTTTTATTGCTGGTTCGCGCTCGCAATGGCGTTGGTTTCAGTTTGGCGCGGATTTAATCCAGGGCCGATGGGATCGTATGAACGAGCGGCACGTGCCAATCGTCGCGCTTTGCAGTCCGAGGAAAAACTCGATTTTGTTTTAATTGAGGAAAACCGCACGCGTGCGGGATGGATTTGGGCGGTGGTGCCGATTGTGGTGTTGGCGTTTTCTGTGCCCGTGATCGCTTATGTGATTGGTGCTGACAGTCTATTACCTGTAAGTCTTTCAAAGTTTGCAGGGGCTTACGCGGTGGCAGAGGGTCAAGTGCCCACCATCTTAGTGGCTTCTGGCGTACTGGCTTCGTTAGTGGCTGGCTGTGTACTTTTGCTGAAGCAACCCAAGCGTCCTTCACTAGTTGTAGTGGTCTTCTGGGGCGGGGTTCGTGATCTTCTGAAACCAATGATGATTTTAATTGCGGCTTGGATGTTGGGGGCAGTGATTTCGCAGTTGGGTGCGGCGACGGTACTTTCGGGTCTTTTGAGCGAGCGTCTGCCAATTGCTTATATGCCTGCTCTGATTTTTTTAGCGGGTGCTTTAATTTCATTTTCCACTGGTACGTCGTGGGGGACAATGGCGGTTTTGATGCCTTTATCGATTCCGTTGGTATTCGGAATGAGCGAGGGGATTCCTGATCTCGAACGCGAACAATGGATACTTGCGGCAATCGGGGCAGTTTTTAGTGGGGCGGTTTTTGGGGATCATTGCAGCCCTTTCAGTGATACTACTATTGTTGCCTCTATTGCGGCGGGAGTGGAGCCTTTGGATCACGTGCGAACGCAATTACCTTTTGCGCTGCTATCGGGTTTGGTGGCTTTACTGTTTGGTTTCCTTCCGCTAGGTTTTGGATTACAGGGAACGTTCTGCTTATTGCTTGGCTTCGCTTGCCTTCTCTTGATGCCTGTTGTTTATCGTAGAGCTTATGTTGATTCAGATTGAAGATAATTTTGAGGATGTCCTGATGAAGGCTGCAACTGGTCTCGGTTTTGGTAAGACGAAACTGGCGGAAGCAAGTGGTCTTACGGTTCCTAACGTGACTTCTTTATTAAGAGGCAAATTTGATGAGGAAGCGTTGCGAATGATTGCGCCCATTTTGGGACTTAGTGCGGATGCTTTGCTTGCTTTGGCGAAAAGCGAATCTGTGCCAGAGGCAATTGCTCTGGATGGTCTGAAATATTTCAATACGCCGTTTCCTGTGCCGGGTTATTTGAAGATGACGGTGAATAGTTATTTGGTTCACAAGCTGGGCACAAGGGAGGCGGTTGCTTTTGATATTGGAACCAATTGCAGCGAGCTTTTAGAATGCGTTGAAACTGGAGACTTGAGTTTAGAGGCGGTTTTTTTAACGCATACGCACCGTGATCACGTTGCGGATTTTAAACGTTTACGAAAGACTCTGCCTCAAGTGCCTATCTATGCGCCACAGCGGGAGCCATTTGCAGGGGCGTATGCAGTCCGAGGGGGCGATGTCTTTGAATTTGGAGCGCTTTGCATTGAGGCGCGTGCCACGGCAGGGCATTCTATCGGAGGAACGAGTTATCTCGTTTCAGGATTAGAACGACCTTTAGTGGCGGTCGGAGATGCTTTGTTTGCAGGTTCGCAAGGGGGAGTTCCAGAGGCGAATTATACTAAAGCTTTGGAAACGAATGCCTCGCAGTTATTTTCATTGGCAGGCGAAACGGTTGTTTTGCCAGGTCATGGACCGCTCACAACTATTGAGCATGAGACTCGTTGGAACCCTTTTTACGCTGTGTCATAAAAACATATCAAAATATCCTGATATATTGATGTAAGGCTTGCTTTTGGGACTTCGATAGCTTGTAACATAGTTTGTTATGAGTAAAAATTTTATCTTCTCTTCTGAATCCGTAGGCGAGGGTCACCCTGACAAAGTCGCTGATTTTATTTCCGATAGTGTTTTGGATGCATGCCTTGAGCAGGATCCAAAAAGTCGCGTGGCGTGTGAGACTTTGGTTAAAAGTAATTGTGTTTTCCTTGCGGGTGAAATCACCACGAATGCGAAACTTAATTATGAGGCGATTGTGCGCGAAGCGATCCGTGAGATTGGTTACACGAATGACGACGATGTCTTTCATGCCGATAAAGTATTTGTCTCTAATATTTTGACCGCGCAATCAGCGGACATCGCGCAAGGTGTGGATGATCGTGAAGCGGATGGTAAAGACACTGCGGAGCAGGGTGCAGGTGACCAAGGCATTATGTTTGGGTATGCCTGTAAGCAAACTCCTGAATTGATGCCAGCGCCTGTGATGTTTTCACACCACTTGTTGCGCGAGATGGCGCGTCAACGGAAAGAAGTGGGAGTTGCATGGCTTCGTCCTGACGTGAAAAGTCAGGTCGCGCTCGAATACGTCGACGGTCAGCCTGTCGCGATTAAGAATGTCGTTATCTCTACACAGCATGCTGCGGATGTTGAGCACGCCACTATTAAAGAGTTTTGTATTGAGGAAGTGATTCGCAAAACACTCCCAGCAGAACTTTTGACTGCCGATACTGAGTATTTGATCAATCCTACTGGTAAGTTTGTGATCGGAGGGCCTCAAGGGGACGCGGGTCTCACGGGTCGTAAGATTATCGTCGATACTTACGGCGGTTGGGCACGTCACGGCGGTGGAGCTTTTTCTGGAAAAGACCCTTCAAAGGTCGACCGTTCGGCTGCGTACTTCACGCGCTGGGTTGCTAAAAATATAGTTGCGGCAGGGCTCGCTGAAGCCTGTGAGCTGGAAGTGGCATATGCGATTGGGCATCCCTATCCAACAAGTATTCACATTGATACTTTCGGAACTGGCGTAGCGCCCGATCTTGAAATCTCAAAAGCGGCACAAGCGGTCTTTAGTTTTAAGCCTGCTGACATTGTGAGCCAACTGAATCTCCTGCGTCCGATTTATCGTGAATCTACGAATTACGGACACTTTGCAAAAGACTCCCTTCCATGGGAATCAACCGATAAAGCTGAAGCGCTTAAAGCCGCTCTTTAATTTAAAATTAATTTAACAAAGATAACCATGAGTACAGATACACTGACTAAAACGACTACCGATTATAAGGTTAAAGACATTGAGCTTGCCGATTTCGGACAGAAAGAAATTGAGATCGCGCAGCACGAAATGCCAGGCCTTATGGCAACGCGCGAAAAGTACGCGGGTGAACAACCGCTCAAAGGGGTGCGTGTTATGGGTTCGCTCCACATGACGATTCAGACTGCGGTTTTGATCGAGACGCTCAAGGAATTGGGCGCGGATATTCGTTGGTGTTCGTGTAATATTTTCTCCACTCAAGATCACGCAGCTGCTTATGTTGCTAAGAATTTGGGTGTGCCGGTATTTGCTTGGAAGGGTGAAACTCTAGAGGAGTATTGGTGGTGTACTGAGCAAGCGCTTACTTGGCCTGATGGCAGTGGTCCGCAGTTGATTGTGGATGACGGTGGAGATGCGACACTTTTGATTCACAAAGGCTATGAACTCGAGGAGGGAAGTGACTGGGTTGAGTCTGATTCAAGTAGCATGGAAGAAGCGGTTATTAAAAATCTGCTTAAGAAAATTCATACGGAGAAACCAAATCATTGGCATGAGGTATTAAAAGACTGGAAAGGTGTTTCGGAGGAAACCACAACAGGTGTACACCGTCTCTACGAAATGCATAAAGCGGGTAAGCTCCTCGTTCCTGCAATCAATGTGAACGATTCTGTTACGAAAGCAAAATTTGATAACCTCTATGGTTGCCGGGAGTCTTTGCTCGACGGTATCAAACGCGCGACTGACGTTATGATCGCTGGTAAGGTGGGCGTGGTTTGTGGCTATGGTGATGTGGGTAAAGGATGCGCTGCTGCTCTTAAGGGTATGGGCGCTCAAGTGGTGGTAACGGAAGTGGACCCGATTTGTGCGTTGCAAGCTGCAATGGAAGGGCACCGTGTGCTTCCGGTTGAGGACACGCTCGGATGGGGTGATATCTATGTTACTACTACTGGAAATTATGGTATCATAACCGCAGATTATATGAGTCGTATGAAGGACCAAGCAATCGTTTGTAACATTGGTCACTTTGATAATGAAATCGAAGTGGATAAACTCAATGACATGCCTGGAGTAGAAGTTGATGAAATCAAACCTGACCAAGAAGGTGCGGTGGATAAATACACTTTTCCGAATGGTAATAGCATTTACCTCCTAGCGAAAGGTCGCCTCGTGAATCTCGGTTGCGCTACGGGTCACCCTTCGTTTGTTATGTCAAATAGCTTCACCAATCAGGCGCTTGCGCAGATTGAGCTTTGGAAACAGGTAGAGAAATATACACCGGGCGTGTATATTCTTCCGAAGCATATAGATGAGGAAGTGGCGCGTTTACACTTAGAAAAAATTGGTTGTAAACTTACAAAACTGTCCGAGGAGCAGGCTTCATACATCGGCGTGAAGCCAGAAGGGCCTTACAAGCCTGAGCATTACCGCTACTAGGACAAAGTCAGATCGCTTTCAAAGCGCCTCGTTTCAAATTTGGGACGAGGCGATTTTATGAATACATAGAGATTGATTAAAAATACGTGCAATTTTTAAAGCTCTATTCTATTAATTGAATTATGCCTAAAAAACCGACTGTTAAGAAAGTAACCCGTAAGTCTACTAAAGCGTATAAAGCACCTGAATTTCTCGTAAATTTACTAGAGGCACGTTCGCCTACGGGCCATGAATATGAGGCTCAAGAATTGGTGGACAAGCACCTTGAGTCAACGGTGGATGCCTACCGAAAGGATACGATGGGAAATCGATTTGCGACTGTGAATCTTGATGGAGATCCGTCAGTTCTATTTGCGGGGCATATTGATGAACTTGGTCTTATTATTACTTATATAGATAGTAATGGATTTGTTTATTTTGATACGCTTGGGGGTCACGATAAAAGCATGATTTCAGGTCGGAGGGTTTCTATTTTAACCCAGAGCGGGATTGTTAAAGGGGTTACTGGAAAACGCGCGATTCATTTAATGAGCGCTCAGGATCGCAAGAAGGTTCCTGAAACCCATGAGATTTGGATTGATCTTGGAGTGGGTTCTAAAAAAGAAGCTGAGGCATTGGTTCGTATTGGAGATGCGGCCGTTTACGATCAAGGATTTGAACTGCTACGTGGGAGTATCGGGGTGGCACGGGCATTTGACGATAAAGCTGGCGCGTATGCGGTGCTTGAGGCGGTGCGTCGATTAGCAACTGAAAAGGGTAAGGCGAAACTTGCCGCGCGCGTAACTGCGGCCGCCACAACACAGGAAGAGATTGGAACTCGGGGTGCGATCACTGCCGCATATTCGGAAAATCCTGATTTTGCAATTGCGGTTGATGTAGGGCATGCGACGGATTCGCCGGATTGTGATGCTCGTAAATATGGTTCTTTTAAAATGGGAAGTGGACCTATTGTGTGCCGTGGACCGAATATCAATCCTGTTATTTTTGAGCGCATTGTGAGCGTGGCGGAGAAGGCTAAGATTCCCTATCAGATTGAGGCAGACTCGCGTCCAACTGGAACGGATGCGCGTGCGATTCAAGTGGCACAAGCGGGAATTGCGACGGGTCTCTTATCGATTCCATTGCGTTACATGCACACTCCAAGTGAGTTGGTCGATCTTCAAGATATTGAACATACCGTTCAACTGTTAGTCGCGGTTGCGCGCAGTCTTAAAAAGGGCGAGCGCGGAATTTGGTAAGACTTAGGCTTCAATAACTTCTTGAATGTCTTCGAGTGGGTAGGTCCAAATTTCGGAGAGGGTTGGGTGGTACCAATGAACATCGAGAAGTTGTTGAGCGGTTGCTCCGAGCGTGACTGCAACCGCGAGGGCATGAATGAGTTCGCCAGCGTCTTTGCTTACGCATTCAGCGCCTAGAATGATGCCTTCGCGCGAAGCAAAAACTTTAACGTAACCATAGAGCGCTTCCATAAGGATGGATTTTCCATGATCATCAAAGGGGTAATCTGCTGCGATATAATCAATATCTTTTTCGATTAATTGGGCTTCACTCAAACCGACTTTTGCGAGTTGTGGGTCGGTAAAGACAACGGTTACGAGATGGTTGTAATTGATTGGTTTGCAGGGTCTCTGGAATGCATGTTTTGCGGCAAGCTCACCTTGTAGGATAGCGGTGTGAACAATTTCGTGGGGTCCAGTGACATCTCCGGAAGCATAAACACGTGGGTTGCTTGTTTGTTGATTGGCGTCGCAAACAATGTGACCACTAGCATGGGTCTGGATTCCTGCTTCGATTAAGCCTAGATTTTGACTATTAGGAACTCTACCGAGTGCATTGAGGCAATTGGTGGCATTGACTGTAAATGATTTTCCATGGTGAGTGAAGGCAACGGAGAATTGATTATTTTCGTATTGGATGCTCTGAAGCTGAGTGTCTGTGTATAGCTCGATGCCAGCATCTGTGAAGGCGGCTTCAAGGGTCTTAGAAGCCTCTGGAGACCAAGATTTAAGGAGTCTTGGACTGCGTTGTATTTGAGTGACTTTAATGCCGATACGATTGAGGAATTGAGCTAACTCACAGGCTACAATGCCGCCACCTAACACTATTACAGATTGAGGAATGTTTTCAAAATCTAGACCTAGGATTGTGTCACTGGTCCAAAAGGGGGAGTTTTGAAGTCCTTCTATTGGAGGAGTTGCCACTTTGGAACCAGTGGCTATCATAATCCTATCTGCGGTTATATGCGTTCCATTACTCAGCTGTATGGTGTCCGTATCGATGAAGCGCGCGGTCTCTCTAAATAAGGTAAAGCGGTCGCTCTTGAGTTGCTCGCTACGATAGTCTGCAAATTCTTTAATAATCGCCTCTTTGCGTTTTCGTAAACTTGAGAGATTAATTTTTGCTGAAGGAATAGTGAGACCAAATGTAGCGCCTTTAGAGGCAAGATGTAGGACTTCAGCAGAATAGAGTAGAGTTTTCGAAGGCATGCATCCTTTCAAAATACAGAGGCCACCGAGCTGTGGAGCGCTATCAATAATAGCGACCTTTTCACAAGTCTCTCTAGCGGTCCTTGCGGCAGCATACCCGCCGCTTCCGCCCCCAATTACTAGGTAATCATAATGTTCTACAATTGTGTCCATGACATGTAGTCTACTTGAATTTTTCCTTATACTTAGCGTTGTGGAACGGAATACTACGATCAGATTCTGGAAGAATTAATTCAGGCAAGGCATCGAGTTCGTCTTCCTTAGAGCGTTCAATTTTTGCCCATCGAAGTGCGATAAAAAATACAATTAGAAAACTTACAAAGACTGCAGGTGACATTAAAGGCGTATCGTATACAGCAAAAGGAATGACGGTTATGCTGCTCCCCAACAGATATTTGGAGAATAAGCTAAATCGCCTTTGTGCAAAATGCAGAATAATGGGGATTGCAAAGAATGTGAATATTAGGATCGCGCCAATTAATCCGAATTCTGCTAAAATCTCTAAAAAGTCTGAGGATGCGCTTATATAATTCTTACCGTTTAAGATATCATCATTATAAAACGGAGCGACAAATTCAAAACTCTGATAGCCCCAGCCAAAGAGGGGACGATCTAGGAATAGTTTCCAAGCAGTTTGTCGAAGAAGGCTTTTATCGCCGCTCCATTCAGCAATAGTGAAAATTTTGATGAGCGAACTGGTGAGTACAACGCAACTCGTGAAAATGGACAAATTAACAATAGATTTTGAATGCGCATCTTTCGAATAAACAGAAAAATGGATACCAAAAATCAAAAGAAAGACGGAAAAAGTTAAAAGAAGAATTATTGATGGCATGGAGGCATGGACCCAATATCCTGAGAACCCAAGTAAGACCCCCATGCTTAAGTAATAAGGACCCTTGCCATCGATAAATCGCTGATCAGTTTGAGCATCTGCATGCTTGATTGCTAAAGTAAAAAATACCCCGCACCAGATACTAGCAAAGGCTGCCCAGTGACCATCGTAGGGAAAGAAGGCAAAGAAATTAGAGGCTGTAATTCCTTTCGTCAGGATCGGTGCACTGAGTCCGAGAATGTGTTGTAAATATCCTATGAAGACTAGCACTGCAACAAGTACACATAAGCGACTCAGGAGACGTTCATTGAAGAAAAGCGATTTGGGTATCAGGTACAGTTGAATGGTTGCAAGAAATGCCCCAAAAAATCCAAATAAAGAAATAGGAACTTTATTTGAATAGACTCCAATGATGGGGGTTAAAGGCGTAATATCGCTCAATGTCCAAAAGACTTTGTTTTTAAAATTGAAAGCTTCTAGAGCGGGAAAGAATAAGCCGATGCAGTAGTGTAAGGTAAGGTAACTGACTGGTAGGGTTAAAATTGCGTATTTTGCCCAAAGGTTATCAATTACAAAAGGGTGATGTATTTGGTGCAGCCGAATGGTGGCTATTGAGAGGGGTAGGGTTATTAAAATAAACCCTAAGGTCCAAAGAGTAGCTGGATCTGCAACGAAGAAGCTAAAGGCAGCGACCGCTAATAAAATGAAATAACAGGAGTTCTCAGCAGGCGTGAAAGTATCGCGAATAAGAATTTCGCGTTCATGGAGATTATTTTCTGGAGCTGCCATATATCTTAAAAGGAATATATCATAACGGATTCCAACAGATGTCAGTTGCAATTTTTTGAGCAACTTCAGGAGAGGTGAGGGCGCTAACGACCGCTAGAGAAAATTCAACTGCGTTGCCTGCTCCAGATGCGGTAATTAAATTTCGATCTACCACTAAATCTATTTCGGTCTTAATATTCAAGGCTGTGTGTGTGCTTGGATGAGCGGTAAAGTTAATTTGGTTTAAAAGTGAGGCATCTGAGAAAATGAGCGGAGCTGCACAAATCCCTGCCACTAGTCGCTTTGATTCAAACTGTGTAGTGAGTTTTTTGCAGAGCGCTGGGTGATTACGCAAGTTTGCTATGCCGGGACCTCCAGGAAGAATGATTACATCGTATTCATTTTCTTTAATTGCCTCAAAGGTATGGTCGACTTGTACGCAAATATCACTGCGACCTAAGACTGTTGGTTGGGAATTCAGAGTCGCCTGCGTTACTTGGACGCCCGCGCGCGATAAAAGATCAATAGGAGTCAATGCCTCGATTTCCTCGACGCCATCAAATAAAAGTACAAGTGCAGTTTTTGAATTATGGCTCATGCGTAGGGTTGTCGGCAGTCCATTTGAGAATATCAGGAATAGGGTAGGCGCGTTGTCCACTCTCTAAACGTTCGATATATTTATCAGGTTTTTGGTCTTCAGGAAGATCTTCCTCAAAAGCATCCTCTTCGATCGGAATTAGCTCATCAAAGTAGAGTGATGTACGTCGTGCTTCAGGCTCAAGAATCTCTATTGGGTTGGGTGCGCGGCCTTTTTTAACAAGCTCAAATCGGCTTGGTACATGTGCTTTTTGATAATTCTCCTGGAATTGGCGTAGCCACTTTTGGGAAGTGTTCCTGCGATTCGCTAGGAGTACAAAATCTGAAAAATGAATACAAGCATCGAACCATGCCTGAGCTTTTGGGTTTGCAGATAAAAAATCACAATCGATTAATGTTATCAAGCGAGCGACTTGACAGTGGTTGTGGTCACTCCAGTTTTTTACGGCTTCTGCAAAATCCGCAGGATCTGCGTTGGTGGGTGCGAGGAAAAAGATCGCATCGGGTGCTGCCTCAATCGATCCATGTAACACTTTACTTGCTTTAAGTTCCCAATCTACAACGGTTAAGTTTTCAATCGTTTCAAGTTTAGCATCGTAATTGCCGGGAGGACTATTCTTGGGACGAAAGTAAAGAGCTTGAGTCGTTTTTGGTAAGCCTGAATCGATCAAATCATGCAGTACTGACCGCCGTTCTGAATTTGGAAGACCAAAAATTGCGTAAACTAAAGGTGAATCCGGCATTCTTGTGATACATGTAGCTTTAAAGCATTTATTTAAGACTCCAAATTACTTGGAGTCTTATTAAAAATCGAAAGTTTGGCACTGAGCTGAGTGGCGCATCCAATGATCTGCGATTACCAGCGCTGCCATTGCCTCGACAATTGGAACTGCACGTGGAACGACGCAGGGATCGTGGCGTCCTCTGCCCATGAGTTCAGTTTCTTGACCTCCAGAGTCTACAGTTGCTTGTTTTTGAATGAGCGTTGCGGTGGGCTTAAATCCAACCCTAAAGATGACTTCTTCGCCGTTACTGATTCCGCCTTGCACGCCGCCAGATCGATTCGTAGCTGTTCCGACAGCGCCCTCTTTATTGACAAATATGTCGTTGTGCTCAGAGCCTTTGAGCAGCGTCCCTGCAAAGCCACTCCCGACTTCAAATCCTTTAGTAGCGGGGAGAGATAGCATCGCTTTAGCAAGATCTGCTTCGAGTCGATCAAAGACAGGAACTCCCAATCCTACTGGAAGGTTCTGGATTCGGCATTCAATGCAACCTCCAACTGAATCACCTTCCGAGCGGACTTCGCGAATACGATTTGCCATCGCTTCGGCGGCTTCAGGGTCGGGGCAGCGCACGGGATTTGCCTCGACTGCCTCCAAGCTTGGGAATGAATCGATGGAGGTTTCGATGTCGTGCACACGCGTGATGTAGGCGCGGATCTCAACATCACCTGCTAGTTTTAAAATCTTTTTGGCAATCGCTCCAGCTGCGACTCGGCCAATGGTTTCACGCGCAGAAGAACGACCTCCACCCTCATGGTTACGGATTCCAAATTTGCTTTGATAGGTGAAATCGGCGTGCGAAGGACGAAATTTTTCCTTCATTTCTGTGTAAGCTTCGGGGCGATGATCGCCGTTGGGCACGTAAATCGCGATGGGTGTTCCCAAAGTTTTTCCCTCATAAACTCCCGAGACAATCTCAGCGGTGTCGCTTTCTTTGCGAGGGGTTGTGATATCGCTTTGCCCTGGTCGTCTACGATCCAACTCGAATTGAATTTCTTCCACCGTAAGAGGGAGACGCGGAGGACAGCCGTCAATGACAACACCAATGCCGCCGCCGTGGCTTTCGCCCCAAGTGGAAATGCGTAAAAGAGTACCGAATGAGTTTCCCATAGTATCTTTCTAATTAGAAGCAATCTGAGGCGTTAGAGAAGCCTAATTTTTAGGTAGGCGGATTCTCTCTTTCAGATTTTGTAAGCCTCACGACATTACGGACAGAATTTTTAGTGATTATGTTACCGCCTGAGCTTCGACCGCGCACTGTAATATCTTTGAAGAAAACAATTTCTTCAGTTTTACGCAAACGGGGTGCGGGTTTGAGATTTATTTTTACGGCATCGGGGCCTTCGGAATCAGTCGCATATGCGGAGAGATAGAGAACTCGTGAACCAGGTTTACCTTTCGTCAGCGCATACTCTTTATCGCGAGTCACCCCGCCAACGGTAAATTGTTTTGCCAGTACAGGCCCTGTTTTCCCGTCGCGGTAGACCATGCAGAAGGTCAATGCATTGGGTTCGGCTCGATTAAAGACATCGATATGCAGGATATTTTTTCCAAAGAATGCTTTGTCGCTAACTTTTGAAACAATTAATGTTCCTTCTTGGTTAATGGCCATGACATCACTCAGGGCAGAGCATTTTACTACCGCCTCGTCCTTTTTCATGGCAGTGCCTGCAAACCCTTCTTTGCGGTCGACATAAAGGGTTTCGTTTGCGATGACTACGTCTTGAGCAACTACTTTTTGGAAGGTGGTCAATTCAGTTCGCCGTGCGCGTTCTTTGCCGTATTTTTTCTTTAGATCATTAAACCACTTGATGGTGTATCGAGTGAGATACTTTAAGTCCTTTTCGCATTGGGCTATGGAGTCTTCTAAGCCTTTGATGATTTCATCGGCACGAAGAGTATCAAATTTTGAGATGCGCTTAATCTTAATTTCAAGAAGACGGAGAATATCGTCGTGAGTGATGGCGCGACGCAGTTGTTTGCGATACGGCTTCAGGCCTGTATCCACCGTTTCAATGACCGCTTCCCAGGTTGTTTCTTCTTCGATGCGACGATAGATCCGTTTTTCGATGAATATTTTTTCAAGGGAGCTGAAATGCCATTTTTCTTGAAGTTCTCCGAGTTCGATTTCCAATTCCAGCTTGAGAAGTTCACGCGTTTTTTCAGTTGCGAGGTACAGAAGATCGGCTGCAGAAAAGAAATGTGGCTTTTCATTTTCAATCACACAGATGTTTGTGCTCACGGATACTTCACAGTCGGTAAAAGCGTAAAGCGCTTGCTCGGTTGTGGAGGGGTCTGCACCTGCAGGGAGATAGACTAAAATTTCAACTACATCGGCGGTATTATCTTCGACGCGTGAGACTTTTATTTTTCCTTTATCGTTAGCAGATAAAATGGAGTCGATGAGGGAGGTCGTCGTTTTCCCGAAAGGTAGTTCGGTGATAGCGAGGAGATTTTTTTTGCGTGTTTCTATGCGAGCTCGGACTTTGACGCGTCCTCCGCGTTTACCATTGTTATACTCAGAAACATCGGCGATCCCACCGCTTGGAAAGTCAGGGACAATTTCGGGAGTTTGTTTTCGGAGAAGGGCAATACTCCCATCAATAAGTTCAATGAAATTGTGAGGTAGGATTTTGCATGCAAGACCAACTGCGATTCCTTCCGCGCCTTGAGCAAGCAAAAGCGGAAATTTCATGGGGAGGGTCTCGGGCTCTTTGTTGCGTCCGTCGTAAGAGGCTAACCAGTTTGTGGTTTTAGGATTAAAAACGACCTCGAGGGCAAATTTTGAGAGTCGTGCTTCGATGTATCGAGGGGCTGCGGCAGAGTCACCTGTAAGCGTATTGCCCCAGTTGCCTTGCATATCAATGAGCAAATCTTTTTGCCCGAGCTGTACGAGCGCGTCTCCGATAGAGGCATCACCGTGTGGGTGATATTTCATGGTGTTACCAATGAGATTGGCAACTTTGTTGTAGCGCCCATCCTCCAACTCACGCATTGAGTGCAGAATTCGACGCTGAACAGGCTTGAGTCCATCATTGGCGTGGGGCACTGCTCGCTCCAAAATTACATAGCTCGCGTAATCGAGAAACCAATTACTGAACATCGCATCCACGTGACCTGAATCTGTCTTTAAATCAAAAATTGAACTTTCAGTTTCTGTATTTTCGTCAGACTCGGATGCATCCTTATTGGGTTCTGAAGATTTAGAATGCCCTTCGAAATTGAGTTCAAGGGCTTCTTTGGATGGAGATTTCTTTTTACGAGGCATAAACGGACCGGAACGTATGTTTAGAACAAATGCTAGAGAAAACGAAAAACAAGAGCGCTGTGAATGTGCAAGGAGAATTCGAGAATAGAGCCTTATTCCTTGGAATTTTAGCGAAATTTTCAGCTTGGTGCTGAATTTGCTTACATATTTTAAATAACTTAGTTATAAATTTTACATGAAAGCAAAAAGCCCCAACCAATCAACAGATAAAACAAGCCACAAACCGCTTTTAAATTGGGTTAGCAAAATGGTAAGCTTATGCGAGCCAGATTCAGTTTATTGGTGCGATGGTTCTCAAGCTGAGGCAGACAGTCTCTTTGAGCAAATGATTGGAAGTGGGATGTGTATTCGTCTCAATGAAGCCAAACGACCTAACAGTTATCTTTTTAGGTCAGACCCTAAAGATGTGGCTCGGGTAGAATCGAGGACTTATATTTGCTCGCAGAATCGGGATGGGGCAGGGCCAACCAATAATTGGGAAGACCCCAAAATTATGCGACGAAAGCTCAAAAAGCTTTTTAAGGGATGCATGAAGGGGCGCAAGATGTACGTTATTCCTTTTAGTATGGGTCCGGTAGGAGGTCCAATTTCTAAGATCGGGGTCGAAATTACGGATTCGCCCTATGTAGTTGTAAATATGCGAATCATGGCGCGCATCGGGGATACTGTTTTGGAGGCTTTAGGTGAAAAGGGTTACTTCATTCCTTGCATGCATTCGGTCGGGCAACCTTTGGAGGAAGGTCAGGTGGATGTTGCATGGCCCTGCAATCCAGAAAATACGCACATCGTTCATTTCCCAGAGGAGCGGACAATTGTTTCGTTTGGCTCGGGTTACGGGGGTAATGCTTTGCTCGGAAAAAAATGCCTCGCGCTTCGAATCGCGTCAGTACTTGCCCATGATGAGGGATGGATGGCAGAGCATATGCTGATTTTGGGAGTGGAAGAACCGTGCGGTCGAAAAACCTATGTGGCGGCTGCGTTCCCGAGTGCTTGCGGTAAGACCAACTTCGCGATGTTGATTCCGCCAAAAGAAATGAAGGGTTACAAAGTGACCTGCGTGGGTGATGACATTGCTTGGCTTAAGCCGGGTGCAGACGGCTCCCTGTATGCAATCAACCCAGAAGCAGGATTTTTTGGAGTTGCGCCGGGGACTTCAGAATCGACGAATCCAAGTGCAATGGCGTCGTGTTCAAAAGATACTATTTTTACGAATGTTGCATTGACTGATGACGGAGACGTTTGGTGGGAGGGAATGACTAAGGAAACGCCTGCCCATTTAATTGACTGGCATGGAAATGATTGGACGCCTGAGAGTGATGCATTGGCAGCGCACCCAAACAGTCGCTTTACCGCACCTGCTGCCAATTGTCCGGTAATCGATTCGGATTGGGAAAAACCTGAAGGAGTGCTGATTGAAGCCATTACTTTTGGGGGACGCCGGATGCGCGATGAGCCGCTGGTCACTCAGGCCTTTAATTGGGGGCACGGGGTTTACCTCGGTGCAACCATCGGATCTGAGATGACTGCTGCGGCTGAGGGGCAAGTGGGTCAAGTCCGTCGTGATCCAATGGCAATGTTGCCATTCTGTGGATATCATATGGGTGATTACTTCCGCCACTGGTTTAAAATGAGTAATGCGCTCACGCAGTTGCCTTATATTTTTAAGGTAAACTGGTTCCGTAAATCCGAGGATGGGGAATTCTTATGGCCAGGCTTTAGTGATAATATGCGTCCGTTGCGGTGGATCGTTGAGCGAGCAACTGGTCGGGTTGGAGCTGTTGAGAAGCCAGTTGGATGGATGCCAAAATATGAGGACTTAGATTGGCGTGGATTGGAGTATCCAAAGGAATCGTTTGAGGAGTTAATGGTTTTAGATCGTCCTGCCCTAAGAATGCAGACGCTCGCCCATGAAGAATTATTTTTAAAACTCTTTGAGCATTTACCAAAGGAAATGATTTTTGAGCGAGAATTGTTGATTGCTCGACTTTCCTCAAGGGACTCTTGAAAATTATTTTAATGAGTGGGTCGACCCTGCCTTGACTCTGAGGGTCGACCCACTTTTTGTTTATCTATCAACAATCTCTAAATCGACTATGAAGAAAAAACTACTGGCAGCAAATCGGAGCGAAATCGCGGTTCGTATTTTTAGAAGTGCAACTGAATTGAATCACAAAACAGTTGCGATTTATGCTAAAGAGGATCGTTTCGGAGTGCACCGCTTCAAGGCAGATGAATCCTACCTAGTGGGAGAGGGTCGAGGGCCTGTTGCTGCGTATCTAGACATTGAAAGCATCATCGATTTGGCGAAAGCTAAAGGTGTCGATTGCATTCATCCTGGTTATGGATTTTTATCGGAAAATGCTGGTTTTGCGAATGCTTGCGAAACGAACGGAATTTCATTTATCGGGCCGAGTTCAGATTTACTGGCTCGCATGGGGGATAAGATTGAGGCGCGTAAAATTGCAGATGAGGCAGATGTGCCGACGCTTCCAGGTACGGAAGATCCCGTCGCTGATCCAGATCAAGCGCTCAAAATTGCCAAAAAAATTGGTTTTCCTCTCATCATCAAAGCTGCTTTTGGCGGTGGTGGGCGCGGTATGCGCGTGGTTAAAAATCCAAAAGATTTAAAGGCGAGTCTCGAAGAAGCTCAGGGTGAAGCACAACGTGCATTTGGAAATGCTTCGGTTTTTCTTGAGCGTTATATTGAGCGTGCGAAGCATATTGAGGTTCAGATTTTAGGTGATAAACAAGGTAATGTAGTACACTTACATGAACGTGATTGTTCAGTACAGCGTCGTCACCAAAAGGTAGTTGAGATCGCTCCTTCGATTGGTCTTCCTGATTCGGTTCGGGAGGATTTATGTGATGCCGCGGTAAAAATTGCTAAATCCATAGGCTATTACAGCGCAGGTACGGTCGAATTTCTATATGATTTAGATACAGATGAATGGTTCTTCATTGAGATGAATCCACGTATCCAAGTTGAGCACACGGTTACGGAAGTTATCACTGGTATTGATATTGTTCGAAGCCAGATTCTTATTGCAGAAGGTCATAGCTTGCACAGCAAGGCAGTGGGTATTCCTAAGCAAAATAAGGTCCCTCGCAACGGTGTGGCCATACAAGCGCGTATCACGACGGAAGATCCTGAAAAGAATTTTGCTCCTGATTACGGAAAGATCGTCAACTACCGTTCGGCGGCGGGGTTCGGGATTCGCCTTGACGGTGCAATGGGTGACACGGGTGCGGTAATCACACCGTATTATGATTCTCTTTTAGTGAAGCTCACGGCATCGGCGCGGACTTTTGAATTGGCGATTCAGCGAATGGACCGAGCTTTAAGCGAGATGCGAATACGCGGAGTTAAAACGAATATCCCGTTTATTGAAAACGTTGTAAATCACCCGATTTTCGTATCGGGCAAAGCAACGACCACGCTTATTGATACTTCTAAAGAGCTTTTCAATTTCAAGCGTCGCCGTGATCGTGCTACCAAGCTGTTGAATTTGCTTGGAGAAACGATTGTTAACGGCAACGAGCAAGTCAAAGGCCGTCCTGTCCCTGTGATGGATTTGCCTGTCATCATTCCTGAGGTAGATCACAAAAAGAAACTTCCAAAAGGTACAAAGGATTATTTGACGCAACACGGGCCTGAGAAATTTGCGGAGTGGACGCGCAATCAAAAGAAGCTTTTGATTACTGATACCACTATGCGTGATGCGCACCAATCTCTATTGGCGGCGCGTATGCGGAGTTACGATCAACTCAAAGTTGCGGATGCAATGGCGCATCGTGCGAGTGATTTATTTTCTTTAGAATGCTGGGGAGGGGCAACGTTTGATACTACTATGCGTTTCCTTCATGAGAACCCGTTCAAACGATTGCGTCGATTGCGTGAGCGTGTTCCGAATGTTTGCTTCCAGATGTTGCTACGGGGTGCCAATGGGGTGGGTTATTCGAATTACCCAGACAATGTTATTCGTGGTTTCATTAAGCATTCTGCGGAGTCTGGAATGGATATTTTTCGAGTGTTTGATTCCTTAAACTACCTTCCGAATCTTAAGGTTGCAATGGAGTCCATTCGCAAACACACCCACTCAGTTTGCGAGGCTACAATTTGTTATACGGGGGATATTATCGACCGCAAACGCGACAAGTACACCCTCAAGTATTACGTTGATATGGCGGTTGAATTGGAGCGCATGGGTGCGCACATGATTGCGCTGAAAGATATGTCCGGATTGTGTACTCCGCATGCGGTGCATAAATTGGTTAAGGCCTTGCGAAACAAAGTTGGGTTACCGATTCATTTCCACACGCATGATTCTTCAGGAATTGCGGGTGCATCCATTATCAAAGCTGCTGAAGCTGGAGTGGATGCGGTGGATCTCGCAGTGTCTTCGCTTTCGGGCCTAACATCACAGCCAAATTTAAATTCGATTGTGAATGCGCTTCGTGGGAATGCGCGCGATACTAAGTTGGATCTGGAATTTTTCAATGAACTCTCAATTTATTGGGAGTCTATTCGTCAATTTTATGGACCATTTGATACGAGCCCTAAATTTGGTTCTGCGGAAGTGTATACTCACGAGATGCCGGGTGGGCAGTACACTAACTTACGCGAGCAAGCACGTGCCTTAGGATTGGGTGCGCGCTGGCCTGAGGTCGTTCGATACTATCACGAGGTCAATGAGCTGCTTGGAGATATCGTTAAGGTAACGCCTTCTTCTAAAGTAGTAGGCGATCTTTCTATGTTTTTACTCACTAAAGGCGTTGAACCTGCGGATCTCGTTAATTTGGAGCCAGGCACTGCATTTCCTGAGTCGGTAGTCGACATGCTTTCGGGCGGTCTTGGACAGCCTAAGGGTGGTTGGCCTAAAGCAGTCCAGAAGGTTGTCTTGGGTGATCGTAAACCGTTTAAGGGTCGTCCAGGTTCTCGTGCTGAAAAAATAGATCTCGAAGAAACACGTGCTTCAATAAGTAAAAGTATGAAGCGTCCGATCAATGATGATGACCTTTTTGCTTATTTGATGTATCCAAAAGTTTTCACTGATCTTGAGGCTTTTGTTAAAGATTATGGGCATGCTCGAGTGCTTCCTACGCCTGCTTTTTTCTATGGGCTCCAACCCGGCGAGGAAATCACTGTTGAAATTGAGCCAGGTAAATCGTTAATCATTAAACTTATTTATGTTTCTGATCCGAACGAAAGCGGAGAGCGGACTCTTACCTTTGAACTCAATGGACGAGCGCGTGAGTGTGTGATCTTAGATAAATCGATCAAGACGGACAACCGTAAGCGCGCCAAGGCGGACCCTGCAAATAAAAAGGAAGTTGGAGCACCGATCCCCGCAATGGTGAGTAGTGTTTCGGTTTCAGTCGGACAGAAGGTCAAGGCAAAGGAGAAGCTCTGCGTCTTGGAAGCCATGAAGATGCAGACCACAGTCTATGCATTGGCAGATGGAGTTGTAGACGTGATCGAAGTTCAAGCGGGTGATCAAGTCGACAGCAAAGATCTCCTCGTTCGTTTGCGGTAACAATTGCAATCGTCCCTAGGCAACCGCTGGTTCTTCGGCGGCGTCTTTCTCGACCTTCAAGTTTTCGATAATGAATTCCTGGCGCTCGGGGGTATTTTTACCCATGTAGAAGGTTAGGAGATCTTTGGTGGTCATGCCCTTTGGTATGATGACGGGATCAAGGCGAATATTTTTACCGATAAAGTGTCCGAACTCGTCGGGCGAGATTTCACCGAGTCCTTTGAAGCGGGTAATCTCGGGCTTGGGGCTGCACTCTTTGATTGCAACCATGCGTTCTTCGTCGCTGTAGCAATAGCGTGTAATTTTTTTATTACGCACTCGGAAAAGTGGGGTTTGGAGAATGTAGAGATGCCCTTGACGGATCAGTTCTGGGAAAAACTGCATGAAGAATGTTATTAGAAGGAGGCGAATATGCATGCCGTCAACGTCTGCATCGGTAGCAATCACGACATTATTATAACGCAAGCCCTCGAGTCCGTTTTCAATGTTTAGGGCGTCTTGGAGAAGATTGAATTCTTCGTTTTCGTAAACGATTTTTTTAGTGAGTCCAAAGGAGTTGAGCGGTTTTCCTTTTAAGGAGAAGACAGCCTGAGAATTCACATCGCGGGCTTTGGTAATGGAACCCGAAGCGGAGTCACCCTCAGTGATAAAGAGGGTAGAATCGAGGCGTCCATTTTTCTTAGTATCGAGGTGAACGCGACAATCGCGAAGTTTCTTATTATGAACTTTTGCTTTCTTAGCACGCTCACGAGCCAGTTTTTGAATTCCTTTGAGTTCCTTGCGGTTGCGTTCTGATTCTTGAATTTTCTCAAGGAGGGCTTTAGCAGTCTCAGGTTCGCGGTGGAGATAATTGTCAAGGGCTTGCTTAATGAAGTTCGCCATAAAAGAACGAACTGTTGGACCTTTGGGGCCCATATCCTGAGAACCTAGTTTAGTCTTTGTTTGCGACTCAAAGACAGGTTCTTCGACTTTTATGCTGACTGCGGCACAAATGGAGGCGCGTATATCGACCGCATCAAAATCTTTTTTGAAGAACTCTTTGATAGTTTTAGCTAGAGATTCACGAAAGGCAGCTAGGTGAGTGCCGCCCATGGTAGTGTGCTGTCCATTCACGAAGGAGTAGTAATCTTCACCGTACGTGGTGTTGTGGGTGAAGGCGATTTCGATATCTCTATCTTTAAGATGGGCAATGGGGTAGAGCGGGTCGCCATCAAGCTTATTTCCCAAGAGATCGCGGAGCCCGTTGTCGGATTTAAATTTTTTTCCGTTGTAAGCGATGGTAAGCCCACTGTTGAGGTAGGCGTAGTTCCAGAGCATATCTTCGACAAAATCTTCGCGGAAACGAATTTTTCCAAAAATTTCGGGGTCTGGGTTAAAGCGAAGTTCGGTGCCTGAGGGAATGTCTTTGCCTGCAGATTTGTCACGCTTATCTTCTGTGGTCACTTCACCTCGGGTGAATTCGACAGCACGAGTCTTTTTCTCACGATAGGCTTGAATCTTAAATTCACTGGAGAGTGCATTGACTGCTTTGATGCCGACACCGTTGAGGCCGACTGATTTTTTGAAAGCTTCGGAATCATATTTTGCGCCAGTATTGATCTTGGAGGCACAGTCTTTGAGTTTCCCGAGTGGAATACCGCGTCCAAAATCTCTCACGTACACTTCGGTGCCATCGATATTGACTTCAATGATTTTTCCGTGACCCATGACGAATTCGTCAATGGAGTTGTCGATAACTTCTTTTAGGAGAATATAAATGCCGTCATCAGGTGAGGCGCCGTCGCCCAATTTGCCGATATACATGCCGGGACGTAGACGAATGTGATCCTTCCAGTCGAG
>CBFHPQ010000012.1:0-41829 GCA_965657865.1 Coraliomargaritaceae bacterium | reverse complement strand
CGCCTCCGTAAACAAACCGGACAGGTTGAACAACCACACGAATTTACTAATTTACGCCGCGAAATCGCGCGTCTCGAAACCATTTTACGTGAGAAGAAGCTCGCAAGCGCGGACGCCTAAATCAACTCGCTCAACAATTTATTCTTATGGAAGCAGCAACACGCAACTCTCGCAAATCTTTAATCGGAACCGTTACCAGTCGTTCTGGCGACAAGACTATCAAAGTCACATATTTCTACAAGATCCCGCACCCGCTATATCGTAAAGAGATTAAGCGTAAGACTGTGGTGCACGTGCACGATGAAGCCAACGATTGTGGTATTGGTGACCGCGTTGAAATCATGGAAACACGTCCCGTCAGCAAATTAAAGCGCTGGAGAGTCACACGTGTCCTAGATCGCGCACCTAAAATTGGCGACGAGGATTAATATTTCTTATTTAACAAAACATTTTAACCTTAAAGAGAGCTTTTTAACATGATCCAGATGAACAGTCGCGTATTTATCGCGGACAACACCGGTGCGAAATCCGCCGAAATGATCCGTCGCCTTGGTCAAAACAAGACCACTGCTTCAGTGGGTGATCTTATTGTCTGCAACGTCAAGGAAGCTTCTACCGACGCATCCGTGAAAAAGGGTGAGGTTGTAAAAGCCGTTGTCGTTCGTACAGTTGCTCCGATTCGTCGCGGTGATGGCAGTTACCTCCGCTTCGATAACAACGCCGTTGTCATCATCAATGCAGACGGTAATCCAAAAGGAACTCGTATTTTTGGTCCAGTGGCACGTGAGTTACGCGCCAAGTATATGAAAATCATTTCTCTAGCACCGGAGGTCCTCTAATTATGGCTAAAGCAATCAAACGTGAACAAGAAGTTGTTGTGATATCTGGCGCGCACAAGGGTAAGCGCGGAAAGGTATTAGAAGTCAAAGCAGGCGAGAAGATCCTCATCGAGGGTGTTAATCTTATTACGAAGTTCGAGCGTAAGACCCAGGAAAACCCAGAGGGTGGTTCCGTGCAGCGCGAAGTTCCTATTCATTATTCAAATGTCATGCTTGCTGAAAAGTATGACGCTAAAACAAAGTAATTACTTCACTATTTAATCCTTAACTAACTGGGTCGGAATCCGGTTGACGAAAAATGGAACAAGCACTCCTCAAAAAACAATACACTGAAACAGTCATTCCCGAATTGATGAAAAAATTCGGGATTAAGAATCCGCACATTGTGCCTGCAGTCTCTAAGATTGTCATCAACTCCGGATTCAGCGCCACTTCAGACAAAAAACACGTTGCATACGTCAACGAAGAAATCACCAAGATTGCGGGTCAGCGTCCAGTGACCACTAAGGCAAAGTTGAGTATTTCAAACTTTAAGCTACGTGAGGGGCAGCCCATTGGCTGTAAAGTTACCCTTCGAGGCCGTGCAATGTATGATTTTCTAGCGCGTCTTATCTTTATCGCTTTGCCCTGTATCCGCGACTTCCGCGGAGTGCCCGCTAAGTTAGATGGTTGCGGTAACTACACTCTCGGAATTTCAGACCACAGCATTTTCCCTGAAGTCAGCGCAGATGGTACTACCGCTACAATCGGTATGGATATTTGCATCAATACTACTGCCAGCAATGACGATGAAGGCCGTGAATTACTCAGCCTCTTTGGTATGCCGTTCCGCAAATCGTCTTCAGAAATCGCTGCCGAAGAAGCAGACAAAGCTGAAGAGGCACAACCTGAAGCTGAAACCGTTGAAGCGTAACCTTTAAATATTTCAAACTATGGCTAAAATATCTGCAATCCACCGTAACAAAAAGCGCGAACGCTTAATCGCAAAATACGCTGCCAAACGCAAAGAGCTTAAAGCGATTCTTGCAAACCCTGAAACTACCGACGACGAGTTCTACAAGGCACAAGCAAAACTTTGCAAATTGCCAAAGAACAGTTCTCCCATCCGCGCCCGCAACCGTTGTTCCGTAACCGGTCGTCCTCGCGCATTCATTCGTAAGTTTGGTCTTTCACGTATTACTTTCCGTGAGCTCGCTTCTCGCGGAAAAATTCCAGGTGTTACTAAGTCTTCTTGGTAAACCGCATTCTTTATTAACAAATCAAATTAATCTGAAAACCCAGCAGTAAAACTATGGCAGTTCATGATACAATCGGCGATTTCCTAACCATCATTCGCAACGCAAGTGCCGCGAAAAAAGGCAAGGCAATCACTCCTCATTCCAAAATGCGCCTTGCGCTCCTTTCCATCCTCAAAGCAGAAGGTTTTATTAATGACTACTCTGAAGGTGAAGATGCGAAGGGTTTTAAAACTTTGGAAATTCATTTTAAATATGTTGACGACACCCCTGCAATCACAGGCATCGAGCGTCACAGCACACCCGGTCGTCGCCTCTATTATGGAGCACGTGAAATTCCACGCGTTCTTGGTGGGCTAGGTGTTGCAATTCTAACAACTTCTAAAGGTGTAATGCGTGCGCGTGATGCACGTGAACACGGTGTTGGCGGTGAACTCGTCTGCAAAGTTTGGTAATCACTAATTTGAAAGGTAACTACAATGAGCAGAATCGGTAAACTTCCAGTCCCCATCCTCGACAAGGCGAAAGTCACTGTTAACGGACAAAACGTTAGCGTTGAGGGTCCCAAGGGAAAATTAGAAAAATCTTTCGACAGCGCGGTTAAGATCGAGATCGTTGAAAATCAAGTATGCGTGAGCCCAGTTGATGAAACGCGTCATTCGCGTGCAATGTACGGCACCGCACGTTCCATTATTAATAACATGGTCACAGGTGTTGTAGAGGGCTTTAAAAAACAGCTTGAAATTAAAGGCGTTGGTTTCAGAGCCGTGCTCAAGGGTAAAGTCCTTGACCTCGCGCTTGGTAAATCACACCCCTGTGAAATCGAAATTCCTGATGGCATCACTGTGACCATCAAGGAAAACACAAAACTAACCGTAGAAGGAGCCGACAAACAAATGGTCGGTGAAATCACAGCATCTATTTTCGCTTTCTATCCTGCCGAACCTTACAAAGGCAAAGGTGTCCACATCGTCGGTCAATACGTCCGCCGTAAGGAAGGTAAGAAGTCCGCATAATTATTAGGAGATACGCATCCATGAAACTCGAAAAGAAAAAGAATCTCTTGCAACGCCGTCGCTGGCGCATCCGCAAAAAAGTCTCCGGCACCGCCGAGCGTCCTCGCCTTGCGGTCCATTTCTCAAACAAACACATCTACGCACAATGCATAGATGACATCAGTGGTCACACCCTCGCTTACGTTTCATCAGTCGCCAAAGACGGCACCCATAAAGCTAACGGCGAAGGGGCAGTTGCTCTCGGTCAACAAATTGCTGAAAAAGCGAAAGCTGCAGGTATTGGATCTGTGGTCTTTGACCGCGCAGGACGTCGCTACCACGGGTGTGTTAAATCTTTTGCCGAAGCTGCCCGTGAAGGTGGTCTTCAATTCTAATCCTTAAGCTATGAATAAATCGAAAAGATCATTTTCCCAAGCAGACAAATCTGAAGACGCCCCTGAGTTGACCGAAAAGGTCGTTCACATTAACCGTTGCGCTAAGGTCGTAAAAGGTGGACGTCGTTTCAGCTTTGCCGCGCTCGTGGTTGTAGGAAATCAAAAAGGTGAAGTCGGCGTTGGATACGGTAAAGCTAAAGAAGTTCCCGAGTGCATCCGCAAAGGAACCGAACAAGCTAAGAAAAACCTTATTAAAATTAATCTCCGCGGCGGCACGATTCCTCACGCAGTGCGTGGAATTTCTGACGGCGGTGAAGTTCTACTTCGCCCCGCAACTGATGGTACTGGTGTCATCGCTGGTGGCGGTGTTCGTGCGGTATTAGAAGCGGTTGGCGTCAGCAACGTTTTATCTAAATCGCTCGGCTCGAATAATCACCTCGCAATGGTCAACGCTGCGATGGACGCCCTCAAGCAATTGCGCTCAAAAGAAGAAATCAACAAACTTCGCTTCGCTAAGTCAGTGACTGCCGAAGCTTAATTGAAAGAACGATCATGAATCTCGATAAAATACCAACTATTAAAGGTGCGACCCACCCAACCAAGCGACTCGGTCGCGGGGAAGGCAGCGGTCACGGAAAAACTTCCGGTAAAGGACATAAGGGTCAAAAGGCTCGTTCTGGCGGCGGTATTCGCATCGGTTTTGAAGGAGGTCAAATGCCTTTATACCGTAAGCTTCCGCGCCGTGGTTTTAATAACTTCAATTTCCGCACAAGTTTTCAAACCGTCAACGTCGGTGAATTCGAAAAGATTGAAGGCGACCTTGTCAACAAGGCCTCTTTAATTAAAGCAGGATTAATTCGCGACAACGACGAGGGCATTAAGATTCTCGGAGACGGCGAACTCAGTAAAGCGTTCACTGTTGAAGCACACCACGCTTCTGCAAGTGCTAAACAAAAGATTGAAGCAGCTGGCGGTAAACTTGTTATCGAAGCTAAAGAAGCTCAGCCTGAAGCTGAAGCTGATGCTGAAACATCTGAAGAAGCTTAAGTCACGTTACTCAGCTAACATCATCCTTTTCGTTCCATGCTTTCCGCATTCACCAACTCCTTAAAGATTCCTGAACTTCGTCAACGTATTTTCTTTACGTTGGCTTTGCTGTTCATTGCGCGAGTGGGGGCTAACATTCCTCTTCCAGGAATGAATCCAGGTCCCATTCAGGAATATTTGAGCAGTCAAGCAGGTGCAGGTGGCGGTCTACTAGGACTTTATAATATGTTCACGGGAGGCGCATTGCTCAACGGAGCATTGTTTGCACTCGGAATTATGCCTTACATTAGCGCCTCCATTATCATGCAGTTGATGGGCGCAGTCTTTCCGGGTCTAGCTCGTCTACAGCAGGAAGGGGATGTAGGACGTCAAAAAATTAACCAATATACGCGTTACCTGACCATCGCTATTTGCTTGGTTCAAGGTCTCATGTTGTTGGTCGCTTTAAGCACAAACCCAGGCAGTTTGATCCAAGGCTTCAATCCCGCTCAGTACGGCGAAGTCGTCCTCATGGGCAAAACCCAGTTCCTCATAACGGGCACTATTTTCTTAACTGCAGGTTCGATGGTAATGGTTTGGTTGGGTGAACAAATTACCCAAAAAGGAATTGGTAACGGTATTTCACTTTTGATTACGGTGAGCATCATCTCGGGTCTTCCGGGTGCAGTTGTTCAAACCTATCAACTCTTTACTGCGCCCGTTGGTTCGGAGTCGCAACTCGGTCTTCCTCAAGGGATCTTGATGTTAGCATTACTCTTTGCGGTAACTGCTGGCTTGGTTGCAATCACCCAAGCACAACGTAAAATTCCGGTCCAGTACGCAAAACGTGTAGTGGGTCGTAAAGTGTACGGAGGACAAAGTTCCTTCCTTCCGCTCAAGGTTAATTACGCAGGGGTTATGCCCGTGATTTTCGCGAGTGCGATTCTCATGTTCCCCACCCAAATTCTTTATTTCCTCGGCAAGAATACGGGCATGAATTTCTTTAACGAATTTGCCGACACTTTGGCTCGCGGCGAGTTTTCTTACTATTTGGTCTTTGGTCTTCTGATCTTCGTCTTCAGTTATTTCTGGGTTTCACTTATGTTTAAGCCTGTTCAGATTGCCGATGATTTGAAGAAAAACGGGGGTTACATTCCCGGTGTTCGTCCCGGTGAACCGACTGCCAAATTCCTTGATTACGTGATGACTCGTCTCACCCTTGCAGGGGCACTCGCGCTCACCTTGATCGCGCTTTTCCCTGACATATTGCTAGTCGGATACAAAATTCCTAACAGTGTAGCTCTTTTCTTCGGCGGTACCGGTATGCTTATTACCGTGGGTGTGCTTCTTGACACCATGCGCCAGATCGAGACCTTCCTCTTGCAGCGTCACTACGATGGGTTCCTTAAAAAGGGCAAGATTCGTGGTCGCTCTGCAGCTCGCACCAGCCAAATTGTAGATTCTAGTGGTTTGCAGGATTTTTGGACCGCTTGGCGTCCGCTCTTAATTTTGGCTATATTGCTTTTCCTTTTAGGTGTTGCTTCGTGGATTTTTAATCTCGGGTAACCCCTTTGCTAGATCGGCTCCTTGCGATCTAATATAAAACTTTGTTCTTTGAATTCGATTCCATCGATTAATAAACGATGCAAATAACTCGCACAGTTGAAGCTATCCAAGCAATACGTGAGGCCTGCCTAGTGGCAGCCGAAGTGCTCGCCTACATGGTTGAGTCCGTTGAAGCTGGAATGACTACTTACGATCTCGATCAAATGGGTCGCAAGAAAATTGCCGAACTAGGCGCTGAAAGTGCATGTTTCAATTATCGTCACGAAAAAAATATCTTTCCTGCGTATACCTGTATTTCTATCAATGAAGAAATTGTTCACGGTATCGGCAGAATCGATCGCGTCATAGCAGAGGGAGATCTAGTATCACTCGACGTTGTGGTTCGTTATCGCGGAATGATAGGGGACAATGCCAAGACTGTTGGAATTGCTCCAATTGCGGAAACGCACCAAGCACTCCTCGATGCCACGCGCGATTCTCTGAATTATGCCATCAACTACGCTCGTGCCGGTAATCGGGTAGGAGATATTTCAAATGCCGTTGAGCGATTCATCAAAAAACGCAACTACGGTATCGTTCGTGAGTTTGTCGGTCATGGTGTAGGCGAAAGTATGCACGAAGCGCCTCAAATTCCAAATTTCGGACCCCGCAAACGCGGTGCCTTGTTAAAACCCGGAATGACGCTCGCAATTGAACCAATGGTCAACTTAGGAACTGCCGCTATCCAAATGCTCGATGATGGTTGGACTGCAGTCACCCGAGACCGCCAACCTTCGGCTCACTTTGAACACACTGTTTTAATCACCGAATCGGATCCAGAAATATTAACTCTTTTAAAAAATTAACTTTTCAAAACTAAATTAACTGCTATTTTATGCCGTTTTCGCATTCATTAGCGCATAAACAAACAATTCTATCATGCCTCGTATATTAGGAGTCGACATCCCTGCCAACAAGAAGCTCGTCTACGCGCTTCGTTACATCTATGGAATCGGAAATACCCGCGCCACCACTATTGTGGATGAAGCCGGTTTCGATCCCGATCGCCGTGCAGGTGATCTAAGTGAAGAGGAGCTCAACAAGCTCGCTAACTTAGTCGGTGAAAAGCAGTTTCTTGTAGAAGGTGACTTGCGCCGCGAGGTTACCGCCAATCTTAAACGTTTGTCTGCAATCCGCAGCTGGCGTGGTATGCGTCACATGCGCGGACTCCCTGTTCGTGGTCAGCGTACCAAAACCAACGCCCGTACTCGCAAGGGTGCTATTAAACCCATCCGTAAATAACCACCGCCTTGCGCCGTAACTCTATTTTAAAATGAGCGAAGAAACCGAAACAACAAACGAAGAAGAGGTCAAAGTACCTACGCCCGAAGCAGCAGAGGCTACCGAAACTGCTCCGCAGGCTGAAGAAGCACCCGTCAAAAAAGAAGAAACCGCCGAGGATCTTCTTAAAAGCGATCTTGAAGGTGTTAAAATTCGTCGCGCCAAAGGAAGTAAAAACATCACTTCCGGAATCGTTAACGTCCTAGCTACTTTTAATAATACCAAAGTAACCTTCGCAGACCCACGTGGTAACGTGATCTCTTGGTCCAGCGCTGGTAAATGTAATTTTCGCGGTTCTCGTAAGTCCACCGCCTACGCTGCCCAAGTCGTTACACAAGACGCCGGGCGCGTTGCTATGTCTCACGGGATGAAGGAAGTTGTTGTCAAACTTAACGGTCCAGGGATGGGTCGCGACTCCGCAGTCCGTGCGCTTCAATCTATGGGTATGATTGTCACTGAGATAATCGACGTCACTCCAGTTCCTCATAACGGATGTCGTGCCCCTAAACGTCGTCGTGTCTAAGGTGCATCTGCCACCCAGACATATAACTCCTAGTTCGCAGATATTAACACACTATAAATTATGGCCCGTTACACAGGACCTACCACACGAATCAACCGCCGTTTTGGTCAGGCAATTTTTGCCCCGACTAAAGCGTTTGAACGTAAACCACACCCGCCAGGGCAACACGGCCCGCGCCTACGTCGTAAATTAAGCGACTACGCAATCGGTCTCAACGAAAAGCAAAAACTTCGTTTCATGTATGGCATGACGGAGAAACAATTCCGTTTGACCTTCGCGAAAGCGAAAAATCAGCGCGGTGTTACCGGTGAAATTTTCTTACAGCTTTTGGAAAGCCGTCTCGATAGCGTTATCTATCGTTTAGGGTTTGCCAAGTCCCGTTCTGCCGCTCGGCAATTCGTGGGTCATGGGCACATCTTGGTAAATGGCAAAAAAACCGACATCTCTAGCTTCATTGTGAAAGAAGGGGATGAAATTGAAGTGCGCGAGCGCACCTCATCGCGCCAGTTAGCAACGCGTTGCATGGAAGAAAGCCAAGCACGTACTGTTCCTGAATGGTTGACGCTCAACGCAGATGCTCTCAAGGCAACCGTTAACCGTCTCCCTAATAATGAAGAAACCGAAGACAGCATTAATGTTCAGCTAATCGTTGAATACTATAGCCGTTAATTCGTTTTTAGAAATCCGTCTCTTAAGATTTTTAATCTTCTCACCTTTTTGTAAATTTCACTAACCAAGCATATTATGCCAAAGCGCCTAGGAAAATTCGAACTCCCTAATCGGCTCGTAAAAATTGAAGAAACTGCGACCGATACGTATGCAACCTTCCAAGCTGAGCCTTTCGAGGCCGGTTACGGTCATACTATCGGCAATTCTCTTCGCCGAGTCCTCCTCAGCTCCATTGAAGGAGCTGCTATCGCCTCCATCAAAATTGAAGGAGTACAACATGAATTTCAAAGCATTGATGGAATCGTCGAAGACGTGACCGACATTGTTTTAAATCTCAAAAAGGTCCTACTTGTAGCCGCAGACCGTGAGCCTGTCAGTCTCTTGATTGACGTCACACGCGACGGTGCTATCACAGCTGGCGATATCCAAGAAGTCGCAGGTGTTGAAGTCATCAACCCTGACCAAATCATTTGCACCTTAGATCGCAAGAAACGTTTCCATGCAGAACTTGAAGTTCGCACTGGACGTGGTTATTGCGCAGGTGATGACAATAAAAAAGAAGATCAAGCAATCGGTGTGATTGCCATCGATTCTCTCTATGGCCCTGTTAAGCTCGTCAAATATACCGTTGAAAATACCCGCGTGGGACAATCAATGGACTACGACAAGCTCATCCTAGAGATCACTACGGACGGACGTATTACTCCTGACGACGCACTCAAACAAAGTTCAGCAATTCTTAAGCATCACCTCGACGTCTTTGACGAAGTATCTCAAGAAGAAATTGGCTTTGATACCGATTCAGCCGAGGTCAGCGAAGAACAAAACCGCTTACGTAAGCTGCTCAACATGAGCGTGAATGAAATCGAGCTCTCGGTGCGTGCTGCAAATTGCCTCAATAACGCAAACATCACAACGGTGGGCGAATTGGCAATGAAGTCAGAGCAAGAAATGCTTAAATACCGTAACTTCGGTAAGAAATCTCTCAACGAAATTAAGGACAAACTTGAGCAATTGGGTCTCTCACTCGGCAAACAGATCGATGAGCGCCTACTCGACAATGGTCCTGAACAACTCTAGCAGACAGCTACTAACCGAAACGCTTTAAAAACCGATGCGCCACAGCAAAAGACGACACGTTCTTGGGGTCACAGGCCCACACCGCTCTGCCATGATGGGCAACCTTTCGGTTGCTCTCATAACTCATGGTCGAATTGAAACCACTCTTTCGAAGGCTAAAGCGCTTCGTCCTTTCATTGAGAAAGTGATCACGCTTGCTAAGAAGGCAGAACAGGCAACTGATTCCGCTCGTAAGATTCACTTCCGCCGACTAGCGGTCTCTCGTGTTCGCGATAAAAAAGCAGTAGCCACTCTCTTTGATGAGCGCGTTACTGAGTTTATGGATCGTTCTGGAGGATACACTCGTATCTACAAAATTGGTCAACGTATTGGTGATGCCGCTGAAATGGCACTCATCGAATTGATCGATGGTAGCGATGAAGGTTACAGCAAGCCAAAGCGTAAAGCGGCTCCTAAAGCAAAAGCGGCACCCGCTGAGCCAGAGGCTGAAGCTGAAGCAGAGGAAGCACCTGCAGAAATCGAAGTAACTGATTCTGAAGAAGCGTCTCCTGAGCCAGAAGCGGAAGCGGAGACACCTGCTGAAGAAGCATCCGAAGAGAGCAAAGAGTCTTAAGGTTAAATTTCTTAAACTTTCAAATCAAAGCGCATGTGAATGCGCTTTTTTTGTGCCCACTCAAAAGCCTATTTTCAGATCAGCTTAAGCGCTTCCATCGCAGCTGTTTGGAGACTCGTTTGCCGCGCATCCATTTCAGCTTTACATAAATCCTCGTCGTAACTTGGGATGATTCGTTGCATGCGTGCATGTCCTTCAGGAGTCGCAAGCGTCTCCGCAAAACATTTTTGCACGATTTCAAGAATGATATTAGTCGAGACCGATGCACCTGGAGACGCACCTAAGAGTGCGGAAAGACTGCGAGCTGCATCCGTAATTACCTCCGTGCCAAAGTGCACGATACCCGCATCGCCATCTTCCTTCTTGATCGCCTGAACGCGAATACCCGCATCAATTAAATGCCAATCTTTGACGTCGGCGGCAGGGAAGAAATTTTGTAATTCACCCATGCGCGTTTTCATACTCTGGGTGCCTTGTTGGATGAGGTAGGTGACCAATGGAATATTGTGGAGCCCAACTTTTATCAGCGACGCAATATTGTCCAAGCTGATTGATTTTGGAAGATCAAGCAGACTGCCTTTCTTGTGCAAAAATTTCGTAGTCCACGCAGCATAGGGTCCAAAGAGGAGCGCCTTTTTGCCATCAATGATTCGGGTATCGAGGTGAGGAACCGCCATGGTAGGCGCCGCACCTGGCGACATGCCGTAGACCTTCGCATGGTGCTGTTCAATCAACTCCGGTTTTTCCGAGATCAGCCATTGCCCGCCAATCGGGAATCCACCAATGCCCTTCGCTTCTGGAATGTTCGCTTTTTGCAACAAGGGTAGGGTGCCGCCACCCGCTCCAATGAAGACAAATTGCGCACTGTTTGAAAAGACACGGTTGGCCTTTAAATCTTTAATTTTAAGCTGCCAACGTCCGTCCACTTTTTTGAGGTCGGTCACGCGATGGGAAGAGGCAAAGCCGCACCCATCTTGATTGCCAAGCCACTCGATCAGTTTTGCTGACAGTGTTCCAAAATTTACATCGGTGCCGTGTCGCATCCGCGTCATTGCGACGGGTTCGTCTTCCGCGCGACCCTCCAAAATAAGCGGCGCCCATTCGCGAATCTTCTCACGGTCTTCGGTGTATTCCATAGCCTTGAAAAAATGATGCCGACTCATTTGACGATGACGCGAACGCAGGAAGTCTACTTGTTCTTGTCCATAGACAAAACTGAGATGCGGGACCGATTGAACAAATTCATGCGGCGCATCAATCATGCCCGAGCGAACTGCGTGTCCCCAGAATTGCAGCGAATGTTGGAATTGATGACAAATCTCAATCGCCTTATCGACCACCACTTCTCCATCGGGGCCATAATCTGGAGTGTAGCTTGGTTCGCAGAGCCCAGCGTGACCCGTGCCTGCGTTGTGCCAACCATTGGAGGCTTCCAGTGCCAGTGCCTCCGTGAGTTCATAGAGCTGAATCTTTAGCGAGGGATCCAGTTCTTTGAGAACCGCGCCAAGAGTGGCAGACATGATGCCGCTACCAATAAGGATTACGTCCGGATTTTCGATGTGCTGTGTACTTTTCATATGCTTCGCTAGGTTGGTTAAGAAGCGGTTTCTAAGGCTTTAAATTTAGCTTTAGCTTCCGCCCAGATGACAGCGTCTTCGGGTTCATAGGTCTCTACAATAGATGAGTTCGCGACAATCTCGCGACCCTCGGTAATGCTTGGGATGGCTTTATCGGCGAGCATTTGGGCAAGGATGTTACCTAGACCAGTGGCCTCGACAGGGCTCGCTTTAACGCAGATACCAATCGCATTCGCGGTGAATTGATTGAGTAGTTTATCCTGACAACCACCACCTACAATGTGCAGGCTCTTTGGCGGAGTCTCGGTATAAGTCATAAGCTTTTGCCAAACGGTAGCGTAGCGAAGGGCAAGGCTTTCATAAATCGTGCGGATGATTTCGCCCTTGGTTTCAGGAATCGCTTGCCCATTTTCATGGCAATACGCTTGGATTTTTTCAGGCATCTCCCCAGCTTTTGCGAAGCGCGGATCGTCGGGGTTAATAAGCGAACGAAACGGTCTAGCTTCTTTGGCGAGCGATGCCATGCGTTTGTAGGGGAGGTCCTCACCCTGCATCTGCCAGTGGCGTTTGCATTCTTGGATCAGCCAAAGCCCACAGATGTTTTTGAGAAAACGTACTGTTTTACCAATACCGATTTCATTAGTGAAACTGTCCTCAAAGGATGGATCGCTTATAACAGGTTCCTTTAATTCCAAGCCGAGGAGTGACCAAGTGCCACTGCTCAAATAGCCTGGCGTTTCCGCTTTGCTAGGTACTGCCGCCACTGCGCTGCCAGTATCATGTCCCGCCACCGTAATGACTTTTACTTGTTCCAGTCCGGTGTGTTCTGCGACATGTGCACTCAACGCACCAAGTTCCTGACCGGGGTCGCTGATCGTTTTAAATAATTTCTTCGGCAGTCCTAAGGACTCAATTAATTCATAATCCCAATCTTCCAATTTTGGATTATACAATTGGCTCGTGCTCGCAATACTCCGCTCTTGGGTTTTATTGCCCGTCAACCAATAGCCGATAATGTCAGGCATAAAGAGTAAGTCTTCCGCCTGCTCAAGCGCTGGGTTGCTATGCTTAATTTCTGAGTACAACTGATAGAGCGAATTAAAGAAAATGAACTGCGTTCCAGTTTTCTCGTAGATCGTCTTTTTTGGAACCCGCTCGAATACCTCCTCCATGACTCCATCCGTACGGCTGTCACGGTATTGATAGGGAAGGCCCATCAGACGCCCGTCTTTATCAAAGAGTCCGTAATCCACGCCCCAAGTATCGACTCCCATGCTGATGATGGAATCGCCATACTTTTCCGCAGCGGCCTTCAGTCCCTCTAAGATACTTTCATAGAGCGCAGTGATGTTCCAATGCCATCCAGACGGTAACTGCACAGGCGTATTCTCAAATCGATTGATTTCATGCAGTTCAATGCGGCGTCCGTCAAATTCGCCCGCTAAGACCCGTCCGCTACCCGCGCCTAAATCGATGGCTAAGTATACTTTTTTTTGAATCATAATTCTTTAAACCAGTTCCTTAAGAAGCAATTGTCAGTTTGACCCCACAGCCACGAATCGCGTCGGCCTGTTTAGTGTGAATCCCTTTGTCGGTTATGATACGACTGATGCGTTTAGACGGGGCAAAGAAATACTCCGACTGTTGATTGAGTTTGCTGGAATCAACGAGTAAAACGACTTCCTCAGCGAGCAGGATCAGTTGTTCCTTAAAAGTGGCTTGTTCCTCAAAACCTTCGCTGGCGCCGCGTTCGATATCAAAACCAATGCAGGAAATAAAAGCGGTGTGGATTTGGTGCCGACCCAAGGTGTTGATGCTGTCGCCACCCACGAAGGTATGGGTCTTAGGATGGTAACGCCCGCCAGTTGAAATGAGCTCAATCGAGTCTCGGTGCTTGAGTTGTTCCAAGACCGCGAAGGCGTTGGTCACAACACGGAAGGGAAGGTTCGGAAGAATCGAAACCAAAGCAAGCGCGGTGGTACTACTATCAAAGACGTAAGTGCGGTTCGGTTGAATGAGCGATAACGACGCTTCGGCAATCGCTTGCTTTGCTTCGATATTGAGCTCGGTGCGTTCATTAAAGGAGCGCAACTTGAAGCGGTTATTTAAGCTGTTTGCGCCCCCATGCACGCGAGCCAATTTACCCGCATCGGAAAGAATCTGTAAATCCCGCCGTATCGTTTCATCCGTTACTGCAAATTGCTCTGCCAACTCCATCGTTCGTACAATACCACGTTCTTCTAGGCGATTTAGGATTAGGTGGTGTCTTTCAGGCGCTAACATGGCTTTAGTTATGAGTTGGATTATTTCGTAGTATTGTTGATAAATATGGGAAAATGGCAAGTAAAAGGTTGACTATTTGTTAAAAAAACCAAATATTACCAAATAAATCAACGTAAAAACCAAATAAAACCAAATGCAGACCCTTTCAGAACGTGCCTCAATCGAGGCGTTGGTACGTGCGAGTTTACAACGTCAACTGGCGCAAACACCTGTTAGCAGCGTTACAACTCAAGGACCGAACCCTTTGGTGGTCAATTCGAGTGCGCGCCATTGCCATTTGTCTCCAGAAGCGGTGGAAACCCTCTTTGGAAAAGGCCACGAGTTGACGCCCATGAAGTATCTCTATCAGGACGGACAATACGCTGCTGAAGAATCTGTCACCTTAATTGGTCCTCGCAGTCGCGTGATTTCAAATCTTCGTATTCTCGGCCCTTGCCGTGATTTTAACCAGGTCGAACTCGCCTACACCGATGCGATTTCTTTGGGTTTTAAAATCCCGGTTCGCAATTCTGGAAACATTACGGGTACCCCGGGTTGCATGCTCATGGGGCCTGCTGGATTTCTCAAAATGGAGGAGGGCGTTATTCGCGCAGCTCCGCATGTTCACATGGCGCCCGAAGATGCCGCGTATTATGGCGTCGAAAACAAAAGCTATATGAAGCTGAAAGTGGGCGGAGATCTCGGAATGACCTTCGATAACATTTTTGTGCGCGTGGATCCTTCTTATAAACTGGAAGTGCATATCGACACCGACGAAGCCAACGCCTGCGGCTTGGGCGCAGAGGTGGAATGTGAACTCGTTAAATAATCAATTTTTCAAAACCAATTCTTAAATAAACAAACAAATAAAATTATGAGTGATTCAATTGGATTAATAGAAACCAAGGGCCTTACGGGCTCGATTGAGGCAAGTGATGCGATGGCAAAATCCGCCAAAGTATCCCTTGTGAAACAAGTCCCCATTGGCGGCGGTTTTTTAACTGTCTTGGTCAAGGGAGATGTCGGAAGCGTTAAGGCAGCCGTTGAAGCGGGTGCCGAAGCTGCAAATCGCGTGGGCGAATTAGTCGCCTCGAATGTGATCGCACGTCCACACGAGGATCTGCTCAAACACTTTTAAATAACCCTCAAAATAAGGAGAACATATTATGGCAAAACAAGCTATTGGAATGATCGAATGTAAAGGTCTTATCAGCCTCATGGAAGCTGCCGACGCAGCCCTTAAAGCTGCAGATGTGACCATGACAGGTTGGGAAAAAATCGGCTCAGGTCTCGTGACTGGATTTTTCTCAGGTGATGTTGCTGCTGTTAAAGCCGCCATCGAAACAGGCGCTGAAGCTGCAGGTCAAATTGGTGAAGTAGTCGCGGTACAAGTGATTCCACGCCCGCATGACGACTTGGAAAAACTCGGCCCTTGGCTCGGATAAGAACCCATCGAATTTAAAAGTACTTAACTTTTAAAAATGAAAATCCTCGTCGCTAACTTAGGCTCGACCTCGTTCAAGTATCGCCTCTTTGAGATGACTGAATCCACTGCGGATTTAGTCGCCAAAGGCGGTTACGAGCGCGTGAACGACTACACTGCTTGCATTGACTCAATGCTGGAGTCTTTAGTTGAGCATGGACACATTGAGCGTGGCGAGGATATTGACGCGATTGGATTTAAAACCGTCTTGGGCAAGGATCTCAGCGGTTGCGTGGAGGCGGATGCCGCAGTCCTTGAAGCTTTAGAGGGTTTCAAAGAAGTGGCGCCCGCGCACAACCCCGCCTATGCGGAGGGAATGCGCTCTTTTAAAGAGCGACTACCCACCGTCAAACAAGTGGCTCTCTTCGAGACCGCTTTTTATCAATGGATGACCCCGGAAGCGTACACCTATGCGATCCCAAAAACCTGGCGCGACTTAGGGATTCGACGCTATGGATTTCATGGCGCAAGTCATAAGTTCATTGCCGAGCGATCCGCCGAATTGATGGAACGTGAAGACGTTGCAGCATGCGTTAAAGGACTCTATAAAGACGGGCCGACTGTTATCAATGGTCGCCCCTTGAGATTGATTTCCTGTCACTTAGGCGGCAGTAGTTCGGTCACCGGAATCCGCGATGGGGTTGCTATTGGAACCAGCATGGGCTTCAGTCCACAAAGTGGTCTTCCGCAAAATAATCGAGTCGGCGATCTCGACTCAATGGCGATTCCGTACGCCACGAAAAAACTTGGCATCACAGTCGAAGAAGCCGAACGCCAACTCAATACCGAGAGCGGTTTATTAGGATTGTCGGGAGTCAGTAATGATACCCGCGATATCGAAGCAGCCGCTCAAGCAGGCAACACTGAGGCGCAATTAGCGCAAGGAGTCTTAATCGACAGCATCCGTCATTGGGCAGGTTCCTTTTACTTCAAGATGGGTGGGGCGGATGCAATCGCATTCACCGCAGGGATTGGCGAAAACAGTCCCGAGTTTCGCTCCGCAGTTTGCTCGGGACTCGAGAACATCGGGGTGCGTCTCGACGGGCCTGCCAATAATGCCACTAAGCACGGCATTGAAGCGGTCATCAGTGCGCCCGATTCAAAAATCAAAGTCCTCGTCATTCCAGCAAACGAAGAACTCGTGATCGCTCGCGAAGTCAGCCGCTTCATGGAAACCAACGCGGCAACCGCATAACAAATTTTCTAACAAACTCTAAAATTCAAAAATTAAATTAACCAAAAATATTATGGCAAAACAAGCAATTGGAATACTCGAAACAAAAGGCCTCGTGGCACTCGTGCAAGGCACGGATGCAATGCTCAAGGCCGCAAACGTTGAACTCACTGACTCCATGAAGGGCGTCGGTAGTGCACTCGTTAGCGCAACTATTACTGGCGATGTAGCAGCTGTTAAGGCCGCTATCGAAGCTGGATCAGACACCGCTAATCAATACGGCGAAGTCGTCAGCGCGCACGTAATCGCTCGTCCGCATGATGACATCGACGCCATCGTACCTGCAAAAGCCGCTACCAAAGCTGGTAAATAAACGCCATGTATCTTGGAAAAGTCATAGGCGCAGTGGTCGCCACGAAGAAAGACGAAAGCATGCGGGGCCGTAAGTTACTTATGGTGCGCCCCATGTTAGTCGATTCTGATAACCCAAGTAAACTCAAACCCGGAAACAACACAATCGTTGCGATTGATACCGTTGGAGCGGGCGAGGGCGAACTTGTTATGTTTGCGCAAGGTAGTTCCGCACGCCAAGCAGACGGACTTAAAACCCTTCCCGTCGATGCCGCAATTGTCGGTCTCGTCGATACTGTCAACGTGCTTGGGAAGACCACCTACGAAGCTAAGAACGATTAAAGAAACTAAATTCAATGCGTTCCATTAACGAAGATGCCATCCGTTCGGTCGTCACCGAAGTCTTAACGCAGTTGCAAACTGCGCCACAAGCTAACCCTGTGCCGGCCACTCCGTCTGCACCCACCATTGTCAAGCGTACTGCAAAGCTGGGGGTCTATGACGATGCCACTTCCGCGATTCAAGCGGCACGTGCAGGGTACGAACAACTAAAGACAAAAGGTTGGGCAGGACGCGCTAAGGTCGTTGAGATCGTTAAAGAGATGTGCGCTGCCAACGCTGACTGTTGGGGGCAGGTTGAGTTTGAAGAAACCAAGATTGGTCGCCTCGATCACAAAATCGCTAAGCTACACGGCATAAAAAATGTTCTCGGAGTGGAGTATTTGACACCCTACGGAATGAGCGGTGATGCCGGTATTACGATGGACGATTCCGCGCCTTGGGGTGTGGTCGGAAGTATCACCCCTGTCACGCATTCCATTCCCACCATCGCAGGGAACATTATCAACATCGTCGCGGCGGGTAATGCGGCGGTCTTCAATCCGCATCCTGGAGGGGCTGCTTGTGCCGCCCTTGCGATTCATGAATTTAACGAAGCTATCAAGTCTGCGATCGGAATTGAGACCCTTCTCACCACAATCGAAAAACCGTCGCTCGATTCCTTCAATGAACTCTGTGCCTCAGACGCTGTCGACTTGCTCGTCATTACTGGAGGCCCGGGTGTCGTCGATGCCGCGATGAAAGCAGGGAAGCGCGCGATCTGCGCAGGGCCGGGGAATCCGCCTGTGGTGGTCGATGATTGCCATGCTCTTGATTTTGATAAGGTCGCCAAAGACATTATCCTCGGCGGTGGATTTGATAATAACCTCCTGTGCATCGGTGAAAAACAAATTTTTGCAGTGGCAGATTCGTATAAGAAGACCCTCGATGCCCTCAAACGTCAGGGCGCGGTCTTGCTTAATAAACAACAAGCGCACGCAATTCAAAAAGAAGTCTTTGATACCAAAGATGGAGCAGGGGGCTGTTCACACGCCGTTCTCAATCGCAAATACGTGGGCGCGGATGCCTCTACCCTCGCGGCAATCGCAGGGCTGAAAGTCGACCCCAAGACTGAAATGCTCATCGCGGAAACACAGGCGGATGATCTCTTCGTTATGGAAGAACAAATGATGCCTTTGTTACCGATTGTCCGCACCAGCAATTTCTCAGAAGCAGTTCGCTTGGCAAAGGTTTCCGAACACAACTATAAACATTCCGCGATGATTCATACCATGAATGTTTCGCGTATGACCGAAATGGCACAGGCGATGGACACCACGCTCTTCGTGAAAAACGGTCCCTGCGTCGCGGGTCTCGGAATGGGCGGTGAAGGTTATATCAGTTTCTCGATTGCCACCACCACAGGCGAGGGGATTACCACACCGCGTACCTTCACTCGCTACCGTCGTTGCACCCTCGTCGATCAACTCAACCTTTTTTAAAACGCATATGATTCTCGCCCGTATTGATGGCCACGCCACTTCAAGCATTTCGCATCCCAGCCTTAAGGGGCAGAAGATCGCGCTTTGCACTCCCATCAACGCAGATGGGGAAAGCGTCGGGTCTCCCATTGCGGCACTGGATCCCCTCGGCGGCGGACACCATGCCCGCGTTTTTATCACGACCGACGGCTCATGGAGTCAGAATACTTTACACGATACAAACTCGCCCATTCGTAACCAAATCGTCGGGCTTGTTGATTAAATTATGAAACCTGGACGCATCATTGGCAGCGTGACCTTGAGTCAGGCCGCCCCACAATTTAAGGGCGCGCGTTGGCTCATCGTAGCTCCTATGGAAGCGGATCAGTTAACCAACAAAAGCGAATACAGCACCGCATCCACTCCAGTGGTGTATGATAAACTCGGCGCGGGGGTCGGCGATCCTGTCCTCTACGTGGAAGGCGCGGAAGCGACGCAACCCTTCGCGGAACGCATTCCGCTCGATGCCATAACAGTCGCTTTACTCGACACCTACACCTTTGTGCCCGCTAAATAAAGCACCAGTGAACCGCACTATAAAATTTAAAAAAACAGTTTTAAGATGAATACATTGTACACCGTAAAAGAACTCGAGCGAATGATCAAACGCGGGGAGTCCGTTGCCGACATTCCCATGCACGCAAAACTCACGCCGATGGCACGTGATTTTCTACGCCAACACCGTAAGAAAAATCCATCTTCTGTAAGCGCAACTGCAACTGCCACTGCGACGGCACCAGCACCGGCATCGGCACACGCCAGCGCCAACAGTCCGCGTATTCATGAACCAATTCTGCCCGACGCGGAATACAATTGGAAACCTGGCGGCGATCCCAAGACTGCTTCCGAACTGGAACGATTTTTCTACTCGCCTGAAATCCAAGCCCTCAAAGATCGTATTTGCCACATCGGTAAACGTATTTGGAGCAAGGGTTATGTTGACGGCAACGGCGGTAACATCACGGTACGGGTGGGAGATAACCTCGTTCTGTGTACCCCCACTTTGATTTCTAAAGGCTTCATGACCCCCGACGATATTTGCATGGTCGATCTCGACGGGAATCAAGTAGCGGGGACACGTCCGCGTACTTCGGAGGTTAATACCCACCTCGGTATCATGAAGAACGAACCAAAGGCAAAATCCTGCGTGCATGCGCACCCCGTCTATGCGACTGCCTTCGCAGTGGCAGGGGTCACTCCGCCGTCGTGCCTCATTCCAGAGCCTGAAGTCTTTCTTGGTGAAATCGGTTTCGCCTCGTATCAAACTCCCGGTACGCCCGAGAACGCCCGCGAAGTCGGTCAACTCGCCAAAAAACACCAATCCATTCTCATGCAAAATCACGGCGTGATCTGCTGGGGTAAGGACGTGGAAGATGCGTATTGGAAAATGGAAAATACCGACGCCTTTTGCCAGACTGTTTCCATCACCATGCAAATCGGTGGACCCAAAAAATACGGACCCGATAAACTCAAAGAACTCATCGTACTCCGCAAAAAACTCGGAATGCCAGATCATCGCCTCGATGATTTAAAAGAATGCGAACTCTGCGACGCTGCCGATTATACCGTTTCGACCGCGCCGCAACCCGCTGCCTGTAGTTGCCAGAGCCCCGATGCCGCCCCTTCAGGCGAAGTCGATGAAGCCCTCGTGCAAAAAATTACCGATATGATCATGGAAAAGTTGAAATAATTTTAGATTCCCAGTAGAAAAGATACTTATGCAAAAAGATCCAATCAGAGTCGCAGTCACGGGAGCCGCCGGTAACATCGGTTATGCCCTTCTTTTTCGCATCGCTTCTGGAGCGATGTTCGGTCCCGACCAACCGGTCGCCCTCAATCTTATCGAGATTGAGCCGGGTCTCGCACCCTTGAAAGGGGTGGCGATGGAACTCGATGATTGCGCCTTTCCGCTCCTTACCGAGATCGTGCAAACCGCTGACCTCAGCGAAGGTTTTAAAGATGTCGATTGGGCACTCCTCGTGGGATCAGTTCCCCGCAAACAAGGCATGGAACGCGCCGACCTCCTCGGAATCAACGGCAAGGTTTTTGTCGGACAAGGTAAAGCCATCAATGATCACGCCAAGAAATCTGTCCGCGTGGTGGTCGTCGGAAATCCCTGCAATACCAATTGCCTCATCGCAATGACCAGCGCGCCCGATATTCCTAACGAGCAATTCTTTGCCATGACGCGCCTCGACGAGAACCGCGCAAAGACCCAACTCGCCCAGACCGCAAACGTGCCTGTTTCTGAAGTGACCGAACTTTGCGTTTGGGGTAACCACAGTCCCAGCATGTTCCCCGATTTCTTCAACGCCAAGATTGGACGTCAATCCGTGCCTGAAGTCATCACCGACGACGCATGGCTCAAAGACACCTTTGTTCCAACCGTTGGACAACGCGGCAAAGCCATCATCGATGCTCGTGGCGCATCCTCGGCAGCCTCCGCAGCCAACGCGGTAGTCGACACCGTTCGCGACCTCGTCACTCCCACTCACGGTGGATTCCATTCCGTGTGCGTGGTTTCTAAAGGCGAATACGGTACCCCAGCGGGTATCATCACATCCATGCCCATCAAAGTCGACGCAGTCGGCAACTGGCGCGTGGTCGAAGGTATTAAGCTCAACGACTACGCAAAAGCGCAGATCCAAGCCTCCAACGACGAACTCCTCGAAGAGCGCACACTCGCCTTTGGTCAGCTCGGACTCGAAGTCTAAGCGCTTCAATCAACTCAACTTTCAAAGCCGAGCGCAGATCCCTGCCTCGGCTTTTTTGTGTGCTGGGTGTGTTTACCCTTTTACGATGCCGCGGTCGAGGAGTTCGAAGTAGCAGCGGGCGCAGGCTTTGACGTCGACCATGGCGTCGTGGGCGCCTTCGAAGTCGTCTCCAAAAAGTTTGATGTGGAGCTCGGAAAGTTTGGGCCATTTGAATCCGTAGTTTCCGGGGATGGCGCAGAAATCGGTGGCGATTTCTTTGGTGCAGTAGTGCTTGGGTTTGTTTTTGGACTGGAGTTGGGCGCGGATGCATTCGGCGCCGAGGACGGGGTGGTCGTAACTGAGGTTGTGGGCGATGAGGTGGGTGGTGCGCTCGATTTCTTGTAGGAAGGTTTGGAGGGCGTCGCGGATGGGGATGCCTTCGGCGATGGATTGGGCTTGGGAGAATCCGTTTTCGATCCAGAAGGTATCGGTGGGCATTTCCCAGCCGTCGGGTTGGATGAGGTCGACGCGTTCGGCTACGAGGGTGCGGTTGGTGTCGTAGAGCGCCCACGCGAGTTGGATAACGCGGGGCCAGTTATCAACGTCGGTGATGGGTGCTTTGTAATTTTTTGGAAGTCCGGTGGTTTCGGTGTCAAATACGAGGAACATGGTGCTTGTGAAGCGGAATTATTGGATGTTTGGATGTTAATTTGTGGTATGGGGTGGGTAAGTAAACAGTTTTTATACAGTTTTTATTGACGGGGTAAAGTAGTGAATTAATGTTCACTAAATTATGGATTATTTTGATGCGAAATCTAGGGAGCGGGATTTGCCGTTTCGTTCGGACGGGGACCAGTTGGTATTGTTGGCGGAGCGTCGTGCGGCGGTGGCGTGTTTACGGGACGCGGCGGAACGGTGTGAATTTGAGGATATGCGGACGGAGCGGGTCTTGGCGGCGCTTGGTTTTTTGGAGGTGGGCTTGAGTGGGCAAGGGGATCGAGCGGCGCGACGGTTTCGTCAAGGTTTGGGGATTCCGCATCCGCGTGAACGGATGGAGGTCTTACGCCATTGCTTGCGTTCGATTGAACTGGCGTGTGATTTTTAGGGCGACTCGTTATTGAGTGAGTGCAAACGAACCCTTAAAGGTGACGGGGCCAGTGGAGTTGGTGTTAACGGGACCTTCGAACCATCCTGTGGTATCGGTATGGAAAGAGAGGAGAGGTTGCACTGCGGTTAGGAGATCGGGGCCTGCGGGTCCATCGAGGAAAATGATGACTTCGCGAAGGGAGAGCAAGCGGGCATAGCTATCGCTGGTGTTGAGGTAGACTCCAGTAGTGGGGATGATGGGATAAGTAGAGGTTTCTTGACCTAGATTGCCGAGGTTTCCGCTTTCGGGGGTGATAGAGGTATCGGTGTAGACAAAAGACCAAGTGCCGCCGTTGGTATTGAAGTTGAGGATAAGGCTGCCGCCGTTGGAGTTGAGGGTGAGGGAATTGCCATCGGCGAGGACATTTTGTGGCGCAATGGGAACGTCTCCATAGTCAATTTTTGTAACGGTATAAAATCCTTTTGAGGTAGTGGCGAGTCCGTTGATGTTGATTTGGTAATCGGGGTTATCGTCCATACTCAGGAGATTGCCGGCGAGGTTCCAAGTGCTGAGGTCGTTGCTGTTATAAAGGAGGTAGTCGTACTTAGGATCGGTATCCCAGTTGAGGTCAAATTGAGGGATAGCGGGGTCGTGACTGAGGGTGATGGGCTGAGGATTAACGATGGGCAGTTTATGGGCGGGGTCGTGGATATCAAAGCTGGCGTAGTCGGGTCCTGAGAAGGCGATGGAGGTTATGATGATGGGGGTGATGGGGAGATCTTGGCCGGCGGTGGGAAAAGCGGTGGCGTCTTTGAAACCATCGATTAGGGCGCGGCTATTGGGGTAGGTGGCGTCGTCGATAACTTTTCCAAAAATGGAGTGTTTAAAGTCGAGATAGGTAGGGGAGGAGAGGGTGATGAAGAATTGGGAACCGTTGGTATTGACTCCGCTGTTTGCCATGGAGAGGAGGTATTCGCTGTCATGGCTGAGGGTGGGATGAAATTCATCTTGGAACTTATATCCAGGGCCGCCCATTCCGTTGCCGAGGGGATCGCCGCCTTGTATCATGAAATTATGTATCAAGCGGTGAAACGTGAGACCGTCGTAAAAAGGGCGGCCGACTTGGACGCGTCCTGTGGAGATGTCGATCCAGTTGCGTTGCCCGGTGGCGAGGCCGATGAAATTGGCAACGGTGCGGGGCGCTTTGTCGTGGTAGAGGAGAACGCGAGCGGTGCCGAGAGAGGTAGAGCCTTGGGCGAGGGTGAGATCGGCTAGATCTGCGCGGAGGCGGTTTGGGTTCCGACTAGAACTGTGAGGGATAGAAAAATCCAAATAATACGTATATACATCTTAATTCTAATATTAGATATATAAGTGAATGCGTTGGGACAAGTTGTTTCACGGGCGTTTAATTTTTACAAATAATAAACAGTACTCAGATAATCAAATTGACAGTTTAGGGTGTGATTAGTTATGAAAAATGAATTATGGTACCTGAAAAAATACATTTAGCGTTGAATCATTTAACTTTTTTAATGGCGGTTGCGGCAATTTTGCCGTTGAGCGTGGGGTTGATTTGGCGGAGTCGAGCGGCGTTGGTCTGTGGTTTGTTGTTAGCGTTGGTGGCGGGATCATCAACGGGCTTAGTAATGAAGACGGGCGAGGAAGCGTATGAGCGCTATGAGGATGGAGTTGCGATGCAGGTATCGGACGCGGAGTTACATGAACACGAGGAACGGGCGCATCAATTTTCTAAGATTATGTATGCGTTGGGGGCGGCTTCGTTCGTATGTCTACTGTGTGTTTGGTTAAAGCCGGGCTGGGTTTCTGCCTGTGCGGTGGTAGTGCTTGTCTTGTGCGTGCTTTCCTTTGCTTCCGGTCTTTATATCGCGAATGCAGGTGGCAAGATTGTGCGGCCGCATTTTATAAACGCGGAGGATGCGATTTATAAGGATGGGTATGATCACGACGCGCATGACCACGATGGTCATGACGATCACGACCATTAATAATTTCGAATTTTATCTTTAGAACTCGCTTGAGTTTGATGGATCTTTCGGGGTGCGCTCGAACCATTGGTAGAGTGCCGGAATAACGAGGAGGGTGAGCAAGGTGGAGCTGACGAGTCCGCCTGCCACGACCATTGCTAAGGGGCGTTGAATTTCGCTGCCTGTGTCTTTTGCTAAAAGAAGCGGAAGGAGTCCGAGCCCGGTAGTGAGGGCGGTGATGAGAACGGGTCGGACGCGTCGGCAGGCCGCTTCGATGGCTGCGGTTTGGATGTCGTTTCCGTGCGCGATGCGTTGGCGGGTATGGGTGATGAGGACGAGACCGTTGCCGAGGGCGATGCCAAAGAGGGCGATGAATCCGATGGTGGCGGGGACAGAGAGGTTTTGACCGCTGAGCCAAAGGGCGACGACTCCGCCGACGAGGGCGAGGGGAATATTGAGGAGGATGAGGAGGCTGAGTTTGAGTGAATTGAGGGCGGCATAAATCATGAGGAAGATGAGGAGGAGGGTGAAAGGAATAACGAGGGCGAAGCGTTTGTTGGCTTCTTGCTGAAGTTTGTAGGAGCCGCCCCAAGTAGTGAGGTAACCGGGTGGGAGTTGAATAGATGTGGCAATGGCGGCTTCGGCTTCTTGAACAAAGCTACCGATATCGCGTCCCGTGACATTTGCTTGGATGGCGATGAAGCGTTGACTGTGTTCGCGGGTGATTTGTCGGGGCCCGATATGGGTCTTGATGGTGGCAATTTCGGAGAGTGGGATGCGCGCGCCGTCGGGGCTGCGGATGATGGTTTTTGCGATGGCTTCGGCGGTGTTGCGGTATTCGTCTGGGTAGCGGACAAGGATCTCAAAGCGGCGGATGCCCTCAAAGATGAGTCCTGCGTGCGTGCCTCCGATACCCGCTTGAATGACGCGTTGGATTTCTGCAACGTTGAGGTTGTAGCGAGCGGCGGCGGAACGGTCGATTTCGATGAGGAGTTGGGGGGAGCCCGTGACTTGGTCGACTTGGACATCGCGCGCGCCATCGATATCGGCAAGGACGGCGGCGATGTGGTTGGCATTTTCGAGGAGGGTGTCGAGGTCTTCGCCAAAGAGTTTAACTGCGAGTTCCGCTTGCACACCTTCGAGGAGTTCGTCGACTGACATTTCAATGGGTTGGGTGTAGTTGACGATCACGCCGGGGGGATGCCCGATGGCCTCGCGTAGCGATTCAACCATCGCTTCTGAATCGTAGGGCTGACGCCATTCGGCGGGCGGGGTCATAAGGAGGTAGAGTTCGGCGGCGTTAATGGGGTCGGCATGGGCGCCGATTTCGCCGCGTCCGATGCGGGTAACGATTTCATTGACTTCGGGGACTTGAAGGATGCGTCGTTCGATGACTTGCACCATGGTCCTGGAGGTGTCGATTGAGATGGAGGGCGCCATCTTGAGTTTAACAACGATGCTGCCTTCGTTGAGTTTGGGGGTGAACTCCGTTCCGAGACGTGGAAAGATGGCGATGCCGATTGCGAGGATGCAGGCGGCAGCGAAGGTGGCGAGGAGTGGATGGTGGACTAGGTAGGTGATGCCTTTGCGATAACAGTTGTGGATTTTTTGTGACCACGAGGGGGGTGGTGGGGCATCGTTTTCGGTGGAGGTTTTTTTATTTTTGGGGCGTCGCATTACGAAGGATGCGATTGCTGGCACGATTATGATGGCGTAAAGGAGGGCGCCGCTCATGGCGAGGGCGATGCTGTAAGCGAGAGGTCGGAAGGTTTTTCCTTCTACGCCGGTGAGGGTGAAGAGGGGGAGAAAAACGAGAATGATTATGGCGACTGCAAATGTGACGGGTCGACTGACGGATGCGCTGGCATCGACAATGCATTGGGTGTGGGATTTTGCGAGGGGCGCGGTTTTAAAATTTTGATCGATGTTTTCGGTGACTACGATGGAACCGTCGACGAGCATCCCGATTGCGATGGCGAGTCCGCCGAGGGACATCAGGTTGGCGGAAATCCCAAAGTAATGCATGCCGACGGTGGCGAAAAGGATGGAGAAGGGAAGGGAGAGTGCCACGATGAGAGTGGGTCGCCACCCGCCCATCATAATAATGAGGATGAAGGCGACGAGTGCCATTCCTTGAGCGAGGGCATGGGTGACGGTTTTAATGGCGGCGGTCACGAGGGTTTTTTGTTCGTAGTAGGGGACGATCTGCACTCCGTCGGGGAGGGTTTGATTGATTTCTTGGATTCGGGTTTCGACGGCTTGAATGACGGTGGAGGCGTTCGTTCCGAAGAGTTTGATAATTTGCCCGGCGACGACTTCGGTCGTTCCGTTTCGGCTTTGGAGTCCGCGGCGAATAGCTTTGCCTTCTTTGACTTGGGCGACGTCTCCGACAGTCACGGGAATTCCGTCGAAACTATCGAGGAGGACCGCGCGGAGGTCTTCGATGTTGGTGGCGAGTCCAATGGAGCGCACGACGTATTCTTCGTTGTTGTGCTCGATGTATTGAGCGCCGATGTTGAGGTTGTTGGCTTCGAGTGCTTCGATGACTGCGCCAACGGTGAGGTTGTAGCGTTCGAGTGCGAGGGGATCGACTTCGACGTGGAATTGTTTTTCATAGCCTCCGATGCCGAGAACTTCGGTCACGCCGGGGACGTTTTGGAGGTTGAATTTAATAAGCCAATCTTGAATGGAACGAAGCTCGGTGAGGGTGTAGTCTCCAGTACTGTCTTGGAGGTAGTAAAAGAGGACTTGTCCCATGCCGGTGGAGATGGGGCCCATTTCGGGTTGCCCGAATCCGGGCGGAATACTTTCGCGCGCTTCGTTGAGACGTTCGCCGACAATCTGACGGCAGAAGTAGATATCCATGCCGTCTTCAAAATATACATTCACGACGGAGAGTCCGAAGTTTGAGATGGAGCGGACGTTTTGGATTCCGGGAAGACCATTCATGGCGGTCTCGACGGGGAAGGTGACGTATTTTTCAATTTCCTCGGGGGCGAGTCCGTCGGTCACGGTGAAGACTTGCACGAGGTTTGGGGAAACATCGGGGAAGGCATCGACGGGGAGTTTTTTGAAACTATGGTAGCCGCCGAAAATGATTAGGACAAGGCAGGCCGCGATGAGGAGGCGAGCGTGGATACAATATTCTATGAGTTGCTTCATGGGAGCCTTGAAAAAGTTTTTAGTGGGCGTGACCGTCACCGAAGTTTTCTTTTTGGGAATCGGCTTTGAGGAAGAAACCGCCTTCCATTACGTAGCGTTCGCCGGCTGAGAGCCCGCTTAGGATGGCAACGGAATGTGGGTCGAAGGCGCCCGTGGTGACGGTTCGGGCTTCGAATCCTTCGGGGGTGGCGGCATAGACAACGGTATGGTCTTCCATTTCAATCAGGCTGCTGCGTGGGATGACTACGGGAAAGGTCTTTGGGTCGAGGTGCAGTTGACCGATGACGAAGAGGCCGGGTCGAAGGAGTTGCTGGGAGTTGGGAACGACTGCGCGCACGAGTCCAGTGCGGGTGGATTCGTCAATGGTAGGTCCGAGATAGGAGAGGGTTCCTTCAACAGATGGGTAGTCTTTTCCGAAGTTTAGGGTGACTCTTTGGCCGGTGTGAACTTTTGGGAAGTCGCGTTGATAGACACGGAGGTCAATCCAGACGGTGGAGGTATCGGCAATGATGAACATGCGTTCGCCGGCTTCAAAGGTTTCGCCTGGGGTGATGTGGAAATCGGTAATGATGCCGTTATGGGGGGCGGTGAGGTCGAAGGGTTGAAGGGTATCGTTGCTTTCCATTTCGGCGAGGAGTTGGTTGGCTTGAACGCGGTCACCCAGGCGTTTATGAATTTTTTGTACGATGCCAGGGTAGCGTGGACTGACGTGAACCATGGTATTTTCGTTCATACGAACTTCGCCGGGAAGGCGTAGGTGTTCATGGACGGTGCCTGATTTTGCAGTGGCTATCTGGATGCCGAAGTCGGCATGATCACGGGAATCAAGTTTTGAGCTGGGTTCTTCTGCGGAATGGTCGGTTTCGGTTTCCGCTTCGGGTTGAGCGTGGGCGTCGTGATCTTGGGCGTGGTCGTGAGCGTCGTGATTATGCGGATCCGTGTTAGGGTTAGCTACGGCTTTTGCTTTGGCTTCGGCTTCCGTCTGGGTGTGTTCGCTGTGATCATGCGCGTGTGCGTCAGCGGTTGGATTGAGGTCACAGCTGCTTAGAAGGAGGAGGGCGAGGGAGCCTAGGACTAAGGCTAGGGCTAGGGCGAGTTTTGAAAGCGAAGGTATGTGTCTTATTTCACGGATCATAATGTGTGGGATATTCGTATTGAACTGTTGTGATTTTTCAGGGTTTTAAGGCGGGATGGATAAGGGTTTCAATTTTGCCTTGGGCGAGGTTGTAGCGTTTAAGGGCGTCGAGTTGTGCTTCCTCTAGCTGAAAGAGTGCATTTTTTCTCTCGAGTAATTGAAGGTATGTGAAGCGACCGTTTTGGTATCCGAGTTCGGTTGCCTCGAGAATTTTTCGGGCGGCTGGAATCAATTTGTTTTGGATGGTATTCAACTCGTTATGGGCGGCGGCTAGGTTTTGGTAGGTGCTGGAGAGTTGACGGAAGAGAATGCGTTGCTGGAGCGTGCGCTGGCTTTCAAGGGCATGGACGTTCGCTTGGGCACGTTGAATATTGCCTTTGTTTTTGTTAAAGAGGGGCCATTCCATTTCGAGACCGACTACGAAGGCGTGTTCTCCAGATTCTTCGTTTAGGTAACGCGCGCCACAGAAGAGTTGGAGATCGGGGATGCCTTGGGCGCGCTCTAAATGTAGGGCGGCTGTCTCGGTTTCTTTCCTTAGGGCGTAGTGTTGGAGCTCGAGGTTTTGAGGAAGGGCGTTCGCGAGGGTATCAAAGGAGGGGATTTTTGGATCGATTTGGATGTTTCCAATCAGAACAAAGTCGGTCTCGGGTTGCTCGGTCCAATGGGTTGCCAAGGCGAGTTGACTGGCTTGGAGTGCGCGCTTGGCGGCTTCGAGTTGGAATTCTTGTTGAAAGGCGTGGAGCTCGGCGCTTTGTGCGTCGACGCTTGGAACACGTGCTTCGTTTGCGAGTCGTGCGGTTTCTTGAGCACTTGCTTGAGCAACTTTAAGCTGCTGGTGGCGGAGTTTGAGGGTGTCTTGAGCGATGCGTGCTTCAATGAAGGCTGCGCGTACTTGTGCTTCTTTTTGTAAACGTTGATGGGCGCGTTCCCATAATAACTCATTTTGGGAAGCCGCTGCCTGCTGAACCCTTAAATTTCGTTTGCCTGCAGTTTCAATTACTTGACTTAGACTTAAGGTGACTTCGCTGGATTCGGTTCTACGATACGATCCCGACCCTAAGAGGTTTCCTATTTCAATTCCAATTACTGGGTTGGGTCGTTTGCTTGCCTGAAGGTGGTCGCCTTGAATCCCTTCGATGCGATGGTCTACCCACTTTTGGTAGGGATCATTTTGAAGGGCTCGCTCGAGTGCGGTTGGGAAATCGACTACCTTGCTTGGCTCGATGGCACTCTGTGTGGGTAGGGTAAAGCCGTTTGCGTGCAGTGCGACTAACAAACTCAAGGTTCCTTTATGGATTACTTTTTTAAATTGCATAGAATCAATGATTAAGCACTTAAGAAGCAGTTAAGATTTCAGCATACTGCTAAAACCGTAATTAAAACAGTAATTGTAAGAGAAGTTTTTAGGAATGGGATGTTGGTATGTATTCAGTCCAAGTCCGAGTCTTGTTGTTCCGCAAAAGCAGTAAAATTATAAAATTTAGTGTTTTATACCTGTTTATTTAATAATAGTTAAAATGTATAAAATGCTCGCATACTTGAGATTGGCATGTATTAAGCTTGTATTTGTTGGGCAATTTATACATGCCTGATCGTATAAACCAAAATACTAACTAGTTATGAAAATAAAAAATATACTAACAGGAAGCATCGCTGCATTTGCAGTGTTTGCATCTCAAGCAAGTGCTGAAATCGTCCTCGCGGATGGTCTTAGTGCTTATGGCTACATCGATGTTGCTTACACCGATGCAGATAATGGTACTGACCTAAGTGGTGGAGCAGCCGAGTTTGAACTTGGATTCAGCTTCGCACCTGAAGGCAGTGCATGGAGCGCAGTTGCAGAAATCTCATTTGACAATGATGAATCTGATTCTGAGTTCGAAACTGTTACTCTTACCTATGCAGCGAGTGATTCACTTTCATTCACAATTGGTAACATCCTTAGCTACCAAGGCTTCGAAACTTACGATGCAACTGGTTTGTACCAGTACAGCTACAGTGGTTACGGTGCCAACAATAATGGTGTACTCTACTCAGCAGGTTATGCAAACGGCGCATGCGTTGATTACTCAGCAGGCGACATTGCTCTGGGTGCATGGATCGGTGATTCTAGCGGAGACGCGAGTATCGAGCTACTCCTTGCTTACACAGGTATCGAAGGTTTGACTGCTAAATACATCTACGCAGACGATCCAGCATATGAAACCAACAACTTCTGGGCAAGCTACGAAACTGGTGCGCTTACATTCGCTGGTGAATATGTAGACACTGAGTACACAAATAATGACACTCTTGAGTCTATGATGGGTCTTGTCTATTACTCAATGGGTGATGCGGGCATTACTTTCCGTTATTCAGACGTTGAGTACACAGGTGTTGAATACACTAAACTCACTGTTTCTCCTAGCTACTCATTCTCCGACAACGTGTTTGGATTAGTAGAAGTATCTTCTGAAGATTACAACGACGATGACTTCGTATCTTTCGCGGCTGAGTTGATCTACAGCTTCTAAGTAGAAAAAGATTTCAATTTTAACAGAGGTTCTATCTTATACAGATAGAACCTCTTTTTTTATCTATGAATACCAATAATTTTAGGAAATTTAAGACAGCGAGTTTGTACACGCTTTTATTTTTAGCGGGCTTTTCATTTGTCTGCGCGCAAACGGTCACTCGTGAAGAGTTTAATGCATTGCAGGAACGCCTGGATCGATTGGAGTCTTTGATCAGTGTTACGCATACCAAAGCGGTGGAGTCCATTGCAAGCGAGGTGTTGGCAACGGTGCAAATGAATGCTACTGAAAAATCGAGCCTTATTGAAAATGTGGTACAAACGATTCAGGCTCGTGAGGAAGACGCAGTTTATCCGTGGATGGAGCCTGAAAAATGGTCGCAGATTAAGAAGGGAATGTCCCCGGAAGCGATCCGACAGCTTCTGGGTTCGCCAACTTTAAATGAACCGTCACTTCATAAACGGATTGATATCGTTTACACATATGCGGGTAGACGAGTTGCTACAAATAAGAGGACGACTGGTGTTGTTCGTTTCTACAAAAATCGGGTTGTGAATTTTGAAGCGCCAGAATTATAGAGTTTTTTAATGTGATCAAAAAAGCCCTTTGAGTTTATTCTCAAGGGGCTTTTTTTTTGCGAGCTTGGTAAAATTTACCCAAAGAGGAGTTTTTTTTATATCACTTGAAAATAAATAATTCTATTTTTTTTAAAAAAGATTTTTGGCACGCATTAAGCTTTTTTCGCAGTCTCTACCGCGATGCAAATTAAAGCTCTTAACAATTTATACCGAAAATTATTTCTACTGTTTGGGTGTGATGTTCTAAAAGGAACGCCCGGACTTTCGGCTTATTTTTTAGATTGTTTTGAAACTTTAAAGTCTGAATTACATCAAGTCTCTGATGATTTGTTTGCGCGTACTGAATCTAGTTGTCTGCCCGTTTCTGTAATACCTGCTGAGAATATGACACTCCCATATCTCGGTAACGAATCTGCTTTTAGTTTGCTTTTTCAAAGTAAGCAAAGGCGACCTCAGGAACTATCAGTTTATTCTACACAGAGTTACTGGTGCTATTACAAACAACTAGAAAATGAATATAAGACATACTAAATTAATAAAAAAGGGCTGCGTGTATGCTTTGGGTTTATTGTCATTTGCGGCAGTACAAAGCGCATCAGCGATGGAGTATCCTACTTCAGAAGTTAACACCACGGGTTTAGCAGTCACCGATACGACTGTAACAGTGGGGCAATTGCACTCCATAACTGGAACAATGGCGATTAGTGAAACCGGTTCGGTTGAAGCGGAGCGACTTGCGATTGAGCAGATTAACGCAATGGGTGGTGTTTTAGGACGCCAAATTGAAATTATCCAAGAAGATGGTGCGAGTGATTGGCCGACTTTCGCGGAGAAATCGAAGAAGCTAATTATCCAAGACAATGTGGCTTGTGTATTTGGTTGCTGGACATCGGCATCCCGCAAGGCGGTGCTCCCCATCTTCGAAAAAGAAAATAACATGCTGTATTACCCAACTTTCTATGAGGGTTTAGAGGCTTCTAAAAATGTGGTTTATACCGGTCAGGAAGCAACTCAGCAAATTATTTGGGGACTTGATTGGGCCTACGAAAATCTTGGAGCACGTACCTTTTATCTAATTGGTTCGGACTACATTTGGCCGCGTACTTCAAACAAGATCGCGCGTAACCACATCGAACGATATCTCAAGCAAAAGGATCCGAAGTGTAAAGTAGTGGGTGAAGAGTACTATCCGCTCGGGCACACGAATTTCCGTTCTTTGATTAACAAGGTGAAACTCAAAAAGCCCGATTTGATTTACAGCGTCGTGGTGGGTGGTAGTAATGTTGCATGGTACAAGCAGTTGAAAGCTGCGGGGATCACTTCCAAGAAGTATAACCTTCTTACAATTTCTACTACGGAAGACGAGTTGCTCGGCATCGGTGGTGAAAATGCGGAAGGGTTCTATGCGTGCATGAAATATTTCCAGTCGCAAGACAACGAAAACAACAAAGCGTTTGTTGAGGCTTTCAAAGCAAAATGGGGTGCGGACTCTGTTATTGGTGACGTGACTCAAGCAGCTTACCTCGGTCCATGGATCTGGAAAGCAGCGGTTGAAAAAGCTGGGAGTTTTGACATCGATAAAATTCACGCAGCACACCCAGGTATCGAACTCCCGCAAGCCCCTGAAGGGTATGTGCGAGTACACGATAGCAATCAACACCTTTGGAGCCGTGCTAAAGTCGGTAAGATTTTAAAAGACGGACAATTTGAGGTGATTGCGATCTCGGATGATCTGATCGAGCCGGATCCATTCCCTAAGGGCTACCAGTAAGCTGAAGCTCTTTTTAATGGTTTTTGGCCGCTGTCTGCTTAGGCAGGCAGCGGTTACAAAACCGAATTTTAACATTATATAAGAAGGTTTTAAGATGGGTGATTATACCGCGCAGGAAATTTATTCAATCGTTGTGATGCAGTCGTTTAGTGGGGTGAGCTTACTATGCATCTATGTTCTCATGGGGTTGGGTTTATACATCATTTTTGGACAAATGGGTGTTATCAACATGGCTCACGCTGAGTTTTTAGTACTTGGATCCTACACGATGTGTCTCTTTTCGAAGTTTGTGACGGAAAACTTACCTGCTTTGACTAATTATTACGTATTTTTGGCGATTCCGCTTTCTTTTGGAATTGCTTTCGGGGTGGGCTACCTCGTGGAGTGGCTTTTAATAAGCCGGCTGTACAAAAGGCCGTTGGATACTCTGCTCGCGACTTGGGGACTCAGTCTTGTGATGCAGCAGTGTTTCCGAACCTTTATCGGGGCACGTGAAATGAGTGCGGATCTCCCGGAATGGTTATTAGGATCTTGGTCTGCATCGGATACAATTGACATCCCCATTAGCGGCTTGGTCTTGCTAGTTTTAACAATTGGTCTCACTGGAGGTCTGGTACTTTATATTCGAAAAACTCGTACGGGTCTTTCGATGCGCGCCACTACGCAGAATCGCGAAATGACGGGTGCGTTGGGGATCAATACAAAAATGACAGACCGTCTTTCTTTTGGAATCGCTTGTGGAATTTCCGGGATTGCGGGTGCGTTCTTCACTACGATGGCGTCGACTTCACCCTCGGCGGGTACGAATTACATCGTGGATTCTTTCTTGGTCTTGGTCGTTGGCGGCTTGGGCAGTCTATTTGGACTTTTTATATCGGGGGCGTTTCTTGCCTTAATCTCTTCAATTCTCGAATTCTTTATGACGGGATCCATCGCAAAGGTTTGGCTCTATTTAGTGATCTTTGTGGTGCTCATGAAATTCACTCGGGGGCTCTTCTCAGAACGAGTCCGCTCCTAAACCCTTTTACTACTCGATTATGAAAACACCATCTTTAGATCCGAATCCGGGCATGGTCCAGTTCCTTTACGAACGTTTCTTTAAAAATAAGGAAGGCCTCATTGGATTTTTAATATTAGCGGTTATTCTACTGGTAGTCTTTCCTTTGCTATTGAGCACCTTCAGGCTCAACATGACCGGCAAGTACTTAACCTACGCGTTCGTGGCAATTGGTTTGGTAATGTGCTGGGGTAATGCGGGGATACTGAGTTTGGGGCAGGGAATGTTTTTTGGCGCAGGCGGCTATTGCATGGCAATGTTCCTAAAGCTTGAAGCCTCAGACCCAGAGAGTACGAAGATTCAATCTACGCCAGGTATACCCGACTTTATGGACTGGAATCAGGTCACGGAGCTGCCTTGGTTTTGGTACCCCTTTAAGAGTTTCCCTCTGACGGTTGCGCTCATACTCATCGTTCCTGCAATTTTGGCATTTCTTTTGAGTGTTTTCTACTTCAAGGGGCGGGTCACGGGGGTTGTTTTTGCGATCCTCACCCAATCTTTTGTGGCCTGCCTATGGTATTTCATTGTGGGTAACCAAGGCTACTTCGGGGGGATCAATGGGATGACGGATTTAAAGACTTTAAACGGTTGGGATATTCGAACGGAAAGCGCTCAAATCACTTTGTATTATGTGTGTGTTGTTTTGCTGCTGCTGGTGATTCTCTTGAGTCGTTTTATACTAGCTACTCGGTTGGGGCGGGTGCTTGTTGCGCAGCGCGATAAGGAAGCTCGGGTGCGGTTCTCAGGTTACAACATTACTTCATTCCGGATTTTTATTTTTTGCTTCGCGGCCGTCATTAGTGCGATCGGTGGTGCGCTCTTTACTCTTCAGGTGGGTTTCATGTCGCCGAATTTAATCGGTATTCAGCCTTCGATCGACATGGTTATTTTCACTGCAGTCGGTGGCCGAGAGAGTCTCTTTGGAGCGGTTTATGGTGCCTTGCTTGTGAACGCTGCCAGGACGGGGCTCTCGGAAATTTATCCCACGTTATGGATGTTCATCTATGGGGCGACGTTCATTGTGGTGGTTCTTTACCTTCCCAAAGGACTCGCGGGTCTGTACAGCGATTGGTTGAGGCCGCTTTTCCTCAAATTTAATAACAAATCTACGCCTCCGAGCGAAGGAGGCACCGTCTTAGAAAAGGAGATTCCCGATGCCAAGTAACACTGATTTTTTACTCTCAATTGAAGAGCTGACCGTAAGCTTTGACGGCTTCAAGGCGATTGATGACCTCACACTTTACATTGAGAAGGGTGAACTACGCGTTATCATTGGTCCTAATGGTGCGGGCAAGACCACGGTTTTGGATCTTATTAGTGGTAAGACCAAGTCAACTGCGGGGAGTATTCGATACAACAACATCGAGCTGACAAAGCTGAAAGAACACCAAATTGTGCGCGAGGGGATTGGTCGAAAATTCCAGACGCCTTCAATCTATGAAAAGTTGAGTGTTTTTGAGAATCTTGAGATTTCCTATCCTTGGGGACGGAATGTTTGGGGTTCTTTAGGCTTTAGAAGAACTCCTGAAGTCGTTGAACGTATTGAGAGCGTAACCAAAGAAATTTTTCTTGATGATGTTATGGATATGCAAGCAGAGTTGCTCAGTCATGGACAGAAGCAATGGCTAGAGATTGGGATGCTCTTGGTTCAAGATCCTGAGTTGGTGATGCTCGATGAACCTGTTGCGGGGATGACCGCCAAGGAACGTGATGCCACTGCGGAGCTTTTGCGTAAAATCGCAAAGGAGCGTTCCATCATTATTATCGAGCATGATATGGATTTTGTGGCGAAAATTGCGGATCGCGTGACCGTCCTACACCTCGGAAAAATTTTAATGGAGGGCACAATGGACGAAGTCCGCAGTGATCCCAAAGTTAAGGAAGTTTATCTCGGTCACTAAAATTATTAACAAGAAGGAGACGACCATGTTTTACATAAAAGATTTAAAAGTCAGCTACGGTGAGAGTAAAGTTATTGAAGGCTTTAATTTAGAAGTGGGTGCGGGAGAAATTCTAGCGGTAATGGGACGTAATGGGATGGGCAAGACCACTCTCTTTAAGTCGCTCATTGGAATTTTACCATCGCTCGCGCCGAGTAGTATACAGTTTGACGGCAAGGAATTGTCACAGGAGCCGAGTTACAAGCGTGTGCGAGCTGGAATGGCGTATGTTCCGCAAGGGCGAATGATTTTTCCAACGATGACGGTAACTGAAAACATTCTTGTCGGTTTGAATAGTACAAAAGGTACAAAAGTCCCGGAGTATATTTACGAGCTCTTTCCTGTTCTGGATGAGATGGGAGCACGCAAGGGGGGTAATTTATCTGGGGGTCAACAACAGCAACTCGCAATTGCGAGAGCTTTAGTTACCAAGCCCAAGGTTTTGCTGCTCGATGAGCCCACCGAAGGTATTCAGCCCTCTATCATTAAAGAAATGGCTCAAAAGTTGAAGACCATTCGTGATACGCAGGGCATCTCGATCATCGTCGCTGAACAAGTCCTTTCTTTCACCTTAGACGCCTGTGATCGCTTCATCGTAATGGAGGGTGGGTCGATTGTACACAGCTCCAACCGCGACGAAGTAGACGCAGACAAAATTAAGTCATTCCTTTCGGTGTAAGCCGCATTTGCTAAAGAACCTCAATCTCAACTCTATTAACCAAAAACTAGAAACTAATAATTATGAAAACACTAATCAAAGTAGATTTAAATGCTGCTCCTGAGGAGCATGATTGTCTTCACAATCGTTGGCATCCAGACATCCCAATGATTGCAATGGTCAATCCTGGTGATCAGTTCCGTGTCGAATGTATCGACTGGACTGGTGGACAAATTAAAAACGATGACAGCGCTGCAGACATTAAGGAAGTGGACCTCACGAAGGTGCATTACTTAAGCGGTCCTATCGGTGTCAAAGGAGCGGAACCCGGCGATCTAATGGTCGTTGAAATTCTCGACGTCGGCGTACTTGATGACTCCGATTGGGGATTCACAGGGCTGTTCGCTAAAGAGAACGGCGGTGGCTTCTTGACGGAACATTACCCAGAGGCTCGTAAAGCTTGTTGGGATTTTCATGGTGTGAAAACTTCTTCGCGCCACATTCCGAATGTCGAATTTGCGGGTATCATGCACCCCGGTTTGATCGGTTGCTTACCTTCGCAGGAGTTGCTCGATGAGTGGAACAAGCGCGAGACAGCTCTTTTCGACACCAATCCAGAGCGGACTCCACCGCTTTGCGCACTGCCTTATGCGGATACTGCTCATATGGGGCGTATGACGCCCGACGCGGCAGCAGAAGCTGCTAAAGAGGCGGCTCGTACGGTACCACCTCGTGAACACGGCGGTAATTGTGATATCAAAGATCTCACACGTGGTTCAAAGGTTTACTTCCCAGTCTATGTTAAAGACGGTGGTCTCTCTATGGGTGATATTCACTTCTCACAAGGAGATGGTGAAATTACTTTCTGCGGAGCGATCGAAATGGCGGGCTATCTCGATATTCGCGTTAACTTAATCAAGAAGGGCGTTGAAAAGTATGGAGTCGTAAATCCCATCTTCGAGCCGAGTCCAATCAAACCTGATTACAAAGAGCACCTTATCTTTGAGGGTATTTCGGTGGATGAGTCAGGCGAGCAGCACTACTTGGATGTGCATGTTGCCTACCGTCAAGCATGCTTGAATGCTATCGAGTACATGAAGAAGTTTGGTTACACTGGAGAACAAGCCTATGCTATTTTAGGCACTGCTCCAGTACAGGGTCACATCAGCGGTATTGTTGATATTCCGAACGCTTGCGCAACTCTCATGCTGCCGACTGAAATCTTTGATTTCAACATTAAGCCGAACGCGGAGGGTCCTAAGATCTCGGTTGAACCCGGTACGGATCTAGCAAAAGCATAAATCATTCTCTAAAATTGCATCGTTCCTGTCGCTGCCCTTTAACACGGGATGCGGCAGGGGCGATTGCTTCACCTTCTATAGTATCTAATTATGCGATTATTTGAATACAACTGCGAGAAACACGGGAAGTTTGATGAAGTGCGACCCATTGGATTTCGCAAGCATCCTGCTCCTTGTCCTGAATGTGGGAAACTTTCACCTCGTTTAATCTCAGCGCCAAATCTGCGGCAAATTGATTCCCGCAAAAAAACTGCGATCGAACGTAATATCAGAAGTCAGTTTGAGCCCCACATATGTGGTCCCAACTGCGGCCATGAAGCGTCGGGTTTGAAAATACCGAAGCTTGGTGAGAAGCCTAAGGTTGAATCCTATAATGGACCGCGTTCTTGGGTTATCGAGCACTCGATTTAACTCATTTCATATGAGCATTCGCACATGGGAGCCTCTCCGTAGGTTCCATTTTGTGCGGTTGTTCGTACCAATGTAGTCACCTGTTATGGAGATTTATTTAAATAAATTTCTCCTTTCTTAATTTTGGCACGCTTATGGCTAAATCTTTTCATGCCTTAGGCACTTTATATTAACTAAAAATTACAGATGAAAACATTACCTAAACTAACTAAAAAACTAACTGCGTTTTTTGCAGCAGCTCTCCTTTTAGGATCAGCTAATCTCCGCGCGGACGAAACTGTTAAAGTTGGCATTTTGCACTCCTTGAGTGGAACAATGGCAATTTCTGAAACTTCACTTCGCGATGTCCTACTATTTACCTTTGATGAAATCAACGCCAATGGTGGTGTTATGGGTAAAATGATTGAGCCCGTCGTCGCTGACGGAGCTTCCGATTGGCCAACCTTTGCTGAAAAAGCTGAGCAACTTCTTGCGGTTGATGAAACTGCGGCAGTTTTCGGTTGCTGGACTTCAGTGAGTCGTAAGTTCGTACTTCCAGTTTTTGAAAAATATAATGGTCTTCTTTTCTACCCCGTGCAGTACGAGGGTGAAGAGGAATCACCGAATATTTTCTACACAGCTGAAGCGGTAGGACAACAAGCGATTCCAGCAGTGGATTACTTACTCGATGAAGGTTACACAAAATTCTACCTAATTGGTACGGACTATGTATACCCACAGACTACTAACATCGTTCTCTTCGAATACCTACTTTCTAAAGGTATCCCCGTCGAAAACATTGGTGGCGGCATTCGTTACGAAGGTGACGTAGCAGTTTCTGCTGGTAACTACACTCCATTTGGTCACACCGACTTCCAACAGATTGTTGCTGAAATCAAAGACTTCGCAGCTTCTGGTGATGCCTGTGTGGTCAACACCATTAATGGTGATGCGAATGTACCATTCTTTAAAGAAATCGCAGCTTCTGGTATCACATCAGAGGATTGCCCAATTGTTTCTTTCTCACTTTCTGAAGACGAATTCCGTAGCTTGCCTACGCAAGACCTTGTAGGTCACTTAGGTTGCTGGACGTACTTCATGTCAATTGACTCAGATGCTAATGACTCCTTCAAAGCTGACTTCCAAAACTGGTTAGCTACCGAGGCGCCAGATGCAGTGCAAAAAGAGGGACGCGTAACTTGTAGCCCAATGGTGCTTTCTTACAACGGAGTTTACCTCTGGAAAGCAGCAGTTGAAAAGGCTGGTACGTTTGAGCCTGAAGCTGTGATCAAAGCACTCGAAAGCGGCATCTCCTTCGATGGTCCCGGTGGAACCGTGACTACTCAAGGAAATCACCACCTTACTAAAAGCGTCTACATCGGCGAGACTCTTGAAGACGGACAGTTTGACATCTTAGAAGTCATTCCCGACGTCTATGGAGAGCCTTGGTTGAAAGGCACCTTTAAGTAGGACAACAAAACTTTTTTTAAAGTGTAGTTGTAGTTTTGCTTGTAGGGCTTGCGGGCGTAGTATCCCGTAAGCCCTCTTTGCAGGCAGACAAAGCGTCCTAAAGTATAAATTTCGATAAGCAAATCGGTACCCGCTGAGATTTCCGATTGAACCAATAATCTCTTAATTTTGCTCCTAAATCTTTATTTATATGCGCCTCAATATATTTGCTTTATTCCTTTTAATTGGAATCCCCTTGTGTGCAGTTGAGCGAAGTGCTCGAGAAGTTTTCTCGGATCTAATACTGGCAGAGAGCTCAGAGCAGGCCGTTTTTTTAGAGGAGCTCAGTGATTATGGTGACCCGGTTATATCCGAGATCTACGCAGCGTGGAGAGCGGGTGGAGTTGTTAAAATAGAGCTAGATGGGATAGTGGACGCACTCCAATTCGATGGAGCTAGTAAATGGACTCGAATTTCTGACGGTAGTGAATTCGAGATGACTGAAGCACTTGAATCTGCTTCAAAAAAATTAAGACCGTCGCGTAAACTTCGAAAGTCTATGAAGGGGCTACTCGATACTTTAGGGCTTAAAGCGCCTGATTATAACGTGCGCATCGATTCAGCGATCAAATTGGGTCGCAGCCAAAAAGCGGAGTACTTTCAGCCGCTGAAAGATCGTTTGGAGGTTGAATCCAATGAGAAAGTGCAGGCTGCTTTACAAGAGGCACTGTGTATAAGTTTACTTAAAAATGGTACCGAGACTGAGATCATAGATTCGGTGCAGACCTTAGCGGAGATGAATTCGATTCCCGCGCTGGGGTTCATTGAGAAAATTTTAGAATCCTCGGATGCGGGATCGAACTTAGAAGTGGCGTGTACGAGCTCGATTCAAAAGATTGAGACACACATTAAACGGATCGAATTTTATGGAAGTTTTTTCCGTGGTTTCAGTACCGGTTCGGTGCTTTTAATCGTATCCTTCGGACTCGCGATTACCTTTGGTTTAATGGGCGTCATTAACATGGCGCATGGTGAGTTTGTTGCGATTGGTGGCTACGTGACCTTTATGGTGCAACGCACCTTTGTGGATATATGGGGTGCAGGGAGTGTCGCTTTTGATTGGTATTTTATTGTAGCGTT
>CBFHPQ010000011.1:0-42475 GCA_965657865.1 Coraliomargaritaceae bacterium | reverse complement strand
TCCACCACATCCAACTGCAATTGCTTATTCGCAGTTTCATCCTGAGCTTTTTCAGCAAGAGAGTCTTTCTGAATTTCAAGGCCCTTAATTTCCTTTTTGAAATTATCAATCTGCGTCTGCAAATCCTGGATTCGTATCCCTGAAAATTCCGCCTGGTTGTCAGCATTTTCTTTTTCAGAACGGAGGTTATAAACCCGTTGCTGTAATTCTTGAAGCGACTCAAAGCATTCAGTGCGCGCGGCTTTCTTTTCGAGAAGATTTGCCTCATCCCCTTCTAATGAAGCGGTGTGTACTTCCAGTTTTTTGCGTAAAGAATCTGCTCGGGTAGCCAGTTCCTTGATCGATTGGCTGAGGTTGCTATGGCGATGTGCGCCCAGCGCTAAATCGAGGTGCGAGTACCGATGCTGCAGTCTCTGGTAGCGCAATGCTTTACTTGCTTGACGTTTCAAAGAGCCAATTTGGCGACTGACCTCTTCAATGACGTCAGTGACTCGTGCTAAATTCGCATCAACTAAAGCGAGCTTATTCAATGCCTCTTTGCGCTGTGCTTTGTAGAGAGTGATCCCTGCAGCCTCTTCAAAAATAACTCGGCGCTCCGCAGGATTTGTCGAAAGAATCTGGTCAATCTGCCCCTGAAGCATGAAGGAATAGGAAACGCGCCCAACCCCTGTGTTTGCAAAGAGGCGTTGAATATCTTTAAGACGCGATGCTTTACCATTGATAAAGTAATCGCTTCCACCCTCGCGATTCACATGGCGGGAAACTTCAACCTCATTAAAGGCAGTCCCTAATTCCGCTTCACAATCTGTAAAAGTAAGCGCAACTTCGCAAAAAGGAAGGGCTCGGCGTTTATCCGTTCCCTCAAAAATAACATCCTGCATTGAAGACCCGCGCAAAGCCTTCGCACTTTGTTCACCTAGCACCCAGCGAATAGCGTCTACAATGTTACTCTTACCGCATCCATTCGGACCGACCACCGCGGTGACACCACGGCGCAAATCAAGTCGCGTACGATCTGCAAAACTTTTAAATCCATTTATGGATAACTCTTTAAGATACATGAATGTGCTATTGGGTATTGAGGAACTTGTAATTCAAACCTCTTAATCAAACGTCCCTTCAGATACCCGCAACCCCAAAAATAGTCTGTGAATAAAGAGTTTATTTGCCCTTATCCCCACAAGCTGTAGAACTCTTCGAAACTTTGCTTAAAATGTCTAAAAACAATCTCCCTCCGTCCAATCCCTGGCCCCTCAAAGCATATAAAAATCTCGATTTTTTGAATTCTGACTCCGCTCGAGAGATTCGCGTTCTTTGTGAAATGATTGAACCGGGTCCACGCTTTGAGGCTGCTGGTGTGTGCGAGACTATCGTTCTCTTTGGTTCTGCCAGGCTTTGCTCACAGTCAGATGCTGAGAAAAAATACACTGAGGCGTGCGAACGCTTAGAAGCAAGCAATGCCCCCTCGCCCGAGGCACTTCGAGCAAAGACTTTGGCAAAGGCATTTCTCAAAGCTGCCCCCTATTATAAGGCGGCAGTAGAACTATCCGAGCGTTTGTCTCGGTGGTCCGAAAATTTACCATCCCCGCATTCGAAACGCTACACCATTTGCTCTGGAGGCGGCCCCGGGATCATGGAAGCCGCGAATCGAGGCGCGGATAAAGCGGGTGCACCCTCCGTTGGGCTGGGAATTAGCCTCCCTTTTGAGCAACATGTAAATCCATATATCCCTGAAGAACTCCGCTTTGAGTTTCATTATTTCTTTATCCGCAAATATTGGTTTGTCTCGATGGCAAAAGCACTGATCGCTTTTCCCGGTGGATTCGGCACCCTCGATGAATTATTTGAAACCCTTACACTGATCCAAACAGGGAAAACCGAAGGAACCCCTCCCATCATTCTGTACGGAAAAGCGTTTTGGGAACGCGTAATCAATTTTGAGGCCCTAGTTGAGTGGGGAACAATTTCACCCGAAGACCTCGACCTCTTTTGCCTTGTAGATAACGTTGACGAAGCTTTCGAAGCGGTCACCCAACGTTTACTAGCAAGCGATTAGGATTAAAACCCGTTCGTATCTCTCCGACAAAAGGCAGGCTGATCAGGTTTTTGAACGTTCATGGTTCAATAACAATAATTTCATGGAAAGTGAGGAAAAGCCAAACAAAGCAACCCAATAGGCAGGGCATTGAAAAATAAATTCTACAAAAGCGTGCCCTAAAATAACCACGGTTCCCCCGATAATCATAAATGCCGCCATCCGATTGCCCCTAGAACGGAAAAATACAAAAAACGCTAGGTTCAGACCCGCTAGAACTAAAATCGAACAACCCACTATTCCATACTCAGCAAGAAATTGCGCCCAATCGTTATGCGCATAAATGAAATACTGCCGACCCATCCAGCCTTTCTTTTTATGATAATATCGATAAAACAGAGCAGGATGTTTCTTCTGATAAATGGGAAAAATATACGACCAACTACCCGCCCCCCATCCGTATCGCAAATGATCTTGCGACATTTCCCAAGTAGCCTTGGTAGCCATCACTCGTTTATCAGTGTCGACATTTTCAATCGTTTTTTGGATATCTCCAAAACGGTTTTCAATCGCCTCTGTATCGACATAGCGCCAGAGGTACGCCCCCGAACCTATCACAAATAAAACTATGCATGCTGTTGCCAAAAGACTCGATCTAAACGACTGAGAAAACAATCCACGAATGCCTGCGCTTAAAATGAAAAAAGAAGCAAACAGCCCCCCAAAAAGGATTCCTCCGCGCGATAATGCTAACGCAATGGAGAGAGCAACTACAAAAACAAAAACAACCAACAGCAAGTGCGGCCCCCCTTTTTGCAAATTTGCCTGACTTCGATTGTAGTGGTAAAAATACAAGAATGCGCAGCAAATTAAAATTAAGATCAGAAATGCCACACCGTGATTACGGTAAAAAAAAGAACCCCAAAAATTCGGATTCGCAGATTTAATTAACCACAACACCTTAGGCGCTTCTAAATACTTCTGAATAATCGCGACAATTGACATCGCGACTCCGTTCACTGCAAAAATCCACAAAGCGGCAAGGATAGTACTGCGACGGCGCAACCCAACCCACAATCCCCAAGCAAGCGCAAACGCCGCGAGGTAATAAAAGAAGACCCGCAAGGTACTTACTGGCAAATAATCCGTACGCACCCCCGTTGGTAACCACGAGATGTAACTCTCTTCAGGCAACTTTTCAACGTACCAACCTGCCTCCACATACACTTGATGCCAGGAGGAATTAAATCCTTGAATTGAGATGTAGATCAGAAATAAGAGCGTCAGCCAAAAGAAAGGAAACTTTAATAAACGTTTGAAATTTTCATCATTCGCATGCTGCCCATCAAAGCCATTCCAGCGATCCGGCAATGGAACGATCGATGCCACAAACGTGAGTAACCCTCCAGCAAGCAGAGTGAAAAGCGACCAATGTTGCATTCCTGAAAATGCCCACGCGGTAAACGCCATAGTCAATCCACCTAAACATAGAACTGCCCACTCGCGCTTTGCGATAGCCGGTCTATGCGAAATAGAATTATGAGAAACTCGGCTGGTACGCATCATGCAAACGGATTAGACCCAATGCGCGTCCTGTTTCAGAGTCCACCACTGGCAAAACAGAAATTTGCGAACTTCGACTTTCCATCAAAGCAACCGCCTCTCCTAAATTTTGATCTGGATACACCGAAACCGGTGCTTTTGTCATGTATACAGAAACTTCTTTGTCTAAAATTGCATCCTCTTCAGCGATTAGTCGGCGGATGTCACCGTCCGTAAGCAACCCTTTAAGCGATCCTTCAGAATCAAGAACACAAGCTGCCCCTAAAGGAAAATGAGACATCTCAATCACGACTTCCCGAATCGTAGCATTCAGGCTCAAAGTCGCGGTTCGCTCCAAAGGATGCATGACCTCGCTCACCTTTAATAACAAGTTGCGCCCTAATTGCCCGCCCGGATGAAAATTTGCAAACTCCGCAGGGGTAAATCCACGAGCATGCGCAAGTGAACTCGCTAAAGCATCCCCAAGCGCAAGCGCAACTGCCGCACTCGAAGTCGGCATTAAATTCATCGGATCCGCCTCTCGATCTACACAGGCATCTAAAACAACGTCCGCCGCCTCCGCTAACGGAGAATCAATATTTCCTAAGATAGCGATTATCGGAGAAGACTGTTTCTTAAAAAACGGTAATAAACGCAACAATTCCTCTGTGTTGCCACTTTTCGACAACAAAAGCAACGGATCACCCGCTTGATAGAGCCCCAAATCCCCATGAATTGCCTCCGCAGCATGGAGAAATACCGCCGGTGATCCACAACTTGAAAAAGTAGCCGCTAATTTTGAACCAATATGACCCGACTTGCCAATTCCGCAGATAATAACTTTGTTGTGAGCGCCTGATAAAAGCTCTATCGCCGCATCAAAATTAGCATCCAAACGGTTTGCAGAAGCCAAAATTGCATTCGCTTCCGCTTGCATAGTCGCCTTTCCGACCCCTAAATTTGAGTTTGAATCCGCTTTCATCCAATAGAACATAGATTTTCAATGCTTTAGGTAAAGCAATTTACTCTGTGTATTTTTTTGCTCGCCCTCCAATAATATGGGTTTTATTTTGTATATTTAAAAATAATTATGATTAAAAAAATATTCTTCTTCTTCCTTGGTCTGGTTGCTTTAGCTTTAATCGGACTCTTTTTCTTTGGCTCCACTATCCTTAATAAAGGAGTTGTGACTGCAGTCGAAACCATCGGGCCTAAAGTGACCCAAACCGACGTCAGTATTCAGGAAGTCGATTTATCACTTCTATCAGGCTCGGGCAGCCTCTCTGGAATCCGAGTCGGAAACCCCGAAGGCTATAAAAGTGAAACCATTTTTGAGCTAGATAAAATAGATGTCGAGGTAGACACTAAAAGCCTTGTAGGCGATACAATGGTAGTCGAAAAAGTGCACATTATGAACCCCAAGATCAGCTATGAAAAGACCTTGAAGGGTTCCAATCTTAAAGAACTCCAAAAAAATATCGAAGCCTTCATCGCAAATCTACCAGGAGCGAACACAACGGAGACCATCGAAGATGCTGCAGCTTCCAAAGACGCCAAACCACCCAAGAAAGTCATCATTAAAGATTTCAAAGTCGAAGGCGGCACCGTTTATGCAAGCCTAATGGGCGCAGGATTAGAGGTACCCTTACCCCGTATTGAGTTTGCCAATATCGGCGCTAAAGACGGCCCCTCCTTCGCAGAAATGGGAAAAGAAATTTTCAACAAAATCATTGATTCGGTCGCCAAAGCAGGCGGTAAATCCGTTGATGCACTCAGCAACACCGGCCAAAAGGCACTCGATACCACCAAAAAGCAGGTGATCGATCGAGCTAGCAAAGGATTAATGGATATGTTCGGGCAGTGAAATAACCCCTAAAACATCGGCACAACGTGTCGTAAAAACGTATAAAAAGACAAATATACCTTAATATTTGTCTTTTTTATTGCTCAAAAATAACCACATATCTATAATTGTAAAATAAGTTTATGGATGCACTCGATCAAATTGAAAACTACGTCTTTGACCTCCAACGCGGTTTTATGACGAATGAGTATCGAGAACTAGAGCCCACCCGTCACCTTGGTCAACTCCACACCCAGCTCCGACAGGTCCGGCGCGAAGTGATGGCACTTCAACAAGAATTAGTCGAGTACAAGCAAGAATTAACCAAAGAATCCGCGAAGAATTCCGATTGGGCAGAGCGAAACCTTAAAGTACCCGAAGCAAGTTAGCGCTTCCTCGAATCTTGCTTCGCACACACTCACAAAAAAACCCGCGCTTGCGAACGGGTTTAAATGGTGGTGGGAGCCGGATTCGAACCAGCGAACACTAACGTGAACAGATTTACAGTCTGCGTGCTTTAGCCACTTGCATATCCCACCGTCCAGATTCTGGAAACTTTGGAAACTAGCGTAACCGTGATCGTTGCCAAGTTTTTTCTGCGCATAATTTCAATCGGTCTCTTGGCGTTACTTTGAACTATCCGAATGGATCAAGGTCTGAATTGCGTTTCGCAATACGATCTCAGAGCGTGAAGAAGATCGTCACAAAATCTGAAAGGTAGGCATCTACAAATTGACTGAATCCAAGAAAGTAGAGCAGTCCTGCAATTGCGAGCATAGGCCCAAAGGGAACGTGAGAGCCAAATGCAACTTCGACTGTTTCGCCTGCTTCATTTTCAAAAGTTTGTTTCCAGCCAAAGATTCGACCAAGGAGAAGAACGGGAAGGAGGACCACCGCTCCAATCAAAGCGCCTCCAAACATTCCAAAGACTGCGCCTTGCCAACCACAGAAGGCTCCTATACATCCCAAAAACTTGAGGTCACCCTCACCCATTGCAGGTTTGCGAAAAACGATTTCACCCAGAACTGCGATCCAGTAAACAAGCCCAGCCCCTACAATAGCTCCAATCATTGCCAAGATGCCTGCATGCACATGCGCTCCTATGCCAATGCTTTCGAGCCCATGTAATTCGGGAACTATAACCGATATGAGGACGCCTAAAAGCATCCCACCAATTGAGAAGCGATCGGGAATAATCATATAATCCAGATCAATGAAAGTAGCTGGGATAAGGATGCCAATGAAAAGCATTCCAATTAAAGCCACTACGGGCGAATGCATACACCAAGCGAAGAGAAAGAGTCCTCCTGTGAGCGCTTCAATAAAGGGATAGCGAATACTAAAACCCGAATCGCAACAGGAGGCACGTCCGCGAAGTATTAACCAACTTAAAATAGGGATGTTATGATACCAAGCGATCGATTGTCCACAGGCGCAGGTCGAACCGGGACGCACGACCGAGCGATCTGCAGGAATGCGATAAATACAAACGTTTAAAAAACTGCCCACCACCGCTCCGAAAATGAAAAACAGACTTGGCATGAACCATGGAGCTTCGAGTTCGATGAGGGTTATAGTTTCAAGCATGGCACAGTCGTTTTATTTGGGTAAACGCAGCGCATTGAGCGCCGCTCTTTCCATCACACTGACCTCAAAGTCGGCGCCCGTCCATAATTGAAGTGAACGCGCTCCTTGATGGATTAACATTGAAAGCCCATTGGCGGTTGTGTGACCGCGTTCGATCGCATGTTGCAACAAAACAGTCGTGGCGGGATTGTAAATCATATCATATACCAACCACCCTGAAGGGAGTTGCGATAGCTCTACCGGCGCAGGATCTCCAGCCTTCAACCCAAGAGAGGTGGCATTGATTAAAATTCCTGTTTCTGGTAATTCTGTGGGTAATTGAGCTAATTCAAAAGTCTGGATAGCAGTTTGCCCTGGAAGGGACGCGAGTAATACTTGCAAAGTAGCAAGGCGCGCGGGCGTACGATTTCCCAAATATAAGCGCGATGCGTTTGACTGCACACATTGAACGGCAGCGGCGCGCGCTGCACCGCCAGAGCCTAACAAAATAACTGCATTGGATTCGAGCGTCGAACCAAGGGCTTCTTGGATACCCATTTCCATTCCATACCCATCGGTATTAAACCCTTCATAGCCTGATTCGGTTCGCCTTAAGGTGTTTACGGCTCCCATTTGTTGCGCAGAGGTCGAGATAGTTTCGACTCCATCCAAGGCGATTACTTTATGTGGAACAGTGAGGTTTAAACCCAAAAAACCTTTAGCGTGAAACAAAGGAAGACTTTCGAGGAGCGACTCGACTGGAACCTCAAAACGGAAATATGACCAGTCCTTAAATCTCGGGGATGTCTTTGCCAGTTCCGCTAAAGCAGCATTGTGCATCGCAGGACTGATGGAATGACGCACAGGATGCCCAAGCACTGCAAGCAGTGTTCCGGGGAATTCGAAACGCTCGAGATCTGCAAGGGTGTAAGTCTGCTCAGTGTCCACTTTGATTATAGTTTAGGCGCTAATCAGGAAAGCTTGGCTCGCTCTCGCTCTTTTTTAAAGCCAATTCATTAGTCTCTGTTAAATTTATCAACAGTGCCTCAAGTGTAATCACGCTGTCCATACAGTGCAGTCCCGACGCGAATTTGAGTCGACCCTGCTTGAACAGCAGCTTCAAGATCGCCCGTCATCCCCATAGATAGCTCCGGCAACGAAACATCCAATTTCGCTTCGAGCTGATCACGGATCAACCGAAGGGTATCAAAAGCTGCACGGGCGATTTCAGGTGTATCGTCCAGAGGTGCAATCGTCATAAGCCCCTCCACCTTCAAATTTTTTGAGTCGAGGACTGCTTCCATTGCGCCCTCCATCGCATCGACCGAGAACCCATATTTGTTGGGATCGTCACCCGCGTTACATTGAATTAAAATTGGCAGTGTTTTAGAGGCCTCACCTGCAAAGCGGTCTAGACGCTTCAACAACTTTAGGGAATCAACGGACTGAATCCGATCGAAAACCTGCACTGCTTCTTTTGCTTTGTTGGATTGAAGATGCCCAATTAACTCCCAACGCAATCCAAGCGATTCAGTAGCAAGCCGTTTAGCGTGCGCTTCCTGCACTCTATTTTCACCCACCGCTTGGAGTCCTGCCTCAGACGCAAAAGTCGGAGCCTTAACACCATGATTCTTTGTGACAGGTAACAAAGAGACACTTTCAACAGCGCGCCCACATGCTTTACACGCGTCCGTGATACGCTTTTCAACAAGTGCTAAGTTGGTTTTAAAGGCAGAAAATTCGAGCATAGTATTAAAATTACAAAGAAAAACTAACATTTAGCATAAGTTTTTCTGTTTCTGAGTTTGTTTTTATCATTAGTATTAATTATATTACTAATAGGATGCATTTAGAGAATTTCAAAGTCTTTACCGATTTAGTTGAGAGCGAAAGCTTTTCCCGCGCCGCTAAACTCAACGGCATAACACAATCTGCCGTGAGTCAGCAATTACGAGGAATGGAAAAGCATTTTAAGGTATTGATTGTAGATCGGAGTCAAAAACAGTTTCGGCTTACCAATGAAGGGAGGAAATTATACGCCACTGCAAAGGATTTGCTTCAAATTTACACAACTTTAAACAGCGAATTACAGGAGATGCGTAAGGAAATTAGCGGTACGATCCATATTTCGACCGTTTATAGTATCGGATTGCATGAATTGCCCCCCTACGTGAAGACCTTTCTGGCCAAATATCCTGAAGTCAATGTCCGCGTTGAATATCGACGAGCGAACATGGTCTATGAAGATATCTTAAACAACTCCATTGACCTTGGCTTAATCGCCTACCCTGAAAAACATAAGCAATTGGAAATCCATCCTTTTAACGATGACACCCTCATTTTGGTAGTCAGCCCTGAGCATCCACTTGCAAAAAAGGAAAGCATCGATCTCGAAGAACTCAATGGGCAGAAATTCATTGGTTTTGAGCCTGACATCCCGACTCGCAAGGCGACCGATCAAATTTTTAAAGAACATAAGATTGATGCAGATTTAGTAATGGAATTTGACAACGTGGAGACTGTAAAGCGTGCGGTTGAAATTAACGCGGGCATCGCGATATTACCGATGACGACTGTGACCCGTGAAGAAGCGCAAGATCTTTTAAAGGTAGTAGCTTTCAAAAAGCATACCTTTAAACGCCCGCTCGCATTAATCCACCGCAAAGGACGAGTGCTCACTCCAGCAATGAAGAAACTAATCGAGTTGCTCACTACACAAAATTTAGGTGCGAAAAAATAAAGAGGTACAATTGTATTAATACATTTGTAATGAAGGTAATTCTTTAGGATTTGTTTGAGTTACTAAGGAACATTGTTTCCAAATAAATGACTTTTATAAATACCTATCACAACATGAGAATGTGCACTTGGACTCCCATAAAACGTTCTGCGTTACTAATACTTAAAAGCATGGTTTTTGCAGGCTCGCTCCTAGCTCAGGATTTACCTGAAGGTCTCAAATTGCTGAGCTCTCAAGAGGGCGTCGAAGCGTACGAGCTTGAAGCGAACGGACTCAAAGTGCTCCTCATGCCAAATGAGCAACTACCGGTGGCCGCGGTAATGGTAACCTACAACGTAGGAGGCCGACATGAAGTCGCAGGCACAACGGGTGCGACCCACATCCTTGAACATATGATGTTTAAAGGTACGCATACTTTTTCTGAAGACCAAAGCTATTCAAAAACAATGGAGCGCATTGGGGCTCGCTCAAATGCGACTACCTATTACGACCGCACTAATTATTATGCAGTCCTTCCTCAAGAATATGTGTCGCTTGCGATTGAACTCGAAGCCGACCGCATGCGTAATTTAAGAATTTGTAAAGAAGACCTCGCTTCTGAGATGACCGTTGTTCGCAACGAGTATGAGCGCGGCGAAAACAATCCCGTCCGCACTCTTATCAAAGAGATCTATGCGACCGCCTTTATGGCGCATCCCTACGGTCATCCCGTGATTGGCTGGCTTTCCGATATTGAAACAACTTCCCCGGAAAAACTACGCGCTTTCTACAATACTTATTACTGGCCTGAGAATACGACCCTAACCATCATCGGGGGGTACGATCGCGCAGAAACATTGCAAGCGATCAAACAATTTTATGGTTCGATTCCGCGCGCATCGAGCCCGATTCCAGAGATTTCCACGCAAGAACCTGATCAACGTGGAGAACGAAGGCTGACAATCGAACGCGTCGGGGAAGTTGGAGCTGTCGCAATCGCTCACAAAGTACCCGAAGGCACCCATTCCGATTGGGCAGCCCTGAAACTTCTAGAACAAATCTTAGGAGCGGATCAAACGGGGCGCCTTTATCGCGCGTTAGATGACAAAGGAAAAGCAAGTAGCACTTTTAGTTTTGCACCTCAACTTAGAGATCCAAGTCTCTTTTTTCTAGGTGCTTTCCTCACCCCAGATTCTTCACACGCAGAGGTCGAAAAAATCATTCTTCAAGAAATTGATAACCTCATATCAGGCGGAATCAGCGAAGATGAACTCAAACAAGCTAAGTCTGTGATCGAAGCAGAAGTTGTTTATGGCCGAGACGGACCGTATGCAATTGCGAGCGCAATCAACGAATGTATCGCTCTCGGTGATTGGACTACTTATCTAACACTGCCCAAAGCTATAGAAAAAGTGAATGCGCTTGAAGTTCAGCGAGTCGCAAGGGACTATTTAAAATCACACAAGCGCACAACGGGATACTATGAAGCCAAAAGCCCCAAAGGCCCTTTGCTCTCGAGTCTCCCCGGTCCGAATTATTTCCGCGATCCTGAAATCTACGGTCAAAATTCAACGCCTGAAGTCTCGTCTATCTCGAAAACCACTGGCGTAGAGCCAAGCAAAAAAAGTTCGGTACAGTTTAGTCCTCAAATTCAGGAAGCGCACATAGGTCCTATCCGTCTGGTCGCAATCGATATGCCTATCGATAAAGTGGTCTCTTTTGTTGGAAGTTTTGCGGCTGGAGATGCTCAAAATCCTGCTGAGAATCCCCTACTTGCATCCATGACCGCAAGCATGCTCGATCAGGGAACGGAACGGAGTGACCGTTTCGCTCTGGCCGAAAGCCTCAATAGTCTAGGCGCTTCGATTGCTTTTAAAAGCGATGATCATAGCCTTCAATTCAGTGGGAAATTTCTTCGTAACACTGCAGGGTTTGTCATTGATATCCTCGCCGAACAATTGCGCCAACCTGCTTTTGATCCTGAAGTCTTTGACAACCTCAAAGAACGCACCCGCGCAAGCATTCTCCAAGCACGGCACAATCCTGACTTTCGAGCCGATAATGTCCTCAAGCGCGCCTTATATCCTCCATCACATCCAAATTACAAGGCGTCCGTCGAAGACTATTTGAAAGCGCTCGATGCATTGACGATAGAGGATTTAAAAGCGTTTCATGCGCGCACTTACGGCCCTGAATCAATGACCCTTGTCTGTGCGGGAGATATTGATTTTGCGCAACTCTCCGCTGCGATTGCCACTGCTTTTGCAGACTGGAACGGCGGTCTCCCCTATCCGGATGCGATCCCAGAAACTCAATTGAATCCTCAAGATCCAATACGCATAACTATCCCCGACAAAACCAGTGTTTCCTATCGCCTTGGTTACTGTACCGACTTGCGTCGAACCGATCCCAACTATTTGCCCTTTGCACTCGGTAATTATATTCTAGGGGGCAGTTTTCATTCACGCCTCATGTCCAGAATTCGCGTTCAAGAAGGACTTACTTATAGCATTCGCTCAGGTCACAGCGGAGACATCCTTACCAAAGGACATTGGAGCTTAAGTGCGAGTTTTTCGCCCGAGCTACTTGAAAAGGGAAAAAAGGCGACTCAATCCGTTATCGAAGACTGGCACGAGAACGGTGTGACCGCGGATGAAGTTGAGGCTGCTCGTGTTTCTTTAAAAGGGAAATACCTTGTAGGGCTTTCTACGACCAGTGCGGTGGCAGGGCAAGTGCACAGCTTCCTGCAACGTGGGTATCCCGTTGATTATATTGATCGCTATCCTCAAAAATTGGATCAAATCACAGCTGAAAGTGTAAATGCCATCATACGCGAACATCTTGAACCCAGCGCATTTCACTCGGTTATGGCAGGCTCCTTGCCTTAAAATTAAAGGTCTCTCACTTCCCGCTTGCCCCCGAATCCCTTGAACGGAATAGTGAGCGACTATGCCTAAAATTGACCTCGAATTAATCACGCAAGTTTTACAAAACAACAATACCGACATTCAGAAAATCAACGCGATTATGGATGACCTCAAGATGGCTGTCCGAGCGGAGGAAGAAGAACGCGCCAATCGCCCGCCCCCTGTTAAAAAGCAGTTTGTCATGCTACTCACGGACCCCGACGGCAGCCTTGCTGAGCGCGATCTTACGGGATGGGTTTTGCAGATCCCCGAAGACGACTCTCCCGTAGTCGTTACAGAACGGGTGACGCGCGCAGCCTACCAATACAACACCACTCCTAAGGGACGACGCCTCCCAGTAAAATCTTTGGGGGAAGCCTGTGAAGTTGTTACCGCCAAATTACTTCGCGAGGAAAATGTATGGGTTAAAACAAAGACGCCCGTGCTGGCGGTGACTGCACCCAATGCCATCCCGATGGAGACTCAAGATTCGGAGTAAGCTGCAAAATTCTATCCTTCTTTTTAAAAAACAAAAAAGCCCAGTCTTCGAACTGGGCTTTTCATTTAAAATTTATACCGCTCTTAGTAATCTGTAAGGGTAACTAAACCCCACAAAAGTGTAAGTTTGTCGCCACTGTAAGAGTTTTGAGTAAGCAATTCGTCCGATGCTAGATTCAGCGTCAATGGAGATACCGCTTCATAACTCCCTTGCTCAGCAGCAATAATACCAAGGAGATTTACTTCTTTTTTTCCAGTAGCAGTTGAATTCAGTGAGCAACCAGAGAAAATTAAAGCGGTTAAAGCGAGAAATGGGGCGAGGTGACGAAGTTTCATAATTTGATTAAGTGTTTTACAAGGTTTATTGCATTAAATTGACAAATCGAAGTTTCAAAGCAAGCGGAATTTAAATCTACTCAGCGATTTCTTCCAAGAGCGCATCCTCAAGCTCCATGTTATGATGTACTGCTTTTACATCCTCAAGTTCATCTAGCTTATCAACGAGATGCAGTACTTTTCGGGCAGTATCTTTATCCGCCACTGGGACCATGACATTCGGTAAATACGCTAATTCTGAAGAAGCAGTCTCAATCGATTGATCGCTCAGTGCTTGTGAGACCGAATCATAATCGCCTAATGCGCAGATAACCTCAAAATGATCGCCTTCATTCTTAATATCTTCAGCACCTGCATCTAGAGTTACTTCCATGAGGCTCTCTTCATCCGTAACGCTTGCCTCCACAATAAACTGTCCTTTGCGATCGAATTGGAAGGCAACCGCCCCAACTCCAGCAAGATTTCCACCATTCTTACCCATAGTGCTGCGAACCTCAGAAGCCGAACGGTTTTTGTTATCCGTGGTAACCTCAACGATTATTCCAACGCCGCCTGCTGCATAGCCTTCGTAAAGATTCTCTTCATAAACTACTCCAGGTAGTTCACCCGTGCCCTTTTTGATCGCACGTTCAATATTATCTGCGGGCATGTTGGCTGTTTTCGCTTTCGCAATAACTGTTCGGAGCCGCGGATTAAATCCAGGATCTCCACCACCGCTACGCGCTGCGAGGGTAATATCTTTACTGATAACGCTAAAGAGCTTACCGCGCTTTGCGTCTGCCGCACCTTTAGCGCGTTTGATGGTCGCCCATTTACTATGTCCAGACATGGTTTAAAATTTAAAGATTCAAAGAATTAATAGACTGTGAATGTATTCTAAAGGAACTCTTATCCACGGAGCAATTATTTCTTTCTCCGACTCTTGGTGCGAGGACTTCCCCCGGAACCCGTCTTCGCAGCAGCGGCAGCAGGCAAGGGAGTGAGTGGTTCGTCTGGACGACTGTTAGTAATTTTTTGCTGAATAATTGTAAGAATATTCTGCACGGTCCAATAAAGCACTAGGCCAGAAGAGAAATTGTAAAGGAAGAGCAGAAAGACAACGGGCAGGAATTTAAAGATCTTTTGCTGAGTCGCATCCGCAGCCGGATTGACTGGCATCATGCTCATTTGAAGGAACATCGTAATCCCCATTATGATTGGAAGGATATTAATCGGGAAGCCTGCAATTTCAGTAATGGTGTCTGGCTGCGAAAGATCGCTGATCCATAAGAAGCTTTCATAACGTAACTCAGAAGCAGTACGCAACATGTAGAAAAGCCCGAGGAAAATCGGCATTTGAATCAAGAGTGGCAAGCAACCTGCCACGGGGTTCACCTGATGCTCGCGGAAGAGCTTCAAAGTCTCCTCCTGTATTTTCTTTGGGTTATCCTTATACTTTTCTTTAAGTTCCGCCATCGGCGCTTGAATACTCGCCATCCGTTTTTGCGATTTACTCGCCTTCGCGGTTAAGGGCCAGAAGATGAGCTTGATACAGATCGTCATTATAACAATCGCAAGTCCCCAGCTCTGCACAAAGGCGTAAATAGCGTACATGAACGCAAGTAACAATTTACTGATGAAACTCAGGAAGCCAAATTGCATGACGAGGTCTTTGTCATTTCCCAAAGCCTGAAGGCGTTTGAATTCTTTAGGCCCAACAAAATAATCAAACTCAAAAGACTTCGAAGAATTTGCAGAGACCGTCCCAAAGGAATAGCCTGCGCTACCAGTAATTCCAGCGCGCATTGCAGCATCCGCTTGCATTGAAAGCGCGGAGTCTGAGTAAACTGGGTAAAGGATCAAATTACTGGCGGTGCCTGAACGAGAGGAAAGAATGCCTGTAAAGAACTGATTTTTAACTGACGTCCAATAAAGGGGCGGCGTGTTTTCAATCGAAAGACTCGCTCTGGGTTCACTCGCACCAATACCCAAGAACCCTTTACTACCTGTAAGCTTGGTAATGGCTTTGAACTCGGCATCATTCCCATCGAAATACCCAACATTCAAATAATTCTGCTGCATTGCGCCCTCAGAAATGGGCCGCATCGTTCCGAGATTTAGGTACAAAGTAGAAAACGCCTTTGCCTTAGCACTTAAATTATCAAACTGCGTACTGTGCTTAATAATGTACGGATCCTGTCCCTCACCGTCGCCCCGTGCTAATGTGTACGTTCTTAAAATGCGTAATTCGGGCCCTGCTTGAAGCGAGAAGGTAATTGAGTTTTCCGACTTCGAATCGATGACATACGCCATGTCAAATTCCCTGATTGAGCCATCGCTTTTAGGAAGTCCCATGCTTAAGGCAGGCAAATAGCCTTCGCGGTTGAATACGTAATCATCCTCCCCACCCCGTTTCGTTTTTAAGAAACGGACTTCGCGAATGGCGCCCCCTAGATTTGTGAACTCCACTTCAATAAATGCATTTGCAATCATCACCGTGGTCTCAGGCTCGGCAATTGCTCTCGTAACAACGGAATCCGCTGCCGGCGCAATCTCACCCTCCACGTCACTTGCCAATAATTCAAGCATCTCCGAAGCTTCATTATTTGCAGCGACCCCACTCGATGCTGAGTCAGCATTAGAAGCCGAACCTGCCTCTGAAGGCGCAGCAGATGCGTTCTCAGGTGCGAGTGCGGGTAGTTGCTCCGCGGTCTCTTCCAATTGCTTGCCCTGCCAAGACATCAGTAAAAAACCAGCACCTAAAAATAAGATGCCGAGAAAGGTATTTTTTTTATCCATTAGTTAATCCGTTAAAGTCTTAGAAAATGTGTGTTCAGAATGAGTGCTACAATTTGGAACTGGGTCGTAGCCGCCTTTGTGCCAAGGATGGCAACGTAGGATGCGGCGCACAGAGAGACTTGCACCACGAAAAACCCCAAACTGCAAGAGCGCAATGCGAGTATATTCCGAGCAGGTGGGATGAAAGCGGCAACCACACCCACTCCCAAAGAGCGCATACTTGATTGGAGAAAGCGTTAATTGATACAACCGCACACACATCACCAGCAGGCGCGCGGGCAAAGAAATCAATTTTGCTGTACCAAGTTCAATCACGCTATTTTTCAGAGTTAAAATTTTCAGAAATAGTTTTGCAGGCTTTCAAAAACCTCATTTCAAGTTCGGCATAGGGAACAGAATCAAAATTTGAGCGTAAGACCATCACCAAATTTGTTCCCAACGGGAGATTTTTTTGATGATTGCGAAATAAATTTCGAAACACGCGTTTTCCATAATTTCGTTTAACAGCATTTCCTACCCGCCGACTCGCAATCACTCCAAGACGTGAATGCTTCAATTGATCTTCCACTGTATATTGTACAATAAAAAGCCCGCAATTGAGGCGCGTGCCTTGACTGCGGACTTGTTCAAAATCGTACTGAGTGCGCAGTCTTTGATGCGCTGGGACTGCCATAAGAGCGACAGGGTTTAGCTAGCTGCGAGCATTAAAGCCCAATTAAGCAGCTAAACGATGACGGCCCTTAGCGCGACGAGCGGCTAAGACTTTACGACCGGCATGGGTTGCTTTGCGAGCGCGGTAACCAAATTTACGAGCGCGGCGAATTTTAGAAGGTCTGAAAGTGGGTTGCATGATGAAAGTGTAGTTGAAATTACTGGAAAAGCGTAGGAGAAAAGCAATCTAGAGGGATGCTGTCAAGTTTGCATATGCGGTTCAAAGAGTCCAATTTGGGCTATGAATTCGTGATCCAAACACAGGAATAGGCAGGTAATTCGATAGTTTCCTGTTCAGATGTATAGGTTTCGCCTCCCAAAAGGTCGCGCCAATTTTCAGTGCCTATGAGATTCAGCTCATGTAAGGCAACGGTTTGAGGCTCGTCGGAAATGTTGTGAATCGCAAAGATACTCTGATAGCGACTTGGGCTTTCCCGCCAAAAGGCAAAAAGCTTATCGCCTAAATGGAGGGTGAGCTGCGTGGCATTGGGATGAAACGCAATCTGCTTCTTGCGTATAGAAATTCGACGCTTCAATTCGTAGAACACTTTGTGATGGTGACTCTCGGAATCGTCCAGTTGCTCGATCAATGCATCGAGTTTCCATTGATGACGATTAATGGAGCGTGCCTGACCCGACGCTTCAAAGAGCTCGGTGTCGTTTTCTGTTCCAAGGAGGCTATGAATATAAATCGCGGGGATGCCTTCGAGCGCAAGCAGGATTGTATGAGCACATAGAAAACGTTCGATCTGGTGCGCATCGGGGCCATGGGCAATGGTTCCCTTAAAAGCATCGAAGAGGCTGACGTTCACTTCATATGGCACCGACTCCCCTTCTGCATTACTTCGTTTAGAAATCATTCCGCCGAAAGAACTGAGCGTGTCTAAGAGCGCAGTCTTTTCAACCGGGTCCACTAAACCCTCAAGCGGGCGGACTCCAATCCCATCATGCGACGCAATAAAGTTTAAATAGGTTCGTCCACGACGCGCGGGCGGCATCGACATCATCCAATTTTTTAAATGGGTAGACTCTCCACTTAAAAGAGCATGAATAAGAAGCGGAGGTAAGGAAAAGTTATAAATGAGATGCGCTTCGTTATCATTCCCGAAGTAGCTTAAGTTTTCTCGATTGGGAACATTGGTCTCCGTTATAATTACGGATTGCGGCTCTAGAGTCTCGAGAATCAGTCGGAGCAATTTCACTAACTCGTGCGTCTCCTTCAGGTGTACGCATGGCGTGCCCGAGCGTTTCCATAAAAACGCAATCGCATCGAGGCGGAAGTATTTTACCTTTTTAGAAACAAGAAATTTTAAAAGTCGGATGACTTCATAAAGTACCTCTGGATTGGCAAAATTGAGGTCCACTTGGTCATGACTAAAAGTACACCAAATCTTCTTGGTTCCCTCGCTGGTTTCAACTTCCTTCAAGAGCGGACTCGACCGTGGTCGCACCACTCCGCTGGTATCGAAGGAATCCTCTACCTCGACAAAATACCCTGCACCTGGGTGCTTACCCGTCAGGTAATTTTTGAACCATTCAGACTCTGCCGAACAGTGATTCAGAACCAAATCTGCCATTGTTTCGAACTGCGGATGCAGGCTTTCGAAATCCTCCCACTTCCCTAAATCTGGATTCACTTCGTAATAGTCAATTACCGAGAATCCATCGTCGGAACTATACGGAGAAAAGGGAAGGACATGAATCGTGCTGATAGTTTGCCCGAGGTGTTTCGAGGCAAAGCGATTGAGGGTACGGAGCGGTGACTCGCCTGCTTTCTGAATCGAATCCCCATAAGTGATGAGCATAGTGTCGGCTTCCGTCCATTTATTTTGACCACGGGACAGCGTAGACTCTCGAGGTCCGAGACTTGCTTGGTTCATAATGGTATCGGTGATATCCGTCGCAGATTCCGCTGGATAGATTTCGCTAACGTGTTGGTGGATAGCCTGCCTGAGTTTGCTTCCTCGTGGAGCGAGTCGCGTTTTGGGCTTAAATTCCTCCATGTCGGCCTCAACAGCCTCTAAGAGTTGAGCGTAAATATCTGGAACAGCGGAAAGGACGCGTTTCCAACTTGGAATAAAAGGGGTATCGGTCGGCTGCGTTAGGAACTCATTACCCGCACGCATGATGCTCTCCGAAAAGACCTCGACCGATTGCACTTCTTTGTGTCGGTCGTAATTAAGCCCATTCATGATAGCATCATTCTCGTAACGATCCACAAGCTCAAGCGCTGCACGGTAGTAAGAAGCCTTCACCGTCCGAATTTTTGCGTTGGAAAATACCTCACCGTAAGTTGCTAATTTCCTGAATAAAGATTTTGAAATATCTGAACTCATTTTAGCTAAACCGCGTTCCGCATCTTCACTAGAAAGATCTTGGTGCTTGTGATCATAAAAATCTGCGATGTCTACTTGGCAGATTTTGTTCTTTTGGTGGTTGCGATACATCTCCGAAAGCATCCCCATTTCGAGACCCCAGTCCGACGGGATTCGAATGTCGGATACGATATCACGATTGAACGCAAACTCTCCTGAAAGAGCATATTTGAAACTGTCCATGTACTCCAAATAATCTGTTTCATCGCAGACATTTTTAAGAGCTCGCAGGAGGGGCGTTATTAAAAGACGACACACTCGACCGTTCATTTTATTTTCTGCAATGCGTGCGTAAAAGCCCTTGCTGTAACTAAAATTCAAAACCGGATTTAGGACTGGATAAATGAGACGCGTGAGCATTTCACGGTTGTAAGTAACGATATCACAGTCGTGAATCGCCATAACTTTTGAGCGTTGGCTCGCGAGTAAATAACCGAAGAGATACCAGACATTACGTCCCTTGCCTTCCTGCAAAGGCGCAAGATTAAAAGATCGCAGGGTGGCATCAATTTCCCGCAACCGCGGCCCACCATTCCAGAGCACCTTTGGTCGCTGCGGTAGGCGGTCGAAGAATTCTAGCGCGTGGCGATATTGACTCTCATTTGCTTGGTCTAAACCAATTACAATTTCTTCTAGATAGTCGATCTCACTCAAAACATCCACTGTCTTTGGCAGAGCGGCGCCTTGAAGTTCTGAATACAAGGAAGGCAAAATCAATCCGATCGGTTTATCGCGCGATAATTTAAAGACTTCTTGCTCTAAGCTATCCGGCGAACGCGTGGCCAGATTATGAAAGGTCGTAATAATCCCGTTTTGATGGAAGTCGCTCATAGTAGTAAAGTTAGATAGTAAGGTAGTTAATAAGTGTCGGGTAAGTGGGTTCGAACTAAGTAGGACACAGAAATTCATTGAGTAGTTTAGAGACTGCGAGCCCCCAGCCCACAGGACCCGGAGCATCGGCAATCGTATATCCAGCACGCTCGAGTCGGAGAGTGCCTTTCTTTGGATTCGGAATTACTAACGCCTCGTCAGCAAGCTCAAGCATGGACGAATCGTTTGGACTGTCACCAATCGCTAGGGTCTTCCAAGTCACCTTGGGAAACTCTTTTTGGTAGAGCTCACACACTGTTTGGAGTGCAGATCCCTTGCTTGCACCAAGTGGCATCAAATGATGAAAATGACCTCCGCGAACCAGCGCGATTCCTTCGGCTTCAAGTGCTTCTTTAAACGCGAGCAATGCAACATCCGTCCCCCCCCAAACGATAGGCTCTGTCCCGTAGCGCTTCAATGCCGCTTTTGCAGATTCGGTCTCTAATCCTAAGCTCTCGACTAATTCCTCCGCCGTGCTATCGGCGAATCCTTTAAACTCATAACCCTCGGAACCTCGTAGCCCGTGCGCAACTTCCAAAAGTTTACCTCGATCCATCGAAGTCCGTAGTACCCCAAAACCTTCTGCCTGCAAAAGCGAATCAGGCACCCAATCCATCCCTTCTGGAAATGCGATCACCGTTCCATTCTCAGCAATCAGCGGAGTAGATAATCCCAACGCCTCCGAAAATACGCGCATCTCCGCGAGCGTTTTACTAGAATTCAAAATCAAAGGTATGCCAGCCTCAGCAATTGATTGAAGTGCTGCCTCCGCCCCATCCCACCGGTAACTCGCGTCCAAAAGTGATGCGTCCAAATCGGTGCTAATGATCCATGATTCAGACATTGCTCTGCATCACGAGTTCATCCACCCCGTGTTCCTCGTTTAAGTAAATGCAGACATCCGCCCGTTTGGGCATTTCCGTCAGCATCCAACGCGTTAAACGTTCATAATGCATTACAAAGCGTTCAATCGCGGCGTCACTCATCAAGCCAGAAAACCCCTCCAATCCACCTGAGGCTTCTAACTGCTCGCGGAGCTTATGCTCTTGCTGGGTGCGCCAACCAACGATCGATTCAAAACTTGGAGCACGTAAAAGCACCGTCTTAGTAAAGAGCCCAAAAAAAGCCTGATAGTGTTCGCTTAACATTCTATTTACGTAGCGTCTCCAAGTGCCATCCGAGTCTGCCTCGCGTTCCAAATCATTGATTGGTGTCTTCAAAGCTGATTCTGGTTCTGCGATAGCTGACACACACCAACCCTCCAAAATCACGACATCCAGAGGTGTTTCCACCGTGTGCCACCGATTGCGGGGAGCACGATCATCTGTTTCTTTTTCAAAGTGAGGTGTTGTAATGCTTGTTTTCTCATATCCAAGACAAGCCCTTGCAACTTCCGTGCCAATTTCGAGATCATGCGTTCCCGGCACCCCCCGCGTAGCAAATAAAGGATGCACAGACTCACCCAACTCTGCCCGCTCAGCCTTTGTTTTATACAGATCATCCAATGATAATACAAATGAACGCAGTCCATACCGTTCGCTTAAATAAATACTAATAAATTTTGCCAAGGTCGATTTCCCTGTGCCTTGACCCCCGTTAAGAGCCAAGCCAAGCGGCGCCCCCTCTTTTTGATGCCAACTCGCAACTTGCTCCGCCAACGGAAGATAATACTTCTCGGCAATATCCGCATACGAGTCCGGTAGGCGCTCAGTCTGGATAAAAGTTTGAATCAGGGTTTGCATGGCAACCCTTTAAATACTGCAAGAATCGAACCAAAAAACAACCAATCTATCGCACTCCTCATCGTCCACATCCGCTAAAATATTCCGCCTTAGCTTACGACACATCTGGCTCAATTGCATAAATTTTGTGCTACAAACACTAGTATTGTTTCCTTTTTCATATAAAATGTTCGCAGAAAAATAAGTCGTCCTCATATACCTTGAGCTTCAATATCAAGCATTTTAATTTAAGATTAAATAACCATTATACCCCTCTAGAACTAAGTTTTAGGATACACCCTTGCCTCAATATTAATGAAGTCTTGCAAAATAATCTTCACGCTCTTTGTACTGCCTATCCTGTGGATATCAACTACTCAGGCCGAATGGCTCGCTCAGTACGAATTTGAAGAAGCGGCAGGACCCGCCAGCACTGCAAGCAACAGTATTTCAGGCTCAAGTGTGGCAGCCCTCAGTGACAATTGGGGCAACTTGAACGGGCAGGGTCAGTTAGTTCTATCAAGTAATACAGACCGCTCAGACATAACTCTGGGTACTGCCTTAACGGGCTCCATGTATTACCGCATCGATTTTAAATCATGGGATACGTCTGTTGCGGGCTCTATAAATGATATTTCAACCAAATTTGGTCTGCGCTTACGAAGCGGAGCGACTGATTCCACCCCGACCAATCAAAGACTGGATCTTATTTTAAAAACGGGAACAGGTTCTTTCTCGGGGCATATAAACACCTTTGCAAGTGGTTCTTACAATTATGTGCGGGGTGGCTTAGCTAATCCAAATAGTTCGGGTCTGAGTGTTATTTTAGGAGTTAATACAACTACAGATACTTTTTCAATCTGGTGGGATAAGGGCCTAACAGGAATTTATTCCGCCATCCTCAGTGATGTCGCTTTAAGTATTAACGGCGAAGTAGACTTTACTCAGGCAAATGCGCTGACTTTTGATCCCGGCGGGGGTGAATTTTTGATTGAGCGTATTATTCTAGGTACTGATTTTTCAGAAATTAGCGGAGCGCCCGCAATTACTCCGATTGAGAACAAACAGGTTGCAGTGGGTGGATATCTTTCTTTCTCAGTGAGTGCTTCGCAGGATGATTTGGATCCTATAACGCTTTCAGCAGCTAATTTGCCCAATGGCGCATCCTTTCCTGCTGCGACCTCCACCTCAACAGTGTCGAGCCAGTTTAATTGGGAATCGGTGGCGGTTGAGCCCGGCGATTATACCGTAACTTTTAATGCAGCAGATTCCAACGGCAGTGATTCTGTCGACGTTGTTATCTCCGTGCTGCCGCCTATTGAATATGTACATGCTGAAACCATGCTGCCTTTTGGTACAACTGATGATGCTTATGTTCGAGTAGACACACCAGATACTAATTATGGAGACACTCCAATTCTTGAAATGAGAGAATCGGGCAATAAGCAACGTCGCTCGTTTGTTCAATTTGAAGTGGACTCACACGAGGCTATTGAATCCGCTATTCTAAAAATTTATAGTGAGGATTCGGGCTACAGTATAGAATGTAAGCCAACAAGCAGCGGGTGGTCAGAAAATACCATTACCTGGAACAACATCCCAACAACAGGAGATACAATTGCCAGTTCGGGCACAATCAGTGCAAGTGGCTGGGTGTCACTTGATGTGAGCAGTGTTGTAACAACTAACGGCCTTTACAGTTTTGAATTGTTTTCAACAGGAAACGGAGCCACTACAAAAATTGCCACCAGCGGAGAGGGTATTCGGGCACCACTCCTTGAGATCACTTACGGCGTTAATAGCGATAGTGACGGATTGCCAGATAATTGGGAAATTGAACAATTCGGCGATTTGGTAACAAGTGCAGGGCGAGCGGAAAATAAAGATAAGGACTCCATGACTGACATTCAGGAATATTTTGCAGGTACACAGGCCAACAATTCCAGCGATACTATGAATCTATCTTTAAACTCCTACGCTCCTGGGACACTTGAAGTTTCGTTTGATGGCCTCGTTGGGCGCAGCTATAGTTTAGAGGTGAGTGAATCACTCGATACCTGGAACCATAGTGCCACGGTCGGCCCCTTACAAAGTTCAGATTTACAAGCGTCACTTCAGGGCACAGTGACCGGTAATCCGAATGCTTGCTTTGGGCGGGTAAAAATACATTTGGATCAGTGCCCTTCCGCGCGATTTGTGCCACTGGGGTATACCTTTACCTGGGGTGACCACTTTGGCGGAAATGCCCTAGATCCCGAAAAATGGTTTGTTGGCATGAAAGACCCGACCACGGGTGATTTAATTCCAGGTGCAGACGGCGACTTTTTGCTCAACGATCGCTATGAGGGTTACGTCACCCAAGAAGACTCCTACGTTGATAGTGGAAAATTAATCTTACGAGCCCAGAAACGTAACTATACTGGAACAAGTCCGGCAGGAGAATATGCGTACACTTCTGGTTGGGTCACCTCCATGCATCGAGGATTTTTCAATAAAGGATATGTTGAAGTCCGTGCCAAATTCCCCACAGGAGACAAACTCTGGCCCGCTATTTGGCTGGTTTCTGAAGATCTTGTGTGGGGTCCGGAGTGGGATCTCTGGGAATATTACGGTCATCGCTGGGGACAAACAGAGCGCTACGATTATATGGGGATGCATTTGATGACGGGATACGAACAATCGGGCAATCTTTGGCCAACTCCAGATCCTCAAAGGTTTGATGAGGGATGGATACAGCCCTTTGATGCCCAATATGATGCGGACGCCTGGCACGTATATGGTTGGGAATGGACCGATACCTATGCAAAATGGTGGATCGATGGGGAGCTTGTTCGTACCCTGTATAAGAGCGAGACGCAGAGCCCAAGCGAATGGCCCGATGAGACCATGTATATTATTTTGAATAATGGCGTTCGTTCGGTTTCACCAGATGAGACCACCGCATGGCCAAACAATCTCGAGATTGATTACATCGAAGTGTACCAGAAACCCTGATTGGAATACTTGTATCCGGGCACAAATTAAAGTTCTTCATACTTTTTTCAGTAACCTGAGTGCCTCTGCTACAGACAAACCCAACATTCTATGGTTCAATGCACAGGACTCACTTCAGTACAAGGGATCTATTTCACAAATGAAAATCGCGGGTGCCTTCGGCATCTCTGCGAGACCAACGCACCGCGATGGCCCATCTCCGCTTCGCTCCGTCAAACCCATTTCGTGGCTTCTCAAACCGCTTCACCATGAATGGTGGGCCCGGTGGGGTTCGAACCCACGACCAAGGGATTATGAGTCCCCTGCTCTAACCGCTGAGCTACAGGCCCGCAAAGATGACTCGCCCAGATGCTCATCCAAATTCACACTCGGAACAAGCACTCCTTAAACATCATAGAGGCAAATGAACATCTACGCGCCTAATAAGCGAAGCCAATAAATATAAGATTCGTTGATCGCTGAATGGCAAGCGGAAAGAAGCGTACCCACCATTCAGTCAAGGTTCCAAAAGACGCTAAGGCGGGTAAGAAGTTCTTCTGCTTCAAAGCTGGAATCGAAGGTTTCTAAGCCTTTACGGATTTAAGCGAAAGCGCAGAGCAGTTTGCTTTCGGGTTTTAAAAGCAAATAACCTACGGAAGTGAATCTGTGCTTAACCTTTATATCGATTGGACATCGACATCAAAGTCGGCGCCCAAAGGCCTACGAAAATTGCGGTAATCTTAGCATTTTCTGGAGCAGAAACGGTAATAATCCCTAGCCAAATAAAAATGGAAAGAAGAACCGAAAGAAGGGATAGATAGAATAGTATATTAGATTTACTCATGTTGGTGATTAAAAATTGTTATTCTCTTAAGGCAACATAAAATAACTAAACTGCTACTGTTGCAGCTATCAAAACCCTGAATTCCTCTTTATTCCTCAGTTCTTAGAGTTGACTTCATAAAAATTGTTACCTTATTAGAAAATAGCTTTACACGTGTTTAGTTATAAACACCTAATTCATACCCTTCTAGTTATCCTACTATGCTCAAAGTAATCCCTACCCTACAAATATTGGCAGGAATCGCACTTGTGAGTGCGCTGCAACTCGTGCAAGCAACTGATAAACCCAACGTTGTTTTTATTCTGATTGATGACATCTCGCATTACGGAGTATCTGCTTATGGTGCGACTGAACTGAACGCGACTCAAGTCGATGGTAATGGAGACCCATTTTTTGAGACTATTACAAATTCTACGCCCCAAATAGATCGCCTTGCAAATGAAGGCTTGCTCGTAAACAACGCTTTTGCCTATGCGATTTGTGAGCCAACGCGGATCGCGCTCATGACCGCTATGAATAATCATCGTAATTTTATAAAACCAAAGGCGCTCCATGAATCACAAATTACTTTTGGTGATATTTTTAAAAAAGCAGGCTACACCACCGGTATTGCTGGCAAATGGAAGCAATCACGCGGCACAGCAGAAGTAGCAGGTGAAAATTATGTTGAAACCTTTGGTTGGGATGAGGTGCATTGCTTTGATCTTCTCTATGAAGGTGCGCGCCATATCAGCCCAAATTTCGTAATCAACGGACAAATCACTTGGTTCAATCAGAACTTAAATAACGGAATTGATCCACTGACGGGTCGACGTTATTATGGTCCCGAGTTAGTCAATCGCTTTGCACTTGATTTTATCGAGAACAATCAAGAGGGCCCGTTCTTCCTCTATTACCCGATGTTGCTGGTACACGACGAGCACACCCCTACTCCTGACACCACTCCGCAGGCAGATTACGACAATTTTGAAGTCATGACCAATACGAACGTGGCAAATGAAACTGGGTATGGAGCATTCAAAGGAGACGACCGTCGCTACTATCCCGACATGGTAGCGTTCATGGATAAAATGATCGGGAATGTAACCGACAAACTCGACGCACTTGGACTGCGCGAAGAAACCCTCATCATCGTAATGGGAGATAATGGTACCAAGCAGGCTTTTTCCTATACCTTACCTGATGGCAGTGTATTTGTGGGCGGCAAAGGCGAAACACGTTCTAACGGCACTCAAGTACCCTTGATTTTATCACAACCCGGAACAATAACTGCCCAATCAACGTACGATGGATTGGTCAATTTGACGGATATTTTACCCACGCTTTGCGAAGCAACTGGACTTGAAGTCCCCAATGCAGATTCGATCGATGGGCTCAGCTTTTGGCAGCAAGCAAGTGGTGCGAGCACAGATGCTCATCGTCAGCATGCGTACACTTGGTACAATAAAAATAGGCCGATGACTGATCAATCGAGCCTCATAATTTATGCACAAGAAATCGGTTATAAACGCTATGCTCCCGACTCAAACTTTCCGCAAGGTCGCTTTTTTGATTTAAGTGCTGACCCTCAAGAAATTACCGACGCCTACAACAATACCGTAGATATTGGTTTAGGAATTCTTCACCGCTCAGGTCTCGACACTTCCACGCTGACTGCAGACCAACAAGCCGCTTACGATCGCTTGGGCACCGTTATAAGCGAAAATGCCGTCGTTCCAGTGACCGACCTTGGAATCAGTGCTCGATTTGAAGCGAAACGGTATAGTACTAACTTCGAGGGCTCTGAGGGATTCATTAACGGCGCAATCAATAAGTCAGCACTCTTCCATGAAGTCACTGCTGGGGGCATGTATTTGCCGGCGGGAATGGCACCTGTTTATGGAAAACTTGCAAAATCACCCACTGCAGGCGGAGGCAACGTCATCAATAGCGTTGGGACTGGAGCCAGTTTCGGACCAGGCGCCACCTGGACAACTGAAATAGAGTTTACCTTTGAAGGTCTTGAAAATACTGCTCCAGGCAATCCCCAGCCGCTCATAACCGGTCTTGGGTTTTGCACCTCACCCACTGCTGTCACGAACTCCATCTACGTTGGTCTTCAAAAAAATGCTAACATGACCGAGAATTATCATCTCTTCATTTTTCAAAGCGGAGGCAGTGGATACATTAACACTGGACTTCCTTACAGCGCGATTGGGGACGACACCGCAGATGCAGATGACCTAACGGATAAACTCAAACTGAGCTTAACACTTACAAAATCATCAACTCCTAATGAATTTGATGTGACCGCGACATTGTTAAATCTAGATACTGGCGCCACCGTAAAAACCTTCTCGCATACGATCACTCATAGCACTGCCTATTCCTCAGATCTGTATGGATTCTTCAAAAACGGTACCGTGAAGGAGGCAAATAATTTTGACCTGCTTCAGATGTATGCTTTCGATTATTTGGCACTGCCAGAAACGTCCGACCAATCTATGGCCACGGGCAAAATCCGAGTCGGTCAAGCCTTCCAACTCAATGCTTCGTATGTGCCCAGTAACGGCACGATGCGGAATGTTGTATGGAAATCAAACAACCCCGAAGTTGTAAGCGTTGACAAATTTGGAGTGGCAACCGCCCTCAAAACAGGTGAAGCAACCCTTTCAATTTATTCTTGGGAAGATGCCCGCCCGCTTTCCGCAGGTGAAAATTCTACACTAGATACCTCGGGAATTAACAAACAAATCACGCTTCAAGTACAATCGCGTTTAGTAATTATGGATGCGGATAATGACGGCATCGAGGACACTTGGGAAACTGCTTACTTTACGGACTTATCAAGTGCGGACGCATCCAGCGATAGCGACCAAGACGGAATTTCAGACCTTGTCGAATTCTGGGCAGGTACCAATCCAAATGATGCAGGCTCAAATTTTCAACTCACTCCTGGTGCACTCTCCAGTTCTTCGAATGAGTTTGCAATCTCTTGGCCCTCTGCCACTGGACGCAACTACAGCATTATGAAATCGAACGATATGAGCACAGGCTGGAGTGTTCTTCAAAGCGGCATCGCCTCCACTCCGCCTATTAATAATTTTAACGTCGATAGCTCAGATGCTAAAGCATTTTACAGCATTCAAATCGACGAAAGCGCCGAGTAGTCCAGAATGCCCTCAGCGTTCTTGGCGAATCCTGAATTCAAATTAAGACTCCACGACCGCAAGTGTCAGGACAATAATAACGGGCACTTACTAGAGCTTAGTAAGCCTCCTCGGCATCCTCGTCGCGATCATTGCGACGATCATTCTCGCGCTCTTTTGCGACGTTGATTTTGAGCGGACGACCCGCTAACTCATAACCATCTAATTGGGCAATCGCGTCGGCTGCTTCTTCGGGGTCACTCATAGTAACAAAACCGAAGCCACGTGGACGACCTCCGCCCGGGCGAGTAACGATGATGGCATCTTCAACCGCACCAATCTCTGAAAAGATCTCATCCAAATCTTCACCCGTGGCATCAAACGATAAATTTCCTACATAAAGGCGTACTGACATAATTTTTAGTCTTTGAGGTTCATGCGCCTCTAAGGCGCGTTTAAAATCATTGAGCGAGTGAACTAGGTATCTGACAACTCTAATTTTGAGCTTTCGCATTTGCCAAAGCAATTGAAGCAGAATTCAATGTGACAAATGCCTAGCCAAACAAGCTCAGACTCATCCGAACCCAAGCCAAAACGCAGGCAATCGACGATATGGCGAGTTTCCGCTTACTTGTTTCGCTACAAAGGATTATTTTGGTTAACGATCGGGCTCGCGGCAGGTATGACCGTCCTCGAGGTTGCGGTTCCCAAATTGATTCAGGTAATTCTAGACTCTATCCAAGTTAATAGCAGTTTAGAAACTTTGCTTTGGGGAGTGGGTATTATCGCCCTCCTTTACATTGGTAGTGAGGTTCTGAACACCCTTCGCATTCGCATCAACAACAAGCTTGAGCAACAAGTGCTTCTCGAGATGCGACGTGATCTACACTCCAAACTACTTCGTCTCCCAGTCTCTTTTTATGACCAAAGAAAAAGCGGTGAAATTTCCTCCCGCGTGATTGAAGATGTAGCTGCAGTCGAACGCGCACTCCTTGACGGCACCGAACAAGGTACAGGCGCTATTCTTCGAATCGTTGGCATCACCGCTATTCTTTTTACGATGGAACCCATGCTCGCTTGGGGAGTTTTTCTTCCCGTGCCCCTGCTCCTCATAATGGGAATTTTTTACTCTCGAAGATCACGTGCGATTTGGAAAGGTGTGCGCGCAAGCGCCGCCGACCTCAACAGCCTGCTAGTAGAAGACATTCAAGGGAACCGTTTAATTCAAAGTTTTGGATTACAAAAACGAGAATCTCAACGCTTTGAAACAAAAGCAGGAGACTTACGGACGAAGACCCTATCTGCAATGTACAGATGGTCCCTGTATAGTCCCGGAACAAGTTTAATTACAAAGCTCGGATTTTTGAGTATCGTAGGAGTGGGAGGTTACTTAGTCCTTCAAGGCACCGAAGGATTCACGGTAGGCAAACTGATCGCATTCTTCCTCTATGCGAACATGCTCTACATGCCGCTTTCATTATTGCATGGGCTCAATCATCTTGTTGCAGCAGGACGTGCCTCCGGCGAGCGCGTCTTTGAAATTCTTGACACGCCCATTGATGTACCCCAGTCCGAAAATCCGCAGCCTATCCCATCAGGTCCCATTGAAATGACCTTTGATACAGTCAGCTTTGCCTACCCCACTCGACCAACTGTTCTCAATGATTTTAACCTAAAAATTGAGGCGAATAAAGTAACCGCACTAGTGGGTCCAACGGGAGCGGGTAAGTCTACAATCGCAAATCTTGCAATGCGTACGTGTGACGCCACTAGCGGCAAAGTGCTCTGCTCAGGCATCGATATTCGCGATGTCAGTCTAAGCGATCTTCACGACCAAGTCGGCCATGTTGCACAAGATCCTTTTCTTTTTGAAGGGAGTGTTCGAGAAAATTTACTTTTGGCAAATGAACAAGCCTCGGAAACAGAAATCAAAGAGGCCCTCAAGCAAGCCTGTGCACTTGATTTTGTAGAACGCCTTCCCCTCGGAATTGACACCAATATTGGAGAAAAAGGCATCCGCTTAAGTCAGGGCGAAAAACAACGTTTAACGATTGCGCGCGTCTTCATAAAAAACCCACCTTTCGTAATTTTAGATGAAGCCACCGCGAGCGTTGATACCATCACCGAGCGCAAAATTCAGGAAGCGCTTGAGCATTTAATGCAAGACCGCACCGTGCTAGTAATTGCTCATCGTCTTTCAACCGTTCGTCGCGCAGATACAATTATTGTGCTCGAAGAAGGTCGCATCGCCGAAAAGGGAACGCACGAAACTCTGATTGCTAACCGCCAGCAGTACGCAAAGCTCTGGGAGCATCAAAGTGATTATATTTTTGAGGCAGATGCACCTAAGCTTGTTTAAGCAGCTGTATTTTTACCCCTTGACGATTTCTTTTTAAAACTAGTATCGTGTGCGCGCACATAAGTATTTTCTCATGCTGCCCAAGATAGCTATCAAAAAAACTGCGAAACTCCTTTTAAACACATGACTGCTAATAACAACGAATCCAATGCCAACCAAAGCCTTGAACTCGTAGTCGGAAACAAGATGGGCATCCATGCTCGTCCCGCAGCCATGATCGTACGGATTGCTAACGCTTACAGCGGAGAAGTATGGGTAGAAAAAGACGAAGAGCGCGTAAATGGGAAAAGTATTATGGGCTTAATGATGCTTGCAGCGGGGAATGGCTCCAAATTAATTTTTCATACAGAAGGGCCAACCGAGACTGCAAACACCATGTTTGAGCAATTGACCGAGCTCTTTGAGCGTCGCTTCGAAGAAGCGTAAGAATACGCTAACAAAATTTGCCAAGATTTCTTCGTGTAAGTTCGAAGTCGGTCAGTACGATGTATATGATCGCAATTAGGCTTCTGGATGCAGATTCAATTCATATTTTTATTTCTAGCCCGCTTTCTCACGCTCGTCGTTTGTCTTTGGGGAATTGGGTGTACCCTTAACGATGCGCCACATGCATCCACACCTGTGGAGGCACCAACGGCATGGGTATCAGAAAGACAAATAAATTCTAGCGAGCCTACTCCATGGCTTACTGATTTTAATGACGCTGCACTTGAAGCACTCGTAAAAGAGGCACTGAGCAATAACTACAACCTTGAGATAAGCGCAGCCAGAGTTCTACAAGCCTCTGCTGAATCCAGAATCACAGGAGCCGATCGATTGCCCTCCATTGGAGCGGGCCTTGATGGAACACGTCAACGGACGGAAACTGCACTCGGGAGCAATTACTCAAATAATTATCAATTAGGATTAAATCTAAGCTGGGAACTGGATTTGTGGGGGCGACTGGGAAATAAACAAAAAGCGAGCACTGCAACTGCACTCGCAAGCATAGCTGACTACGAAGCCGCCCGCCTCTCACTTGCAGTGCAAGTCAGTAAAGCATGGTTTAATTTAAAAGAAGCAACTGGACAAACAGAGCAGGCGCAAAAAACCGTTCGCGCCTACCGCAAAAATCTTAATACCCTTGAAGCCCGTTTTCAAAGTGGATTGAGCAACAGTCTTGAGCTTCGGCAAATTCGTACTGAGCTGGCAACCTCAGAGGCTGCTCTCAAGGCACGCCAACGGCTACAAGCTCAGGCCTCACGGACTTTAGAACTGCTTCTTGGACGATACCCAAAAGCACAACTCAAAAGCGAAGGAACGCTCCCAAACCTTCAGAATCCCATTCCTGCTGGGTTGCCCTCACAGCTCCTCGAACGAAGACCCGATTTACAAGCAGCAGAATTACGTATTCGGGCCGCAGAATACTCTGTGCGAGCAAGCCGAAAAGAATTCCTGCCGCGTCTAAGCCTAACTGGAAGTGCGGGCACAACGTCCGATGCATTTGAAAATCTCCTCGATCAAAATTATAGCGTCGCAAACCTTGTTGGAAACTTAACACAACCGCTCTTTCAAGGAGGACGCATCCGCGCAGGCTTAGATCGCACAAAATCTCAGCTCGCACAGGCGGAAGCCAACTATCATAACATTGCACTTCAAGCATTCCTAGAAGTCGAAAACACTCTTACTTCAGGCTATTATCTTAGACGCGAAGCTGCGAAAACTCTTTTGGCAAATACCGAAGCTAGTGCTGCCGAGGAATTAGCTTGGGAGCGATATCGCAATGGTACTCTGGATTTCATCAACGTCCTTACGAGCCAGCGCTCTGCCGCTAATGCCCGCAGTCGTTATCTAACTATTCAAAACCAGCTTCTTCAAAACCGCTTAGACTGCCTCCTCGCTCTGGGTGGTCCCTTCAATCCGACTTCATGAAAAACTTTTTCATACCCACTCTCATTCTTCTAGGGTTTGCCCTCATCATAACTCTGTTGTTAGCATTTCAGCCAAAGCCTGACACCACCGTAACGGAGAGACCCATTGCCAATATTGAAATTTTGGCAGTAGCACCTGCCGACGTTCAATTAACGGTTGCAAGTCAAGGAACCATCATTCCCAAGACCGAATCTAACCTAGCGATTGAAGTAACAGGCCGCATCCTTTCGATTGCGCCTAATTTCAGACCCGGTGGTTATTTTAAAAAAGGAGATATCCTTTTAGAGATTGATCCAATTGACTACAAAGCCGCAGTCGCGCAACGCCAAAGCGACCTTGCCCGAGCAAAATTAAACTACGCGCAAGAAACAGCATTAGCTAAACAAGCTAAAGCGGATTGGGAAGCAATCGGGAAAGGGAAAGCAAATCCTTTAACCTTGAGGACCCCTCAACTTGAGGTGGCAAAAACTACCGTCGCGAGTGCCCAAGCAGCGCTTGCACAGGCAAAGGCAGCGCTCGAAAAGACTCAAGTTCGCGCGCAATTTGACGGTAGAGTTCTCAGTAAAAATGTGGATTTAGGACAATTGGTTTCACCCAATACCATGAGCTCAGCAGCTCGCTTATATGCAACCGATTACGCAGAGATCAGACTTCCCATTACCGAACGCGAACGAAGTTTCTTGTTAGATCCACATGAGCAAACCACATCAGTGACCCTATCTAGTAATGGGCGAGAGTGGACAGGCTCGCTTGTTCGAATCGAGGCGACCATAGATGTAAAGAGTCGCTTGCTCTACGCAGTAGCAGAAATCGAAGATCCCTTCGACGGAGAAACTCCGATGCAGCGAGGGCTTTTTGTAGACGCTACCCTCAAGGGAAAAACAATTAAAGGAGCCTACCAAATCCCAAGCTACGCCCTTCGAGGTAAAGACAAAGTGTACATTCTAACTTCTGAGGGCACACTCGTGACCCGTGAAATCAAGTTAATTAAAATTTCTGACGGCGTAGCGGTCATCCGTTCAGGATTAAATCCAGGCGACCAAGTTGCGACGAGTCCCATCGCGTATTTTGCAGAAGGAATGCCTGCCAACGTAATCCAAAACTAATCCAATGATCCGCTGGTTCACACGAAATGGCGTCGCCGCCAACCTACTTGCTGCGATTGCCGTAGTAACCGGGTTTTACGTCGCTTCGACGATCAAACTCGAATTATTTCCGCAGTTAGACATGGATATAGTCACGGTGAGCGTGGTTTATCCAGGAGCCGCCCCCAAAGAAGTGGAAAGCGGAATTGTGGAACTCATCGAAGACCGCATTCAAGATTTAGACGGAATTAAACGCCTTCGCAGTACAGCATCTGAAGGAATTGGAAATGTTACCATCGAGGTCGAACGTGGATTTGATGCGCGCGAGGTTCGCGATAAAGCGAAATCTCGCATCGATGGAATTACAAATTTTCCCGAAGATGCCGAAGAACCAAAAGTTGAGGAATTACTGGTTCGAAGCCCTGTCATCTTTCTAGCGCTCTATGGAGACACCGACATAAAAACGCTCAAAGAAATTGCTGAGTACACTCGAGACGAACTCAACACTCGTAAAGGGATTAGTCAGGTTGATATCAACGGAGTCGCCCCATACGAGATTTCTATAAATATTTCAGAGCGCGCTTTAAGAAAATACAACCTGACGCTTGCAGATGTCGCGCTTGCAGTTCAACGCAACTCGATAGATATCCCAGGCGGCGCAATCAAGACTCGTGCTGGTGAGATCTTACTTCGTACAAGCGCGAAGGCCTATCGCGGACCCGAATTCGAAAACTTTCCCGTCCTCACGCAGGAAGACGGTGCAATTGTCACCCTAGGCGACATCTCTGAAATAGATGACGGTTTTGTCGATGAGTTGCTCGTTACGAAATTTAACGGGCAACGCGCAATCCTTCTGAACACCTACGCACTCGGAAATGAAAGCGTTTTAGATATTGCCAAACGTGTCCGTGACTTTGCGGACGAAATCAAAGCTGAATTACCCGCAGGGATAGAAATAAAGCCCACTAATGATTTTACTTACTACCTAACTGGACGCCTTCAAATGCTTATTGAGAACGGCATCTTCGGGCTCATCCTCGTCTTTCTTGTCCTCACTTTATTTCTGAGACCCTCCCTCGCATTTTTTGTTATGCTGGGAATTCCGATTTCATTCCTAGGTGCTCTGACTTTACTTCCATGGTTTAATATAAGCATCAACCTAGCTTCGCTTTTCGGATTTATTCTTGTTCTAGGAATTGTTGTGGATGATGCCATCATTGTAGGGGAAAGCATTTTTACTCGCTTTCAAAAACATGGCGGCCCTGGAGTCGAAGCCTCCGTCGAGGGAGCGCACCGAGTTGCCACGCCCGTTGTCTTTGCGGTCTTAACAACAGTCGTGGCATTCATTCCGATTCTTACGATGCCAGGCTTCATTGGTAAATTCTTTTACCCGATCCCGGTAGTTGTGATCGCTTGCTTGATATGGTCATTAATCGAATCTAAGTTCGTTCTCCCGTATCACCTCACGCTGTGTAAAGTTGGACAAAAAGGGAATCGCGATGAACTGAATTGGTTATTGAGGCAGCAGCGAAAAGTTGCCGACGGAATGGAGAATTTTGTCAAGGTGCGCTATCGGCCAGCGCTAAACTTTGCTATTCGTTTCCGCTACGCGACGGTTGCGGTCTTTATCGGTCTCTTGGGAAGCGTAATGGCGTTACTGGTAGGAAAGCATTTGCCTTTTGTTTTCTTTCCCGAGGTTCCCTCAGACTACATGGTAGCAAAAATAATTATGCCCGAGGGCACGCCTGCGGAAGTGACGCAAAAGGCAGTTGATCAAATCGAAGCAAGCCTGTATATGCTTCAAGAGGAAATTGAAGCGCTTGGGCACGAAACCCCTTTCGATAATATTACCACAACTATTGGAGGGCAGCCGTTTTCTAGTATTGGTGGCCCGACTGGAAATATTTCTAAACGCATCAGTCCAAATGCAGGAGAAATTGGCGTTGAACTTCGAAAGCGCGAGGACTTAGCAGACGGCGGCAATATTGAAATCTTGTCGGGACCCAACCTTGCAAAACGCTGGCGTGAACTGACCAAACCGATCGCAGGCATCAAAGAATTGGTATTTGATGCCAATGCCGCAGGTCAAGGTGGGAGTCCGATAGATATCCAAATCTCAGGTCGCAATTTTAATGAACTCAGTGAGGTTGCGAGTGCAATTAAGGACAAACTAGCTACCTATCGTGGCTTATATGATATTCGTGATAACCACAGCAGCGGGAAAGACGAAATCCAATTAATAATTAAACCCAATGCGGAAGCGCTTGGTTTGACGAGCAGCGAGATCGGGCGGCAAGTTCGTGGAGCATTTTATGGTATTGAAGCGCAACGAATTCAACGCGGACGGGACGATATCCGTGTGATGGTTCGCTACCCTCGCGATGAACGCGAATCACTTCAAAATTTAGAAGACCTCCGGATTCAAACTCCAAGCGGGCTCACTGTTCCGCTAAATGTGATCGCTGAATTAGACATTACAAAAGGCTTCTCAAGTATTACGCGTGTGGATCGACGTCGGGTTTTAAACATCACCGCTAACGCAGATAAAGAATTAGTGAACCTTGAGCGCATTAAAGCAGACCTTAATGGTAAAGGCGCAGAAGAGGATTCGTATCTTGATGTTTTACTCAAAAAATACCCTGGAGTTTCATGGTCTTTTGAGGGAGAGGCCCGAGAACAAGCCGATATTTTTAAAAGCCTTACGCGGATGACGGTCTTAGTGCTTTTTATAATTTACGCGCTGTTGGCAGTGCCACTTAAATCATACTCGCAACCCATTATCGTGATGATAGTGATTCCATTTGGATTAATTGGGGCGGTCGTAGGACACATTCTACTAGGCCAAGCAATGAGCATCCTTTCAATTCTTGGATTTGTAGCACTCGCAGGGGTGGTCGTTAATGATAGCCTTGTGTTGATTGATTTCATAAACCAGGAACGGAAACGTGGGGTAGAATTACGTAAGGCGATTGAAGATGCTTGCGCCGAACGGTTTCGTCCCATTGTTCTGACCTCCCTAACAACTTTTGTCGGGCTTCTGCCGCTTCTCTTTGAAACCAGTCTTCAGGCACAGTTTTTAATCCCTATGGCTACGTCCCTAAGCTTTGGAGTCTTATTTGCGACTGCAATGACGCTGCTCCTCGTCCCCGCATTCTACAATATTCTGCAGGATGCGATTGAGTTCGTCTCGAAGTTGCTGAAGCGAATAGTTACGCCCCAGTAAGGTCATAAATGGCGTAACCCGCAAGCAAACCAGGGAGAAATGGGCAGGGCGTTGACCAATCTCCTGATAGGAATTCTCTCTGTTCAACTTTTATATTTTGCGTCTTACAAAAGGACTCAAACTCCATCACCGAAAATGGATTGGAGGGTTGAGTCTCGTACCATGGCTTTGGGTACACCTCATTCTGAATGCGCCGACCCTGAGTTATGAAACTGAAACGGTTTCGCCAGAAACCATGGTTAACAAACCCTACCGTTACACGTTTGCCAACGCGTAAGGCCTCTTTGAGAATGACCTCAGGATCATCCAGTAAATCGACTGAACGACTAAAAATGACGCGATCAAAACTCGCAGTCTCAAAGCTCTTTAAAAGGGTATACACATCCCCGTGGTAAGCGGAGACGCCTCGCTTGATGCAGCTTATAATCTTATCGATTTCTATATCAACTCCCACCGCATACACTGATTTCTTCTGCTGTAGATATTCGAGTAGGACGCCTCGACCACAGCCTAAATCCAGTACATGATCCCCCTCACCTACCCAGCGAGCGATGACCTGAAAATCAACTTGGCGTTTCTTTGTGTTGGGGTTCATGGTTTATCGGTCTAAAAATGAGCGGATTAAAAGATCAAGTTTTGGAGCACGGAGAAGAAACGAATCGTGACCTGCATCCATAGAAAGTTCTGCGTAACTAGCTTCTTTACCCACCCTTAAAAGCGCCTCAACTACTTCGCGATTTGCTTGCGGTGGGTACAACCAGTCGCTTCCAAAACCGACAACTAATCCAGGCGCAGTAACCGCTTGCATACTTTTATCTAGCGTTCCATCCGCACCGTGTAAATCAAAACGATCCAAAGCCTTTGTTAGATATAAATACGTGTTCGCATCAAAGCGTGTAACGAATTGTTGCCCTTGATATCGCAAGTAACTTTCAACCTCAAATTCAACATCGAAGTGTTCGCGCGAGGAATCTTCTGCACGGCGTTTGCGTCCAAATCGAGCCTCCATCCCTGCATCCGATAAATAAGTTATGTGTGCCATCATCCGCGCGACTGACAGGCCATGTGCAGGCGGTTCGTCGGGCGCGTAATTGCCCTGCTTCCATGCAGGATCCTTTACAATTGCTTGCCTTCCCGTGTCATTGAAAGCAATCGTTTGGGCATTGTGACGCGCGCAACAAGCAAGCGCGATATAGCGACCCACCCGATCCGGGAATTCAATTGCCCATTGCAGGGTCTGCATGCCGCCCATGCTGCCACCGAGAACCGCATGTAATTTATTAATGCCTAGCGAATCTATTAAAAGTGCCTGCGCGTGCACCATGTCTTTTACGGTTAATTTAGGAAAATCCAGATTGTAAAGTTTGCCGGTTTCGGGATTGATTGAACCCGGTCCAGTGGATCCTTGGCAACCGCCTAAGACGTTTGAGCACACCACAAAATAACGGCGCGTATCAATGGGCTTGCCGGGGCCCACCATGAAATTCCACCACCCTTGCTTGCGTTCAGTCATGTCGTAAACACCTGCACAGTGATGATCCCCCGTAAGCGCATGACAGATCAGAATGGCATTCGAGGCATCGGCATTTAAATGACCATACGTTTCGTACCGGAGAGTTAACTCAGGAATCATCCCCCCAGACTCAAAATGAAAAGGAGCTTTGGAGTGAAAATCCGAATAGGACACAATTCCGACTTCGCCTTCATCGGTTGACTGTATCAATTGCTCTGAATCGTTCATTGAATCTTATACAAAAGCTCGTTTACAATTTTGCGAGACACAATTTATTGCTCATTTGCAGGGACGAATCGAACCATGCGCGTATTGTTTTCAGGGCGAATGTCTTTATTTCTAGTAGAAAAATCAATTTTTGCAGCAACCACAACTTCCTTCTTTACGGACTTCAAGGGGATGGGAACGTAGAGAGTTCGGGTGGCGATCTGTCCAGGTCCTAAAGAAGAAATCACACTCGTTTCAACTTCATTATCCGAATGCATCCATGTGAGTTCAGCCTCTGAAATCCATTCCGTGCCACGGTTTTGGAGGACAATTTCAACAGGCGCGCTTGTGCCTGGTTGAGCATTTAAATCTAAGTGAATCGAAGCGACCGCAAGATCATGAACTCCTTCGCTGGAGCGTTCACGCAAACGATCCCAAGCTAGCAAGCCATCGCCATAATTAGAGTCTGAGCCCGAAACCCCGCCTTCATCCAAATGATCGCGAAGCACTTGCACCGCATCGGACGCGTTACGATTTAGGTCTTCGGAGAGCAACGCTGCAAGCGTTCCAGAAACAAAAGGAGTCGCCACCGAAGTTCCACTCATGAGCTTCATCCCACTCTCGGAATCAGCAACGCTTACCCCCACTCCTGGGGCAGAAAAATCTAATGATTCCGAACGGTTCGGGAACTGAGCATGGTGTCCATTCCCATCGACCGCGGTCACAGATAAGACTTCTGGATATGCGGCAGGGTAAGCAATTTGGGTATACCCGTCGTTTCCTGCTGCGCCCACGAGTAATACTCCGCGATCACTGGCAAAACGAACTGCCTCTCTTAAAACTGTACTGTCTTTATAAAATCCTAAACTGAGATTGATGATCGATGCGTTTAATTCAGTTGCCTTAATGATGGCTTGCGCGAGATCAAAAGCCGTGCCTTTTCCCTCTGAGTCGAGCACCCTTAGATCTAGTATCTCAGCATCTGGAGCAATCCCATGATCCCCTGAAATAACGGACGCCACCGCAGTTCCATGCGCTTGAGCTGCTGCTATATCACCGCTTCTTTGGATGTAATCAACAGACTCTTTAACAATATCCTCAAGCCCTGGATGTGCCCCAATCCCCGAATCAATTACCGCAACAATGACTCCCTTACCCGTTCCTGCCGCATTCAACCCGCCTGCAGTAATTACTTTAGCAGTAGCGCCATAGGCTTGGAGCTTCGTCAGAAGATTTGGATGGATCGCCGAAGGCGGCTTAGGATTTTGTACAAAATAATCAAAGCTGGTTTCTCCGTTATGGAGCAATGGATTCAATGCGTTCAACGCATCTGTGGAAATCTTGATAGTATGGATGGCGCCGAGGATTCCGAGTGGAGTATGCTCCTGATCTTTCAATTGGGATAGGTAGCGATTGAGGTCTTCCGCATTTAGGAAACTGACCAGAACACCGTCGTTTGCAGCGTCTGCAGGAAATTTAACCCTAGGTTTAGAAGCATTTACCTGTAATGCATCTGTCTCGATTATTTGACGATTATCATTGATGCGCTCGGGTGCTTGTACTGCCTCTCCTGCCTCTTCTTTATAAAGAAGGCGCCCTGTGAAAGCTCCAAGAACTAAAAAGAATACGATGCAGAGAATTTCTTTTTTACGCATTTAAAAACAGGTTGGATCATACATTCCAAGAAGCTCGGCAGGTCCGAGTTCGCCGTAGTTCGGGATTGGAGACCAAGAAAACTTTACAAGGGTACAGGTTTTAAAAGTTATACGTAAACGATTGGCCTCCCCGATCGTCAATAGGGATGCCATCGATTCCATGAAGGGATTATGACCCACTATCAAGACAGGTTCGTTTACTGAATCTAATTTTTCGATTATTGGATTTGGATCCGACATAGGAACAAGCCCCGCTTCAGTCTTAATTTTAGAATCTTTAAGATCCCAACTTTGAGAAACTCGCTCAAGCGTCTCTAGGGCACGTGTATATGGGCTACACCATATCAGGCTGGGCTTAACATTCGTTGAGTGATCCATAAACTGCCCAAGCGCTTCGGCGTGCGCGCGTCCTTTTGAAGTCAGCGGACGAGTTGCATCAGGGTACACTTTTTCAGCCTGGGCATGCCGTAATAAATAGATAATCACAATTGAATGGTAATCAAAAGATGCGCAAATACAGCTAAAAAATTTGGCACTTAATTTATTGCTCTAATTCTAGAAGCCAAATTCGTCCGACTCGATCAATCAATTCGACTGTTGCATCAGAAACAGACGCTAAGCCGAGAGCTGGTACTCGCGAAATCAAGTCCCCTTCTCGATAGATATTACTGGGATTAATTCCACCCCGTATTACAGCGGAGGCAAATTTTGTTCTTTGTAGGCTTGGCAGCTGTTCAATGATAGCATCATTCAGTAAATCACCTTCACGAAAACGAACTTCAGTTTCCGCATTCGCATCCGCATCCATATCTGTAGGTGACTCACCTTCAAAGGTTCTCTCAAGCGGAGAGGTCGCATCCAATTTTAGATCAGCCACATAGGCATCAATGACATCTAATGAAACGGATTCATTTAATTCAATGACTTCAGGCACTATGATTTTCCCTAAAGATAATCTGTTCCCATCTTTCATTTTCAAATCATCCCCCTCGCGCTTTCGTATGACTCCAAAACGGACAAAAAAACCATCTGCATCTAGACCCATATTCTGGGCGATGTAGCTTTGAAGTGTCTCCTCAGTGAGTTCGATCGTCTCTACTTCGCTCTCTGAATCCACCCCAAAATCTAGCGTGATTTCAGCCAGTGAAACCGCTTCAAGGCTTACATCTGTTACAAATAAATCACGCTGCATTGACGACAATTCCTGCCAATTCCTTCGCAGCCACCGATCTCTACTCAAGACTTTAGTGCACACACTTAAACGATTTTCAGGAATCACTTCAGTCTCAAGGGTGAAGTCAAAATTCAAAGATTCTTTTGCAGCAAAATATCCTTTAATACGGTCGACATCCAAGTACTCGAAGCGAATCAACAGAATGACCGCCACTATTAAAGCAGCTGGTAAGACAATTTTAGGATTATTAAGAAGTCGTCTCATTGTTCAGCCTCATTCGGTTCAGGTTTTTGAACATAGGGATAAATAACTCCTAGTTTTGCGAAATAACCCGTTTCCTCGCGTTCGATAGAAATTTTGTAGAAATCTTTAGTCGGCGGCATTTGCCATAAAAATGAGCCTACTTTTTGCAATGAATGTAGCGGAAGAAATGGAGTTCCGTCCGCTAACTCAACTCCTTTTGAACGCAACTCATACAAAGTCTCAACGATGCCAAAATTCAT
>CBFHPQ010000010.1:0-42507 GCA_965657865.1 Coraliomargaritaceae bacterium | reverse complement strand
TCAATGAGCTCCTGCGGCGGGGCTTTGTCAATAACTCCAACGCTTATCAAAATTCCTAAGATTATATTCCAAATAATTCCAGCAATCCAAATCAAAGGCAGATATCGGAGGAAATTCGGAACCGCACGTTTCATAGCTTTCAGCCACGGGAGCGGATTCGATTCATAACGTCCTGCAAATTGACTAGGATAAAAGCGGCGCAGTCCAAGAATAATTAAAAGGATGGGAACGTGGAGCAGTAGAATCGACGTCAGTGCGAGTTCGGGAGTGATTTCAATTTCCGCCGCAGCTGTTTCGGAGGACTCAAGTTCTGCATCAGAGTTTAAATCAGAATCAAGTGGTACCGACGAATCTTCAAAAGTGGGGACTGAGATCACATCTAGCGCACTTAGGAATTTGAACCCATAGGTTTGTAAAACGAAAACTCCGACTACGAGGGCGCAGATAAAAATTCCAAAATTGATCCATCCGATTGCCCAAGTGGGGATAGGCTCTTGGGTTTGAATGAGGTTTCGGGGTGCGAGCCAGCGCGCCAACCAAAGTGCTAAACTACCAACGCAGACGCTTACAAGAAGGATTGCAAGCAGTAGGGTAGGAAAATCAAGGGTGGTTGGCATGCCCTATATTTGAATACGGTCGCCATCAAAGACCGTTTGTCCGCCGACAAAGGTAGCTCGAACGCGACCCTTTAAGGTGCGACCGTTCCAAGGGCAGTTACTCGAGCGACTCAAGAATTTCTCTGGATTAACAGTCCATTCTTCGTCGGGATTAAAGACACAAATATCCGCAGGCGCTCCCTCTGATAAAGTGCCGGCATCGAGCTTACAAAGCTCTGCGCCCTTATGCGTCATCAAGGCAATGACTTCGCTCAAGGAAAGACGCCCGCTGTGGTACAGCGTGCCAAGCGTGCTTGCGAGAGCATTTTCGAGACCAATAATTCCAAAGGGCGCATAATCAAATTCTTGATCTTTCTCAGTGGGAGTGTGAGGCGCGTGGTCAGTTGCGATACATGCCAGCGTTCCATCGCAAAGACCTTCGATTAGAGCTTCGCGGTCGGCATCGGTGCGAAGGGGAGGATTCATTTTATAAAGAGTGTCGTAATCCTTAAGGCATGCGTCGGTAAATTCAATATGGTGCGGACTGGCTTCACCGCTCACTGAGATCCCTTGAGCAATCGCTTTACGAAGGATATCAACCGAGGCTGCTGAGCTTACGTGTTGCATATGGATATGTGCACCAGTCAACTCTGCGAGGATCACATTTCGGGCAACGATAATATCCTCAGCAGCTTTGGGCCAACCGCGCAGACCGAGTTTTAAAGACCATTCACCTTCATTCATAACTGCACCATCGGTGAGGCTCGCGTCTTGGCAATGATCCATTACGGGCAATTCAAACATTTTGGCATACTCAACCGCACGGCGCATGATCTCGTTACTTTGAACGCATTTACCGTCGTCCGTTACCGCTACGATACCTGCTTCTTTGAGTTGTCCAGTGGGTGCTAATTGCTCTCCATTCATACCCATTGTTAAACAACCAGTGCTGTACACGCGGATGACTGCGCTTTGACGGACGGTATCTGTTATGCGTTGGATAGTGCCCGCATTATCGCAAACAGGATTGGTATTGGGCATACAAACCACCGAGGTGTAACCACCAGCGGCGGCGGCTTCGCTACCACTGCGGATCGTCTCTTTGTGTGTTTGTCCTGGATCGCGAAAATGAACGTGAATGTCAACCAGTCCCGGAGCCACTACTTGATCATTTGCATCAACGCAGTGAGCTACTTCTTTTTGGGCATCGGTCAAATTGCCGACAATCTTCCCGTCTACTGCGTAGAGGTCGCCAATGGCATCGCGTTGATTCACTGGGTCGATAATTCGACCGCCTTTAATCCAAAGAATGTTTTTCGATTTGCTCATTATGGCAGTTTTATTTCTAAGCCTTGGTGGTGGCAGTGGCAGAGATGAATGACTGCCATTCGCACCATGATGCCGTTGGTGACTTGTTGCAGAATTACAGATTGTTCGGAGTCTGCGAGTTCGGAGTCAATTTCAACTCCGCGATTGATGGGCCCGGGATGCATTATCAATGCACCAGGCTTTAACCATTTTGCGCGCGCTTTATTGAGTCCAAAAACGCGTTTGTACTCTCCGATTGAGGGGAAGTGAGTTGAGGATTGGCGCTCGTGTTGAATGCGTAGAAGCATTACCGCGTCGGCATCTTCAAGGGCGGGTTGTAAGTCGTGACAAACACGAACTCCCATTGCTTCAAAGCCTGCAGGTACTAAGGTACTCGGACCAGCAATGGTTACTTCTGCGCCTAGCTTTTGTAGGCAAATGATATTCGAGCGCGCGACTCGGCTGAAAAGAATATCGCCAAGAATGGTTACTTTTTTCCCATCAAGAGGTCCTAATTTTTCAATCAGAGTAAAGGCATCGAGGAGGGCTTGAGTGGGGTGGGCGTGTGAACCATCGCCAGCATTGATAACGGGAATGTTGACGACCTTGCTGAGGTAATTGGGGGCACCCGAGGCGGCGTGACGCATAATGATGAGGTCTGCCTGAAGTGCCTCCATATTTTGAGCGGTGTCGCGGAGACTTTCACCCTTGGTTAAGCTACTGGCTGAGGGCGTAACAGAGATCGTATCTGCGGAAAGATTCTTTGCGGCGACTTCAAAAGCGAGGCGAGTACGAGTGCTGGGCTCCAAGAAGAGGTTAACAATAGTCTTACCTTCAAGGTAAGGATGTTTTTTGCTTCCTTTTTCAATCGCTCCTTTGAAGGACTGAGCAGCAGAAAAAATAGTTTCTATCTCCGCCCGGCTGAGCGGTTCCAAATCGATAAGATCCTTACGGTTCCAGTTTAACTTTTGGGTCATGTAATAATTATGCCTCTAATAGATTGTATCTTAAATAGGGTATTCTTGAGCAAAAGCGCAACGAAATTAATTTATTCATTCTGAAGGTAGTTTTGCCACCCATTCGATAAATGCATCGTCGTTCTTTAAGAGAGTCTTGGTTTGGTACTCGGGAGCGAGGGCATCAAAGAAGTTTGTTTCAGCAAAGCGTTTTCCCTGAAGTACGATCGTTGCTCGGTGACCGGGTGCACGAACTAAGCGACCCAGCGCTTGGTGAATACGACGCATACCCGGCAATACATAAAGCTCATGGAATATCACCTCGCGGTTATTTGAAGGATGGGCTTCGCTGCGGGCCTGCTGTACGCAATTAACTTCTGGAAGGGCGGGTCCGACTACCACGGCGAATCGAATACGCCCTCCAAGCGCATCAATGCTTTCTGCGTAACTAGAACCTAAGATTAAAAAGAGGACATCCTCCATGAGCAGGCTTTCTTCAATAAAGCGCTCTTGATCTGCTAAATTGACTCCGCGTGGTTGAACTCGGCTCCGTATTTCAGGATTAGTCGCTTCGAGGTAGGTGCGTACATTTTCGGCATATTGATAGGAACTGAAGAATGCTACAACGGGAACGCCGGCGCTTTTTTGGGTGAGTAGAGCGATTGATTGGGCGGTGGTTGCGTAGTGTAAATGGCGGTTTTTGAGTCGAGTATCGACTCGGGTATCAATCGCTACTTGGTAGGCTTGGTCCCGCCATGGAGCATGTCCTTCAACGGGATAACTTTCATTGAGGTTGGGATTTAGTCCGCAGCGATTGATAAAATCATCGAAGGGCGCGAGGGTTGCGGACATCAAGATTCGGCTACCAAAAGGTCTTAAGCATTCTGCAATCCATACGGATGGGTTGAGGCACGAAGTGCGAAGGGTTCCTTTTTTTGGAATCCATGCCAAGAATTGTTCAACAGGTTTTGCAAGCGAGCTAGTGAGATCTGCGATGCGGTGCGCAAGCTCCAACGCAAAGGGTGGAGTTTCGCTGTAATCAAAACGAGCGTTTTGAAATTGGCGGGCAAAGTCTTCGGCGATGTCGAGCACCTCGTATTGTTGATTGAGGGAAAGAGGATTACCTTCTTTTTGCTGGTCAATCCAATGCGCTAAAGCTCGTCCGGTAGTGAGTAATTGTCGTTTGGCTCCGCTGCTTTGAAGCGCATCGATCGCGAACAGGAATTCAGTCGCCTTTAGGTCGATGCTCAGGGCGTCGGTGGCGCGGCGGGGGAGGTTGTGGGCTTCATCAATGATGAGGCAGGTTCGGCCTGGATTAAATCCGTAGACATTTTCAAAAACGGATCTGCTTGCGGGGTTAAAAATATAATTAAAATCACTAATCCAAACTTCGGCATAGGGAAGACAGCTCTTGGTGAGGGCATAGGGACAAACACCACTTGAGCGTCCCAAAGCTTTTGCCTGTTCAACATCAAAAGTCCCACCTTTGAAAAAAGTCTCTGGGCGCAAGTCTACTCGTTCCCATTCCTCTGCGATGGCTTCATCGCAACGAATATCGCCCGTACAGGTATGCGCGGAACTTTCGATACGGTGCTCTTGGCGGTTCCTAAGTTGTACCGAACGCAAATTTTCCCCTAGCATGGCTTGCAGTTGAACTCGGGTTTGAACCTGTCCCGTGGATTGATTGCTCAAAAAAATACAACGGTCGTAGAGCCCATTCTTAAGTCCTTGAAGAACCTGTTGAAGAACCATGCCTGTTTTCCCGAAGCCGGTAGGGGCTTGCAAAAGAATTGCGGGTGCAGCGATGCTTGCTTTTTCAAGCGATTTTTGAAAGGCCTCTTGTCCTTCTCGGAGTGTTTCAAACGGGGGACGGAGGGTTGTGTTTTCTAAGCGTTGAATCGCATTCCGGCGATCGTCTAAAAATGGAATCAAGCAATCAAGTTGTTGTTGGAAAACTGTCTCTGCATGCGATTCGCTCAGAGGCAGGATTTGTAGCGTTCCACTATCAATATCAATCCAGCACAGCTCCGCTTTTAAATTTTTATTTTCAAATTCTGGAAGCACTTGCGCCAAGTTAAGATAGGTCGCCACTTGTGCCAGATGATCTGAGTAGCGAGTAGCGAGCGTTTCTTCGGGTAAGGGTAAGGCGGCGCGAATGGTTTTGATTTCTCGAAAGGTCAGCGAATCGTCTGCGCCTGGAATGACCTGATCAATGCGCCCTTGAATTTGAAACGTCCAATCGCGATGACGCCAAGTCGCTTGGATGGAGACCTCAAATTGAGCTTGAGGATTTTGGACACGAGTTTGCTCAGCAGCGGTCTGGTGCCATTCTTGTCCGAGAGCAGCGCGCCAAGCGCCCCCGCTAGCGGTGAAATGCGCGCGAGGAGGCGCGTTTCTAAAGCTTGCCAGTTCGCGCACGCTTAGACGCACCGTACGATCAAGTGAGTCAATTTGCATGGTTTAGGTTGCGAGGCGAGGATGACGACGGAGAGTTTCAAAGAGTAGGATGGCTGCAGTGATTAGAATCAGTCCAGTCCATGCCACTGCGGATGGGTTTGATTGCGCGAGAATCCAGTATCCGATAAAGGGGGCGAGTGTGCCACGCACTCCAGTGAGCGCCATGTGAATACTCATGTACGCAGATGCTTTTTCTGGAGGAGCAATTTTGGTTACCCATAGTCCCCAGAAGATTTTACCGCCACCCATTGCAATGCCTTGAAACGCCATCGCAATTCCAAGTAGGTAAATATTTTTGGTGAAGAAAAAGAGTCCAACGCTCAGTAGGAAGCAAAGGTTCAGGCTGTTGCGGGTAGTGACAAAATGAAGTTTATCAAACAGGTGTCCCCAAACTTTAGTGGACAGCAAACGAGCGAGTGCAGGAACGACGACTAGCAGGAAGGCGATAGTGGCGTTGTTAGCGTTGATTCCGTAGCTTGGATCCGCGAGATATTCAACACGAATTGGAATGGCAATCAGGTTTCCTAAACCAAGAAGCATCCAAGCACTTAAAATATGTCCAAACATTCGGTCTTTCCAGATAAAGCTGAAGCTTTGCCAAGGATTTCCGACATGTTTTGTTGAGAGTGGATTACACGGAACTCCCCGAACGGCAAGGGTGCAGGCAACTGCACAAAATGCCATAAAGAGAAAGAGGTATTTATAATTAAGGAGATCAAGGTCTAAGAGTTCGCCTCCTGCCCAAGCAAATAAAACTGAAAAAGCGGCGGTCAGCATGAGCGGAGTGGTGACGCGTTGCCCGCGTTCATGATCCCCGTAATTCATGGTATAAACTTGCACCATTAGAGGGCCGTGTTGCACGGCAGCCATTTGGCTCGCTATACAGCATATGGTAAAGACAAGCAGGGTACTGGCAAGGGTAGCTCCTAAGATTAATGCGGCGCTCAATCCGAATACGAGGGCGCAGGCAGAGCTGGGACGTGCGCCCATACGGGCGGCTATAAAAAGCGTCAGTGGAGTGAGTAAGAACCCAATTGGTCCTGCACCGGCAATGAATGCTTTAACGCTTTCAGGCGCATCAAAATAACGGATGGCGATGAGGAGTGGGAAGGCCTGCCAACCCGCTTCTAAAATCCCCAAGAAGGGCGCGCGCCATTTGTCGCGGATATAGGTTGCTTCAGCTGGTAAGGAGTGAGTCACAATTTAAAACCCATACCTTCGGATATCTTGAAGCTTCTGACAACCTCAAGACGATGGTTTATGTTAACTGGCGACGGCGAGCTATTGAAGCCAACCAAGACCCTTGAGGAATTGCTCAAGTGCGGCATTGGTTTGCGTGCGATACGGTTCGCGATTGAAGAAACCGTGCCCTGCGCTTTTGTACGTTTTGAGGGTTGAGGATATGCCCTTTGCCTTGAGCTGTTTATGAAAAAGAACCGCACTTTCGTAAGGGACGGTTTTATCGTGGGTGCCGTGTAAAATGAGAGCAGGCGGGGTTGCCTTTTGAATATTGTGAAAGGGCGAGAGCGTTGCGGGTTCAACACCTAGACGGTGTCGCAATTGCCCTTGTTTTGCCTCAAGGGCTTGATTTTGGGTGGCGTGGTCTTCGGATGTTCCAAGTGATGGATTCTTATTGAAATCAATGGGCGCGAGAGTTGTCACAGGGTTGTAGAGTGCCATCGCATACGGGCCTCTGTCTTTGCTCGCATGTACGGTCCCGACACAGGCTGCGAGGTGTCCACCCGCACTGCCTCCACCAACGCCTACGCGACTTGGGTCAATGCCGAGTTTTTTCGCATGAGTCGTTATGTATTTGAACGCATCGTAGGCATCCTCGACACAGCTTTTTGCCTGCACGTTGTTCCGAGATTTTACGCGGTAATCAGCAACAATCCCGATCATCCCACGTTCTGCAAGGTATTGGCTTTGCGCAGTAAATTGTTCAGGATTTCCACCATGCCAACCGCCTCCAAAATAAAAGAGCATCGCAGGTACTGGAGCGGCATTTACATCACTTGAACTTGGACTGAAAACCCAGATTTTTAAATCCACGCCATCGACTGATTTATAAACGTATTCAGTCGCGCCCTCTATCTTGGGTGGATAAGCTTGGAGCGGGCTGATTGCTACGGCCGCCAGCAGTTTAATAAGGATTAGAAGCGAAAGGGGTCTTGTTTTAAGAATCATTTGAGGATGGTTGTGGAATTATTTTACTGGCTCCATTCAAGCATGCGTTTGATGGGGTCGTAAGCTTTGGCGCGAATGGATTCAGGCATCTCAATCGCAGGTGATTGATCGCGAAGACAGTCACGCAATTTTTCGATGGTGTTCATTTTCATGAAGCGGCATTCATTGCAGGCGCACGTGTCGGTTGGCCCCGCAATAAAAGTTTTGTTTGGGATTTCCCGTTGGAGGCGATGAATCATACCGGTCTCGGTAATAACTATGAATTGCTCCGCGTCGTCATCGTGGCAGTAGTGCACCATTTTCTCGGTACTACACACAACGTCAGCGTTGTCTCGAACGGTCTCTACGCACTCTGGATGGGCAACGACTTTGGCGTCAGGAAATTTGAGCTTTAAGCGCTCAATGGCTTGTTGCGTGAAAAGGACATGCGCGTAACAAGATCCAGGCCAAAGTTTCATGGCGCGTCCAGTTTCTTTGGAAACCCATTGTCCTAAATTCTGGTCGGGAACAAAAAGGATTTCGCGATCTGCTGGGATGCGATTAACAATTTTTGTGGCATTTCCGCTTGTACAGATTACATCACTTAGGGCCTTCACAGCAGCGGAGCAGTTGATGTAAGCGACGACGTAGGTGTCGGGATTCTCTACTTTGTACGCCGCAAGTTTCTCGGCGGGGCAGGAATCGGAAAGAGAACAGCCTGCCTCGAGGTCTGGTAAATAAACTGGAGTCTTGGGGTTTATAATTTTTGCGGTTTCAGCCATGAAGTGGACTCCGCAAAAGACGATGGCATCGCAGTCTGCTTTTTCAGCATGATAGGCGAGTCCGAGGGAATCACCTACGTAGTCTGCAACGCGTTGAATGGATTCGATTTGATAGTTATGCGCGAGGATGATGGCATTGCGCTCTTTCTTGAGGGCAATGATTTCTTCTTGGATTGCAGAGAGAGGGGCTTCGTCTCCGTTGCGTGGAGAGAAGACCATGGGTTCATAGTTAAGCGTTCCAAGTGGCATAATACACAGCGTTCTCGTTGAACGTTCAGTTTAGCAGGGACGGATGTCAAGCGGTGGATGCCGCGATTGGTTGTTTTAATAAATTAACTTTGAGCAACTTTAACCACATTTTCAACCGAAAGCCCGAGAGTTTTCATCACGGTTCCACCAGGTGCGGAGAGTCCAAAACGGTCGATACAAACGGTTTTTCCTTGAAGGCCAATATAGTGACCCCAGGTCATGGAAACTCCCGCCTCGATGGCGGTGCGGTCGGTGCAACCTGCGGGTAGTACGGATTCACGGTACTCAGCAGACTGGCGATTGAAACGCTCGAAGCAGGGCATAGAAACGACACGAGTACTCGCGCCAAGTTGTTCGGCGGCACTTAAAGCGAGGGCAACTTCCGAGCCTGTTGCAAGAAGGATGCGCTCAAGCGGTGCGGTTTCCTTGCGGGCAATATAGCCCCCTTTGAGAACGCCTTCACGCCGCTCGCTTGGACTGACAGCGTCGTTTGCAAGCACGCCTTGACGGGTGAAAATAAGAGCGGTGGGGCCGTCTTGGCGTTGCATCGCAGCAAGGTAAGCGCCTGCTGCTTCTTCTGCATCGGCAGCACGAATGACGTCTAAATTTGGAATGACTCGAAGACCGCTTACGGTTTCGACGGGTTGGTGAGTCGGGCCATCTTCACCTACACCCACGGAGTCGTGCGTGAAGATGTAAGTGACGGGTAACTTCGCTAACGCTGCGAGGCGAATCGAGGGACGAAGGTAATCTGCGAAGACAAGGAAAGTCGCGCCTGAGGCACGAAAAATTCCATCGTATGCGATGCCGTTACAAATTGCGCCCATTGCGTGTTCACGAATCCCGAACCAGATATTGCGTCCGTCTGGGTTCTTGGGGCCAAAGTCGCCGCCATCTTTGATGTAATTTTTCGTGGAACCGTAGAGGTCGGCAGATCCAGTTATCAGCTGGGGCATCACTTTTGCGACTGCATTAATGACGGTGCCACCAGTTGCGCGAGTGGCGGCATTGTTGCCTGCTTCAAATTCTGGAATGTGAGCGGAGAGATCTTCGGGAGCGGTATTGGCACCGCCTTCTAGCTCAGCAGCGAGTGCTGGATTTGCTGCTTCCCATTGCTCATACATTGCATCCCAGGCACTGCGCTCGTTCACCCCTTCTTGAGCAACGGTTGCAAAGTGATCGCGAACCTCGGCGGAGGTATAAAAGCTTTCGGCAGGGAGTCCGAGGCCTGAACGAGCGGACTCAGCAAACTTGGCTCCACCTTCGCCGTGACCACCTGCGGTTCCTTCAACTTCAGGAATACCCTTTGCGATCGTAGTCTTCGCAATGATGATGGTCGGCTTACCGTTGTCGTTGGTCTTGGCTTGAGCGACAGCCTTTGAAACCGCATCTAAGTCGTGTCCATTAATTTGGATGGCGTCCCAGTTTTGAGATTCAAAATAGGCGGCGGCATTTTCGCTCTGGGTTTGCTCAGCCATTGCGTCAAGGGTGACTTCATTGGCATCGTAAATTAAAATGAGATTATCGAGTTGGTTGTGTCCGGCAAAGGCAATGGCTTCTTTTGCGACGCCTTCTTGTAGGCAACCATCACCGTGAAGTGCGAAAACGTGATGATCAAACAGAGTGTGCTCGGAGGTGTTAAATTTTGCGGCGGCACGTTTTCCAGAGAGTGCAAAGCCAACTGCGTTGGCGATTCCTTGACCTAGCGGACCCGTTGTAGCCTCGACACCTGCGGTGTCTCCAAATTCAGGGTGACCTGGAGTCTCTGATCCTAAGACACGGAAATTTTTAAGTTCTTCTAAGGAAAGTTCGTAGCCTGCAAGGTGAAGCCAAGTATAAATGAACATGGAGCCGTGACCTCCTGAAAGGATGAAGCGGTCGCGGTTGAGCCAGCGTGGTGTTGTGGGGTCGAAACGAATTCCTCCATTACCAAAGAGGGCTGCTCCAATTTCAGCACAGCCTAGAGGGAGACCTAAATGACCTGAGCTACAAGCGTGGACAGCATCAATTGCAAGTCCGCGAGCTTGGGTCGCAGCTGCTTGTAGAATTGCGGTGGGTGTGTTGGATTCGTTGGACATTTTTTTTAATTAAAGAGTGCAGACTCGGTGTTTGTTTTTTGATTTTTGTATCAATAATCAATGATTATGAGCCGAGGTAAAGGGAAGTAAAAAAGTTAAAAATTAAATAATTTACGGATTTGGAACAATCGGAACTCGACTCTTAGTAGGATAAAAGCGTAGTAATTTTCCATGACACATGAAGAATTAGAGCATGGAGAAATCTTAGAATTGGATTTTAAGAAGTTGCGGAAGGTTTCTAGTTGCGAAGCGGATGTTTTGCCTGCGATCGCGCAAGATGCGAACACTGGAGAAGTATTAATTGTTGGTTATGCCAATCAAGAGGCCTTTGATACGGCTTTGGAATGTGGAATGGCTACATTTTGGAGCACGAGTCGCAATGAGCTTTGGATTAAAGGCAAAACGAGTGGTGATTATTTAGAACTTCTTGAGGTGCGCGTTAATTGTGAACAAAATTCGCTCTTGTACCTAGTAAAACCAGCAGGCAAGGGCGCGTGTCACACTAAGAGCACTGAAGGGGTTGCGCGCTCGGGTTGCTACTATCGCAGAATTAAACCCGACGGAAAATTAGAATTTGTGAATCCTAAACAGGTTTAAGCGTTTACCAAACGCTGAGGACTTCGTTTGCAATTTTACGAGCGAGGTCATTTGCGAGACGTGGCATTGCTTGATGTTCTGCCAATGCAAAAGTCACTTCGCCTGAATTGGGATCATTGGTAAAGGCGTTTGTTTTGACTGATAAGTTACGATCTCTGAAGAAGTAAGTTTTATTAGTGGCATCATATAATGCGATTTGAGCCCGCATATTAATGTCAAAGCCGCGTGCAATTTCAGAATCTTGGCTGTCTCGAGTGGAGGCGTTGCGATTGTATTGAGTGACGTTTACTTGCAGAATTGCATCGGCATCTTTGGGATTATCTATAATTTGGACACGGCCATCACGAATCAATGCTTGGCGAAGTTGGGCACTGAGAGGGGCTTGGATTTGGGGCGCAAAACTTTGATTTGAAGCGGGTTCTACGTAGAGTTTTTTGAATGGAAGCTCGGCTCGGCTCCAATCGTAACTCGCGCAGCCTGTGCACCAGAGAAGCGCGCTGATTAAGAGACTGAGGCAGGCGATGGAAGTAAACGATTTTTTGGGCATGGCTTGTATTGTATCGAATGACTTAGTCAGCCATCAGTAATTTACGAAGTAAGCGCGAGCGCGTAACAGGGCGGATGCCAGCTTCAATTGCGGCAATACGATCGTTTGCTTGATCGGCGGCTTCAGATTCTGGGGCTGTGGTAATTGTTTCGTTATAAAAAGTAAGGGCAGCAGTATTATTATTGCGGTAGAGATAGAAGAAATCGCCAATTTGGAGTTGGCTACTAGCTAGAAGATTTTGCATCTCGGCTAGATTTGCCTCTACTTCACCCACGTTATCACTTTCGGGGAACAGGGCTAGGAGGTCTTCGTAATAACTGATGGCTTGCCGAGTCGAGCCTTGGTCGTACTCAGGTCCGTTCACAAGGTCGGAATAGGTCTTCGCAAGATGGTAATAGGCGTCTGGGGCAAGGGCACTTTGCGGGTAGTAGTTGATCAGACGATCGAGGGCATCAATCGCAGCCTCGGATTCTTTTTCTTTTTGTGCGATCAAAGCAATATTCATGAGGGCAAGCGGAGCATAATCTCCGTAGGGTGCATTTCGAACAATGAATTCAAATTGTTTCATCGCTTCGCCGTATTGCTTAAAACCTGGGAAAATATAAAGAATTCTTCCACGTGCACCTTCCATCAAAGCGGTGGCGCAGTCGTATTGCGCTACAATCACGGCATCAAAATTTTCGTAGGCTGGGTTCTGAAAAATTATTTCCTGTAAAAGCTTATGCGCTTTAACAAACCGTTTGCGCTTCATTTCGATCCCAGCGTGTAGAAAGCGTGCTTCGGCGGCGGCGTTTGTGGTTGGGTATTTCTTTGCGATGGATTTGAAAATCCGCTTTGCGCTGAAGGTGTTATTACGAGTCAATTTCTCGCGCCCTTTTTCAAGTGCTGCGGAGGCTTCGGCTTCAAGGTTCTCTTGAATGGCTCCCAAGTCCTCGGTTTCGGCATCAGGTTTTCCGTCAAACCAATGAAATGGATTTAGTGAAATCGCTCCTTGAGTGGAGAGTGTTCCAAAAATTGAGAGGATTAAAAAATAGAAAAAAGCGCGTGGCATAATTATTGCCATTTCACCATATTCGCGCCCCAGGTCAAGCCTGCCCCGAAGGCGACAATCAAGGATAGGTCGCCACTTTTAAGACGTCCTGATTTAAGCGCCTCATCCAGTGCGATTCCAACAGATGCGGCGGAGGTGTTACCGTATTTTTGAAGGTTTACAAAAACGGAGCTTTCGGGAACCTCGAGTCGCTTTGTTAAGCTGTCGATGATTCGAAGATTTGCTTGGTGGGGGATGATAAGGTCGATTTCACTGGTTTGCAGATCGAGTTTTTTAAGTAGATCGGTGCTTGCTTGACCCATAACTCGAACGGCTTGTTTAAAAACTTCTTTGCCGTTCATCTTTAGGAAATGCTGTCTTTGCTGAAGGGAATCAAGGGAAGGGGGAATTGCTGAGCCTCCACCAGGTTGGCACAATAAATCAGGATTGGAACCATCGGCACCGCCAATCCCGGCAAGGAGACCTACTTCAGGAGTTTCACTGGGTGCAAGAATGGCAGCGCCTGAGCCGTCGCCAAAGAGCACGCAGGTGGCACGATCTTCAAAGTCGAGAATGCCGCTCAATTTTTCTGCACCGATGACTAATGCTTTTTTGTAGGCTCCTGAGCGCAACATACTGCTCGCGATATTGAGGGCATAGACAAATCCAGTGCAGGCGGCTTGGATATCAAAGGCCATGCAGTGTGGGAGGTTGAGCTGGCTTTGTACAAGACATGCGGTTGAAGGGAAGGGCATGTCGGGAGTCATGGTCGCAACTAAAATCAAATCAATCTCAGAGGGATCAATTTTAGCAGCTTCAATTGCGCGTTTGGCAGCAGCGCTCGCCAAATGACTAGTGGATTCATTTTCGGCAGCGAAACGTCGTTCTTGGATTCCAGTGCGGGTGCGAATCCATTCATCTGAAGTTTCAACCATTTTCGCCATGTCGTCGTTGGTGACGATGCGATCAGGTAGGTAGGAACCAGTTCCCTCAATAACAATAGATGGCGGGTCGAGCTTCATAGTTCGGATGCAGAGAGTCTGCCAGAATCAATCCCATTAGATACCCTAAGAGGATTCGCGCAAGCTGTCATTTGCCAGATTGATTTCAGTTTGGATGGACTCAATCATATCATGGCGTACGAGCTCAGTAGCTATTCGCAGAGCGTTTCCTATCGCAACGTAGTTTGAAGAGCCGTGAGATTTTAAAATGTTTCCTTTGATTCCCAACAAGGGAGCACCTGCGTGGTGATCGGGGCTGAGGCGCGAGCGCATGTCGGTGAAAGCGGATTTTGCGAGGGCGGCTCCAATCATACGTTTGGTATTACGCTTTAGTTCTTCTTTGATGGTCTTGCCTACAAAAGCGAAGACAGCTTCGCTAGACTTAAGAAGAATGTTGCCGACAAATCCGTCGCAAACAATGACGTCAACTTCGCCTTCAAAAATTTGAAATCCTTCGATCAGGCCAGCGTAGTTGATAATCCCATCGATACTTTGCAATTGCTTGTGGGTTTCATTGATGAGGCTGTTGCCTTTCCCATCTTCAGTTCCTATGGTAAGCAGTCCAACACGCGGCTTTTTAATATCGAGCGCCGAGCGCGCGTAATTCGAGCCAAGAATCGCATTTTGAACAAGGTTTTCGGCGTTTGATTCTGGGTTTGCCCCTACATCAATAAGAACACAAGGAGTTTTTTTGGTTGGAATGATAGTGCCTAGGGCAGGGCGATCGACACCATCAAGGGGCCGTAGTCGAATCGTGCCTGCTGCCATGAGTGCGCCGGTGTTACCGCAACTGACCATCGCGTCGGCCTCTCCTTCTTTAACGAGTTCGACTGCGCGAAACATGGAAGCGTCTTTTTTGCTGCGGAGCGCCGCCACGGGTTTTTCGTTCATTGCCACCACTTCTGATGCGTCGTGGATGGAAATTCTTTGGGCATCAATATCGAGTTCGTTCTCGGTGAGCAGCGCTTCAATTTCGGACGCTTTGCCTACTAAAATAAAATTACTTTCGATGCCTAATGAATCGACTGCATACAAAAGCCCACGAATAAATTCCGCGGGCCCAAGGTCACTCCCCATCACATCGACAGCGATGGTGCAGGTTGCTGCGCTATCGGTCATAATGAGGGGTGTGTTCAGTTAAAATGGTTTCAGCAAAGCTACTATTAGACTTCAACGTCGAGCACTTGGCGTCCGCGATACATGCCATTAGCGGGGTTCACGCGGTGCGGGCGGAAGCGAGTACCGTCTTCCGGATCTTTAGCTAATTGTGGTAGTACAAAGCGGTCAGCGCCTCGGCGTTTGCGGCTACGTTGTTTGGATTGTTTGCGTTTAGGCTGTCCCATGGTAAAAAGTTTTAGAATTTAGAATTCATTGAGCTCAATTGCCCAAGTGAACGGTGCATACAAACAGTTCTATAAAGGGCGTCAAGACTTCTTACGCACATAGTTTTAGAAGGGATTGAACTAATTTGTTGATTCCATCTTCCACCTCTAAGAGGTTTTTTGCCTCCATATAAGCAGGTGTCGTGACGATTTTATGGGTGGCATCGACTATCACGGCATCAACTGCGCATGGGAGTGCTTGCGCGCCTCGGGCGGCGAGTTTTGTGGCAGTTTCAGAATCTTGCCCAATAGTAATTTGGACTTTATGGGCACCTAAGACAGCGGCGGCTAATACGGGGGCAATGCACATAAACCCTTGTGGCTTGCCTGCTAGATGGGCATCTTCAATGAGGTTGCGAATCATTGGGTCTACGTCATATTCCGCACCATCGGAGGCAAAACTAGATAGATTTTTGGCAACTCCAAAGCCGCCGACAAAAATTATGGCGTCGAGGGCATTGAGATCGAGCGAGCTGATTTTATTGATGGTTCCCCGAGCAATCCGTGCGGATTCTTCTAAGACGTTCCTAAATTCATCGGGATTGACCTTTCCGCCGAAGTGATCAACGACCTCGCGTTGGTCTAGGTTTGGTGCCGCGCAGATAGCCTTAGCGCCCGCTCGTTCAAGAGCGAGAAGTGTTAGAACTGCTTCGTGAATTTCTGAGCCATCAAAAACTCCGCATCCAGATAGTATGACTGCAATTTGTTTCATTTTGTAAAGGGTACGCTAAGGCGCTTTGTGGTGCTAGGCTAAAGTTAGAAAAACGATAATCGCAAGGCCAATTCGATACCATGCAAAGGGGCTTAATCCGTGGTGTGTAAGGAAATTCACTAGCCATTTTACAGCGATGGCGGCAGAGACTGTGGCAATCAATAGTCCTAAGAGGAGGGGTCCGAGAGGGACAGTTTGCACAATGAGTGGCCCAACGCTAAGCGCTTTGTAAGCGGAGGCGGCGCTGAGAGTAATGAGACCTAAGAGAAAGCTGAATTCTGCGGCGCGAACGGGGCTGAGTCCGATGAGATAGCCCCCGACAATAGTCATCATTGAGCGGCTCGTTCCTGGCCACATCGCAACGCATTGCAAGAAGCCTACAGTTAGGCATTGTTGAATGCTGAGCTGATGCAGGTCGGGTTCGTTTTCGAAGGACTGTGGGTCTTTATTTTTTGAATACCTCCGCTCCACTATGAGCATCAAGAGTGCACCTGCCAAGAGAGCAATTACGACTGGGATGATGCCAAAAAGCAGTGATTCAATATAAGAATCGAGTAAGAGACCAAGCACTGCGGCGGGCACAAATGCAGCCATTAAGTTTCGGAATAGTCGAAGACCGTTGGGATCTTTGCCAAGAATCCCCATTAAAATAGTGAGTAATCGGCGCCAATATAGAATGGCAACTGCAAGAATGGCTCCAAATTGAATGATGATGGCGTAGGCGTCTGCCGCATTTGAAAGTGAGAAGGGGCTTTGTCCGTTGGGAGCTTGTGCATCTTCGACCCAGAGGAAGTCCCCGTCCTTTGTGGTTAAAGGTGCATCTGAGTCGAGCCCAAGTACTGCGTTTGTCAGAATAAGGTGACCTGTTGAGGAAACTGGTAAATATTCAGTGATGCCTTCGACGAGTCCGAGGATGAGGGCATCTGAGTAAGTGAATTGCCGCTCGAGCGGCTCAGTGTTGACCGCTGCCGGTTTTTCAGAAGCAGTGGTAACGGAGAGCGAACCCGCTAACAAAAGCGCTGAGAGGATTCTAATTGGAAGCTTAAATTTCAAGACGTTGGCAAATCTGTCCTTAAAATCAGAGAATTGGAAGCAGTAAAAAAGATCAAAGTCTGAAATATAATTGAAGGGATTAGGCTTGTCGTTAGAAGGAGAAGCGTTTGCCATCTTTTAGCTCATGAAGACTCTCGAACAATTTATCTCTCAGGTTTCGTCGGGCACAGATTTAGATTCTGTCTCGGCGAGCGCAGTCGCAAATTTGTTGGCAAGTGAATCTGTTGAAGATGATTTGAAGGCAACGTTTTTAAAAGCACTTGCTGCTAAAGGTGAGACTGCAGTTGAGGTAGCAGCTTTTGCTTCGACCTTTCGCGGTTTAGCGATTGATCCTGAGGTCTCAGAGTGGGCTGAATCTGCTATTGATGTTTGTGGAACGGGTGGCGATGGATCGGGAACTTTTAATATTTCCACGACCGTTTCTTTTATCGTAGCGGCGGCAGGGGTGCCTGTTTTTAAACATGGAAATCGTTCGATTACTTCCAAATGTGGAAGCGCGGATTTGTTAGAGGCGCTTGGAATTCGTCTCGATGCGCCCTTAGATACTTTGCGTGACTCATTGCGAACGTTGAACTTTTGTTTTTTCTTTGCTCCTGCATTTCATCCTGCCTTTAAGGCGATAATGCCAGTTCGCAAAGCGTTGGCGGGCGAAGGGGTGCGTACCATTTTCAATTTGCTAGGGCCTTTAATAAATCCTGGGCAGCCTGCGCATCAATTGCTTGGAGTCTTTTCAGAGCAGTGGGTTACGCCGCTTTCTGAAGCGCTAGGAGCTTTAAAATTGCGCTCGGGAATTGTAGTCAATGGTGCGCCAGAGGCCAATCGAGCGTTGGATGAATTGAGTTGCGCAGGAAAAAATTCGGTCGCGGGTTTTGGTGAATTATCGACGTTTCAAGGAACGCTTGCGGCATCGGACGGAGGGCTTGAAAGTTGCGCGTTTTCAGATTTAGCAGGTGGAGATGTGGATGCAAATCTCTCGATTTTAAATGCGCTTTTAAGCGGAACTTCAGGACCTGATGTGCCTACTGGATTGAGAGACACCGTTCTATTAAATGCGGGCGCTGCTTTGTGGGTTGCGGGGCGTGTTTCCAGTTTAAAGGAAGGTGTGGGACAAGCGCGTGAACTGATCGAAAGCGGTGCGGTGCGGGAATGGTTGGAGCGCGCTCAAGCCTTTTACGCGGAGCTTTAATGAGTCAATTAATACGAACACGAAGGGTTGAGTAATGGGAAAATATTTTGGAACCGATGGCATTCGTGGGGCGTATGGAGATGGGTGTATCAATCCTAATTTTGCGTATCGAATGGGCGCGGCGCTAGGCGCTCGTCTCGAAGGAGGACGTGTTTACATTGGCCGTGATACGCGTGCGAGTGGAACGCTTTTGGTCAACGCATTGGTTGCGGGTTTACAAAGGCATTCTGCCGTAAGCGTGGTTGATTTGGGAATTGTCCCAACCCCTGCAGTCGCTCGTGCCGTTCTCGACGCTGACGGTTCGTTGGGAATCGCAGTCACGGCGTCTCATAATCCTGCCAGTGATAACGGCATTAAACTTTTTGATGCTCAGGGATGTAAGTTGAGTCCGCACGCAGAGGCAGCGATTGAATCTGCCATTGATGCGGAAGCAGAATTTGAGGGAACCTTTGTAGATACAGATTGTGAGGTGTTGGACGGGTCGAAGCAGTACGTAGCTGCAGTTTCTAAATTATTCGAGGGGCTTTCACTGTCGGGATTAAAACTTGTTTTAGATACTGCAAACGGAGCCACTTGCATCACTACGCCTATTGTTTTTGAAGCGTTGGGAGCCTCGGTACACCTATTGGGAAATACCCCTGACGGAACAAATATAAACGATGGGGTGGGGAGTGAATATCCGGAGGCATTGGGCCGCGCAGTGCTTGCAGAAGGGGCCGCGCTTGGCATTGCGCATGACGGTGATGGGGATCGTTTAGTTATTTGTGATGCGAAAGGGAAAATTTTAGATGGCGATTGTTTATTGGGAATACTTGCGCTTCAGGCATTGGAAGAAGGACGACTCGGTTCAGAGACTTTGGTGACCACCGTGCAAAGTAATCTAGGATTGGATCGCGCTTTGGAAGCAGCGGGTGCGCAGATCGAGCGAACGGATGTAGGGGATCGGAATGTTGCCGCTAAGATGCGTGCAATTGGAGCTTCTGTTGGAGGGGAAAATTCAGGTCATATTATTTTATCAGACTATGCTTCAACGGGTGATGGCCTGTTGGCGGCTTTGGAGCTTATTCAGATTATGCAGAGAACCGGTAAACCGCTTTCTGAATTATCTAATTGGGTCACTTTATTTCCGCAGGCAACTGCTAACATGCGAGTTGCGGTTAAAACGCCTCTTCCGCAATTACCTTCAGTTACCAAGGCAGTCGCGAGCTTGGAAGAAGACTTTGGAAAGGCGGGTCGCGTAATGCTTCGCTATTCAGGCACGGAGCCTAAGTTGAGGCTTTTAGTTGAAGGGGAAAATGAAGCTCGGGTAGAGGCGGCAATGAAAATTTTAAAGGTTGCTGTGCAAAAAGATTTGGAAATAATTCTCTAGTTCAGTTGCTGCAGGGAATTGGATATTGACCCAATAGACCGCAGCAATAAAAAATTGCATTTTATTACACCTCTTAGTTATGGAAGAAATTACCCTCGATCAACTGGATCCCCGCCATCAAAAGCAAGTTGCGAACGCAAATAAAGCGATTAGTAAAAACCCTGCGTATGCAATCAATATTCTCGCCAACATTACAAAGCGTGAGCCGGGTTGCGTCGAGGTGCGACGTTCTTTGCGTCAAGCGCAGCAGCGTGCTAGCACAGGAAGCAAGGGCGGTTTGTCGGGTTTATTCTCAAAGATTGGTGGAATTGCAAAAGGTCTTGGTGGGGCGAGTGTTGATAAGGATCCACAAAAGGCGATGGAAACTGCGGAAGAAATGTTGAGCGCTGATCCGTCAAATACTTCTGGGCATGATTTACTGGGCAAGGCGGCTACTGCGCTTGGGTTACATGCTACGGCTGCATTTGCTTATGAAGAATTTTATCGCATGGAGCCTGCGAATGCGGTGAATGCAAAAAATCTGATGCGTGCTTATATCGAGATTGGTAAAAATGAGGATGCAATCCGTATCGGAGAGGCTGCGTATCGCGCGAATCCAACAGATGACGAAATTCAGACTTTGGTTAAAAAAGCATCAGTTCAACAGACTGTTGACAAAGGTCGGTGGGAAGAGGACGAAAGCTTCCGCGACAAGCTCAAGGATGAAGAAGCAGCGCAGAAACTTGAGCAAGCATCTCGTGCTAAGACTGGAGAGGAAGGTCTACGCTCGATGATTGAGGACGCCATTAAAGAGGTTGAAGCGCAGCCTGGTAACTTAAATTTCTATCGTGATATTGCAGCCAATTATCGCAAACTAGGTGAATTTGATAATGCCCTTGAATGGGTCAATAAAGCTCGTGAACTGGATGCGGGTAAGGCGGATGTGAATCTCGAACGCCTGGTGGTTGTGCTTCAGCGCGAAAAAATGCAGGCTTCTATTCAAGCGCAAGAAGCGCTTCTCGAACAGGATGCAGAAAATGCAGAAGCCAAATCTGCTTTGGAATCTTTACGCAAAGAAGCGCGTACGATGCGCCTAGAGCAGGCAGAAAACATGGTTCAACGTTATCCCAACGAATTCAGCTATCGCTACGAACTCGGGGAATTGTACTTCGAAGATGGCGAAGTCGATGCGGCAATTAAGGAATTACAGCTTGCGCAACGAAGCCCGAAAGTTCGTGTGCAAGCGCTCATTCTTTTGGCTAAGGCTTACAAAGCGAAGGGAATTTTGGATCTTGCGATTGAGCAGTTTAACAGTGCTAAGAGTGAGATCTCAGGCGTGAGTGACGTTAAGAAAGATATTCTTTACGAGCTCGGCACTTGTTACGAACAGCAAGGTGATATGGAGAAAGCGATGATAGAATTTAAGTCATTGTACAGCGCAGACATTGCGTACCGAGATGTTTCAGAAAAAATCGAAGCATTTTACGCAAAAAAGAACGGCTAAAAACAAAATCCTTTAAATTTAGCCCAGCAAGCAATGCTGGACAGTGCGCATTTGCGTACTCAGTATGTCGAAGTTATGCAATTAACTCGAGTCGCTTTAACCATGTTCGTAGTGGTGTTGTCCTTTTATGTACTACACCTGGGGCAATCCATTCTACTGCCCTTAGTCATTGCGGGAGCCATCGCTTACTTAATTAATATTTTTGCAGATGCGATTGGTTCGGTACGTATTTCAGAGCGAAGTCTTCCTAAATCGCTCACTTTCATCATCGCAGTGGTTGCAATTGCGCTTTCGCTAACATGGGTGGTGCAGTTGATTACAGACAACGTTTATTACGTCATCAAACAAGCGCCGCTGTACGAAGCGAACTTGGAAAAACGGATCAATGGGATTTATCAAATGCTGGGCTTGGAAGAATCGCCGAGTGTACATGAATTACTCAAACAGGCGGATTTGAGCACTATGCTGCAGGGCTTGGCGAAATCCGCGAGCGCCCTAGCTGGAAGCGCTGGAATTATTTGCGTGTATCTGATTTTTCTACTTTTAGAACAGCGTACTTTTGACGCTAAGATTAAGGCAATAGTTAGGCAACCATTGCAGCAGAAAGCACTCTTTCAATTGCTTGAAAAAATTAACAACGACATTTGTACGTATATTGGAATCAAAGTATTAACCAGTGCTACAACTGGGCTTTTAAGTTACTTTATCTTGCAATGGATCGGAGTGGACTCAGCGAGTTTTTGGGCGGTCTTAATATTTCTTCTAAATTTCATTCCCACCATTGGCTCGATAATCGCAACCGCGTTCCCGGCGCTTTTAACCCTCGTACAATTCGAAGGGTGGGCGCCGTTCTTCATCGTCGCAATTGCGATCACAGGGTTGCAGTTCACGGTCGGCAGTATTCTCGAGCCGCGTCTCATGGGCAGCCGTTTAAATTTAAGCCCTTTAGTTTTACTGCTTTCATTAGCCTTATGGGGCTCAATATGGGGAATTCCGGGAATGTTCTTATGCGTTCCGATAACGGTCATCATCATGATTATCTGCTCGTATTTCCCACAGACTCGATCTCTTGCAGTTGTGCTCTCGGGGGATGGAAGTTTGTCTGAAGGTTCAAAAACGATTCAGGACGATTCAATAAGTGAGAAAGCTAGTTAAGCGTCAGTGGTTTACCGTTGCGATGGTTTTGGCCTTAGCGCTGGCATGGGGATTTTCAGAAATTGAAGCAATTCAAGGACTCGTCATTCCAAGCATTGTGGTCTCTATCGGCATTGGAATCATTTTTTTCCTGCAAGGGTGCGGGTTTTCAAAGACAGAGTCTCCAAGACTTAAGGAATCGATAAAGCTTCTGCTTTTTGTTCTTGTTTGGAATTTTATTTTATCACCTTTGCTCATGCTGACAGTGCTTTGGGTGTTAGATTTAAACGATTCCAGTGCTTTTATTTTAGGTTATTTACTCTTGTCTATTTTACCAACAACGATTGCTTCGGCAATCGCGCTCACAGTTGCTTCCGGAGGGCGAGGCACGAATGCGATCATCGCAAGCGTGTTCTCAAATTTGCTCGCGGTTTGGATAGTACCTATTTTTGCGGTTGTTTATTTCGCGCTTGAGCAGCAAATCCAAGTCCCGCTTCTATCTTTATTCAAACGCTTAGCGTTCATGATTTTGATACCCTTTATGGTGGGGCTGATCTGGCAGCGCATTCAAGGTGCATCTGAAAATAATGCTTTGAACGAAGGTGCTGTGCGCCTCCTGACTCAATTGATTTTGCTTGGGATCATCTTCGTCGGATTCGTCGAAAGTTTTCGGCTGGGAGCTTTTCAAGCATTATCGAGTTCTGCGTTTGCCGAGCTGCTCGCGGTGTGCTCAGGGCTGTTACTGTTAATCAGTTTCCTTGTTTGGGTGAGCGCAGGATGGTTTAAGTTTTTACCCTCCGACAAAGTAGCAGCTTTTTACTGTGCCAGTCAAAAGTCATTAGCTACGGGTTTACCATTAATTGGATCTATTTTGTTTGCGGCTGGAATGGAAGGACAGATGGCAGTAATCATGTTGCCGATTCTATGCTACCATCCCATGCAGATATTTCTTGGAGGCATCTTGAGTCAGAGCCTCGCAAAATCTTGCGTAGGCTAATGTCCTGCTTGCGCGATGGAGGCACCTTTAGGTTGCCCGATTGCTTCAAGTAATTCCCCAAACCAAGGCGTCTCAATATCGAATGGTTTACCTCCCGCAATGCGTGGGAATTCAATCGGACGGAGAATACCGCGCTGGTCTTCATCGTGACCGATCACACCGCTATTGCGAGCGACCGCACAATCGACTGCTAGATCCGTACAGCTTTTAATCAAGCGCAGGTCGTCGGGGTTGGCAGGTGCGGCACGCGCAAAGTAGCCGCTCTTTTGTACAAGTACTTTTTCAGCACTCAGCATTTTTGCAAATTGTTCGCCAAACCATTTGCCCGGATTCACTGCATCTAGCTTGACGTGGCCAAAGGCATCACGCGGGACGGATTCACCGGCCGCTTCCATTTCTTTGACAATCGTTTCAACGCCCGCGCCTTCAGAAATGAAAATGTTCACGTTGTCATGAGTGTCCATAACGCCGCGGAGACGAGCGGCTTCGGCTTGGGTATCGACTTCCATTTCAGGAATAAAAATAGCGTGCACATCTTTTCGAATTGCCGACAATCCGATAGATTCCGCCCAGTTGAGGGCATCGAGGCGTTCACGATACGCACGAGCAGTGGCAGCAGTTAACCAACCACAATTTCTTCCCATCACCTCATGAATAATTAGCATTCGAGGATTTGCATTGTGTTCGGCCACGACATTTTCGAAATAGCGCGCACTCTCTTCGGCAGCAGTCCATGCGCCTAAACTTTGTGCGATTGGGAAGACATCATTATCAATGGTCTTGGGAAGCCCAACAACGGTCAACGCGTAGTCATTTTTTTCAAGGAATGCCGCAAGGTCGGCCGCAGTTGTATTGGTGTCGTCTCCGCCGATGGTATGGAGGACGTCAACGCCGTCTTTTGTTAGTTGCTGAGCAGCTACCTCGAGGGGATCTTGCCCGTCTACGATGAGTCCGCGTCGGAGGCAATCTTTCACATTTGTGAGCTTCACGCGACTGTTGCCAATCGGACTGCCTCCGTGCTCGTGTAGAGTTGAAGCATTCGCGCGCATCTCTGCGTCGACCGTAAGACTGTCGCCTTTTAAAAGACCCTTATAGCCCCCGCGATAGCAAATGATTTCAATATCTGGATATAGTTCAGTGTAGCGTTCGATGAGTCCGCCAATCGCAGAGGAGAGGCAAGGCGCGAGTCCGCCTGCAGTGAGGAGGGCGACTTTTTTAACAGGAGTGGTTTCTGGCATAATTGAAAGTGTGGATTTGTTAAAATTTTGAGATCCTTTAACGACGAAGTTTTATGTGGGCGACTCTGTATCAAGCAAACATGAATTCGCGAAAAAATAAACTTCATGTATCCCGCCTCAAAAGAAACGCGCCGGCGCCGTCGTGATTCGTTTCCCATGGGAAACTTAATCGTTGGGTTTCGAGTTTGAAATTTTCTCCTGAAGGGCTTTTGAGGAAGGCCTGGACGAGTTCATTATTCTCGGAGGCTTCAATACTACACGTGCTGTAAACGAGACGGCCGCCAGGTTTAACGAAACGGCTTGCGGCTGCGAGTAATTGCGCTTGGAGAGTGGCGCAGACTTTTAGGTCTTTGGGTCGTAGTCGCCACTTTACGTCGGTGCGGCGTTGGATGACTCCAGTATTGCTGCAAGGTGCATCTAAGAGAATGGCGTCGAAGGTCTCTGGCAGGCTGTTCTTTGCAAGTATTTGCGAGGTCAGAGTCAGGAGGTCGTGCGCGAAACTTTGGCAGTTGAAGTCTGAAGATTGTAAGCGCTTGAGGTTTTCATCGAGTCGTTGCATGCGATCTCCAGGAAGGTCGAGGGCAATGAGGGTGCCGCGCCCTTGCATGCTTTGGGCAATTTCATACGCTTTGCCACCGGGGGCGGCGCAGAGGTCGAGGACAGTTTCGCAAGGCTGGGCTGCGAGCAATTGAGGAGCGATACGCGTGGAGGGGTCTTTGACATAGGCCTCACCTGCTTCGAGTTGGGGACGAATTTCTTTCAGCCATGGAGTGCCGGTGGGTGCTTTATAAAATCCCTCCCACTGAGTTGAGACAAATGTCTGGGGGGCATCTTGGGTTCTCAGGTAGGTAGCTGGGATTTGTTGATTCCATTCAAGTAATGCCTTGAGTTGTTCGGGTTCAAATTGGTTTGACCAATGAGTTACGAGCCAATCGGGGTGGCTGTGTTTCAAGCTTATACTTCGAACGGAGGTATCATTTTCGTCAAAGGCTTCGTACGCTTTAGAAAGTTTGCGAAGCACGGCGTTGATCATTCCACTCTCGGCCTTGTTGGCTAACTGTTTACTTCGTTGTACGGCATGATGAATAATTTTTGGCAGTTTATCTGCTTCGCATTCGTAGAGTTCGTAGCCTGCCACCATGAAGATTGCTTCCACAATGGGTCTGGGCGCTTTCCTCAGAAACGGTTTGAGTGCGCCCTGCGTGCGGTGACCGTGACGTAATGCACCTAGAAATAGAGATTGGCACGTGTTGCGACGACCTCCGCTAAACTCATTCGGAAGTAAGTCTAAAAGTTGATCGGCTTTTTGTCCGCTTCCCAAATAGGCTTCGGTCAGTAAAACAGCAGCATCCCAAGCGGAAATTTTGTCATTAGATAAATTAATTTTAAGGCTTCTCATGTTGAAAAAAACAATCCATAGTACATCGTTTACCCATCTGACTAGCATTCGCAAACAATTATGAATAAAGAGGCTATAGACGCACTCATCGAAACAAATCCAAAGTTGGCGCCTTCTCGCGCAAAGCTTGAAACTATGGTGCCCGGCAACTATTGCCTGCATCGCAGTTGGGGTTTTGGAAAAATCGTAGATTTTGACGAAGCAACTTCAAAAATTGTTATAGATTTTGAAGAAGAAGGAAAAACGGGCCATGCGATGGGCGTTGCATTTTGCGTGGATAAGTTGGAAATCCTGCGAGCGAATGACATTTTGGTGCGCTCGCGCACCGAGAAAGATGCGATTGAAACAATGAGCAAAAAGGCTCCCGCAGATTTAATTTGCGAAATTTTGGCGACTAATCCCGATCAAGCGATGATGTCTTCAGAGATTGAGCGTTTGTTGAGCCGTGTTTTGGGGCCTGTTAAATACAAGAAGTGGTGGACAGCTACTAAGAAGGTTTTGGTTAAAGATCCTCGCGTTGGAGTTCCGAATAAAAAGACAGAGCCTTTCATCCTTCGTGATGAACCTGTGAAGCCGGAGGAGGAAATCCTCGAAATGTTCCATGCGACCAAAAACTCGAAAGAGAAGATTTTATTGGGTGAGAAACTATTTGCGCTTTCAGAAAACATTTCTGTTATTCGCGAAGAATTGCCCGAGATTCTTAAAGAATTAACAGATGCAATCAAAACCTCCAAATCGCTGAGCCAAGCAGATCGTTTGCACGGAGTATGGGTTCGCAATGATTTAGCGCGTGATCTGCATGAAGATGTTGAGCAACTTGACCCATCTTCAGCATCAATTCTAGATTCTACCAATGACTACTCGGAGTTAGCGTCTGAGTTGCCTGCAAATTTCTTCAAACGTTATTTAGATTTAATTCGCCGTACGTATGAGGATAAATGGCAAGGTATGCTTGAGGATCTATTACGTAATTCAAGCGGCAAGTTCACGAGCGAATGTATCAACTTTATGCTGGAGCACGAACTGGATGCTAACATTGCTCAGTGCCTTGGACGTTGGCTCAATGATCAAACCATTAAAGGACCGTTACTTTTCTGGGTTGTGAAAAATCGGAATTCTAAGAAGTTCTCACCTATTATTGATCCGCTTGTTTCGCCCCGTTTATTATCTGCGATGTTTTATGCGATTGATTACGAAGCGCTGCAAAATGCAAGCACTCGCCGTATTCCACTCGCAGACCTTCTCAGCGATGATACCGATTTGATTCCAAACCTTTTGGCGGATGCAAATGTTGAGACTGCGCACGATTTAGCTCAAACCTTGTTACTGAATCAAGGATTTGAAGATTTAACTAAAAAATCATTGATTGCTCGTTTCATTAAGAAATTCCCGACTATCCAGACCTTAATTACTGGAGACACCGCAGAGGCATCTGAAGATGAAGGACTTATTGTTTCTCAGGATAGTTTCGACAGCGCTAAGCTTGAGTATGAAGAATTGATTTCGAAGAAGATTCCTGAAAACAAAGAGGCAATTGCAGTGGCTCGCGAGCACGGTGACCTCAAGGAAAATTCTGAATATAAGATGGCTCGTCAAGACCAAGACATTTTACTTTCACGTAAGAACGAACTTGAAGTGGATCTTTCACGCGCACGGATAACCGATTTCACGGAAGTGACCGCAGAAAATATTGGCATTGGAAGCGTGGTTGAGCTTAAAGAAGGATCAACTGGCAAAAAGATACGTTACGCAATTTTAGGTGCATGGGATTCAGATCCAGAAAACAATGTTCTGTCTTACAAGACCCCGCTTGCTAAACAATTACTAGGCAAACAAAGTGGTGAAGCAGTCACTACTAAGATTGGTGGCAACGAAGAAACTTGGTCGGTACTGAAGATTGAGCGCTGGGTGGACAAAAAATAGGTTTTAGAGCGCTTCGGTAAGCAATTCTGAAAGCCTTGACCATGGCTAATTTGCACATAGATTTTAAGCATGAGCTTATATTCTTGTTTTACACGTACCTCTTCTATCTGGTCACCCCTAACTATTCGTCTCGGCGTTGGAGCTATTATGTTCTACCACGGCGCTCAGAAATTATTTGGTTGGTTTGGAGGCAGTGGACTTGAGGCAACTGCTACTAGTTTTGCGGATAACTTAGATCTGCATCCTGGGATGTTAATGGCTGTACTTGCGGGAGGCGTTGAAACTTTTGGTGGAGTTCTCCTGATAATAGGTTTCTTAACACGACCCGCAGCGCTTGGCATTGCGATTACGATGGGAGTCGCTATCTATGCCGCAGAGATGTATGGTTCATTAGGTGGCATGGAGTTTCCACTCCTTATATTGCTCGCCAGTATTTCTATTATCGTGAGTGGAGCGGGACGGTTATCGATTGATTATTCCAAAAGGAATTAGAACTGTAGTTGGGTGTTCGTCGATTCGCCTTTGATACGCTTAATCCAAAAGCTTTATCTGGTGTTGAGCGTTCGAAGTGATGCTCATTTCTAGATGCCAGGTATTATCGGGTAGGGCGTTTGAAATACGGATAGGCCACTCAACGGCAAAGCACCAGGGCGATTTTAAGAAGTCATCGAGCATCAGGCTATCTAGGTCGGCATCTGACTGTAGTCGATAAGCATCCAGATGGAGTAAATTTCTCTGCCCTTTGTAGAGATTGTAGAGATTAAAAGTTGGACTCGTGATCGGTTCATTAATTTCCCATTTGCGTGCGAGTCCTCGAATAAAGGTAGTTTTGCCGACACCTAGATCGCCGTGTAATGCTAGAGTACTGTCAACAGGGAGGCACGCCGCTAGTTTCACTCCTACGGCTTCAGTAGCTTCTGGGGAATCAGTTGTAATCCCCTTGTGGAGTTGGTCTAAAAAATCAGACATCTTCATTCCAATGTTGGTAGCCATGCGTCCACTTGAGTCCTTCTTTGGTGTTCGCGTCTATAAACACTCCGTTTGTGTGCTTTGGAATGAGAGTGCCAATTTTTGATAGTTTTAGATTAGGAAACTGAGCGTTCCATCGAGATTCAAAATCTGCGCAGTTCGTTTCTGGGGCAAGGGCAAAAAGGAGTTCGTAATCTTCGCCGTCGCAGAAAGCATGTTCCAAGGCGTCTTTATGGCTGTTTAATGCGAGTTCTTCGGCGGCTTCCGAGATGGGGATAGCGCTGAGATTTAATTCCGCACTGAATGTGCGATTTAGAAATGCTTGGAGATCTTTACCAATGCCATCGGTAATATCCATTAAGGCGTGCACGTCTGCTTGCGCAGCTAGCCAAGCACCTTCAGTCAGTCGTGGCTGAAATTGATAATGTTTTCCAAGTATACTGCCGCCAAGAACTCCCGTAACATAAAGCGGTGCGTTTAGTTTTGCGGTGGTTCTTAATTTTGGATGCGCGCACTGGCCTGTAAGTGTCAAAACTGCCGAAAACTGTCCTTTATCTAAAGTGCTTAAGTCGCCACCCACAATTTTTAATCCATATGTTTCAGAGGCGTTACGGGCTCCATAAAAAAAATCCTCAAGCCAGGTAAAGGCGAGATCTGAGCCGCTCAAGATTGCAAGTACTGCGCTGTGCGGGTGGGCGCCCATAGCAGCTAAATCACTTAAGTTACGATGGATAAGTTTGGCGCCAACTTCGTAAGGAGTGAGGGTGGCGTCTACGTGCTGACCATAACTGATTGCGTCGGTGGTGATGCAGATTTCTTTTTTGGAATCAAATGTAAGAAGCGCGCAATCATCGCCCATGCCGTGCGGACTTTTGGGAGTGGTTTCCCCAAGCCATTCCTTAATCTTTTCGAGTAGTTTAGATTCACCGAAGCTAGCAATCTGTTCGGATTGATTTGTAGTGAATGGAGGGTAGGCAAATTGCATCGGTTAAGTTAAGAAAAATTTAATCAGCTTTAATTTTTAATAAAACAGGGCAGTGATCAGAACCCAAAACTTGGTCGAGAATATCTGCCTCGGTCACTTTCGGGAGCAATTCGGGAGAAACACAAAAGTAATCAATGCGCCACCCGACATTCCGTTTACGCGCACCCATGCGGTAAGACCACCAACTGTAACGCTCGGTTGCGTCTGGATGTAAATGTCTGAAGGTATCCGCAAAGCCCGCTTCGAGGATTGCGTCAAATCGAGCCCGTTCTTCGTCGGTAAAGCCTGCGTTTTTATGATTTGTTTTTGGATTTGCGAGGTCGATTTCTTGATGGGCTACATTGAGGTCGCCACAAAAGATGACGGGCTTTTTTGTTTCGAGTTTTTTAAGATATGCCAAGAAATCAACGTCCCACTCTAGGGTTCGGTAATCCAAGCGTCGGGGGCGTTTATTTTCGTCATGATTTTGTGCGTTTGGCGTGTAGACCGTTACCATGAAATAATCTTCAAATTCTGCAGTTAAGACACGTCCTTCTTTGTCATGCTTTTCAATCCCCAGTCCTTTGGTGACGCTGAGAGGGGTTTCTTTGCAGATGAGAGCGGTGCCGGAATAACCTCTTTTTTCTGCGAAATTCCAATACAGTTCGGTATATCCGAGTTCGTTCAAGGCAGGGACGATTGCCTCAGAAATTTGGTCTTCTGAGATTTTGGTCTCCTGAAGGCAGAGGATATCGGGCTGTGTTTCAGCCAGAAAATCATCGAAGCCTTTGTTTCGAGCGGCGCGAATTCCATTCACGTTCCAAGAGATAAACTTTAGTTCAGGCATATTAAAAAAGGTGGGCAGTAATTTTATTTATAGAAGCCTCCACCGAGAAGGCGGTCTTCGTTATAGAGCGCGAGGACTTGTCCTTTGGCGAGTGCGCGTTGGGGTTCTTTAAATTCAACTTTTGCAGTATCGTTTCCTGTTGGCGTGTAGGTTATGGCTTGTGAAGGATCGCGATAGCGTGGTTTAGCGAGCAAACTACAGGGCTCTTTGATTACCTGATTGATGAAACTAAGACCGTAGAGTTCAACTTCTTGTGTAAAGAGTCCTGGTGCGTCGGGTTTATCAAAAGCGACTATGAGCTGATTTTTCTCCATTTCGAAACCGACTACGACGTAAAATTCATTATCGGTGTTTGAGGGTACTCCGACCCCTCTGCGCTGACCCATAGTATAGCGATGCAATCCTTTGTGTTTGCCGATGACTGTACCTTCTGGGGTTACGATTTCGCCGGGTTTATCTTCGATGTAATATTCTAAGAAATTGTTGATATTCATATCCCCTAAGAAGCAAATTCCCTGACTATCTTTCTTGCGCGCGTTTGGAAGTTTGAACGCATTTGCGAGTTCACGAACACGTGGTTTATCGAGCTCCCCAAGGGGAAAAATGGCGGGCTGTATTTGTTCCTGTTTAAGGAGCGCCAAGAAATAGGTTTGGTCTTTATTCGGATCCAGTCCCTCGAGTAGATCACAGGTGCCATCGGAGTGCGTTTGTTTGCGCACGTAGTGCCCCGTTGCGATGCCATCGAATCCTTGCGAAAGGGCGTAAGTTTCAAAGATTCCAAATTTCATTTCGCGATTACACATTATGTCAGGATTTGGAGTGATCCCTTTGCGGTAGCCGTTTACTAAGTACTGGACGACATGCTCACGGTATTCGTTCACGAAGTTTACAATTTCATAATCAATGCTTAGGTGCTTGGCGACGGCGCGAGAATCTTCGATGTCTTGTTGGGCAGGGCAATCTGCGAGGGGCATTTCTTCATTCATCCAGGTTCGGATATAAGCACCCGAAACGTCATACCCTTGCTCTTTGAGCAGGGCCGCCGTCACTGCGGAATCGACTCCGCCAGAGAGCGCTACCAGAATTTTTTGCATCTCCTAAAGAAAGCAGGCAGGATGCATACGTCAACAAATGAGGTGTTTGCTAATTTTAATTTAAAATTAAGCTCAAGATGGAATCTATGTTGCTCTTTGAGTACGGTTGGGTGAAGCTATTATTCTTATGGAGCCTGCTATAAAACAGATGTGTCATGCATTTTGGGAAAGTAATACAACGGTATTACTGATATTGAGCGCGGACTATAAAGGGGACGCAGAGTCTCTGCCCGTGGAGCTAGGACCGAAGGCACACGCGTTTGCAAAAATTGAATCGCTGACTGCTGAGGCGGCTGCGCGATACACGCGTTATTACCTAGACGGAAAGGAATGGGTGTTTCAATTACAGGCGAAGCGTTATCCACAACTCTTGGAGGCGGAATGTGAAGTTTATTTAGGTGGAGATTTCAATGATTGGGAGAGCGCCATCGGATTCCCGGACTGGAAATTAACAGCAGAGCGCGTCAAGGGGGGTACAGATGAACGGATGTATGAGGTACGAATACCTTCAGAAAGGATTCCTTTGGATCGCAATTCGGCCTTCAAGTTTGTTACGAGTACAGGTGAATGGCTGGATGTTCCTGAGGGGGTACCAAATTTACTGCTTACCCATACTGGGGTGCGTAATTTTAAGCTGAATCCAACTCAAAGTGGGCAGCATATTTTTCGCTGTCATGCGCCCGAGGGGTATCAACCCACTGGCAATGAGCAACTGGTTTGGAAAGACGCTTCTAATGAGGAAGTTTTAGAATTGCCCCATACTCAGTTTTTGACGCAGGCTGAAACGAAGTTGGAATTGGGCGCGGATATCATTGATGGGATGACGCGGTTTCGACTATTTGCTCCGCGTGCTTCAGAAGTGCAGGTTGCATTTGGAGAGCGCGCAGATGCAAAAGATTTTCAAATAATGAAAATGGATAAGGCGGATCCCGTGACGTGGGAGGTCTTTGTTGATAAGGAACTCGACGGTTGGTTTTATAATTTTCGAGTTTTGGGCTGTGAGAATGAAGGGACTGCCCACTTCGATTACAATTTTCCTATTCTAGATCCGTATGCGAAGGCATGTTGTGGCCCGACGGGTCCGGGAATCATTCTTAAAGACAGCCGTTTGTTGCCGGTTCAGGTTCCGTATGAGCCGCCTGCATGGCATGATTTAGTTATTCTGGAGGGGCATGTGCGTGATTTAGCGGCGCATGCTCCGATTGAACTGACAACAATGGAGCGCCGGGGTTTTGCGGGTGTGCGTAAATGGTTAAAAGCAGAACGCTCTTATTTGCGTGAAATTGGTGTCAACGCGATTGAGCTTCAACCGATTCAGGAGTTTGATAATGCGCTTGCGGAGGAGTATCACTGGGGCTACATGACGGTGAATTATTTCTCGCCAGATAGTAGTTATGCGCACGATTCAAGAGGTGCTTCACAAGTCGAAGAATTTAAAGGTCTAGTACAGGACTTTCACGATGCGGACATGGCGGTCATTTTGGATGTGGTTTATAATCATGTGGGTGAGCCCAATCATCTTTTGTTTATCGATAAGTATTACTATTTTCATTTAGACGAAGCGAATGACTTAGTGAACTGGAGCGGATGTGGTAATGACTTGCGTTGTAATACGCCGATGGGGCGCCGTTTGATTCTAGAAAGTCTAAAGCATTTGGTACGGACGTATGATGTGGATGGATTTCGTTTTGATTTAGCGGAGCTAATGGGAATTGAGGTATTGCTAGAAATTGAGCGTGAACTGAAAGCGATTAAACCTTCGATCATTTTAATTGCAGAGCCTTGGAGTTTTCGGGGGCATATTCAAGACACGCTCAAAGAGTCGGGGTTTGCTTCATGGAATGATGGGTTTCGGGAGTCGATTGCGGAGTACGTATGTGGGCATGGGAAACAGGAAACGATTGAATATTTTTTAAAGGGCTCACCGAGCACGAGTCGATTTGCGGCGCAGAGTATTAATTATACGGAGTCGCATGATGACCATTGTTGGTTGGACCGCATTACGGAACGCAAGGCGAACGATGGATCGGATCCCACTTTGCTGGATCGCCGCCGCACGCATTTGATGGCTTCGATTCTGTTTGGCGCTTTGGGGGTTCCCATGTTGGCTGCGGGGCAAGACTTATTGCGTTCCAAATGGGGTATTTCTAATACGTACCAACGGGGTGATCTCAACGCTTTGGATTATAATAAGCGTTATGTATATTCTGGGACGCATCAATATTTTCGTGACTGGATACACTTTCGGCTTTCAGGGTATGGAAAAGCGCTTCGTTTTGACGGAACGGTACACGAAGGCTATCTCCGCTGTTTCTTTAAACCGGATTCAAGCGCGGTGGTGGCAATTTTTAATGCGGATCATTCCGTTGCAGCTCCTCGCATCGCGCTGGGATTGAATCCAAGTTTGGAATTCGCGGACATTGGAGTGCCTACCGAATATCTGGAAGGGATGCGCCAAATCGCAGATGCTGAGCGCTTCGACTTGGATGGCCTGCAGATCGCACAAGTGCCAGTCAAGGGTAACACGATCAGCCTCCCTCCCATTTCAAGCGGTCTGTGGATCCTTGACGAATAGCCTAGAAGGAAATCGTCTTAGAAATGATGCTTTGAGCACGCTTAGTGCGCGTGTACAATGTCGTATTGCTGAACGGTTGCCTTTGTCAATTCAACCCATTCGCCCCAATGGCCCTTTAGCGAGCGGCGGAGCAATTTGATTTCATTTTTGAGGGCATTGCGTTGAGTGGAGCTACTGTCTTTGAACTCACGCAATTTGTTCATCAATTCGAGAGTCTTCGCATCAAATTGAGCGGCGAGGGCTTCAATCTTGGCGCGCAACTCACTTGCAGCTTCATCAACTTCTTCGCTGAGGTGTTCAACAATGAGTTTACGATCCTTTTGGATAAGAGATTTGCGAAGCGTTAAGGTGTTGAGCGAACGAAGGTTGCCTGCCAGTCCGAGTTTTGAGGCTGTCCAGATTGTCCATTTGGTGGGGTCAAAGTGATACCAGCGGATGCCGTTGCGGTAGTCTCCAGCAAATGCGTGGTGATAATTATGGTAACCTTCTCCGAATGTTAGGAGTGCTAAAATTGCGTTATCAACAGCGGTGAGTTCGCGAGCGTAAGTCTTTGAACCAAAAGTGTGGCACAGCGAATTGATAAACCATGTGCAGTGATGGATGAAAGCGAGTCGTAGCAAGAAGCCCATGTAGAAAGAGGCTACTGCGCTTCCGGTGACATACCACCCGAGTAAGAATACTAGAAAATTGACGGATAGTAGAATAAGCCCGTAGTGCTTGTGTTGAAACATGACTCGTGGGTTTTTTTCTAAATCTTTGACTAACTTAGGGTCATATTCGCGTTCAAAATCAAAGAGCCACAATACGTGAGCGTACCAGAACCCCTTTTTGATGGAGTAGGGGTCTTTGTCAGTATCGCAGTGATTGTGGTGAATACGGTGGTCGTGTGACCATTTAAGGGCAGACATTTCGAATGAAAGCGCGGAGCCCAGCAGGATCGCCCATTCAAACACTGGATTTGCGGTGTAGGCGCGGTGCGCATATAGACGGTGGTAGCCCACAGTAATAGTCATCCCCCCGATTACGTAAGTAATTAGGAATAGCCAAAACGCCGCCGCGTTAAAATTAGCAATGCAGGCAGGCAATAAAAGAATTAGTAGTGCGTGGTAAGCGACCACGAACGTGAACATGTCCCAGTGTTTGATTTTCATAATTTAAAATTTTTGAATATCTTGTCAGTGAATCCCATTTCACGCAATGCTAGGATGCGTTTTTTTACATATTTAAAAATAAATGAATAAAAGCTGCTAAACTAGGTATTTATGCCTATTTTAGTTATTTTGCCGTATGTTTTAGAAAGTCTGTATTTGTTGAGCTTTTTATTGCGTGCAGGTGCGAAGTTATTAAAACACTTGCTTTGTTAGGGAAGTTGTCTTCAAGTGCGCTTTCTCAATTTCTATATAAATCGTAAAATAACTGAAAAAATATAATGGCTACAAAAATTGGTATTAATGGATTCGGACGCATTGGTCGCCTGGTCTTTCGTTCACTCGTTGAGAAGGGGCTTTTAGGAAGCGACATCGAAGTGGTTGCGATCAACGACCTCGTTCCTGCTTCAAATCTCGCTTATCTTTTAAAATATGACACAACTCAAGGTCGTTTCAAAGGCACGGTAGAAACTAAAGGCGAGGACATCCTCGTGGTTAATGGTCATGAGATCAAAACACTTGCTGTTCGCGAAGGTCCTGCTGCACTTCCATGGGGTGAGATGGGTGTTGATATCGTCATCGAATCAACGGGTCTCTTCGTTGAAGACGTCAAAGCGCAAGGACACATCGAAGCTGGCGCCAAGAAAGTGATCATTTCTGCTCCTGGTAAAGGCGACGGCGTGAAGACAGTTGTGCTTGGTGTAAACGACGAGCAATTGACTGCAGAAGACACATTGATTTCCAACGCATCTTGCACAACTAACTGTTTGGCACCGATCACTAAGGTGGTTCTTGAAAACTTTGGTATTGCTGAAGGTCTCATGACAACCGTTCACAGTTACACTGCTACACAGAAAACAGTCGATGGTCCGTCTCCTAAGGACATGAAGGGTGGACGAACTGCTGCACTTAACATCATTCCTTCTTCAACGGGTGCTGCAAAAGCAGTCGGATTGGTTCTTCCAGAAGTTCAAGGCAAGATTACAGGCATGGCGTTCCGCGTACCGACTCCAACAGTTTCAGTGGTCGACTTAACCGTTAAGACCGAGAAGAGCACTTCTTATGATGAGATTTGTCAGAAAATGAAAGAAGCTTCTGAAGGTTCATTAAAGGGCATTCTTGGATACACTGAAGATCAAGTTGCTTCGTCAGATTTCATTCACGACGAACTGAGTTCAATTTTTGATGCAGGTTCTGGCATTGGATTGAATGACACCTTCTTCAAACTAGTTTCTTGGTACGACAATGAGTGGGGCTACTCCAACCGCGTTGTTGAGCTTGTTCAGAAAGTCGCCAAGTTTCTCTAATTAGTAGCGCTTTGCCGCTCTAAAGACTTTAGCGGCCGCTGCGGCAGGTTTCCCAAATGGTTACTTGTCCGCGGCGGCTTTTTTGTCTTTAAAGAAGGTGCGTAAATTTTTTTTCTGATTCTTTTTCAAATTTCTTTTCTAATCTCTTTCCAATTACAGTTTAATTATGCCAACTAAATCGATTAAAGATGTAAATCTAGCCAGCAAGCGCGTGCTTGTTCGTTGTGACTTTAATGTTCCTCTCAAGGACGGTGCGGTCTCGGATGATTCCCGAATTGTGGCTGCGCTTCCTACTATTCAACATCTCGTTGAGCAAGGCGCGAAGGTCATTCTTTGCAGCCATTTAGGACGTCCCAAAGGTGAGAAAAATGCTGCGTTTAGTTTGTCGCCTGTAGCAGAAGATTTAGCAGCGAAATTGGGCCAACCCGTTACCTTTATTGAAGACTGCGTGGGTGCGGAGGTAGAGGCAGAGGTAAACAAACTTGGAGACGGTGAAATTGCCCTACTTGAAAATGTTCGTTTTTACGCAGGTGAAGAGGCCAATGATTCTGAGTTTGCGGCGGCGCTTGCTCAGTTAGCAGACGCCTTTGTCAATGATGCCTTTGGCACTGCGCACCGTGCGCACGCGTCCACCGCAGGTGTCGCGGCACATCTATCGCCCAATGTCTGTGGCTTTCTTATCGAAAAAGAACTGGCGTATTTAGGTGATAAAACTGCAAACCCTGAGCGTCCCTTTACTGTGATTTTAGGAGGTGCTAAAGTTTCTGATAAAATTAAAGTGATCGATGCGTTGCTTGAAAAAGCGGACACTATCATCATTGGCGGTGCGATGGCGTATACCTTCGCTCTTGCCGAAGGGCGTGCGGTTGGGGAGTCCCTCAGTGAGCCAGATTTTATTGAAACCGCCAAATCAGCTCTTGCGAAGGCAAAAGAGAAGGGCGTCAAATTTCTCCTTCCTGCTGACAATTTAGGCGTTAAGGATCTTGATTTTGGTGCAGGCACGATTGGCGACAGTCAATACTTTGAAGGGAATATCGAAGACGGTTGGGAAGGGGTTGATATCGGTCCTAAGAGTATTGAACTCTTCAAGGCTGAGGTCGCTTCTGCTAAAACCGTTCTTTGGAATGGCCCGATGGGCATTTTTGAAATTGATGCCTGTAATAAAGGAACTTTTGCTGTTGCTGAAACAATTGCTGAGTCTGATGGAATTTCCATCATTGGTGGTGGTGACTCCGTCAAGGCAATCAAGATGTCTGGATACAGCGACAAGGTAACCTTCATGAGCACGGGTGGTGGTGCATCGCTTGAGTTCTTGGAAGGCAAAACTCTTCCTGGCGTAGCCGCACTCGACACCCTTTAATTTTTATACACCCTATAAATTTAACTAAATTATATATGAGCCAAAAACGTAAATATCTCATCGCTGGAAATTGGAAGATGAATCTCAACGCTGCCGAAGGCGCGGAATTAGCAGAAGACATTGCAGGTCTAGTAGGTCAACAAACAGATGTGACTGTTTGCTTAAGTCCTGCATTTACTGCCATTGAGTCAGTTTCCAAAGTGGTCAACGATTCCAACCTTGCGCTCGGTGCGCAGAATATGCACTTCGAAGCCTCAGGTGCGTACACTGGTGAAATCTCTGCTGAGATGCTGCGTCACCTCTTTGCAAGTTTTGTTATTTTAGGACACTCCGAACGGCGCGAGTACTTTGGCGAAACAGACGCCATCGTTAACAAAAAGACGTTGGTTGCTTTGACCGCAAACCTCAAGCCCATCGTTTGCGTGGGTGAGACTTTAGAGGAGCGTGAAGCAGGTCGCATTTCTGAGGTGATTAAGACTCAAGTAGAGGGTGCGCTTGCGGGCGTGACTGCGGGTCAATTAGAAAACTTAGTCATTGCCTATGAACCCGTTTGGGCGATTGGCACGGGCAAGACCGCAACTCCAGAAATGGCGGAAGCAGTCCATGCAGAAATTCGTTCGTTGTTAGTTGGGCTCTTCGATGCAGAAAGCGCGGAGAAAGTTCGCATTCTTTACGGTGGCTCAATGAAACCAGAAAACGCCGATGATTTGTTGAGTCAGCCAAACATTGATGGCGGACTGATTGGCGGTGCTTCACTGAAAGCAAATGCCTTCGCTTCCATCGTGGAGAGTGCGCTGAAGCTATCTAAGTAACCTTCGAATACGTATTTTTCTTTCTTGGTCGGTGGATTTCCACCGGCCTTTTTATTGTCCTCTTTTCTTGAGGCGTGACTGCATTGTCTTTACCAATGAACAATCTGTTCTATAACTGTCATCAATGTTACACATCGTCCTTTATAATCCTGAGATTCCCCAAAATACGGGGAATATAGGACGCTTGTGCGCCATCACTCACAGCCGTCTCCATCTTATTTATCCTCTAGGGTTCAAAATTACAGATAAACAGCTTCGACGTAGCGGCATGGATTATTGGCACTCACTAGATGTGCATCACCATGAAAATTGGGAGGCCTTTGCAGCTAGTTCGCACGCACCTAAACGGCTCTGGCTCTTCACTACTAAAGCTGACCACGCTTATTGGGATGTTAAGTATGTCGACGGCGATGGACTTCTTTTTGGTAACGAAGGGCACGGGGCGCCCGAGTGGTTGCATAAAGAACTCCAAGGACAGCGCATTACCATCCCGCAAGCAAATCCTGAAATGCGTTCTCTGAACCTTGCAACTGCCGCAGGAATCGCTACCTACGAGGCACTGCGTCAGTTGCGTCTCTAGCCTAATTAAGATTAACGTAAGTCGACTCGAATGCCTTCGGTGATACGTTCCGTACTTCCAGTATTGCGCGCATGCCATGCACGGCCTTCCGTCCCCATTTTTGAGCGCTTGTTTGGATCTTTAGCTAATTGAACAATTGCCTCAATCAAGGCTGAGGAATCGTTAACTTCAAGGGCAGCGTTCGCATGTAATAAATTTACCGCAACTTCCCTGAAATTACTCATCCTTGAACCCATCACAATGGGAAGACCAAGCGCGGCGGCCTCGATTGGATTTTGCCCGCCTTCGTTGGGTGCAATACTTTTCCCAATGAAAGCGAGGTCTGCAACTTGAGCCAACCGAGAGAGTTCTCCCGTAGTGTCGGCAAGGTAAATCAGAGTACCCGCAGGCGCTTGCGGCGTGACTGACCGTTGATGCCACGGCAAGTTTTGAGTTTCTAACAGTTGCACGATTTCAGGTGCGCGCTCCGCGTGACGGGGCACGATCAATAATCGGCAATCCAACCCTAGGGAACGCACTGCAGATTGCGCCTCAATGAGCGCAGCTTCCTCACCGCTCCACGTTGAAGAACCCAGTAAAACAAAAGTATTTTCGGCATCAAATCCCAATTCACTGCGCAACTCTGCGCGAGCGGAAGGATTCAATATTTCTGGATTGGCAGCATCAAATTTTATATTTCCCGCGCAGGTCACACGCACAGAATCTCCCCCGAGCTCGAGAATGCGTTTTTGATCGCGTTCACTTGAGGTATAGATGTGGTCCAGCTGACTGAAAAGCCGTTTTGCCAAGCCCGTAAATTTAAGATAACGGTTATAACTGCGGTCCGACATACGCGCGTTTATGAGAATAGCGGGTACGGTGTGTTTGCGCGCTTGATACAAGTGCTCTGGCCAAAGCTCACTCTCAGTCAAGACGACTGCATGCGGTTGAATGCGACTCCATGCTAGTTTCGAGCACGGCCAAAAATCTAAGGGGAAGATCCCGATTTGAGTTACCACCTGAGAATATTTTTTGCGCGCAGCGGCATAACCTGTGCTCGTAGTAGTGGTTAAAACGACATCCACCGTATTATTGCGTTGTAACGATTCGATCAACGGCTCAATCGCCATCACTTCTCCTACGCTCACTGCCTGCAACCATACCCGTTTTTTACCCGCCTCGCAAGGCTTCAGCTTAGGGAGCATGCCCAGGCGATGTTTGAAATCTTTGCCGTAGCCACCGCGACGCCACATCCTAAGTCCATAGTAGGGCAGGACTAATATAAGGAGTGGGATGAAAATTATGCGGTAGAGCAAAATCATAGACTCAAAATTATATGAGCGAGAGAGCCGTAGATTCCAAGAACCTTTTAAAGCCTATAAATTTCTTCATTACCACAAGTTTGAATCAAATGACTTTTAAAGAGAGAACTCTCGAACCTCGATATGTTTTCTATTGACCTTATTCCGCCTGAAGTATGATTCTACCCATCCGGCAAAGGAGAGATGACAGAGTGGCCGATTGTGCATCCCTGGAAAGGATGTGTGGGGGTAACTCCACCGAGGGTTCGAATCCCTCTCTCTCCGCCATTGACGCAGTCAATGAAAGGAGAATCAATAAGGGATGAGAAGTTTCGACGGAAGGAGCGAATGCGACTGGAGATGGGGCATCCGTAGGATGATCGCGAAGCGATGCCGAAGGCACCAATCCCTCTCTCTCCGCCATTGACGCAGTCAATGAAAGGAGAATCAATAAGGGATGAGAAGTTTCGACGGAGCGAGGTGTAGACGGCGAATGTAATGAGTAATCTCTCTCGGCGCAATAAATGAGGCGTGCTTTGGGTGTGTCTTTGTCTGCAATCAAGGTCTCCGCCAGAGGGCGATTCCGATGGCAAGGCCTCCAAGCAGTAGGGCGTATGTGCTGGGTTCAGGGACGGTACTGACTGCGAAGTCGTCAAATCGAGCGGTATGATTTGTGTAATTTGAATACAAATTGATGTAGTTCTCGTCTGTGCCTGACCATTCAATGGCGGGCTATGCATAGACCCCTCGACCTCAAATATGAGAAAGTATTTTACTCTTTTTCGATTTTCAAGTTTTGCGTTTGTTTCGAAACGGCATTCCCAAGGCGGGTCGTAGGATGGGGATGGCGCGGAGGAAGCGGTAGAGAATCCAGCAGGTAGTGAAGGTGCCTGCAATTAGAAGGATGAGTTTAAATAGCGGGTGGATTTGGAGCGGGAAGAGGTAGGTACTGAGTGCAAATTGTACGGGTAGATGGAGGATATAAATAGGGTAGACTGCGGGGCTGAGGATTTTGAGGGCGCTTGAATTTTGATTGAGGTGCTTAGAGGCGTATCCAAGAACTGCGAGGATCCAAAGGATGCTTTCTATTCCCTGCAGGATGTTGGGAATATTCTCGAGTCGGTAGTAGAGGAGTCGTATGCCGTAGAGGCTGAGCGCGATGCAGAGCGCGGAGTGACGAAATTTCTCTACGGAGTGCCAAAAAACGGAGCCGGTTGCGGCAAGGAGGAAGCCCATGAAGAACGCAATGAGGCCAATTGTGAAACCATGCAGGTTAAGAAAAAATGCGGAGTAGTGGGTGGGGTTGAGAAGGATTGCTTGGGCGGCGAAGGGGAGGGTAAGGAGTAGTAAAGTGGTGGGTTGCTTGAAGAGGGTGCGCGTTGTTTTTAAAATCCAATTATTGGGAATTTTCTGCATCCAATAAAAAATGGGTAGAAGGATTAGGATGTAGGCAAAGATATTGAAGAGGAACCAAAGGTGTCCTGGGTTTGGAATCCATAGGAGGTCGTACTTATAATAGCTCTGAACAATTAAAAGATTGAGGGGGCAAATCAGAAATAAACCGATAAGAGCAGGAAAGAGGATGCGCCAGGTGCGGTCGCCTACTAATTGACTCAAGGTGCGTCTTCTGAGGGCATAGTAGGTGGCGAGACCTGAAACGAGGAAAAGGAGTGGAATACGCCAGATGTTAATAAGGGACATTCCGAGCCACAATTGTGGCAATGGAGTTTCATTTTCTAGAAAGAAGATGAGTTCGTGTGCCCAGAATTGAAACGCGATGACCGCATGATAGATTATCAATAAAATAAGAGCAATGATTCGAACCCAGTCGACGTCGTAACGACGCTCAAGGGATTCTGGGGATAGATTCGACATGATGAGATGTTCTTACTTCTTTTGCAACTTAGTCATTTACAGGCCGATGTCTA
>CBFHPQ010000009.1:0-48366 GCA_965657865.1 Coraliomargaritaceae bacterium | reverse complement strand
CTTATTCGGCCATGCGGCTTTTTTAAGTTCGTTGAGAGTCTCTTTATAAAAGAGACGAATGCTGCTGAATGGATTTTTCATAACTAAGAATGGCAGGAGAGGAGGGACTCGAACCCACAACTTACGGTTTTGGAGACCGTTGCTCTACCAATTGAACTACTCTCCTAAAATTTGACTGAAGTGCAGTTAGAGACAGTGAAGCCGAGAGCCCATTTAGAGCTCTCGGCGAACACCAAAAAGATTGTAGAGTAGACTACTTTTCAACCTCCGTGATACGACCTGCACCAATTGTGCGACCACCTTCACGAATAGCGAAACGTTGTCCAGCCTCCATCGCGACGTTCTTACCAAGCTCAACTGTAACAGTGATGTTGTCGCCTGGCATAACCATTTCAACACCGTCTGGTGTCTTAATGATACCTGTTACGTCTGCAGTACCGAAGAAGAACTGTGGGCGATAACCGTCGAAGAAAGGAGTGTGACGTCCACCTTCATCTTTACTCAAGACGTAAAGCTCTGCTTTAGCAGTGGTGTGTGGAGTGATGGAACCTGGCTTTGAGAGCACTTGTCCACGCTCGATGCTTTCGCGCTCAACACCACGAAGTAGTAGACCAACATTGTCGCCAGCCATACCTTGATCGAGTTGCTTACGGAACATTTCCACACCTGTAACGGTGGTTTTAACCGTGTCCTTCATACCAACGATTTCGATTTCTTCACCCACTTTAACAACACCGCGTTCGATACGTCCTGTTGCTACGGTACCACGACCAGTAATGGAGAAAACGTCTTCAACAGACATGAGGAAAGGTTTGTCGATTTCACGAGCAGGCTCAGCAATGTCAGTGTCAATCGCATTCATAAGATTGCCGATTGCTTCAACACCTTCAGGTTTGCCATCAAGCGCTGCAGTTGCAGATCCACGTACGATTGTGATGTCATCACCAGGGTACTCATATTTAGAAAGAAGATCACGAACTTCCATTTCAACAAGCTCAAGAAGCTCTTCGTCGTCAAGGAGGTCAACTTTGTTGAGCCATACAACGATCGTTGGTACACCGACCTGACGTGCAAGAAGGATGTGCTCACGAGTTTGTGGCATTGGGCCGTCTGCCGCAGAAACAACGAGAATAGCGCCGTCCATTTGAGCAGCACCTGTAATCATGTTTTTGACGAAGTCAGCGTGACCTGGACAGTCCACGTGAGCATAGTGGCGGTTGTCAGTTTCGTACTCAACGTGCGCAACTGCGATTGTCACAGTTTTGGTTTCGTCACGAACTGTACCACCCTTAGCGATGTCAGCGTAGGACTTGAATTGAGCCAGTCCTTTGTCTGCTTGCACCTTGAGGATAGCAGTGGTGGTGGTAGTTTTACCGTGGTCAATGTGGCCAATAGTGCCGACATTAACGTGAGGTTTTGTTCTTTCGAATGTTTCCTTAGCCATGGTTGGAGTTGATTAGTGTTTTTATAAAAGTTGCCTAACGGCGGTTGAAAAAAATGGAGCCCTCGAGCGGGATTGAACCGCCGACCTCATCCTTACCAAGGATGCGCTCTACCACTGAGCTACAAGGGCACATCATAAGAAGAATTTTTAAAGAGCCGGCTTTCAATCAAGCGTCTGGATTTGAAAATGAAAGTCCGCGAAATTGCCCTTCTAGACAACTCCAGTCAACAAAAATTTGCAAAAAATCAACTTTTTGTGCAAATCCGGTCGATTACCACACAGAGCACATAAATGAATGCCGCGAAAAGAATAACCACCGGCCCAGTAGGCAGATCCCAGGAAAAACTCAAAACCAGTCCCCCACTCAGGAAGATTATATTTAGTAGAATCGCCCCTAAAGCCATCTGCCACAAGCTCTTAGCGCGCAAAGAGGCAATCGCAGGCGGCAAGGTTAATAAGGCAATCGACAAGACAATTCCGACTAGTGAAACCAACAAAACAATCGTCAAAGCCGCCATTTGGAGCAAAAATAGGTACACCCACTTAACTTGAATCCCTCTAATGGTGGCGAATTCAGGGTCAAAAGAGGTCGCCACAATCTGACGATAGCCCAAGAAAAGCGCCCCCACTATTAAAAATCCCACTATACTTGCTAATTTGAGGTCAAAAGCTTGAAGCAACAAAATATCGCCAAACAAATAGGACATTGGGTCAGCGTATCCTGGACTAGCATGAATAAAGAGGAGACCCGTAGCCATACCCGCAACCCATATGGCTCCGATAACCGCATCTTCCCGTTGGTGCGCGGAGAGCGAGACAATACCCACTATTGCGGCTGATACAACCGCCGCGATGAGCGCACCGAGGGTCGGAGTCAGCCATAACCACCCTAAAACCTCCCTCGCGTACATCGCCGCACCAATCCCACCTAAAACCGAGTGGGCAATCGCCGCCGCTAAATAGCTGATTCGACGCACGACCACTAGGGTACCCACCGCACCTAAAGGAATACTTGCAACGATGCCCAAGAGAAGCGCATACCGCAAGAAAACCAAATCTGGATCTTTAAGAGCATCTAAAAACTCAATCATGCGAATGCCCTCCATGACTGTCCAAATGTTCATGATCATGTTGAACCATGCGTAATTCTTGTCCGTAAAGTTCGTTTAGCACCGAACTATTCAATTCGACCGTCGGATGGACGTGCACACAACGGTTCACGCACACAACTTTAGGAACCGCACGCGCAACGAACGATAAATCATGCGAAACCATCACAACGGTCATCTCTTCGCCTAAAGCTTGAATGTGCTCCATCAGGCGCGCAGCAGAGGCCACATCAACATGCGCAGTCGGTTCATCAAGCAATAGAAGTTCGGGCTTTGTCAACAGCGCGCGCGCCACTAGGACCGCCTGGCGCTGACCTCCGGATAAGCTGGGAAACGGTGCCTCAAGCAAATGAGATAATTCCATCGACTCAAAAAGCGCGACTGCAGCCGCACGCTCAGCTCGCGAAGTTGAACCAAAACTCCGTCGATTTAATGAGCCCATTAGGCAAACCTCCAAAGCCGAAATCGGAAACAACGAATCAAAAGAAATCTGTTGCGGAACGTAGCCTACACGATTGCGAACTCGCGCAGGTGTCTCACCGAATAGCTGCACCCTTCCCGCATCGGGCTTCAAAAGGCCAAGAATCAATTTTAAAAGCGTAGATTTACCACCTCCATTAGGGCCTACTACACAAATCGACTCGCCCGCAAAAATGTCAAAGTCCGCATCCTCAAGAACCGCTTGAGTGCCATACGAAAAGTGAACTCCCTCCATGCAGATAACTGGCTGAACCGCATCAGTCATTTGCAAAACTCCTCTCCACAGCCAGCGCCAACTCCTGCATGCTATTTAAATAATCACGGCTTAAGATATCCACCTCTAAAACAGGAACCTCCAAAGCATTCGCCATCACTGAAGCGCTACTCCTCCCGAATTCGGGCTGCGTTAAAATAGCGCCGATGCCACCCGTCTCCCTAGCCTCTTTGATTAGCACTGCCATGCGCTTCGCCGAAGGCGTACTCCCAGCAAGCTCAATCGAACGTTGCTCCAACCCATAACGCTTAGCGAAATGTGTTAATGACGGATGATTGATGTAAAATACTCGACCCGTATAATTTGAAAAACGCTCTTCAAAATCATTGTGCAAGGCTCGCAGTTCGTCCTTTAATTGCTCCGCATTTGCAAGAAAAAGATCCGCCTGCGCTGGAAGCACCTCACTCAATCCATCTCTGATAGTATTAATGTAATCAATCATTTGAACTGGGTCTAACCACGTATGCGGGTCCGCAGTTTCAGAACCGCACAACTCACAATGTGCACCCAAATGTGAAAGCGCATCTGCCGCGCCAATGTACTCAGGACCAAAAAATTTAAGTCCCTTTGATCGAGCTTCTATCTGCGAAGTTATCGCAGATTCAAGCGGAACCCCGATCCTAAAATATGCACTCGCCCTCGAAAGCGCGGCCAAATCACGCGGACTGGGCGCATATAATTCAACACATTGTCCTGGGCGCACAAGGACACTTACTGAGACTGAATCACCTCCAACCGCTTCCACAAAATAAGCCTGCGGTTCAATAGTTGCCCAAACTGGAAGTACCACGTCTTCAGTTCCGTGTAGCAAATGTATAAAAAGGAAAATCGATAGCATTCCTTTTTGCAAAACATGGGTCGTCAAAAATCTCATAAATCGTAAAAGCTTGTTTCAAAGAGATCGATTATAACAAATCGTGCAAGCCCCCAAAATGGCTATTTTACGCAAGCACTTTGCGCAGGAATAATTCTCGGTGCGCTGGACATGGACCTAATGTTTTCAGAGCAGCTCGATGCGCTGCAGTTCCATACCCTTTATGCTTAGCAAAATTGTATCCCGGGTAAGCTGCATCCAGCCCCTGCATCGTAGCGTCTCGACTTACCTTTGCCGCAATACTCGCCATCGCAATCACTAGAGAGCGACCATCGCCTTTCACCAACGCAGTATGCGCATACGGAAACGGTTTGAGCGGCCGTCCATCGACCAATAAACAAACGGCACTCGGCACGGCAGCCTTAAATAAAGGTCCATCCACTGACTCGATTGGCAAAGCCCACGCACCCACAGCATGTTTTGCAAGTGTCTCCACTGCCACTTGCATCGCCCAACGCGTTGCCCCTAAAATATTACGCTCAGCGATCAACTCCACCGAAGCCTCAGCAACCGCGAAATCCAACCAACCCTCCGCCTGCAGTTCCTCGATGATGGAAAATTGCTCGGCGCGCGCCTCTGCGCTGAGTTGCTTTGAGTCATTAATCGCTGAGCTGCGTTTCAAGACTTCAGAATTTTTAAAAAATTCTTTTCGTACCGCACACGCCCCTGCAGTCACCGGACCCGCCAAACATCCACGACCCGCCTCATCGATGCCCACAATCAAATCCATTTCAGTCAATACAGTTACATCATGTGATTGCAGTTTATTCATATTTCATTGGTGGATTCGTCTCAAATACCTTCAACAACAATGAACAAGAAAGCTCAAAGTTAAACCGCAAATGCTAAAATCATTCAGGGATTGGTAAAAATTGTTTGAAATAACCACTAATACCCTATATATTAAATTTTTTAATAGAAGATAGGCCTATTTTCTATTCTTTTGAAATCTTTAATGAAAATATTCAGGTTCATCATATCCTTATTAACGCTGCATTTTTTTATCAGTCTAGCTCAAACATTGAGAGCACAGGAGCCGTCTGATTCAGAAAAGTCCACATATGTCGAAGGGCAGGTACTTGTTAAATTTAAGCCTACAGCCGCCAAGGAATTCTTCACTACCAGTTGTCCATTGGCTCGCCTTGAAGAACAAACAGGAGTTACTGTTCTTAAATCCTTTGGAACAAATCCAAATCAAAAACATTTAAGCCCAACTAAATTACTGGGACATCCCACTCACTCAACCCAAGTACTAATAAAGCTTTTAAAGGACGACCCCGCCATTGAGTACGTCGAGCCCAACTACTATAGAAGTATTCGCTCGCGCCCAAATGACCCACACTTTCAAAAACAATGGGGCTTAGAAAATACGGGGCAATTGATTGATAACTATTGGCAGGGCACTGCTGGCTGTGATATTGGTTATTTAACCGCCCAAGAATTTATTCGCCCGGGTCCTGTTGATGTTATTATAGCAGTGGGCGACTCTGGCATACAATTAGACCACCCTGATCTTGAGGACAAAATATGGATTAATCCCAATGAAATCCCAGATAACGGAATCGATGATGATAACAATGACTACATTGACGACACTCAGGGTTATGACTTTGGTAAAAATCGTGCCTCGGTTGAAGACAACGAAGGTCATGGCACCCATGTAGCAGGTATCATTGCAGCAAAAACTAACAATGAAATCGGAATAACAGGCGCTTTCTCAAAGGCTAAAATCCTACCTCTAGCAGTAGAAGATGCGAATGGTAATATCTCTAGCGATGCTATCCTAAATTCCCTTAATTACGTCACCGCAATGAAAAATAATGGGGCAAACATCGTCGCCTATAATTTCTCGCTTGGCGGAGCAATCTATTCACAAAGCGAAAAAGAAGCGATCGAGCAACTCAATCAAGCTGGAGTAATTGTTTGCGCCGCCACTGGCAATCAAGGCCGAAATTCAGACCTAGATTTCTTCAAAACCTACCCAGATTGCTACGAGGTTTCGAACATCATCGCGGTAGGCGGAAGCAATCTTACGCACGGCCTCTATGGAAATTCAAATTATGGTTTAAGGAATGTCGACTTAGCCGCGCCTGGCAGAGCGATCTACTCTGCCGCAATATCAGGAAATGGTTACGAATTCAGAAGTGGCTGTTCCCAGTCGACTCCGTATGTCAGTGCTGCAGTTGCAATGGCCGCTCACAACTTCCCAGAGGACACCGTTGAGGAACGCATTCATCGTATTCTAAATAACACAACCCCCTCGACGGCATGGGAGGGGAAAAGTGTCTCAGGGGGCATTTTAAACCTCACGAAAATTGTAAATTCCGACGGCGATGAATTACCCGACTGGTGGGAAGAAGACAATTTTTCAGACCTTTCATCGAATGGCGAAGGCGACCGCGACCGCGACGGATTGAGCGACATTCAAGAATACCTCAGCGGAACAAATCCAACTTCAGCGAACAGTACATTTAAGCCCGAAACCATCTCAGTAAACTCTCAAGAAGTCCTTACCCTTGAGATAAAAACACTGCAGGGACGCACCTATCAACTACAAGTAAATTCAGGCCTTGAAGCTACAAACTGGCAAAACCTCGGAAATTCAATTACTGGAGATGGCACTATAAAATCGTTTCGCGATACCCTTAATGTAGCAATTAACCCCAAGCGCTTCTATCGCATTCGCGTTACCTGGGAATAAATAAATTTTAATTAAAAATTAATACTTCGACCAAGAAGGCTTTGCTGGCGGTTCTAAACCCTGAGCCTCGTATGCTGTCTTAAAATGCATTTTGGCGTATTGACTCAAAGTCTCCACTCCATGCTTTTCCACAATAGACTTCGCCTGCGCCAAAACCTTACCACTTGCGCCCTTAACCAAAGTCTCACCCGCTAGATCCGAAAGCCGTTTCATTTCACGTACATACACCGCACGCGCCACAATCGAAGCTGCCGCCACTACCGGATCAGACTCCGCTTTAGTGCGACTCTCCAAGCGAAAATCTTTCCGATCTTTTACGTACGCATCCACAATCTTTTGCTTTGTAAATTGATCCAGTAAACCCCAGGGCGCGGGCCGTTCATCCAAAGCAGCATTGAGCGACTTTCCGTGAAACCAGGCTAAAAGCTTGTTCAAATTACGACCAAATTTATTGTAGAGTTCGTTATATTTTTCCATCCGCGCAAATGCAGTTTGAATCACTACGCCCTTGGTCTTACGAATTTCTTTGTCTAATTTTAAAATACTACTGTCGCTCAGCTTTTTACTGTCCGCAACCCCCAGTTCCATCCAAGCTCGAACCATTTCCCCATCCGCAACCACACAGGCTGTAATCAAAGGTCCAAATAAATCCCCTTTACCACTTTCGTCACAACCAGCGTGTAATTCAAACCACTCAGGGTGATGCACCGCATCATAGCCCAAACGAGGATCGCCCGTGATTTCAGCCTCTAAAATATCACGCACAAAATCTTCAGTTTTTTTACCCGAAACTACCAACTTCCCGCTTTGGTAACCCACCACATTGACCTTCTCTCCCTTAAACGCAAATTCCGAGTAAGCGACCTCGTAGTGCATCCACGCACCCCCCTGCCCCGCATCTAAATACGCACCCAATCGCTCCATCTGCTCCGCCTCAAGCTTGATGGTATACATTGTTTTAACTTTCGGACCGTCGTCCTGAGTCTGTGAGTTAGATTTTTTTGGCATTCAAACTAGAGAAAGCGCATAAAGAACGAATCGCAAGCACGTTCACAGTTGCACCCACAGCGACGAATCATTCCATTAAAGCTGCAAAATGCAGATTCTTAAACAAATCCCCGACTTTCATAAATCCCTTGCGGTCTGGTACCAAGCGAATCATCGACCCTTACCGTGGCGCACCCATCCTAGCCTCTATCGCACGGTTGTTTCTGAACTCATGCTTCAGCAAACGCAGATTAAAACCATGCTCCCTTATTTTGAACGCTGGATGGAGCGCTTTCCAGATTTTCAAGCCCTTGCAGACGCACCCACCAATGCAGTCCTAAAACATTGGGAAGGACTCGGTTACTACAGTCGCGCTCGCAACCTCCACAAACTCGCCAAAGCGATCTTACAACTTCCGAGCAAGCCCGCTACCCCTAAAGAGTGGCAAGCGCTCCCCGGAATTGGCCCCTACACTGCCGCCGCTATCACTTCCATCGCACAATATTATCCCGCCGCAGTCATTGATGGAAATGTCGTCCGTATTCTTGCGCGCCTCACGAATGACACCCGAACTTTTAAAAACAACGGGGCTGCCGTCAAAGCATTCACCCCTTTGGCCGCCGAAGTCCTAAATAAACAAACCCCTGGCGACCATAATCAAGCGATGATGGAACTCGGGGCTACACTCTGCACAAAGCAAAAACCGAACTGTCCTGCCTGCCCTGTCCGCAGCTTTTGCGCCACCAAAGACACCGACCCACTCCACACAATCTCAATCCCTCGCATCGAGCGCACTGCCATTCATAAAATCGCCATCGACCGAGCACTCGTAAACAAGGAAGATAAAATCCTGCTGCATAGAATTGCCGATGATGCCCCTCAATTAGCAGGACAATACGAGCTTCCCACCGTACAAGCACTGGGCTTGAAAATTCCCGACGCGCAACCCCTCGCCGTCAAAAAACGCGGCATCACAAATAAACGCATCACCGAAACAATTTATCAAATAACACCCCCTATAAATTTTAAGAAACCACAAGCCCATGAGTGGATCCAGGTTCAAAAAATCGACTCGCTTACACTCTCGGGACCCCACCGTCGTTGGTTGAATGAAATGCTCAAAACTGTCGAAATTTCCTAAGCCCCAAATCTTTTTTAAATGCCAAAAACATGGACTGCAGATCATTTTGAAGTACGCCCTTCTTCTATCCCGCAAGCTGGGCGCGGACTATTTTCACGTGTCCACATTGAAATTGAAGACACCATCGGTTACTACACGGGGGAAATTCTTGATAACGAAGCTTTCAATGACTCCAAACGCACCGCCTCTGATTACGTTTTGTACGTCTGTAACAACCACATAATTATTGGTGAAGGTCCCCGAGCAAATTACACACGCTACATCAATCACTCGCATACAATGCCAAACGTATTCTTGATCACCTCCACCCGTTGGAAAACAGCACGCTTTGAGGCCATTCAACCGATTGCTCCTGGAGACGAACTCTTTTTTAATTACGGAAAAGAGTATTGGGATAATGAACCCAACGTTTGTCTTTAATTATTGCTCACTTATAGTAAATACTTCACCGTAGGTATAGTTTTAGAAAATGAACCTTAGCACACTCTTTACCGAACTTAGCGAAGATAACCGCACCGAAATCGCGGAGCTTCCGCGCGCCGAACGCTTGGAGTTAGCTGCAACTCTGCAAAATAAATCTAATGCCCAACTGTTGGAAGAATTAGCAAGCCACTGCAAGTTACCGCTTATTAAGGACATTGAGCTTGTTGAAAATCCCACCGAAACTCTCCCGCTTCGCCTCATTCATGCCTACCAATGCCTCCCAATTAAAGCTGCGCGCGCCGAAGAAGAAAACGATACCCCTGAATCGGAAGGCCCTTTGCGTTTGGTAACACTTTGGCCGCCTGAATCAGAAATGGATCAATGGATCTACGCCATCAGCGGAAGACGTCCCGAATGGCTTCTCGGAAATCCCGAGCTCATTAACAATACCATTACCCAACAATTTGGAGTTGGAGCAGATTCACTCGATGAATCTGACATTGTCAGCGTAGATGCCGAAGCCGAAAACGAAGAAGATGAGGACGCCGCCGTCATTCGGTTTGTCAATGAAGTTGTGCAAAAAGCAGTCAGCGATCGCGCGACTGATATTCACTTCGAACCACTTCGCGAAGAGCTTCAAATCCGATACCGTATTGACGGCGAACTCGTCCCCGTCCGCGTACCAGACAATCTTATCAAGTTTCAAGGCGCCATTATCTCTCGACTCAAGATCATGGCGAAACTCAATATTTCTGAGAAACGTCGTCCTCAGGATGGACGTATCTCTTTTGGCGCTGGTGATAACGAACTCGATATTCGTATCTCAACCTTCCCCACTATGTACGGGGAAAGCGTTAGTCTGCGTCTCTTAAGCCAAAAATCAAAACCGCTCTCAATGCGCGAACTAGGTCTTTCTAAAGAGGAAGAAGTTAAGCTCACTCGCACCCTCGCCTCTCCACATGGAATTATCTTAGTCACTGGCCCTACTGGTTCGGGTAAATCCACTTCGCTCACCGCTTACATTCGCCTCATCAATAAACCTGAACGACGTATCATTACGGTCGAGGATCCAGTCGAATATGAAGTACCCGGAGTCAATCAGACTCAAGTTCATCCAGATATTGGATTAACTTTTGCAAAAGCCTTGCGCTCCGTTCTTCGACAAGATCCCGACGTGATTATGGTTGGTGAAATCCGCGATCGCGAAACAGCCGATATTGCGATTCGAGCCTCCCTTACTGGTCACTTAGTTCTCAGTACCTTGCACACCAACGATGCTCCAGGCGCCTTGACTCGCCTCATCGATATGGACATCGAACCGTTCTTGATAGCTTCTTCAGTTGAAATGATTGTTGCTCAGCGTCTCGTTCGTCGCCTCTGCCCAAATTGTGCGATGCCCGCAAATTACGACGCCCTCCACCTCGAGAGTTGTTTAGCCACAATGCAAATTGATCGCAGCGAAGCACAATTTGGAACATTCGCCAAAGCCGCACAAGGTTGCGAGCGTTGTCGTAATCTCGGCTTCCGAGGCCGCATTGGAATTTTTGAAATCCTGCGAGTTTCAGATGAAATCCATGAACACATCGTGCAACGCGCCTCTGCCAGAACCATTCGTCAAACCGCAGTAGCGCAAGGAATGAAAACGCTCATGCAGAGCGGCTGGGAACATGTCAAAAATGGCGAAACGACTCTTGAAGAAGTCATGCGTTACGCTGAAATCGAAAGCGAAGAAACAAGCGCTTAAAAGTTTTTGTAATCCTTTCGTGTGATTACAAATCTTTAATCTGATACCGTTGCTTAACGCCTCGGCATGCGGGATAATTCTGAAGCGTTTGCTTAAGATTGTCGGCAAAACTATCGGGATCAAACGGACAATCGCTGAACGCGACCACTCGATTTTCATAACCTTCCATTGAAAAAATTTTTCGATACGGGAAACGTTTTTTAAGCTCACCCACTTTCATTGGTGGTAGATGTGGAATTTTTTCAGGCTCCACTAAATTCAAGGCTAAAACTCCAGCTGGAGCCACCATGCTGGCAAGGCAATTAAACCATTCCAAATCCAACGGCGCACAGCGCACCGGAATTCCATTCTCTTCTGAGTAGAGATCATCCAAGACAAAATCATACTTCGTTTCTTTATTTTCCTGTGCCCAAGCAACCGCATCCCCTGCTACGAGTTCACAACCTTCCGCGCAGTTAAAAAAACCATCCGCAATTGATAGATGCATGGCGTCCAGCTCAACCCCCACAAGATCTTCAATTGACGCGACCGCTTGCAATACACTCGCAACTGCCCCCGCTCCGAATCCTAAGATACATGCAGTCCGTATTGAACCCTGAGCTCGATGCATCACTGGTAAAGCTAATAAATCCCAAATACTGCCCGAGAGCGGACGCTTTGGATTCCATTGCGAATGGTGCACACCGTTACGGTATAAACGTATACTCTCCCCCGCCGTACGCACCTCATAGTGATTCACCTCGTCTGTGTAGCTCCAAAGAATAGCCATGTACAGAGGAACGACGGATATGACCATCAGGGCAAGCATCATTTAACTTTCAAAATGAACAAGAAAGGCGGTTTCGTAATCTTTTTGTAACAAAAGTCTCTCAATTGTTTCTGCAAAAAAAGCAAAGCTCTAAAAATAATTAGTCAGCAAATAAAGAAGTAACAAAAAGGTTCTTTACTTTAAATATATCTTGCAGATATAAGCTCAGTCTTATTGCATTGAAAGCTCAGATATAAGGCTGAATCGTCAAATTTTTCTACTTCATTGAAATAGCCGTTTTCTGGCTATAAGCTTACCAAAACAGTTTACTTAAGATAAAATAACACGTCTATGAACTCCAAAAAAATAAACTTTTTAATAGCGATTAGCATTGCGACTTCGTTGCCTACGATCGCTGATGAATCCATAGAAAATACACGCAGTGTTCTCGAGCAATGGGTTGAGACACAGCAAATTATTTCTAAAGAAAAAACAAGCTGGCGCACCGAACAAGCCATCTTGCAAGACACCCAGTCACTCCTTAGTCACGAACTGGATCGGCTCAACAGCGCCATTGATGACTTAGAGGCAAGTGCTTCTGCTGCTGATGCAGACCGCTCAAATTTGACCGAAGAAAAAGAAAGCCAATTGGCGGCTGCAAACGTTGTTAAATCGAACATTGGTTCTTTAGAAACAAAACTTAAAGAAATCGTTAAAACTTTACCCGAACCTCTTGTAGAAAAAATCAAGCCACTCATTCGCCGCCTTCCGCAAGATTCTAATAACACAAAACTTTCTTTGGGTGAGCGTGTGCAAAATATAGTGGGTATTCTAAGCCAAGCAGATAAGTTTAACACCACCATCACCCTGAGCAATGAATCGCGGGAAATTTCCGACGGGAAGGTCATTCAAGTTACTACTCTTTACTGGGGACTCGCAGGCGCTTACTTCGTTGATAACGCGGGGAGCTATGCTGGTATTGGTAAGCCCGGAAGCGACGGCTGGGAATGGTCGCAAGTGGAAGGCGTCGGAGCGCAAATCAAACAGCTCCTAGATATTTATGAAGGCACTGAAGAAATTCAATTTGTCGATCTCCCTGCAAGCGTCCGCTAAATCTTAAACTTTAAGCTTAATTATGCAAAAACATATTAAATTCTTCACGGCCTGCTTGCTAGCAATCCTTGCATCGGCTTCCCTCGTTCAGGCACAAAATTTCAGCAACGCGAGTCAAAAAGCCGAAGCGGATCTCGATGCCGCTCTCGATTTGCTCAACAGCACACGCGAGACCATCGCTACTGAAAAAATACCACTCATCCGGGAAGTCTCTAAACTGGAAGATGAGGTTCGCCAAAAAGATGGAGAGCTCAAACGCTTGCGACGTTTACGCGACAATAGCGATGTTGGGCTCAACCGCCTCCGCGACCAAGTCGAAGCCAACAAAGCGCAAAACGAATATGCGGCGGGACTTCTCGATGAATTCGTTCGCTCCTTTGAAACCCGAATTGATTACAGTGAGCGCCAACTCTACGAAGCCGCAACCGAGGAAGCGAAACTCGCCCTTGATGACTCTGATATGACGCAAGCAGATCGTTTCAATAAACAAATTGATGTCATTGATGTCGCGCTTGATCGCCTTGGAGAACTTATTGGCGGATACACTTTTGAAGGCAAAGGTCTCGCTCCTAATGGAGATATTGAAACAGGATCCTTTGCAGCCTTTGGCCCAACCGTTTTCTTTGCTTCTCAAGATTCTGAGCTCGCAGGTGTAGCCATTACAAAACTCAACGCAGCGGAAGCCGCCATTGCGAACCCAAGCGAAGTCTTCGCTCCAGGAATTCGTGATTTTGCAACTACGGGCGAAGGCGCAATTCCCTTAGACGCAACCCTCGGCAAAGCGCTGAAAATTGTTGAAGGCAATGACTCCATTGGAGAACACCTCGCTAAGGGAGGCAGCGTTGGAATCGTCATTATAGCACTCGGACTCGTTTGCTTGTTGGTAGGCCTCGTGAAAGTCTTAGAAATCACAAGCTTCAAAGCGCCAGTGCCTGATGAAGTACTTTCCATTTTAGAGCCCATCCAAAACAACAATATGGAAGAGGCAAATCAAGCGGCGGCGACCTTGAAAGGCGCGGGTGGCGAGATGCTCCGCACCGGATTGGAACATCATGACCTTAAACGTGGCACCCTCGAAGAAATCCTTTACGAGAAAATTCTTTCCGTCCGTCCAAAACTAGAGCGCTTTCTTCCCTTCATGGCTTTGACAGCCGCGTCTGCTCCCCTTCTTGGACTCCTGGGTACTGTCACTGGTATGATCAAGACCTTCAATCTAATCACGATATTCGGAACTGGAGATGCTAAAAGTTTATCCTCAGGTATTTCAGAAGCGCTTGTAACAACTGAGCTTGGACTGGTAGTTGCGATTCCATCTTTGATTCTACACGGGCTACTCTCCCGAATGGCGCGTCAAAAAATTGGAGACATGGAACAAGCTGCCGTGAGCTTTATTAATGGTGTTTCTGGCGCCGAAAAGAAGAGCTAACACAATTTAAGTAATCAATTTTAGATTCCAAAATGGACATCCTCATTAAAAGTTTTGAGATCTGGAAAAGTGGAGGCTGGGTTATGGTTCCTCTTTTCCTCCTCGCGCTAATGATATACTCAAATGGAATTCAGCTCCTCCTTTTTCTTAACAAAGGAAATATTCAACTAGGAAACGAAACCGAGTGGACGCAATGGGTGAAAGAACCCGAAACTGCAACTGGACGTGTGGGGGAAATTATTCGTTACACACAAAACAATGCTTCCGCCTCCAAACAAGTGCGCACTCGCTTTGAGGAAATTCGCCAGTCAATGGTGCACACTATTGAACGACGCCTTATCTTTCTTAATACCTTGGTGGCTGCTGCTCCGCTCATGGGCCTTCTTGGAACTGTCATTGGTATGCTTGGAACCTTCGCAGCAATCTCAAGCGGAGGTGGTTCCGAAACAGCCGCTAAAGTTGCTGAAGGTATTTCTGAAGCACTCATTACCACCCAAACTGGTCTCTTTATCGCCCTTCCCGGATTGTTTATTACTCTTCTTATTCGACGCCGTAAACACGCCATCGAGGCAGCGCTTGCTCGCATTGAGTCACTCAGCCTCACGAAATTGAACCTCGATTAAATAATTATTCCAGTGCTTTGAAAGCCCCCACGCTAACCGCCTAATCATTTTAAACAATGCGCAGAAACTTAACCTCAGATAATAGCGACAACGTTGAGATCAACCTCTCACCCATGATCGACATGGTGTTCATTCTTCTCATTTTCTTCATTGTGACGACCGTCTTCGTTGAAGAAACTGGAGTCGAAGTGAGTAAGCCCGAAGCCGCTGCCGCCATCCAATTAGAGAAAAATAGTATTCTGATTGCGGTCACAAAAGACAATAAAGTCATTTATGGAGGACGCGACATCGGAGTTAGCGGGGTTTCTCCAATCGTCAAACGCCTGACCCTTAACGAAGATCTCCCTGTAATCATTCAAGCAGATGAAGGCGCTAATCACGGCATCTTCGCTCGCGTTTATGGCGAAGCAAAACTCGCAGGTGCAAAAGCGATCAATTTCTCCACCAAGCGATAAATAATTTTTCGAGCACGTATTTCTTAACAATAAATGGCACCCGTATACCAACCACCTAAAGGTAAAGGCACGCTCAACAAAGGCGCGCTCTACGGCATTATTGTCAGTGCACTAATCTTTATGGCGATACCACTTTCGCAACTGTTTATCGATTACGAGAAAAGCCCCGAATCGATTGATGGTTTAGATGTGGCTCCGCCACCACCCCCGCCACCGCCTGAAGAACCGCCGCCCCCGCCTGAGCCTGAGGAAGAAGAACCGCCCCCTGAATTAGATGTGCCTCCGCCGCCTATCTCGTTAGAACAATTAGATATGGCTTTAGAGCCTGGAACAGGTGGTTCACTTTCAGGAGATTTTGCGCTTCCAACTTTTGACGTTAATGCCAAAGAACTTGGAAGCCTTGATATTTTTGACATCAATGACCTCGAGAACAAGCCCGTTGCGCGCCGCCAAGGAGCCCCGCGTTATCCATCTTCCGCTCGGCGACAAGGCATTCAAGGTCGGGTAACTGCAGAATTTATCATCGATGAAAACGGCAATGTTATAAATGTTGAAATTAAACGTACCTCAAATCCCATTTTTGATAAACCTACCATCGACGCTATCCGCGGCTGGAAATTCACGGCTGGCGAAAAAGATGGTCGCAAAGTTAAAACACGTACACGTGTTACGATTCCCTACACCATAAGTTAAGATAGAACAATTTAATCCACCACAGCATGCAATTCATTCACGTATCTCTTCTCAGTTTGTTGATAATCTTTAGCTCGAGCTTGGCTTTAAGGGCAGCGCAAAGCCTCCCCTCCGAGCTCTGGAAAGACAAAGCCTTCGTAAACTCATTTATTGGTAGCTACGGTTTTCTTTCAGGCTATGAGCCCAAGATTTCTGATGCTGAAAAAGAAACCCTACGCAGTTTGTTGGAGTTGATTAAGGCAAATCCTAAAGCTGCGATCAAGCAACTGGAGCCGCAAATCAAACCGAAGAGTAGTGCCGCCTTTGATTTTATTCTCGCAAATCTTTATTTCCAAGAAGGGCAATTAAAAGAAGCTGAAAACTCTTACATCAAGGCTACGAAAAAGTATCCATCATTCCGACGAGCCTACAAAAATTTGGGACTCGTACAAGTTCAAGCAGGTAATTTCAAAGCAGCAATTCCCACCATTTCTAAAGCATTAGAACTGGGTGAAGTTGATGGACGTGCGTACGGGCTCCTTGCTTACGGCTACCTCACAGAGGGTAAATATTATCCCGCAGAAGCTGCTTATCGCCAAGCAATCTTAATTCAGCCCGACCAAAAGGATTGGAAGATTGGATTGGCGCGTTGTCTCATCGAAACTGAGCGCTACCAGGAAGCGATCAGTCTTTTTAATACCCTCTTAAAGGAAGAGCCTGACAACAGCGATTACTGGCTTCTCCAAAGCAATGCTTTTATTGGCAACGACCAAGCGATACGAGCTGCCCAAAACCTAGAAGTAGTTCGCCGAATGGGCAAAGCAGAACTCTCTACCCTCACTCTTTTAGGTGATATCTACATGAATAATGAGATTCCAGACTTAGCTTTGAGCGCTTATCTCTCCGCAACCGAAATGGCAGGCGGCAATGATGCTAAAATTCTTTTGCGTGCCGCAAATATCCTCACCCGTTCCACTAATTTTGAGCAGGCAAAATCTTTGATTGCTGGCATCCGGAGCAATCCAAAAATCAGCCTGAACAATGAGCAAGACCTTTCGCTTCTAAATCAGGAGGCAAAAATTGCTCGTGCAGACGGCAATCAAGACGAGGCCGCAGAAATCTTAAATAAGATTGTAGAACGTGATGCTTTAAATGGCGAAGCGCTCATTGAGCTAGGTAATTATTATGCCGAAAAGGATATGATGCCCGAGGCCATCAACCGCTTTGAACAAGCCGCTAAAATTTCAGAGAGTGAGCGGCCCGCTCTCATCGCACACGCACAAGCGCTCGTTAGAAAAGGGCAATATGTAGATGCCACCCCACTTCTAAAACGCGCCTTACAAATTCGTTTTGAGCAAAATCTTAAAGATTATACTGCGCGTGTTGAACGAGCTGCTCAAAGCCAAGGATAATAGTTTAAGCCATTTAGATAATTCTATTTTAACAAAAGCCGTCGTCTCGTACGACGGCTTTTTTGTTTCAAGAAAGTTCCATAACTTAGATAAAGTATCTTTTTGATGACGCCTTTAGGAAACCGTCACTTATGGTATTAAATCTTAACCTATTGAACTGTTTATAAATTTGAAAATGGAAACACAACGGAGATCATTTTACGTATGAAGTTCAGTGATTTTGATTCCCAAATAGATACCAACATTAAGCCGAGTCCACTCGCAAACAGATCGAAACAATTTAGACGTAACATATGGATCATTTCGTTCCCACATTTACTTTCCCTGCTCGTAATCTTTTTTACTGAAAATACAACTTTCGCTTACGATACAAAATTCTCAACGCAGAGCACTACAAGTGCTCTATGGCAGGAAGAACGGAAATCTAATTTACAAACCTTAAATTCAAAAAAATTAGAAATTCCTACAAAAAAAATCTTAAATACAGTCGTTGGAAAATCTAATAGTGCGCAGTCCATTTTGAATAAACATATGCAGGCAATGGGTGGCTGGAGCGCTTGGAGACCGATTGAGAGCGTACGTTTTAGAGGTATCGTTAAAAACAACTCGGGAAGCTACGACATATTCATAATTAAGAAACGACCTAATTTCGTACGTGCTACCGTAACGCTTCAACAAAACGATACGAACGGCGAGTCTTTCCAATTAATAAGAGGGTATGATGGCGCGAATGGATGGTACGCAAATCGTCTCTCTGGAGAAATTGGGCTTCATAAGGAAATCCTTGATCCACATGCAGCTAGAATGATTGCCTCAGATTCAAATGTACAACCTTTGATGGCACAGCTCACCGAGGATGGCGCTACCTTAAAAGTATCACACCTTGTTGATTTTGAAGGAACTCTCGCTTTTGAATTATCCGCAACACATCCCTTAACAAAAACCAATCATAACATTTATATTGATGCAGAGACCTACAAGATGGTTGGTTTTGAGTCCTGGCATGGAGACAATCGTACAATGACTTGGATACATGAGTATAAAACCGTGAACGGCGTATTGGTGCCCTCCCTAACCACAACAATTTCAGATGAGGGCGATCCAACCGTATTGTACATGGACTCAATACAAATAGGCGTTGGTGTTCACAATGAATATTTTAGTTCAAATACCTAGTTTGAAACTTCAATTTTTTTAGAATTCCAGTCTGTAAACTGCCCTAGACAAACGGCCATACGGCCCGCATAAAAAATTCTTTTTAGGCTCATTTAGGCTTTTAAGTGTAACATAAAGTTAACATACCGAAGTTTGCCGTTTGGTCTAATTAAGTTACCACTGAAGTTAATGAAATTGATCCTTACAAAAAAGCGCGCGCACTGCTTTAAACTACTAGTCTATACTACAATTGGTTTTTTAAGTTCAGCGATTGCTTTGGAAGGCTCAAGTATTGTTGAAAATTCACCTTTTTTGTCACCTCACTCAAATATTAATCTTTATGCCAACAATAAGACTTCCAAACAGACTCGTAAGATCGATGATGCCAGTAAAAGGTTTTCGCTTCTTGGAATTGTAAAAATAGGGCGCAATTATTTATTTAGTATTCACGACTCCAAAACAAACCAATCGAAATGGCTGAGTGGAGGCGACTCATCACATGAGTTTGTTATTTTAAGTTATGATGCGGCCCTAAACCGCATTGACTATTCTTGGAATGAGAAAACGGGATCCATGACAATAACTCAAGCTAATGGCGCTCCTATTCCATTAGCGATAGAAAATCGCAAAACTCTACCAATTAAAGAAAAAACAACTACCGCTAAAATTAATGCCAGTACTAAAGAAAGTACTAATTTAGTTACATTTGATAAAAATATAGATTTCAGGAAGCTCAGTAAAATAGAGGCCAAGACCCCTAGATCTTTAGCTTCTAATAATTACCGCGACCGATTTGCCTCCACAAACATTCTTCAAACTTACGAAGCTGATCAAAATAAAAACAATGTTGAAATTCAAAAGGAATTTCAACGCGTTCGCAGGCATATTAATAAAGAGAAAATAACAGAGTAAAAGACCGCAAATGCTGTAATTAAATAGTATATCTTGTTTTATTAAATTACTCTTAAAAGTGAGTTATTAATGACTCCTATGTAAAATCTTACCGTTTAAATCGGTAACAATTATAGCTTCGGAGGGATTAAAATTAAGTGCTATGTTAATTGCCCGGCATATAAAGCCACGCGGTAGAGCAAATTCCATAAGCTTTGTCTCTTTGTGTAACTTGTCAATGAGCTCACTTTCAAGGTAGCCGAATGATGGCAGAAAAACCACTAGCTTATTTTTCAGGTAAGTGTCATCAATATGAGATAATTTCTCTTTGATGTGCTCTACATTATCTTTATCGATTTTAACATAAACTACACCATCATAATTTTCTAAATTATGGGCTTTCAAAATTCTTACTTCACCCGCCTCAAAAGAAAGTGATTTGTTTGCCAATAATAGAGTTTGATTTGACCAATTTTTTGTTTCTGAGCCATTTTTAATTGCATCTACCCTCTGTATTAAATCTGTGTACTCAACGGGCAAAGAGTGAATACCGTCACCTCCGAAATCAATGACTGCAGTGAACTTATCTTTGTTTGCTTCGATCCGTATCAAAACACCTGTCAGCCTGGTGTTAAAAGGTATTTTATAATCCGGACTAAAACCATGGGTATATTTCAATCTAAATGGCCAGGAATTTGAATCCTCATAGATTTTTTTATAATCAGAAAAACACAATGGCATCCCCACAATAATAAAAAGAAAGAAAATATTAACTACTTTATGCATAGCAAATTTTGTAAATGATGTTGTAAGTAATAAAAGCCCAAAAAAGGCACCTGCCTTTGCGACAGGTGCCTTGTAAAGGAGTCCTAGAGAACTAAACCCTTATGCACGACGACGACGCACAACCGCAAAGGCAATCGCAATCACACCGAAGATAGCAGCATAAGTTGATGGCTCAGGTACTACAGCAGCACTGAAACCCACGTTATCAAGGCTAAGTGTTCCTCCAGAAACGCTAGATGCAGACAAACGCACATATAGAGTTTGTGTGTCACCTAAACTAGAGAAGTCCGTAGTATATCCTGTATCAGTTGTTCCAATACTCAATGTACCGAAGCTTGTCTGTTCACCGGAGAAAGCACCAGTGGTAGAGGCAGCAACTCCCAATGAGGCACCATCGGTATCCAACGCAGCAAACGCGAGCGTCCAGCTATTCTTAGCTGTGCCAGCGTCCAGCGCGAAGGTGATCGCAACATCATCTGTAAGACCTAGTACTGCATTAACAGCTACAGTCTGTCCAGAAGCTGTCAAAGCAGTGTATGAAGAGCTAGCATTAAACGTACTGAAGCTTTGTGAATCGTTGCTGCTAAGCCCAGAAACTGGACTTGTCTTTGCAGCTACGGTAGCGGAGCCATCTTGCGCAGTAAAGTTTGTTGTCGAGGATCCAAAAGATCCATCCCAGTAAACTGTTCCGAAGGCAGCAGAAGCATTGTAGTTAGCAGAAGCTGTAGTATCTCCTTGGTAGCTGTAATTAGCACTCCAACTTCCTTGCATGCCGTTTTGAGCAGCAGTTGTGTTGGCAAATTGGGATTGAGAAAAGTCCCAACCCGCAACTAAGCTAGAGGCACTCGAAGCAGTCGCGATTGCAGTTAAAGCTGCAATTGTGATTATTTTGTTTTTCATAGTTATGATTAAATGATTATAATTTGCAGAATTGATTCTAAAATTATAAAGAGTTCATTTATAAATTAATCAACTAACACACCTTTTGTGTTAAGAACGGTCCAACCAGTTGTCCAAAGCTCTACATTGGTGTCTGGATCGAAAGCACCTCGGTAATCATTACTTTCAGCGCCCTGTTGTTCGATAACAGAATTCTGAACACCTGAGAATGCAAAGCCAATGCGAGGATTGAGAGTAGCTGTACCACCCCATGCTTGGTCAGAACCAACTAGCAAAGGTGCACCAAAACCACCACCAGAAACAACGTTGCCGTCATTGGTAGAAACAAGGGAACTTGAAAGCGCTGTGTTAACATTGGTCACAAAGTCTGTAGCAGTGCTGACGAATGTGTTTTGAACAAGGTGTGCACCCGTTGAAGCGCTTACGCTATCAATTGCAGGGACACCTGCTTCAAAGAAGTAGCTTGTGTAAATTGAACCACCAAAATTGGCTTTCAAATTGATTTGTCCGTTCGTAGAAACAGTATTTCCAGTCGCAGCATCTGCACCGATAATGGTGGCGTTGTAGACTGTGTAGTCTGCAAAGTTGATGAAATTGCCGCTTTGGTCTGTTAAGTGTTCTGTAACTGTTAAACCATCGTCACCGTCAAACTCAAATCCCTTGTCACCATTTTTTGATCCAATAACGAAGTATGGAAGCGTAGCAAACCAGTATTGATTGATGCCTGTCCAACCTTGGTCACCGTCAAACTGGTCATCACCAGCATAAGTAACAACAAGGTGGTTGGTGTTTACAGTGCCACCGAAGAACTCAAAACCATCATCGAAGTTACAGTAAACTTCACAGTATTCGATAGTAGTTCCAGCTCCAACGCCACCAAGAGTGATGCCATTGATTTCGTTACCAGTACCAATTTCTTCACCACCGTGACGAACTGAAACATAACGAAGAACACCTGAGTTGTCATTAAATTTGTGACCACCGTATACAGTGTCATTATTCTTTGTTAGACCTTCAATGTGATGAAGCGCAGGCGTTGGATTGTCAGTAGCTGCTTTATCAGCAGTGCCTACGTTAGTGGGCGCTTCGCCAAGAATAACAAGACCACCCCAGTAACTTTCGTTAGAATCGCCATTGCCATCGACTGGACCTAGTGGTGAGGCAGATGGATCATCATCTAAAAATGCCTCAGCACCAGTGAAACGAGCAAAATAAGTTCCATCTAGGTCTGCAACATTGTCACCGTCTACATCAATCACTGCAGAAGTAAAAATAATTGGGTTGTTAGGATCACCATCGGCAATAATTGTTCCAGCTTGGGTAACAACCAAAGAACCTGGATTTTTTGTCGCAGAGATTGGCTGACCGCGAACGATTACGCCTGGCTCAATAGTCAAAACAGCATCGTTTTTAACATAGATGGTAGTATCTAGAATGTAGGGGGAGCCAGAGGTTGTCCAAGTAGTAGCGGTTGTAATGTCGCTACTGACAGTTGTAGAACCCCAGGCGCAAGTTGCTGCAGTAGCAGCTAATGCGATTGTATAGAATTTTTTCATGTATAATGATAGTTTAAGTTATAAGTAATGCTCTAAGAGCGAGCACAAACTAACTCACCTAGGTTACATTAATATGACATCTGAGAGAAATTGAAGTCACAAAGTCCGTTTACGAAACCCTTTGCCAAATAAAGCGGAAAACTATCAATTAAACTAGCCACTAGGGCTAAAATGAAGCTGATAAAGATAGACTGAAGCTACGCCCTAATGTGAGCGAACGTTCTGGCTTTAGATCTGGGAACATATCTTTATCGTAAATAATTTCCCGGCGGCTGTTAAGTAAATTTGAGGCTGAAAAACTCAGAGTAAAATAATCATTTAACTCCTGAGTAAGTGAGAAATTAACCTCCTTAAAAGAGGCCATATAACGATCTGGAGTGATATTACCGCCTGTAATAAATGAAGTCGTCATGAGCATATCACTCTGTGAAAAGACCGACAGTGTTGCAGTCGTCCCCCACTCAGGTCGATCGTAAGTGGCGTAAACATTATAAATCCAATCGGGTTGATATACGAGTGAGCGTTTTGTCTCAAAACCAGTGCTTGTTCCGTTAGCGGCATCCGCATAGAAATCACCACCTATTGTGACCCCATCAGAACGCTCAAAACCTTCTTCATGAACCGCACGAATGCTATCCATGACTTTAACCTCAGATTTGATAAGTGCCACATTGAAACCTAAAGATAGATTTTGAAGGAGAGGCAATTCTAAGAAATCCAGTTGTTTGCTTCCTTCAAATTCTACACCTCTGACGGTTGCATCATTTGGATTATTGAATAAAATATCAGCTGTAGCATTAGAACCTGACAAAACAGTTCTTTCAAGTGGACTAGAGATACACTTATCGAAAATACCCACTGCAAACATATCACCATCGTCATTAAAATACTCCGCTCTAAAATCTAAATTTACGGATTTGGAAGTTTCAAGCAGAGGATTCCCTGTAAAGAAATCCCCGGTAAGAGGATCTTGTGCGGTCAGGTAAGTGTATTCACGGAATGAAGGACGAGTAACCGTCTCCGAATATGCAGCAAGAATACGGATTCCTGATTTGGGCCGGTAATTTAAAATAACAGATGGTAAAACATGATTTTCATCAATCTTCTCATTAAAGTCCATTTCGAGCGCATCGTCGTACCCTAAAATTTGATAATTTGTAAATGCTGGAGACGAAGCATCAAAAACACTACCTTTTCTTAGAAGATCCGAATTAAAAAAATTATCCCCAGAAGCTCCAGGAATTGTCTGGGTCTCCATTAATATTTTTTCATATTGTGCCCCTAGCTTTAATTCAAGATTCTCAAAAAAAGAAAATTTTCCTGACAAAAAGTAATCGGAAATTTCTCTGCTACTTGTAGCATGCGCAGCTGGATCAACTGACCCCGACAATTGTGGCCATGCGGATACACTTCTGGTAGGCCTTGTTCCGTAAGTATGATTTGAGGCTCCTTCAGGAGTTGAGTAACTTTGACTTGTATTACCAATATCTTGGTATTCAACAAATCGGTTACCGAGCGGATAGTACTCTTGTTTAGACTCTCGCGTCGATTTCTCTTGCGTAAATCCAAAGTTCCATGAAACCGAACTTTCTTTATTAATGTCGAAATTAATCCTACCAAAATTTTGCGTCTCTTTAGTCAGTCGCCAAGAAACTGAGGGAGTCGTAAATTCATTAATACTTTCTTCAGTATCCCCACCTGTTATGTAGTTCCCGTCAGGGAGACGAAAGCCGGCCACATTAACCACTCCAGACTCTTTCTGGGAAGCACTCGAGTCACTCAATATCCAATCCAAAGAAAGCGTATCAATTTTTTTGAATAGAGGTATTTGATTTAGACCTATCTCATCAAAAGAATGTGTTCCGTAGATTTGGGTCACCTCCAAATCCCTTCGCTCCTCAAACATACCTAATTTATAAAGCGAAGAATCGAGAAAATCATCAAAGTCCTTTTGAATAATGTTACTTGTATAAAAGGCCTCCACTAATCCATTTTTATACTGCCCAGGAGCGGCAGCCCCTGTTCCTAATAAATCCCCTTCATCGAGAACTCCGTTACGATTGGGATCATAATTTTCAAAAGTACCATTAGTAAAAACTCTATTTCCTACCTTATCTTCTGAATTTTTAAAGCCCACTACACCTATAGTATGATTACCCTCTGAGCTTAAATCTCGTTCAGCAGTAAGGTACAGAGTAGTCCTATCCTCAAAGACAGAGGAAATTGTATCATAATTCCCAGAAGTGTTTGTTAAAGTTCCTAAAGCTAAGTCGCCACTAGAAAATATAGTTCCCATAAAATTCACGAAACCAGGGACTCCTTTTCGCTTCTCTTCTTCACCGATTATAGAGCGATATTTTTCTGATTTACTCAATGAGGTAAAAAAACGAGTGCGCTCCATAACTGAGGACATCTTAAATTTCACAGACCTGTCCATTTTAGCGTCTTCCAGCGCTGGCGTAAGCCTCCCTGATAGGTTATTAAAATCTTCCGCAATAATTTCGTTTGATGTAGAGCCAAGATCTGAAAAATTGATATCTACAGTAGTCCTGTCCCCATCTCCATAAAACTTATCCTCAGCGTTAGTATTAAAGCCTGTTTTCACGGAAAAATCTGCATAAATGCCCTGCTCCTCAGGAAAAGAGACAGAATTAATCTGAATGCTACCGCCAGTGGAATTCCCCGGAAGACCTGGTGAAAACGTTTTTGATACAACCAAATTAGAGACGATTTCACTTGGAAATAAATCAAGTGGAACTGATTGCTTTTCCGGATCAGGACTCGGCAAGGGAGCCCCATTAAAGAGCGTACTGCTATATCTTTCATCTAAACCACGAATGACTGCGAATCCTCCCTCTTGAACAGTAACTCCAGTTACGCGCTTTACCGCATCGGCTACATCACTAGCTACAAACTTGGAAAAATCTTCCGATGAAAGCACTTCCAATGCCTCACTTGAGGACATCCTAAGATCCATTTTCGCCATCATGTCGTTTGCTTCGGAAACGCTCACCGTAAAATCCTGCAATTCATAAACCTCATCCGACATCTCGATTGGACGCGTTGAAAGAGCAAAAGAAAATTCCACCGTCTCGTTCTCCAAAATTACAAAATCTGTAATATTTGTTTCAATGAAACCACCCTTAACAAGAGTCAAAGTGTAAGAACCTGCCGCGGCAGGGCCCAATCGATAAACACCTTCTTGGTCTGTTATAGTACCCACGTCCGTTCCTTCAAGCAGAACTGCCACCCCACCGATAGACTGATTCGTATTCTTATCAACAATCTTACCTGTGACAAAACTTTCACTTGCCGCATTTTCCACTACAGCCTCGTTGGTGTCCTGAGCCCTTAGAGTAGTCAGGTTCATCATAAAGATGCCCGTTAAAAGCATGCAGAAAGTGTAATTAAGAGAAAGCCTATTAGAAGTTAGCAATTTCATTGGTAGCTGGGTGCTTTAGGTATTTTAATAACAAGTACATAAATAAATTCGTACTCATATCTGCGGAGTTGTGATTGATAATTATTTCTTATCAACCCAATACTAACCACCCGACGCATTCGTTTCTAATCTGTAACCAATGAGTCAATTACGTCACAAAAATGAAGCTTAAATGAAACAAAACGAAGACTTACAGATAAGCAATTATGCTTATTAGAACACGCACTAGATCCAAATTGAGCTTCGATTCAGTAAGCTCTTAATCCAACAAATCACGCATCTTTTCACGCAACATCGCGGTTGCCGCAGGCCCGTTCTCAGTGTTTGAAGCAATGCAATTAACCAGTGCACTACCGACAACCACACCGTCCGCGATCGCGCCCACTTGCTGTACATGCTCTGCAGTTGAAATCCCAAACCCTACCACAACTGGTAAATCCGTATGCTTACGAATTGCCTCCACCCGACCGGAAATACCCTCCGCCATCGAGCTACGTTCACCAGTAACACCCTCACGAGAAACGTAATAAACAAATCCAGTTGTTACTTCACAGATGATTGGAATGCGAACATTTGGAGTTGTTGGGGCCACTATGAAAACCGTTTGAAGCCCCTCCGAGTTACAAGCCGCCATGTGCGACTCTGCCTCCTCTGGCGGAAGATCCAGCGTGAGTAATCCATCGACACCCGCCTCCTTCGCAGCCTTTGCATACGCGGCACTCCCCTGCGCAAAAACAAGATTGTAGTAGGTATAAAAGACAATCGGTATATCACTGAATACACGAATCGCCTTCACTAATTCCAGAACACGCCCCGAAGTCATTCCGCTTTCCAGCGCTCGTTGCGCAGCCAATTGGTTCGTTAAGCCATCCGCCAAAGGGTCTGAAAACGGAACCCCTAATTCTAAAATGTCTGCCCCCGATTCAATCAGGGCGCGACACGCTTCCAACGAGGTCTCAAAATCCGGATCCCCGGCACAGAGGTACGCAACAAAACAAGCGCGCTTCTCAGATTTCGCTTGGGCAAAGGCATTGGCAATACGGGCAGTCATCTCAAAATTTTCTTAATAAGCACACAAAGCTAGAGTCTGGAAACAATCAACCCTCAACCGCAGCCTTCTTTTAGCTATCCCGCAACAATGCTTTTTCGATCAGCGGCAGCATTTCCCCTCGACGAAAGAGCGTTACTTGACCCGTACTCCCCGAAACAACAATACAGAGACAATCAACCGCCTGCGTAATAGAGGCCGCCGCAGCATGACGACTCCCCAATCCACCAGGAAGATTATGCGAGTAATCGGGCGCATGAATCAACGTTCCAGCAGAAACTAAAACTCCATCACCTCGAATAACAAAGGCACCATCGATTGAAGATAATTCCTTCACCGTTTCATCCATAAACGGACTCAAAATATTGCGTTCCTCGTCCTTGTACCCATGAAAAGGATTCAAAATCAAAGGCTTCGTATACTCTGAGATGCGGTCCGCATTTCCGAGCGCAAATAAGCATCCTACTGGGTGACCTTCGCGACCTTCCACCGCTAACTCCGTCGCAATCGCCAATACCCGTTCGATGACCTCCGGCTTGACTGAACTCGGAAGCATCTCCGATTTATGGAAGAGCATTGTATTAAACTCACGCTCTACATCCACCACCGTAATACTGTCAAATTGATTACTCTGAGGCATCCCACCCACACAACACAGTCGATCCGTACTTGAGAAAACCCCGCGTGTGAGACCAATCAAAACCGCACTCCGCAACTGCGAAAAACGGTGATTACTAAATGCTCGCAGTGATAAGACTGCGTCAATTTCTGGCCGCTCCGTAGCGATGTCAGAAGTCCCCTGCGCTATCAATACCGTCTTAAAATCTTTAAAAGTAGTCTCTATTTCAACACCCCCGCCAAAAGTATCCCCAAAAATGAGAACCGAACTACACTTCGCCCCGCGCGCAATCTTTGCGGTCTCCTTAAGTATAAGCTTGTTAAAACGATTATGCAGCCGCGGAGAATGTGCACTTTCGCCACTAAATACCGACTTCAGCGCACCCCGAAAAGAATCCAGCGAGCGAGCACTCGCAAGATACTCCATCTGTGAGCGATCTTGGAAAACACGCGCCAGGGATGCCAAGCTATAAAGATAATTACGTGCCGATTCAGCCGCTAATAAAAGAAAAACAAATCGAATTTCTCCATATTCTTTTTGGCCTTCATACTGCAAGCCATCGGGACATCTTCCCACCGCAATCATATAACTGCGCTTCATACGAACTCGCGCATGCGGCAAAGACACCCCTCCACCCAAATAGGTTGTCATTTGCTTCTCACCATCGAGTAACTTTTTAAGCAACCCATTTTTAGAGATTCGTTTCTCCTTTGAGAAATCGCAAACATCCAACAACTCTGCGAGGGCATCTTTAAAGTTAGTACTCTTTAAATCAATGACACGATTGCGTGCGATATGGCGATCTATTCGCATAGGAAAAAGTTAATAACAAAACAAAATAAATCACAAGAATAACCACTCGCGTTGAAATGCGACGTAACAATCCTTGAGAGACTTAGGATAAAGTAAATAGATTCCCTCGCTTAGAACGCGTTCAGGAAATTATTTTTCCCACTCAATCGCACCTTTGCGGAGCTCATAGACCAAGCCTAAAACTAACACCGAGAGGAAGAAAAAAACAGGAAGCAAAATTGGTAACTGTGCCGCTAAAAATTCCCTAAAAACCATCACCCAAGGAATTAAGAAAACGACCTCAATATCAAAAAGAATGAACAGCATCGCAGTTACGTAAAATTTAACTGCAAAGCGAGTGTGCGAAGAACCCTTAGCCAACATACCACATTCGTAGGGAGAGTCCTTGATTGCACTCCCAACTGCACGTTGCCCGAAAATATGCGAAACCACCAAAATAGTCACTCCGATGCCAAGCACGAGTACCAGTTGAACAAGAATTGGATAATAATCAGCAATTTGCATAATTAACAAAAGAAACGCTTTTACCTTAATTTCAAGGCGATTCTCTAAAGAATAGGATTTTAATAAAGATTTTCGATCGACACCTTACGAATCTCAATCGCATCCATTTTAAAAACCCCAAGCCCAAGACTCGCTGCAAATGATAATTGTTGCGGTAAAGGAATAATCTCAGGAAACCCCGAAACTCGACGCTGTTCATTTAAATCCTCAATTAATAAACGATCCAAAGCCACTGGATCCGCACTCAGTCGAAGCACTGGCTTACTATCAGTGTAAAGAGAATTATAAGACGGCCCTCCGATAAATTGGTAATAATCCATCGGCATTAAATGCAACTCCGCCCCTGCAACCAATTCTGGGATTGCCGCAATTTCAGCAACCGCCGCTGAAGCCGTCGCCTGATTCACTAAAAACCGACGACTATTACTCACGTTCCATAGCGTCATATTTGCCAACGCACCATCCACTCCCAACGCTGGATCATCACAACCAACTGGCAAATTAATCCAAAAATCCACTTCAAACATCAACGGAATCGGTAAAAAACTTTTACGATCCGCATCCGAAACTTCGGAAGATCCTTTGGAAAACGAAGCGGATTCCTTCGCCATAAATTGCGAAGGCAATGGGCTATCGTAAAACCAGTCCGGTGCAAAATATTCATTCGTATCCAGCGCGAGAACGGGACACCCTTCAAAAAGCAAATCTTTAACCGTCAATGAAGGCAAAATACCTGCCAAACGCAGCGCATAGCTGTCACGGTCCACAATCAAAATAGAGCTGCGTTCAAAGCCCCTTTTCACCAAGGCATTGATCACCGACCGAATTAATCCATGGGGTGTTGAAAGTCCCACCCCATTACGGCAATTCACCTTAATTCCAACCTTACGACTCGCTTGCGGCTTTAAAGCATCCTTTTTATTCGGCTCGCCTTCATAAGTTTGGAATAACGCTTCGACCGCCCCGAAGTAATCTCCCTCGCTCAGCACCGCTGCCTCCCAAACAATACCCGCTACAGACGTCTCCGCATTTATTTGAGAATTCGATCCCATAAAATGAAATAAAACCCACAAAATGGCCAAACATCGGATTCCAGCGAACCTATCCCCTTGACAGTTACTCCGAGCAGGTAAGTCTTTTAGAGATAAAATTAGCTTCATTACATTCACCACAAAATTACGAACTGAGAAACCGAAAATGCCAAACGTAAACTCTATTCGCAAACATTTCCTCAAAAGCCTCCTTTTCGTCGTATTTCTATTTACTGGTTGCACAGACCCAGAGGTTGCGAGGCAAGAACAAATCGATAGTGCCGAAAATTTTGCGGCAAATCAAGACTACGCAAACGCGCTCGAAGTTTTACAACCCTTGCTTAAAGAATACCCGAATGACAGCAAACTTATCGAGGAAATTGCTGAACTCTATTTAGCGAACAACGATTCAGTGATGGCATCCATCTACCTAGAGCAAATTGCCCTCAATCGACCCAACGACGTCGATCTTCTCTTCAAAATTTACCAAGCAAAAAAATCAATCGGGGACGACACGCTACCCACCTTGCAAAAAATTGCTTCCCTGAAACCCGATGCATTGAACGCACAATCTTGGCTCGAGATGGCCACTGCCCTTACAAAAGCAAATAAAACACAAGCCGCACTCAATGCCTACCTGCGTGCGATTCCAAATGATCCGCAAAAGAATAATCCTGAAACCGCGAGTACAGTCGGATCGCTCCTCCTAGAGCTCAACAATAAGAAGAGCGCTGAACCATGGTTAGAACAAGCCATCAAAGGAACCGGCCCAGATGCACTGACCTCCCTCTTTGGTCTACTTGAAATCAAACTTTCAACCGCCGACTGGGTGGGTACCGAGCGCGTGATAGAAATGCTTGAAAAACGCTTCCCAGGCGCAATTGACGCAAGCGATTGGGCAGATGCTCGAGGTGAACTCGAAACATGGCGCAAAACACAAGCAGACATTCAAACTGCCCTAGAAGCAAATCCTATCACCACCAATCCAGCTGGGGAAACCCCAAACTCACAAACAGCCATGGGCGACGCCCCCTCAGGAAAATCGATACCCCCTGAAGAATTTGATGCAATGGAAGCACTTGCTAACACCCCCGCCGTTGAATCCACCGCACCCCCAACCACCCCGGATCTACAAGATCAACCAGTCGCATACAATCCTGATATCGCAATCCAACCCGCAGATCCTGATTCCGCGCCCTCTTTTGATAATTTAGATCCAATAAATTCTGAAGACTTTGCTTTCGAAGCGAGCGAATTAAGCGCCCCCTTAACACCAGAATCCCAAAGCATCGAGCAACTGCTAGCTGCTGCGGAAACCGCTACCTTTCAACGCGATTTTCAAGGAGCAATCAGCCTTTATTGGCAAGCTCTTGCGCTTAACAACACCAACCCCTCGACATGGAGCAGCCTCTCGCAAGCCTTTATCTTAAGCGGGCAAAGCAAAAATGCAGAAACTTCTGCCCTCGAAGCTATCCGTCTCGCCCCGCGCACCGTAAATTATACCATCGATTATCTTCGCATCGCTCAACGCAGCAAACCGCCAAAACAATTTATCGCTGAGCTCAAGACCGCCTACGATCGCTTCCCCCGCAATCCAGACATTATCCTTTCCCTTGCTCGCGCCTACGACCGACTGAATAAAGATTCTGCAAGTGCGAAAAGCTTATACGAGCGCTTTTTAGAATTGGCACCCAATCACCGCCTTCGCGGAGAAGCAGAAGCTGCACTTCTGAATTAATGCACCGAGTCGCAATCATTCTTTTAACAATTTAAAAATTTAGTTAGTGCCGCGAGTCGCCCAACGCTCCATTGATACCATGAAACACCAAATTAATTTGGTGGATGTGGTTTCGCCCTACGTTCAGCTCAAACGCGCCGGGCGATCATGGAAGGGCTTAAGCCCCTTTACTCAAGAAAAGACCCCCTCCTTTTATGTGCATCCCGATCGCGGGTTTTATAAGTGCTTTAGCACGGGCGACGGCGGCGATCTCTTCTCTTTCATTATGAAAGTTGAGAATCTGGAATTTATTGAGGCCGTCGAATTTCTCGCAGGTAAGTTCAGCATAAACCTAGAATACGAAAGCGGTGGACCGAGCGCCGATGATATTTCCCTTCGCAAACAAATCTTTTCTTTGCATGAACTTGCAGCAACCTGGTTCCATGAACAATTTCTCAAAAGTAAAGAAGCAGAATCTGTTCGAAAATATTGGATAGAAGAGCGCGGATTTGATCTCGAAATCGCGAAATCTTACAAAATTGGATACGCCCCCGCACAAATCAACGCCTTCGCTCTTCATTGCAAAGAACATTCCATCAGCACTGCTGCCATGCACAAAGCAGGGCTTTTCTATGCCTATGATAATGAACGCGATCATGGGCGGTTTAAATCTCGATTTCGTGGGCGCCTCATGATTCCAATTCGAGATGTACAAGGAAGAGTTGTTGCCTTTACCGCACGTCAGCTTGAGCAAACACCCAGTGATGACCCCGCTAAGGAAGCTAAATATGTAAATTCTCCCGAGACTCCAATCTTTCATAAAGGACGAATCCTTTTTGGAATGGATCACGCTCGTAAGCACCTCAAAGAAGAGGACAGCTTTCTTCTCGTCGAAGGCCAATTAGATGCGATCCGCTGTTGGTCTGTTGGCCTCAACACTGCGATTGCTCCTCAAGGCACTGCCCTCACCGAAGAACAACTTCATCTAATGCGGCGCTACGACCCGAAAACCGTTGAGTGTCTACTAGACGGTGACCGCGCGGGAAGAAAAGCCGCCCTTCGCTATGTTTCCTTAGCATTAAAAGCGGAACTCGATTTCCAATTTCTTCTTTTACCAGAAAAAGCAGACCCCGATAATTTACTGCGCCAAGCGGGCGCAGAGGCACTCAATCCCCTTCGCGAAAACGCTCAAAACGGAATTCAACTAACCGTTGCCGAGGCACTCCCAGAAGACCGTTCTCCAAATACCAGCGAAAAGACTAAAGCTCTTAAACAAGTCTTTGAACTGATCAAAGATCTGAACTCTGAAGTAGCCAAAGAAGACTACATCCAAGAAGCCGCCCGCATGCTTAAAGTAGACCCTCAAAATGCCCTCCGAGACTTCAAACAGGAACTAGTCCGCAACAAACGCAGGTTGAATACCCCAGATTCCGCTCCTAAAATAGAAAATGAATCCACAGACTCACTATTGACACAAGCTACATGGGAATTACTTTGGCTAGTTTTTCACTATCCAGAACACGGTCCCGCAGTCGCCGATGCAGTTGATTATGAATGGTTTGATAAGTCTTCACCCGTTGGAGAAATCTTAGCACGCATACTCGCTGAATTCGGAGAAGGTTTAATTGAGGACACCACCGCAATTGAAAACTTGCTTGAAACGCCTCAAGACCGACAAATTATAGCAGATATCATCATCCGAGAACTTGAAGTAGAATCTCCTAAGAAACAAATCACTGAATGCTTAAAATCTTTATGCCGCAATTATTTACAAAATCTTAAGCAAGATTTGGAACAAAAAGCTACCAATGCGCATCTGTCAGATGATAAACGCCTAGAAATCATGAAAGAGAGGCGTCTGATACAGCAAGCGCTCAGCAAACCATTCACCATCCAAATATAAATCCATCTAAAATTTCCTCCAATAGTCCACTGAATTATGCCAGCCGCTAAAAAGAAAACCACTGCCAAAAAAACAACCGCTAAAAAAACTGCGGTTAAGAAGAAAACTGCGCCAAAAAAAGTTGCCAAAAAAGCTCCGGTAAAAAAGACCGCTAAAAAGGTCACCAAGAAAGTCGCTAAAAAAGTTACAAAGAAAGCAGTCAAAAAAACTGCTGCTAAAAAAACGACTTCTAAAGCACCCAAAAAGGTTGCTAAAAAAGTAGTCAAGAAAACGGTCAAAAAAACTGCCACCAAAAAAGTAGCCAAAAAGACAGCCGTCAAAAAGGCTACGAAAAAAATTGCTAAGAAAGCTTCCGAAATTGACGAAATTACAGATGAGGCTCTGGCAACGGTTGCACCTAAAAGTAAAAGACGCCTCACCGCAAAAGCCCAAGAGAAACTCAACGAACGCATTCGAGTCCTTATTCGCCTTTCTAAAGAGCAAGGGTTTCTTACCTTTAAAGATATTAATAAATCCCTCCCAGACGGTGTTAATAATCCCGACGAGATCGAAAACGTTGTCACCATCTTACAAAATTTAGAAGTTGAAATCCTTGACGACAGCGAAGTTGAGAATTTCAAAGCGCGAAAAGAAGAGAACGAAGAAAAAGAAGTTCGCAGCTCTCAAAACGACATTCTGGATGATCCCGTACGAATGTATCTCAAGCAAATGGGGCAAGTGCCTTTGCTTACCCGCGAAGAAGAAGTCGCCATCTCTAAACGCATTGAAAACGCAGAACTACGCGCTCAAGATGCCCTCTTCTCGACTGCCCTTACGCTAGAATTTCAGAATGAAATCATCCGAAAGCTCCTCAACCGAGAGGAACGCTTCGACAGAGTCGTCCTAGACAAAAAAATCGAAAGCCGCGAAGTGTACTTTAACAGCCTTCCAAAACTCTTGGAACAAGCACACAAAATTGGAAAACGCATCTACGCAGCATGGGATAGTCAAACCGAGGCTGAGAAAGCTAAAAAAGACAGCAACCGTAAGCGCGCCAACACTCGGATGAAGAAATACGAGAAAGAACTGCGTCTCGTGCTTCGCAAATATTGCCTAAAACTTAAGATCTTTGAAGATTTCCTCAAAGACCTGAACCCAACGTACCGCGAACTCAAAGACCTCTTTGATGATCTAGAAACCGTCGATAAGGTAACCATAAGACGTCGCAAAAAAGTTAACGTCCCCGCCATCGAAAAACGTCTCGATTCCATAAAAATCGAATTCAAAATTGACCCGCGTCAATTGCATGACCTCATCCGCGATGTTCGCCAAGGAATGCGCGATGCGCACAAGGCCAAGACTGAAATGGTGGAAGCCAATCTTCGCCTTGTTATTTCGATCGCAAAAAAATATACCAATCGCGGACTCTCATTCCTAGACCTCATTCAAGAAGGCAATATGGGTCTCATGAAGGCGGTCGAGAAGTTTGAATACCGTCGCGGATATAAATTCTCCACCTACGCTACGTGGTGGATTCGACAAGCAATCACACGCTCTATTGCAGACCAGGCTCGTACTATCCGTATTCCTGTTCACATGATAGAGACCCTCAATAAAGTGATGCAGGTACAGAAACAGCTTCTACAGGAACTGGGACATGAACCCACTGCCGAAGAAGTTGCAGACGAGATGAACCTTCCTCTAGAACGCGTTCAGTCGATAATGAAGATGGCACAGCAGCCGATTTCATTGCAAAGCCCAGTAGGTGACTCAGATGACACTAACTTCGGAGACTTTATTGAAGACAAAGGAGCAGAAAATCCTTACGACATGACTGCCTATAGTCTCTTGAGGGAAAAGATAACCGATGTCCTCGACAGCCTTACCCCACGCGAGCGTCGAGTCCTATCCCTTCGTTTCGGACTCATTGATGGGTACTCGAGAACACTTGAAGAAGTTGGACGCCAGTTCAAAGTAACCCGTGAGCGCATTCGACAAATTGAAGCAAAAGCGTTACGTAAAATGAGACACCCCACTCGTATTCGCCAACTCCATGGTTTCTTTGAAGGTGACATCAATCTCGACAAACCAGGCATGGATAGCTTAAAAAAGGAATTTGGTAATGACTAAGCTTTGTATATGAATAAATTAAAAACATTAACCTGCCTTGCAACAGTAGCGCTTTTCTCCGCGTTAGTTAGCTGTACGAGCTACAATGATATCCCTGAAGGATCTGAGGTGGAGACCATTACTTCATTAGGAGCTAAAGAAACTCGGCCGATAATTGTGCATACTGATATGATCGCTCGAATTGCTACGATTCGAAATGGCGAAGAATTAGGCGACGGCTATCTCATAGTGAACAATAAAGAAGAAATGCAAAGCGCGGTTCTTAAGGGCTTACCGCAAGATCTTGGGCATCTCAAAATTGCAGATATTCTTGAGGGTGCTCCCAAAATAAACAATGTTGTTATAAAGGCGACTGCTGAGCAGAGTGAAAGTTACGAAAAAATTTATCCGTCCTTAGAACCTGACAAAGAATAATTTATTATCATGGAAAACTTACCCATTGCTTTCTTACAAAATCTTCGCGCACCAGAAATAATTCTAATTTTTCTAGTCGTGCTCCTTCTATTTGGAGCTAAGCGCCTGCCTGAACTTTTTCGTTCCTTCGGCAAATCCATTCGTGAATTCAAAAAAGCAACTTCTGAGATCGAGGAAGGCGTGCGTAATGCAATGGATGAAAAAGAAGCACCTGCAGACAAACCTACGCCTCCACAAGCATCTGTGAGTCAAGGCGAGTCCAACGAGTTGCCGCAGTCAATCGAAGAAGCGCCCTCCGAGAAAGAAAACTCGTAGAAGCATACAATTTTAGCAAAGCCCCTGACGTATGCCTAACCAAAGCTACTCAAGGGCTTTTTTATACCCAGTATTCTGAGTCTTAAAGCAGCCTTCAATCAACTCGATTAAAACAGGACTACCACAATAATAAGGCGTGTATGCCATCTGTGGACTAAAGGTCTTCAGGGGAAATGGATTTGCTTCAATAAATCGCATCTCCACTCCGGTTGCTAGGCAAAGCGCATATCCAGCTGCAATATCCCAGATTTTAACCCTCAAATCGATTGCACCACTCAAGTATCCAGTAGCCACATGCGCTAAGGTTAAGGCCCCGCTACCAAGACAACGAACCCGATACTCTTTTAATAATGGCGTTAAAGCGAATAAAGCCGTCTCTGGCATTGGAAAATGCAACCCTAACATCACTTGCGCTTCCGCCACTAAGTCATCGCGGTTTATCTTCTTGCGATTCTGCATCAAACCAAATCCATCACCACCCTCAATCAAACACGACGAAGCATGATCGTAAATAAAGCCATATACAGGATACCCCTTGTATAAAAGTGCTAACGATATCGCACACACAGGAAATCCAAGTGCGTAATTATTTGTCCCATCAATCGGATCTAAAACCCAAGTAAAATCCGAACTCAGTACCTTTTCTTCGTCAATTGGACCACCTTCCTCACTGCAAAAATCATCCTTAGGAAAATCCCGACGTAAGGCAGACGCGACCTGTTCAGAAATTGCAAAATCCGCAAAGGTCACTCGCGTATCATCAGCCTTCCATTCGCTAGGCACTTGACCAAACTGACGATTGAAAAAACCAACCTGCGCCTCCACCGCAGCTCGACCCACGTTAATACGATGACGTAACTCGGTAACATAACGAGCGTTTGCTCGACGATTCGTACTCTTTTTTGCCATCCTGTTAATGTTAAATAAAAATTATAGCCCTTAAATTATTCAGCGAGCAATCGTTCTCCAGGAGGAATATTCAAATTCATCTCAAGCGCATCAATACGCTCCAAAAGGATCTGTGCATGCACTGAGTTCTTCTCAGATAATAACAAATACTCTTGAGTTAAAAATTGATATGCCTCCTGCTGACGTCCCAACTTACACAATAAGTCCGAATAAACGCGTACCGCGAAGTCAGGTACGCCCTTCAAATTAAGTGCACGAGCAAACCACTCGGTTGCCAGCTCGTAATCTTTAAGGCGATTGAGATAAATTTTTCCTACTTCAAGCCGGAGCGGGGCACTCTCAGGATGATACTGGAGAGCCTTATGTAATAACTCAATGGCCCTAAACGCTTGCTCAGCATGAATACGTTCCTGCGCTTCGGGTCCCAGTAATTCATTGCCACCGTTACTGGCGATTCTCCAATGCGAGACATCATACGCAAGCATTCGAGCACTATTGACCCAAAAATACTCCGACTGCGGATGCATACTGGTCGCTAATTGAATATAAGCGTTCAGCCCAACTCGGTCCTGTCTCTCCCAGCACTGATTTAACTGCAACCAAGCAAAATCAGCGAAAAGAGTCCGTAATCCTCCAAGCACTCCTAAAATTACACCCTGCCCTAAGGCATCATCCAATTCACTGATTTCATCAATCTTTATTGGGTAATCGAGCTCATTACTTAAAGCATGCTCCAATGGTCGCAAAAAAAGAGAAGTGCTCACCAAAATTACTAATGCAACCGCGATGGATCCAGACTTACCTAAAAACGCTACTTTCATTTCAGCCAACTGCATTCTCTAAAGTTCCCGATTTCTAAAATTCCACCAAGCGAGCACTAAATAAGCACCGCAGTAAGCACTCGCGTACGCCAATAACTGAGCCAACGTAATCCATGATATGCCTACAGCTGAGAGCACGCCCAACTGATCGCCAACATTGAATAATTGTAGATTTGGAAAAATCAAAATTACCACCTCAAATAACCACCGTATTAAAAAAGAACTATCCGCGGCATAACCATCGTGAGCCAGATATTGAAGCTGCCCAATTAACATCACCATAAACGCAAGCATGAGAGTTAAAAGATAGGAGCGCGCGAAGCTTCCAATAAAAAGAGTTATTCCGCATAAAACCCCAAAACGCGCCCACTGAGTCAGCCCAAAAAGAGCCACGTCACCATAGCGAACCAAATTTCCACTAGCTTCACCAGTTAGCGCCAACAACGAAGATTCTCTAAAAACCAAAAGTATGGCCAAAAGCGCACACATCACCGCGACAAACGCTAACATCAAAAGCTGAATACCGATAAATTTACCGACGATAAATTCATAATGACGAACCGGTTTAGCGAGCAAAGTATGGACCGTTCGGTTTTCCAGTTCATTAAAGAACAACTGCGCACTTGCCGTGATTGCCATAATTGAACCAAGCAGAAAAATTATTCCAAAACCAAAATCGATAATAAACTTCAATTCCTCCGTTCCAAAATCAAACTGCTGAAAAAACCCCGCACCTAGCAACATCCCTACCCCCATCAAAAGAACCACGTAAAAAAACTTTTGCCGCACTGCCTCAGTAAAAGTCAGTTGCGCAATTCCATAGATGCGATTGATCCCGTTTGTCATTGCGAGCCTTCCTTTCCAGCACCTTTGGCATTCCCATCAGTCGTCAGAACATCCTTAAATAAGCCCTCTAATTGAGCACGCGCAGGTTCAATGCCCTCAACAGATCCTCCCAAAGATTCGATGAATTTTGAAACCTGCAATTCTTTTGAATCATCTAGACCCTTAACCTGGAAATTCATCACTGAACCATCATTCAACAACTCCGAAACAGAACCTTCACACATCAATCGGCCTCGATGTAGAATAGCAACACGATCGCACAAACCCTCCATCTGAGATAGCAGGTGTGAACTTATTAAGATCGTCTTACCCTCAGCCTTTAAACGTTTTATGATTTCAGCGATCGCTACTGTACCCATCGGATCTACGCCTGCAGTAGGCTCATCAAGAATCACTAATTGTGGATCATGTACGAGTGCCTGCGCCAAACCAATACGCTGCAACATACCCTTAGAGTAGGAACTCACCCTACGCTCCGCAGCCTCACGCATACCAACTAATTCAAGCACCGATTCAACTTGTGCTCCTTTTTCATCACCTCGCAAACCGCTCATTCGCGCATAATAATTCACCAATTCTCGACCGCTCAAATACCGATAAAAATAAGGCGCCTCAGGCAAATAACCAATGCGCTCACGAGCCTCAATCGAACCACTTTTAAAACCATAGACTGAACTAGTTCCAGTAGATGGACGCAAAAGCCCTAACAGAAGTTTAATAGTCGTACTTTTACCCGATCCATTTGGTCCCAATAAGCCATAAATTTGATTCGATTCCACCTTGAGGCTTAATCCATCCAAGGCTCGAAGTTTCTTCCCGCTGATTCCAGTCGAGAAATCTTTAACCAGTCCTTCGATCTGTACCGCAATTCCAGACATCTTAACGATCAATTATAAAGCCTTTAAAATTCCGAGCCCCAAAGTCTGTTTTAATCTCATGATCTTTAATATAGCTCGATAACTCATCCCTCACTGCTTCAACAAATGCACGCACTTCTTTCTCATCCCCTTCTGCCACTAAATGCACTCGCCCATCCACTAAATTACGAACCACTCCCGTCACTTCATAAGCCTTCGCCACCTGAAGGGTTTGGTATCGAAAACCCACGCCTTGAACATGGCCTTCAAACCAACAGTTAAGATTAAAAATAGATTCACTCATAAAATAGATGTAATCGGATAGGAATAATTGTACAACAACACTGCATTCTATTCCGTCCATGTAAAAGGCAAAGCCCAAAAAACTCCGAAAGAGACAAAAAATCCACAATTAAGGAGAATAAGAATAAAAGGATATTGATTTATAATACGAGACCTTCAAATATAGACCAATAATCAACTGACGCTTATGAGCGAACCGAATTTCGAAAATCCTGAAAGCAACTGGGACGAACCTGCAAGTGGTTCGCATTGGGGTGAATCTAAGTGGAGAAATTACTTACAGCGTGCCGACCGAGATGCCGCCAAATTCCTTTCATATTACAACTCTCTGAAGGACAACCCCAACCACCTCGATGAAATAGCATCTCTTATGGGTTGGGATGCAAATGACATTTCAATGACGGATGAATTTAGTAATCCCGACCTAGAGGACGACGCCATCGATGCCGAGAATACCGACGATTCCCCGTACACCCTACACAAACACCCCGTCATAATCGTCTCCAAAGCACTCTTTCGATATCTAAGGCAAAGCTGGGAACATTTCCTTAACCACAACGAAACACAGATACCTGGCAAATTAGTATGGAGTTACGCTGATAGTCTTCACAAAGCGGAATCCAATGTGGTACTTTCCATCCAAGCCCTCGATCTTGGAGACTTTGGTCTGACTGTTTGTCATCTCAAAAATAGCTTAGAAGCCCTCAACCAAACCATCGCTCTTTTAAGTCAATTACAACACCCCAACCAAGAATTTCTTGATGCATTCAGGCATGAAATCCGTATTCGCATTTTTGATTTACGTGAACTCTGGATCCGAGTCATGACCGATTGCCGTCACGAAAGCCAAAGGCGCCCAGGAAACAATAGCGACAGCGACTCGCTCTAATTCCGCTTCCTCCTTGAAATATGAATTTTAAGAGACTCTTTTTTATCAGCATGATTGTGCTGTGTACCGTTGCACCCCTTGTAAAAGCTGAGATCATTTCAGGACCCATGCTGGGGCCAACGCAAATGCGCGAAGCCACCATCTGGGTACAAACCGAAAACACATCCATTATCCGTGTTCAATATCGCGATGAAAAAGAAGTTGAAAATTGGAGCACTCCCATTGAAACCAACTCTGCCACCGCCAACACTGCCACTATCCGATTGAGCAAGGTTAAACCCGGCCAAACTTACAACTACACCGTAGAGGTAAACGGAAAATTGACCAATAAAGGCGGCACATTCAAAACCCCCGCTTTTTATCATGAAAGAACCCCGCCACCTGATTTTCGTTTTGCAGTTGGTGGTTCACATTATGCGATCGAAGAAGGCTACGAACTCCCCTATCGCATCCTAGGTGGAGATTATAGTATTTTTAAAACCATCTACGACAGCAAACCCGACCTCATGATTTGGGCGGGCAACACCGCAACTTTAAGGGAAACTGACTGGACTACCCAAAGTGGGTATCTGAGCCGCTATACCCACGCGCGATCGCTTCCTGAAATGCAATCGCTCCTTGCCAATGTGCCTCAACTTGCAATATGGGCTAAAACAGATTATGCCATTTCCAACACCGGAAAATTTTACGCCCAAAGAAAATATGCAAAGAACGCCTTCCAAGCATTTTGGCCGTCGCCCGTTGAAATCCCAGATTTGAACGGTATCATGACGCGCTACCGCTATTCAGACGTGGATTTCATCTTCCTCGACGTTCGAAGCAAACGTATAAATTCCGTAACTTCAGATAGCTTCCCAGCAGTTCTAGGAAGCGAACAAATAGAATGGCTACGCCAAGAACTAGTAACGAGTACCGCTACCTTTAAAATTGTAGTTGCGGGCGCCCCAGTATTAAATCCAGCAGAAAGCCCAAGCAATTTAAGCAGCGCAAACTACGAACAGAACAAACTTCTTGAAATGCTCCGCTCCGCCCGCGTTCCTGGAATCTTCTTCATCAGCGGAGGTAAATCCAATGGCGAACTCACTCGCCTCGTACATGCAAACAGCTACAACTTGTACGACCTCACCGTAGGTCCTATGACCGCAAAGCCAGAAGCCGATGACGAGCTCAATTTCTTTCGCATGCCCGGCACTAATACCGTCGAAAGACAATTCACCCTCGTAGATGTAAGCGGTCCCGAAAACGATCGCCAATTACTACTACGCGTCATGAATATTGACGGGCAAGAAATATGGAGTCGTGCAATTAAAGCCGACCAGCTAGAAAGAAAATAAATCTTTAGCGAAGCGCAGGATAAACAAAGGAGGCACTTGAACTAGAGCCAAACCCAGCCCGATGTAGCGCATGCGTTTGACCCGTCTTCGTATCCAGTAGAGTGACCGTTGTTCGTGCCCCACTCCGATGCGTAAAAATCAAATGACGCCCATCGTTGAGCCATGTAGGCTCAACTGCAGAGCCCGAAACCTTAGTTACGATCTGAGTCTTACCAAGCTTGAAGTCATAAATACATACCTGAAAACTACCCCCCACCGAAGCGGTAAATGCGATCAAGTTGGAGTCTGAAGGATTCCAAGTGGGTTCGGTACAGAAACCACTGATCTGTGTCGGAATACGCCTCGATTGACCGCCAGTGGCACTCATCATATACAACTGAGGTTTACCACGAGCATCCGAAGTATACACCAAACGCTTGCCATCAGGCGACCAACTCGGACCCGACTCGAGGCTCTTATTGCGAGTCAAGGATTTCAGCCCTTTACCCAAAGCATCACTCACACAAATTTCCGTATCGGCACCTCCTGAAATTACCATTGCGATTGACTTCCCATCCGGACTAAACCGCCCTCCCGTATTCGTCCCCTTATAACTCGCAACTGGCTGCCGTACCCCCTTTTTGAAATCCATCAAATAGATGTCCGGAAATCCCGATTTAAAGTAAGTCGTATATAATAATTGGCTTCCATCAGGCGACCAACTTGGGCCCGTTACCAATGCGCGATCTGCAGTCAACGGACGCACCGAACGAAAGAAAATATCACTCGTATAGATTTCACTCACTCCACGACGTTTTCCAATAAAAGCCAATTTTCCAGAGAAAAATCCTGGCTTCCCAGAAATCTCGAATACCGCCCGATCACATGCCTTTAAAAACGCAGCATTTAAATCACTGCCCTCCAAACGTTCGGTTATAATGATTTTACCATTTCCATTCACCAATTCCTTAATGATCAATTGAACCGAAGTCGGACCAATAGGCTCCATTCGTAACGCATAACTCGCATCCCTCGTGCCCACTAATTTAAATCCACCATGCAAAGTAAAAGCACGCTGACCCAAAAGCTTTAATTCGGGCCGACTACTCTCAAAAGAAATCGAAGTAACAACCGCCTGATTCCTAGAAATTCCAGGAAGAATAATGACCCCCTCTTGCCCATATGCGGGTACGAGACCTAAGAAAGTAATCCCTGTAATAACCCATCTGAGAACAAACGCCTGCATCCACAACAGATAATGTGCTTCACTTAGCTTCCGCAATTTCAAACCGCACCAATCGCAAAAAAATTTTAATTCGCATTGTAACTAAGCCCAATCCTCATAATTTGAACATTAATGAATCAAGAAGCAGTCAACGCAAAACTCTCCACCATAAAATATCCCGGATTTAGCCGCGACATTCTTTCCTTTGGCCTTGTTCGAGAAATTAAAATTAACGATTCAGATGTATTAATCGTTATTGAAATCACAACTTCAAATCCCCAAATCCCAGAGCAACTTGCGAGTGAGATCAAACAGAGCGTTGCCGAAATTGAAGGCTGCGGAACAGTTAATGTTCAAATGGAAATTAATGCGCCCAAGCAAACCCCAACATCCAACCCAAACAACACCGCGCCCACTCCAGACGCAGCAGTTCCGGGAGTCAAAAAATGCATTGCCATTGCCAGCGGCAAAGGCGGTGTTGGAAAATCAACCGTTACTGTTAACCTCGCATGCGCTCTTCAACGATTACTTAAAGATAAAGGTGCGGGACGCGTCGGAATTTTAGACTGCGATATTTACGGCCCCTCAATTCCTTTGATGCTTGGCGCAAACGGACGCCCCGAGCTTCGGAATAATAAAATCATCCCCGTGGAAAACTTTGGTGTTTCAACCATGTCGATGGGATTCCTTGTCGATGACGAAACTCCTGTTGTTTGGCGTGGACCGATGATTATGAAAACTATTCAACAATTTGCCCGCGATGTAGACTGGGGTGAGCTAGATCTCCTCTTGATCGATCTTCCTCCTGGCACTGGTGATGCCCAACTCTCACTCACCCAAACCATTCCCTTAGAAGGCGCACTGATTGTGACAACCCCCCAAGCTGCAGCTTCCAACGTTGCTAGGCGAGGTGCTCGTATGTTTAAGAAGGTTAACGTCCCGCTTTTAGGCGTTGTTGAAAATATGAGTTATCTCGAAGCCCCCGATGGATCCCGCCAAGAAATCTTCGGCTCGGGCGGAGGCGCGTCCACTGCACAAGAGCTAGAAACTGAACTCCTCGCCCAAGTTCCCTTAGATCCGAATCTTCGAATAGGAGGCGATCAAGGAATCCCAATCACAGTAAGCGATCCCGATGCTGCCGCCTCTAAAGCATTTCAAAATCTAGCAAGCGTCTTGTTTGACAAAGTCGTTAATTCGGATACAGTTTGAATTGTGAAATCAAAATAAATCGAACACGTGATGTTTATTTATTTAAAAAAATTTCACAACATTCAGTCGCAAATGACCGCAATATATCCAACTCCTCCACCTCAAAATCCAAAGAAAAACAAGGATTCTCACGACTTTGCAAAACGCTCAAGCGTCTACCAAGAATTTCTAGCTGAACGAAATGAAATCCTGCGCCACAAATGGATCGAGTCTGAAAAAGTTGGGCGTGATATTGGATTTGAACGCGCTTTATTAGATTGGATCCGCAAGCATCGCGAAAACTGGCGAAAAGCCCGAAAGGATTAAGCAAAAATGCAGCTATAAAAAAACCCGCTCGAAGCGGGTTTTTTGATTTTTAAATAAGACTAGCTCTTAATCTCGCGATGTAGAGTGTGGCGACGAAGAAAACGATTGTACTTCTTCTTCTCAACCCGATCAGGTTGTTTGCGCTTATCACGGGTACTCATGTAACGAGACACCGGTTTACCCTCGGCGCGCGCTTCTGTGCATTCTAAAATAATGTGCTCTCTTGGCATAATAAAATGAAAATTAGTTGTTACTGGAAAACCGCGAAAAACACAGGTTATCCGCCCCAAGCGCAAGCTTTTTTTATTTTCCCTGTCTTACGGGTTGCGCTTAAGCCCACCCTCTATTTCATTCTTTTGGAATGAACACATCCTCTAAAACTGTTGCCATCGGCACTGATCACGCCGGCTTCCCCTTAAAACAACCGATCATTGACTTCCTCGAAGCTCGCGGACACACCGTCATCGATTTTGGGTGTCAGGACACGACTGCCTGCGATTATCCCGATTTTATTCGCCCTGCCGCTGAAGCCGTACCTGCCGGGAAAGCAGACTGTGCGATTGTGTTAGGAGGAAGCGGAAACGGCGAAGCAATTGTCGCAAACAAAGTTAAAGGAGTGCGCTGTGGCCTCTGCTGGGATGAATGGTCTGCGGAAATGACAAAAGTACACAACCACGCCAACTGCATTGCCATCGGTGCGCGTCCCGTTCCCGAGGCTCTAGCCCTAAAAATTGTTGCCAAATGGTTAGACTCCACTGCTGAAGCAGGCGGCCGTCACCAAAGACGAGTTGACAAAATCGAAGCTTAAAACACTTAAATATTAACCTCCTACGTACAAAAAATTTTAAACCGCAGCGATCATGAGCAAATCAGAAAAAGAAAAACCAACTAGCACACGTATTCAGGATCAATTCATTAAAGATCGTAAGATTTTTCTTTGGGGCGAAGTTTCCGACAAATCGGCCAAAGACATCACCGAGAAATTGCTCTTCCTCGAAGCAGATGCTCCAGGTAAGCCAATCCATTTTTACATCAACACCCCCGGCGGTTCCATCACTGCAGGCATGGCAGTCTATGACACCATGCAACTAATCAGCTCACCCATCACTGTTATAGTCACAGGAATGGCTGCCAGCATGGGCTCCATCCTACTCTGTGGCGCAACTAAGGGAAAACGCGTCCTCTATCCACACAGTCGCGTTCTCATCCACCAACCCTTGATTTCAGGTCAAATGGTTGCGGCCGCCGTTGATATTCACATTCAAGCACAAGAAATGGAGCGCCTCCGCGATGAACTCAACGCCATCCTTGCCAAAAGCTCCGGTCAGCCGTTGGAAAAAATTCAGCAAGACACCGATCGCGACTTTTATATGACCGCACCCGAAGCAATCAAATATGGGCTTGCGGACGAAATTATGGCATCCATCTAAGACGCAACGGCAGTCACGATAACAGTCGCATGGATGCCTTCACCGCGCCCTACTGCAGTCAGCCCCTCGCCTGTGGTTGCCGTTATACAGACATCTGCTTCAGAGAGCTTTAATAACTTTGCTAAATTCGCTTGAATCGCAGGCACCTTCGAATCGATTTTAGGACGCAGACATTCCAACGCAATGGATACATGCGTTAATTCCCATTCCTTAAGGGTCGCAATTGCTTTTTCTAGATACGCAACACTGTCAGTGACTCCCTCACGGCAAAGCGCATCTGCAACGGCGCCAATCACGGTTACGCCCGTGACTCCGCTGATCGCATCAGTCAACGCATGCAATATAACATCGGCATCACTGTTGCCTTCAAGCGCAGGGGCATCCTTAAAAGCTACACCACCAAGCATCAATGCCCGATCCGTTTCGCCAGAAACGAAGCGATGACTATCAATCCCAAGTCCCGTTTTAACCTTCACGATTCTAATTAAAGCTCAGGGAAAAAGCGTTTCTTTTCAATCGCGGCATTCTCCGGACTATCCGAAGCATGCACCATATTGCGCATCCGATCTGTTCCCAAATCACCACGAATGGTTCCTGTAGGTGCTTCTTCAGAATTCGTCGGTCCCAATAAATCACGCACTTTAGAAATAACCCCCACTCCGCTCAACAACATCGGCATCACTGGACGACTACTCATAAACGCTTCAATCTCTGGGAAAAAAGGCAAATCTGCCACGTGTGCGTAATGCTCACGCAGTAAGGCCGAATCCAAAGTCATTACTCGAGAGGCCGTGATTTCAAAGCCCGCTTTTTCAAAGCGTCCGATGACTTCACCCGCCAAACCTTTTTCCATGCAGTCGGGTTTTAGTATGATAAGTGTTTCTTCCATAATAATTTAGATAATTGATGCGTGAAAATGCCCTCAAGCCCCCTAAAGACAAGCCAAAAGCAAACCGAGTTCAACTGAGAGGTAAAGAAATTACCTGCACTTTCAGAAACCTATAACCAGACTCAGCGCCTGTCACAAATACGCTTAATACGTTTTTAATTGCTCCGCTTCCGATTGTGCAGCTCGAGCCCGAGCCTCTGCATCCTCAATGCGACGTTGACGTTCAATCGCCTCTGCTCGCTCCTTCTGTTTCCTGCGTAATTCATTTTCCGCCGCTATTGCACGCTGTTCAGCTTCAAGAACCTCTTGATCAGTAATGCTGTATCCGCGAGCAATGTCTAACTCCGCCTCCTTTTCACGAAGCTCAGCATCGTGCGCACGACGTTCTGCCCGAATACGAGCCTGCTCGGTACGCGCTTGAGCAACTCGCTTATCTTCCGCGCTTCCGACCATACCGCCTAAAACTGCACCTGTTACCGCACCCACTGCTGCTCCTTCACCCGTGTTGCCCGATTGATTGCCGATTATTGCACCCGCGAT
>CBFHPQ010000008.1:0-49675 GCA_965657865.1 Coraliomargaritaceae bacterium | reverse complement strand
CCTGCAGCAAGTGCTTAACTAGCAAGGAAGCAACGATCATTCGGACACGATTATGCATCCAACCAGTAGCGTACAGTTGGCGCATTCCTGCATCGATGATTGGGTATCCCGTTTGGCCAGTTTGCCAGCGCTTTAAAAATACATCGTTTTTCTCCCAAGGAAAATCAGCATACTTAGCTTGCAGTGGCTCCTGTGGAGTATGCGGAAAATGAAATAAGACGTTGTAGGCAAATTCACGCCAGTAAATTTCTTTCAAATAAACGTGAGGCCCTTCTTTGCTTAAATCCGTTTGAGACTTAAGAGCTGCCACAACTTGACGTGGCCCAATGAGTCCGATTTGTAGATAGGGAGAGAGAGTCGAACTACCCTTAACGGCAGGAAAGTTTCGGTCTGTATCATAAGTTTTAACAGCCGACTTTAAGAAAGTGTCTAATGCGGCATGAGCACCCGCCTCACTTACATCCCAATGCGAGATCATGGATTGCCACCAATCATCTTCTGGCAACAGCTCTAAGGAATCCAATTCGACTGACTCCAAATTTGTGGCATGCCAGAGGACTTGATCTGTTTGTACCGCTACTGGAGGAACCACTGGACGCGCATGCACACATTTAAAATAAGGAGTGTACACTTTAAACGGCGTGCCTGATTTGTTTTCGACGGTGTGCGGTTCATTTAACAAGGCACTATTGAAAGTTTTTACAGTAAAACCGCGTGATCGAAACAATTGTTTTAAGCTGGCATCCAGCTCTCTTAGGTGAGGCTCATAGCGACGATTCCAATACACTTTCTCAGCACCAGTTTCTGAAATGAGATCTTCCAAAACGGAGCGCGTAGTTCCAATACGAATTAACAAACGCCCACCACATTTCTCGAGCTGCTCGCTTAAACTTTTCAACGCATGATGAAGCCAAACCTTGGAGGCACCACCAGGAACCCATGATTTAAAAGAATCAGGATCCCAAATATAAACCGCTAAGACAGGTGCACCGCTTTGAAATGCTGCCTCTAAAGCGGCATTGTCGTTGATGCGGAGATCGTTGCGGAACCAAAAAATGCACGGAGTAAACTGCATAGGTAATTAACGTATATACCTAAGAAAACTTACTCGTATTTTCTATATCCTTACTTGCCACTCTAGAAACCAATGCCAGTCTGAACCAATGGACACTTTATCAGCTATCAAAGAACGACGCTCTGTAAAATATTACGATCCTGAGCACGTTATTACCGAAAATGAGTTACGGCAATTGCTTGAAAACGCACTCCTCTCTCCTACCTCTTTTAATATGCAAAACTGGAGATTTGTTGCGGTTACCGATGCTGAAACAAAAGAATCGCTCCGCGCCGCATCTTTTAATCAAGCTCAAGTGAGCGAAGCTTCTGTAACAATTGTATTGTGCGCAGATTTAGATGCACACGAAAACGCGGAACGCTACTGGAAAGATGCGCCTGAGTCGGTTAAGACCGCGATCGTGCCAATGATTGGGCAATTCTATGACGGTAAAGAAGCATTACAACGCGATGAAGCAATGCGATCTGTCGGAATCGCAGGCCAAACAATCATGCTAGCTGCCAAAGCAATGGGCTATGATAGCTGTCCAATGATTGGGTTTGATGCCAACAAAGTTGCGGAAATTATAAATCTCCCGGAACGTCATATTATTGGTATGATGGTTACCGTCGGCAAAGCGATTAAACCTGCGAACCCACGCCCTGGTCAATTGCCCTACGAATCGGTTGTCGTTCGCACTCGCTTTTAGCTATGCTGAGTAGACGCTAGCGATCAGCGCGCTCACGCGCATCTGCTTCGATGGCTGTCTTTAGGCTTTCCATTACATCCCGAGTTGCAGATTTTATCGCTGCCAGCTGCTCAGGATCCAAGACTTCACTGCGACCAAATAGATAGAACTTAATCTTAGGTTCTGTCCCTGAGCCACGCACCGCAAAACTAAATCCGTTACTCAGTTTAATGAAATAGAAATCTTGGGGCGGAATAGCTTTCCCATCCACATCCTCGATAGTGTCGCGACCGAAGTCTGTAAATTTAGTTACCTCAATAGCACCAAACCCTTTAGGTATATCGGATCGATACGAAGCCAAAATGTTGGCAATTTTTTTACTCCCAGCAGCACCTTCGTAATAAATGTTGATTGTATCTTCTAGATAGTACCCGTGTTGAAGGTAAAGAGAATCAAGAAAATCAGGCACCGTCATATCTTGCGCTTGTAGGAAAGCAACCATCTCACAAAACATGATGACTGCTGAATTCGCATCTTTGTCGCGAACACGATCACTTGCTAGATATCCATAACTCTCCTCGCCTCCAAAAACGAAAAAAGTTGAATAATCCATGAGCAATTCTGCTCGAGTCCATAAATCACACGCATCCACATCTAGCGCTAAGCCCTCTTTATCATAAAGCGCAGCCTTCATCGAAGCCTCATAATCTGCCAACTTTTCTCCAATCCATTTAAAACCAGTCAACGTATTGACTACCTTTATCCCATGCCAGTTAGCGACTGCCTCTTGCATTGGACTAGTAACAAAGGTTTTAATCAACGCGGCATTTTCATTTCCATCCTCAGGTAAAATATCTGCGTCTTTTAAACTAGCGATGCGGTATTCTGCCAAAAGAGTTCCAATTTGATTTCCGGTCAATAAAACGAGCTCACCCTGAGAATCACGAACTGCTACTCCCATACGGTCAGCATCTGGATCTGTTGCTAACACAACTGAAGCATCGCTTGCTTTCGCCTTCGCAATTGCCATCTCAAGCGCTTCTGCATTTTCAGGATTGGGAGAAGCAACCGTTGGGAAAGAACCGTCAAGCTTGGCCTGCTCTGGAACCTCAACCACTTCCACGCCTAAAGCCTTAAGGGCTGGAATACAACTGATCGCTCCCGTTCCATGAATAGGAGTAAAGACCACCTTTAAAGATTCCTTTTCTAAAACCTCACGATCGAGCACCACAGAATCTAAAACCTCGAGATACAAAGCATCTGCCTCTGAGCCTAAAGTAATTACCTTCGAAAGATCTAATTCTAAGAAATCAGGAACTGCGTCCAATGTGACCGCTTGCACCTGCTCAACAATTGCTTCCGCATGCGGGGAAACTACCTGCGCACCATCCTGAAAATAAACTTTAAACCCGTTGTCATGCGGCGGATTGTGACTCGCAGTAATGACCGCTCCGCAATGCGCCTTATACTCTCGAACCGAAAAGCTCAACTGAGGCGTGGAACGCGGCCCATCAAAAATGATCGCTTGTCCCCCAAGACGATTCCATGTGGACGCAGCGAGTAAACAAAAATGGCGAGAGAAATGACGTACGTCATGGGCAATCACAAATCGCGGTTGGTCATAACAACCAATTCCCTCAAGGTACGCACTTACGTATTGATATAAGCCAATGGTCGCACGCACGATATTAAAATCGTTTAAAACATTAGTGCCAACCGCCGCGTATGCAGGCGCACCCGATACATCGTAAGTGCCTAATTCGACTTTACTACTGACTTTTCCGATTGTACGACCGCGCATGCCGCCCGTACCAAAAGCCAATTCGCGATAAAAACGATCATTCAATTCTTCCCAAGCACCTTGCTCAACAAGCTCTGAAATACTTTCGTTAACCCAAGAGGGCAAAAACTCAGCCTCAGCCCAAGTGCTTAAATTCTTTGCCGTGCTCTCGAGCAACTTGCCTGAAGCGCTCGCATCTTTGATAAGTTCTATGGTATTCATTTTAAAATTTTATCTAAGTTCACTGATTAGCCTTACTCAAATCCTTAAAGTGGTCCGACTCGATCGTCTTTTTAAAGAAGGATTCTTAAGTCCCTGAGAATCTAGCATAGGCGTGCTTCTAAACGAAACTTTATTCAATGATGAGCCCTTCTTTAATTTCAGGTTTATTTGACAACGCATTCCATTGAGCAACAAAATCCGCCTTATCCGCAGCAAAACGAGGACTGATCTCAAAAACTGTCTCCGGAAGTCCCGTAGAATCTGTTTGTATTTCAACACCCGCAGCCTTTAACCAGCCGCCAAACATTCGACGCTGATCCTCGGCACAACTTTGCGGAGAGTCCACGCCCTCCGCATTTTTAACAGGACTAAAATCTTCAGCACGAGCAGCTTCAATAATGACGGCATTCTTTGCGAGTGGGAGTGCGTCAAAAACAAACATCTCAAACTTCACTCCATTAGGTTCTTTGGGAATAACTACCTCTCCATGAGCATCAACATATGGAATCTTTTTATTTGCCCGGTGGAACGGAAGTTTTGTCCCTGCCCCGTCGCCTCCAAGGCTCTCGATAAATTCACGATCAAAAACATGAATCGCTACACTGCCTGCTCGAAATTTCAATGCTCCCGCTTCGGTCTTAGCCTCCTGCATCTCTGCCGGCATATCGCTGTATTCAATCACCACGTTTTGATCATTCTGGACACAAAAATGGCCTACCTTTTCAAGAGCATAGGCTTTAGGAACCATCTTAGAAGAAAGCTCGGACTGACCAAGCAAATGGAATCCAACAAACGCAGGGTCAATACATTGAACGAGCGGGTTATCCACTTGAAAATAACTAATTGTATCAATTCCAAGCGCACGCATCTTAGCCACAGCCCCACTTCGACACAAAGCACGTAATGAACCCCCGTGACCATCTGGCGTCATAGCGATTTGATTTTTATCGGAAAGAAGAATTTTTCCGTCCGTATCTACCGCAGGTACTAATCCCTGTACAATAAAATGCACCTGCTCTTTGGACAGGCCAAAATAATTCGCTGTTTCAAAGGCCTCAACAGTAGCCGCATTATTAATCTCACTTGTTAAAATAAACCAGTGAATAGGCGCACCAAAACGTTCACTTGAACGAGCAATCTTTTCTGCAAAAACCTGAAATAATGTTTTTTTAGAAATGGGTGTTACGGAATAAGTGCCCTTCGGCCCATCGTAACCGAGACGAGTCCCTTGACCACCTGCTACGCAGAAAGCAGCCACTCGCCCAGCTCCGATCGCTTTGGCTCCCTCAAGTAGCGCGTTTTCCCAAGCAGTCTCAGAACCCCCATTTTCTGGCAGTGCAAAGTAAGGAGCTGGCTCAAGACCTTCTAAATTAAGACTCCCATGATCTGCTTTTTTAACGTGAGCTTCCACAAGGTTCGCAACTTCGCTTAAATCAATACTACCAGCTTGCTCAAGGAGCCTAACTTCTTCGGATGGCGTCAAAACATCTAAAAAGCGGAATACTTGTCCCTGCTCAGCTTTTTCAAAATCTTCAATTAAACTCTGTGTATAAGACGAATCGTGCATATCATTTTAGTGTTCAAAAAAACTCTAAAAGGCAACCTTCGAACCGAGCTTACAACAAATAAAACCTGCGCAAAAACAGAATAGATTACTCAGGAGTAAAACGAAAGATGACTTCATCGGGCTTAGTAAACCCAAGACGTTCACGAGCAACACGTTCTAAAAACTCAGGGTCCTGCATGAGGCGACTGTGATACGTCTCTTTTTGTATAAATTCTTTTTCTGCTTGCTCTAAACGCGCCTCCAGACGTGCTGCCCGTGCCTCAAAATGATCTAACTCACGCCATGTCTGGAGAATGATACTACCAAAAAACAGGACCAAGACCAAGAGCGCGCCTAAAAGCATCAGAAGGATAACCTTCCCTTGATCGAGAGAATTGAATTTTTTCATCTGGCAAACAACTTATCACTCTGAGTGACCGTGAAAAGTTCAAAAGACGCGTACCACCACAAATCTCCTGAGATAGGATTGTTGCGATTCAACTTTAAAGCAGCAAAGCGCTGACGAGAGCGCGCAAGCAAACCCCTATCGAATGGGCTCGAAGAAATTCTTAACCTGCGCAGTCGTATAATCGCGATTGAGTTGGGCAATCATATCAAGAGCAATTCCCTTCGGGCATACGGCTTCGCATTCACCTACATTTGTGCAACCACCAAAACCTTCAGCGTCCATCGTGCTGACCATTGCGAGTGTACGACGATCTTTTTCCACAATACCTTGAGGCAAACTATTCATGTGAGTGACCTTGGCGGCAGTAAATAACATTGCCGAGGCATTTGGACACGCTGCAACGCATGCACCACAACCAATACAAGCTGCCGCGTCCATCGCGGTGTCAGCAGTTTGTTTTGGAATCGGAACTGCATTGGCATCCACTGCACTACCAGTACGAGCAGTAATAAAACCACCCGATTGAATAATACGATCTAGAGGGCTACGATCTACGACCAGATCTTTGATGACGGGAAGTGGTTTCGCGCGCCAGGGTTCAATCGTTATAGTTTCACCGTCGCTAAAATGACGCATGTGCAATTGGCAAGCGGTCGTTTGCTTTTCAGGACCGTGGGGAATTCCATTAATCGTCATAGAACACATTCCACAAATTCCTTCACGGCAATCGTGGTCAAATGCAACGGGCTCTTCGCCTTGAGCGACTAGATTCTCTGAAAGAAGATCCAGCATCTCGAGGAAAGACGCATCCTCGGAAACATCATCTAAATTATACTCTTCAAAACTACCCTTATCGAGAGCACTTTTTTGACGCCATACACGGAGTTTTAATTTCATTTTTAAAAGGAATTAGAGTTTTATTTATAACTGCGAGTAGCAAGTTCTACGTTTTCGTAAATTAAAGGTTCTTGATGCAGGGAGGGTTCAGCGGCATCGCCTTTATATTCCCAAACACCCACAAATGTATAATCCGCATCATTTCGCTTCGCTTCACCGTCTTCGGTTTGATACTCAACGCGGAAATGTCCCCCACAAGACTCTTCACGCATCAAGGCATCGCGGCACATGAGTTCACCAAAATCAATGAAATCTGCAACTCGTCCAGCGCGCTCAAGCTCTGGATTTAAACTATCTGCTGAGCCTGTAACGCGTAGGTCTTCCCAAAATTCTTTGCGAAGCGCTTGAATATCCGAGATCGCTTTTTCTAAACCTTCTTTAGAGCGAGCCATTCCACATTCGTCCCAAATTATTTTACCGAGGCGTTTATGGAAGGAGCGAGGCGATTGCTTCCCGTTAATAGAAAGTAATTTATCTATACGCGCTCGAACATTTGACTCAACTGCTTCAAAGGCAGGATGGTCAGTTGTAATCTTTCCCGCAGAGCCAACACCCTGCTCACCTAAATAATTTCCTACGGTGTACGGCAAAACAAAATAACCATCGGCTAAACCTTGCATCAAAGCAGATGCTCCAAGGCGATTCGCTCCGTGATCCGAGAAATTAGCCTCTCCACCAACGAAGAGTCCAGGAATCGTGCTTTCTAAATTATAATCTACCCATAATCCTCCCATCGTGTAATGCACTGCAGGGAAAATCATCATGGGCGTAGAGTATGGGTCGTCGCCAGTGATACGTGCATACATATCAAAAAGGTTACCGTAGCGTTCTTCGATCGCTTTCTTTCCGTCACGCTCGATGGCATCGCGGAAATCTAGGAAAACTCCTAAACCTGTCGAAGCAACGCCATGACCTGCATCACAGAGCTCTTTGGCAGCACGTGAGGAAATGTCACGCGGAGCAAGATTTCCAAAACTCGGATATTTGCGTTCCAAATAATAATCGCGTTCAGATTCTGGAACATCGTTTGGCTTCAACTCACCTTCGCGAATCTTACGCGCAGTTTCAGGATCTTTCGGTGCCCAGATACGCCCGTCATTCCGTAATGATTCCGACATCAAAGTAAGCTTCGACTGATTTTCACCGTGCACTGGAATACAAGTCGGGTGAATTTGGGTGTAGCAAGGATTTGCAAAGCCTGCACCGCGTTTGTGAGCACGATACGCGGCAGTCACATTACAACCCTGCGCGTTCGTTGAAAGGAAGAAGACATTGCCGTAACCGCCTGTTGCAAGCACCACACAGTCAGCGGCGTGACGTGAAATCTCACCCGTAACCATATTACGAACAATTACGCCTTTGGCGTGATCATCCACCATAACTAGGTCGAGCATTTCATGGCGGTTATACATTTTGACTTTGCCCAGCCCAATTTGCTTACTAAGTGCTGAGTACGCACCCAGTAATAATTGCTGTCCGGTCTGTCCTCTGGCGTAAAAAGTACGCGAGACTTGCGCACCACCGAAGGAACGATTGGCAAGTAAGCCACCGTACTCACGCGCAAACGGAACGCCTTGAGAAACACATTGATCAATAATATCGGTACTGACTTCTGCTAAACGATAGACATTTGCTTCGCGTGAGCGGTAATCGCCACCTTTGACAGTGTCGTAGAAAAGTCGGTGAACGCTGTCACCATCGTTTTGATAGTTTTTGGCGGCATTGATTCCACCTTGGGCGGCAATACTGTGCGCACGGCGAGGACTGTCTTGATAACAGAAACAGGAAACGTTATAACCCTGTTCCGCGAGACTCGCTGCCGCTGCTCCACCTGCTAGACCCGACCCAACCACGATTACAGAATATTTTCTTCGGTTGGCTGGATTGACCAACTTCATGCTAAACTTGTGGCTCGACCATTTTTCAGAAAGTGGTCCGGTTGGTATTTTGGCGTCTAATTTCATGACAGTCTAAAAATTTTAAATGAGTCGCTTAATGAACAGCAGGGGCCTCCATTTTAGTTTCTGAGATGCCTTTGGGGCTTTCCTTGAGCACCCCTGAAAGGACCGCAACTGGTATAATTGCAAACCCTATAAAAACAGCCCAACCGTAAATTAAAGCGATACGATTTAGACGAGGAAGCCAAGTTGAATTCCTTAATCCAAGTGTTTGAAACATACTGCTGACGCCGTGCGCGAGATGCAAGCAAAGCAAACCGGTTGCGATAATGTAAAAAGCCGAAACCCAAGGGTTTTGAAAACCTTTAACCATCATGTCGTTAACGTTGAAGGTCGTTACGAGTGCTCCGTTCTTTAGGACAGGGACGCCTGCTTTGTAAAGAGGCACGTCCGTCGGAGATGGATCCATAACCGTGCTATCATTGTACTCCATTCCGGGAACCACTCGTACGGTGTAATGCGCAATATGAAAAATTATAAAAGCGACTAAAATAACCCCACTCCAACGCATGGTGCGCGCTGCGTACGTTGCTTGGACGGTTTTATTGACCGCGTAATTTTCGGGACGGGCGCGGCGGTTATCAAGGGTTAGGGATATTGCCATCCAAATATGGATTCCAACACATGCCAGTAGAAACAAGCGGATGCCCCATAAGGCAACAGTAGGCAAAACATGATGGAGCTTGTAAGCGTACGCGTTGATTACCTCAGCTCCGAGAAATATTTGTAAATTTCCCAACATATGCCCCATGACAAAAAGAACTAACACAAAGCCTGTCAGTGCCATGAGTATTTTGCGTCCAATAGTGGACTTAAGGAAACTACTTAATGTAAACATAAAAATTTATTAACTAGAGAGATATTTTAAGACGGGTCGGTTTTCAAACTAGAAGCCCGATACCTACAATATATTAGATTTATAAATTTGAAGTATAAGTAACACTTTCTCTCGAAAAAAGACTAATTTTTAAGTATTTTTGAATAAATAGAAGCCATGCCAAAAAAAATCGCATAGATAAAGGTAAAGGAGCGCAAAAAGGGTTGCCATTGCTAGAAGTGGTGACGTTTTATTAAAGAGGATTATTTTGCTAATTCTCGTAAGTCCGAAGCATTTAAAACTGACTGACTCATTAAACCTATGAAATACATTTTTGTTACTGGAGGCGTTGTATCCTCTCTCGGCAAGGGCTTAACTGCCGCCGCACTGGGAGCAATCCTTGAACAACGTGGTTTACGAGTCCGTTTACAAAAATTTGACCCTTATCTGAATGTCGATCCTGGGACTATGAGTCCGTTTCAGCACGGAGAAGTTTACGTTTTAGACGATGGAGCTGAAACAGACCTAGATCTAGGACATTATGAACGTTTTACTTCAGGACAGTTGAGTCGTCTTAACAATCTGACTTCGGGGCAAGTGTATGAAAATGTCCTTCAGAAGGAGCGACGTGGCGATTATCTAGGGGCAACCGTTCAAGTGATTCCGCACGTCACGAACGTGATCAAAGAGCGCATCTATTCAGGAGGTGGCGATGATGTAGATATCCTCATCACTGAACTAGGGGGCACAATTGGCGATATTGAAGGCTTACCATTTTTAGAAGCAATGCGTCAATTTGCCCTAGAGGTGGGTCGCGCGAATGTACTTTTCTTACACTGTACGCTGCTGCCCTATTTGAAAGCTGCAGGAGAACTTAAAACAAAACCGAGCCAGCAATCAGTGGCTAAGCTTCGCGAGATTGGTATCCAGCCAGATATTTTAGTGTGTCGCACTGAGCAGACAATGAGCCTCGAAATGCGAGAGAAGCTCTCCCTCTTCTGTAACGTTCCGTTAAAGGCAGTAATCGAAGAAAAAGATGTCGAGACTTCCATTTATGAACTTCCGATAGCCCTTAAAAATGAAGATGTCGATGACCTGATCGTTGAGCATCTTGGGCTCAATGCCCCTGATAACCCAATGGAAGAATGGCATGATGTTGTTAGAAAGCTCAAAGCTCCAAGCCACTCGGTTCAAATTGGAGTGGTTGGAAAGTATATCGACTTACAAGACGCTTACAAATCGGTTTACGAATCAATTATTCATGCAGGCATTGCAAATGATGCAGATGTTAAAATTGTTCGCCTCGATGCGGAAGAAATTGAAGCCGATCCAAAGGCGCACTTAGGCTCACTGGATGGGATCTTAATACCTGGAGGTTTTGGAGATCGTGGAACTGAGGGCAAGATTGCGGCCGCAAAATATGCGCGCGAGAATAACATTCCCTATTTTGGTCTTTGCCTGGGAATGCAAATTGCCGCCATCGAATATGCTCGAAGCGTTGCCGGACTCGAAGACGCAAACAGTACAGAATTTAATCCTGAAACGCCGCATCCTGTAATTGACATTATGGAGGATCAAAAGGGATTAACGACAAAGGGAAATAATATGCGCCTTGGCGCTTGTCCCTGTAAACTTTCAGACGACAGCTTCAGTTATCACGCTTATGAAGCTGAAGAAATTTTCGAGCGCCATCGTCACCGCTATGAGTTTAACAACGATTACCGCCAAAAGCTTGAAGATGCCGGCTTGCGAATTGCGGGTGTAAATCCTGAGCGCGACCTTGTGGAAATCATTGAGATTCCCGAGCACGCATGGTTTGTTGCCGTTCAATTTCATCCTGAGTTTAAATCAAAGCCCAACGCCGCCCACCCGCTCTTTGCAAATTTCATAGCGGCTACCCTTAAGTATAAACGCTAAAGGCATGAATCACTACACTTACGCGCAAGACCTCAAGAAAATATGGTCTCAATCCGTTGCAAATTACGAAGCTGGCAATCGCGAACCCGAAGCTTATTTCAATGCTCAAGAATTGACCTGGCTTAGCTCGTTGGGCCTCAAGGTAATGGATGTGTATGACTTCGCCGAAGACTGGGTCAAATATGGGGAACCTGATTTTGAAACCTTCCTTATGATCAGTGAAGTTCGGAAAGACTATTTTCTAACTATCCAAAAAGAAGCCGCATCAAGTCACGAATTAAATCCAGAAACTCTGCCTACGAAAACCGAATCCGTACGTGGAATTGAATGGCTACCGCGTTTGATGCCAAAAGCGATTGCGAAAATACGAGGCGAACTCCCATCAGTCACGATGTACGGCTGTGGGGGTGACCGAAAATTTTTCAAAGAAAATAACATTCATCCCGCAGAATTTTTACGCGTCGCCTGGGCGTACGAATCTAGCCCAGAAAAAATTATCGACTGGGTTGAAGCGCGTCGTAGCGGAAATTCCGCCTAATTTTACTATTTGAAAAATGGACAAACTCGCAGAAATAATGGCGGCAAAACGTCAAGCGATTCAAGAACTGGTGCGCCCAGTGCGCGATTCTGAACTGGAGCGTCTTGCTCAAGTAGCGAGTCCTTGCGGTTCCTTCAGTGAGGCATTGGCGCGTCCCGATCGCCTCTCCGTTATCGCTGAAATTAAGCGCAAATCGCCTTCAGCGGGTGAAATATCCGATCCTGGCTTGAGCGCAGTCGAGCAAGCCCGTAAATATGTAAATGCCGAAGCAGACTGCCTTTCGATTCTGACCGATCAAGACTACTTTGGTGGAACAATGCGTGACCTATGGGACGTGATCGAATTTCTTGAGGTGCACAAACGAAGCACTCCATGCCTTCGTAAAGATTTCATGGTACACCCTGTGCAAGTTGTTGAAGCCGCCGAAGCAGGAGCTACCTGCATCTTAATTATTGTTCGTGCGCTCGCAGATGATGAAATCAAAGCGCTCGACGATGCCGCCCGCCTATCAGGTATGGATGCGCTCTATGAAATCCATGAGGAGGAAGAACTAGAGCGCGCATTAAAATTTGATCCACGCATCGTAGGAGTTAATAACCGCGACTTAAAACGCTTCCAAACAGATCTCGCGATTTCAGAGGATTTAATACCTCAAATTCCAGAAGGCATTATCCGCGTCAGTGAAAGCGGAATCTTTACTCCTGAAGATGCGGAGCGGGCTCGCGCAACTGGAGCGGATGCTATTTTGGTGGGTGAGGCATTGATGCGCAGCGAAGACCCCGATGCCCTCATGCAAGCCTTTCAGGAATCTTAAACTCATCTCATCTAAACTCGAAGCAAACGAGTGCCGCTCAATCCCAGTCAAACACGAACCCTTCTCGACACTATCGAGCATTTCCCCAATAAAAAATTGGGGCAGAATTTTTTAATTGATGGTAACATCGTGCGGAAATCGATCGTGCTTGCTGAACTCAAGACAGAAGAAGAAGTGGTCGAGATTGGCCCTGGATTAGGAACTTTAACTCATGAGCTCCTTGAAAGCGGAACCTCAGTCTGGGCAGTTGAACGGGACGCGACCCTTGCTCAGTACCTACAAAAGGAAATGGCACCGCAAAACCCTAATCTGCACTTGACCGAAGGTGATTGTCTTGATTTTCCGCGGGCTGCCCTTCCCGATGATCGCGCTGAATCAGGCTTTAAGATTGTGGCAAATCTTCCGTACGCTGTTTCAACCCCATGGATGGATGCGCTCCTTGCGGGCCCTTTACCAGCACGCATGGTGCTTATGCTGCAGAAGGAAGCAAGCGATCGCTATACTGCAAAAAGCGAAAATAAGAATTTTGGAGCGATCTCAATTTTCCTGCAGGCCGCTTATGAAGTAACCGGTAAGCACCTTGTTTCGGGGGCATGTTTCTACCCTGCTCCAAAAGTGGATTCTATTTTGCTACGACTCGATAAGAAAAATCAACCCATACATTTTAATTTAAAAACCCGTGAGTGTATCCGAAGAATTTTTACTCAACGTCGAAAACAGCTTGGTAGTTTGTGTCGCAAGGAAAAGGACACCGCTGTACTGGAGTGGTTCAATCGTTTAATTGAAAAAGGCATCTCAGAAACAGTGCGACCCGAAGCAATCAAAGTCGAAGACTGGGCTCAATTATCCCTCGAGGAATCCATGGAAACAATTAAATCCAAGCAAAACAAAAAGATATGAAAACTAACCCCCTTCGATGGTCACTCCATTGGCAAATTTTAGGAGCTTTAGCCCTCTCAGTGATTGTTGGATGTTTCATTTTACCACTATCCAATGCATCCGTCGTCAACGGCACAGAGCAAACCTGCCGATTTCTTGGCACCTTATTCATGAACGCGCTCAAGATGCTGATCGTGCCCCTCATAGCATCTTCCATAATTAGTGGCGTCATGCATCTTGGTGCAGAAAAAGGCGTCGGTAGAATGAGTTTAAAAACCTTCTTATATTACAGCTTTAGCGGTGCGGTGGCTATTTTAGTTGGACTCTTGCTTGTCAACTGGATTGGTCCCGGTCGAGTCGATAGCGAAACCGCTTCCGCACTTTTAGGGCAAGCAAGCACAACCGCCCAAAGCGAGGGATTAATTCAAAAAATTGAAGGACGCGATGGAGGCGATATCTTTGAAATTTTTCTAAGAATGTTCCCCTCTAATGTAGTGGACGCTGCTACAAATAATGGACAGCTGCTCGGAGTGATTACCTTTTCGATTCTATTTGGGGCATTCATAGGAGTTCTCCCTTCAGATCTGCGAGCGGCGCAAACAAAGTTTTGGGAGAGCACGCAGGCGGTCATGCTTCGATTAACTAATTTTATTCTCCTCTTTGCGCCCATTGGCGTATTTGGCTTAGTAACACCAGTTCTTTTGCATGCACCTTTTAAAGAACTCTTAGGAGCGATTCTACTGTTCTTTGTTACCGTGCTTTTGGCATTGGCGTTCCACCTACTTATTAACTTAAGCCTAGCGCTTCGATTGGTCGGAAAAATCAATCCTTTCACACATCTCAAGCAAATGGCACCTGTTCTCTTGACCGCGTTTTCAACCGCGAGCTCGTCCGCGACCCTGCCCCTTACCATCGATACCGTTGAAAGCCGTGCAAAAATCTCAAACAAAACCTGCGCCTTCACCCTACCGCTTGGAGCAACTGTCAATATGGACGGCACCGCTCTTTATGAATGCGTGGTCGTCTTATTTATTGCCCAGCTTTATGCCGCCACTGGGCAAGTCGCACTAGACTTTAGTCAACAGCTCTTGGTTGTAGTGCTCGCACTGACTACAAGCATCGGAGTTGCAGGCATTCCCGCTGCCAGTCTTGTAGCAATTGCCATTATCTTACCTGCAGTTGGATTGCCGGTAGAGGCCATCGGTGTCGTCTGGATCACTGACCGCCTCCTTGATATGTGTCGGACTGCAGTAAACGTTTACAGTGACACCGTTGGAGCGATAGTAATCGCAAAAAGCGAAGGCGAAGAACCTTACTCGATGGAACCCAGTACCACCGCCGTTGACTAAAATGGCATTATGCCGCGTAAAAATTGTACCCGCCGTAAATTCCTTCTCACCGCAAGCCTTGCCACTACAGGACTTTTCCTCGCTTGCACTAAGAAAAATCAAACTATGAATATTGAAGCGCGACTCGCCGAACTTGGCATTCAACTCCCGACCGCACCCGCACCCGCTGGGAACTATCTCCCTGTGCGACAAAGCGGAAATACCCTCTACCTTTCCGGCACAATCTGCCTCGTTGAGGGCGCTATGACGCACACCGGTAAAGTCGGCGCTGAACGTGATCTTGAATATGCGCAAGAAGCTGCTCGTGTTTGCGCGCTCAATCTCCTTGCAGTTGCCAAAGCGCATTTAGGGTCACTTGATGCGATTGAGTCTGTGCTTCAACTCAATGGTTTCGTGAATGCAGTTCCTGGATTCCCAGACAGTCCTGCAGTCATAAACGGAGCTTCTGATCTACTCGTACAAATTCTTGGCGAAGCAGGCAAACATACCCGCGCTGCAGTTGCAGTAACTGGATTGCCCAAAGATTCCACCGTAGAACTGCAAGCCATCCTACAAATAAAACTCTAAACAATTTAAAAACCGTGCGCCTTATATTCTTCTTTTTAATCACTACTTTAAGTCTCATTTCGACGAAGCATATTCAAGCAGACGACTCCGAACGCGCTGTTGTTAAAATAGTAAATTTCAGCCAAATGCCGGATTGGACTGAACCTTGGAAATTTTCCCGAGTTTATCCGAGCGCTGGGAGCGGGTTCATCATCGAAGGAAACCGAATTATGACTAATGCGCATGTGGTGAGTTGGTCAAGGCAGTTAATGGTCTTCCGCCACCAAGATCCCAAACCCTATCAAGCGCGCATTGAGTATATTGGTCATGACTGCGACCTAGCGGTTTTAAAAGTGGATGACCCCGCTTTCTTTGAAGGAATTAAAGGCTTAAGTATTGGAACTTTACCAAAAGTTCGATCAACCGTTACTGCCTACGGCTACCCAGCAGGTGGACAACAAATTTCTTACACTCGAGGAGTTATCTCTCGAATTGAATCACAAACCTACTCCCACATAGTAAATCGTTCTTTTCTAACAATTCAAAGTGATGCAGCACTCAACCCCGGCAATAGCGGAGGACCTGCCATTCAAGACGGAAGTGTTGTAGGGGTTTCGTTTCAAGGGAATCCAGACCTAGAAAACGCAGGTTTTTTCATTCCTCCCGAAGTCATTAATCACTTCTTAACAGATATCGAAGACGGAGTATATCACGGCTTTCCTGATTCTGGACTGAGCATAGTCTCTCTTCACAACCCTGCCTTTAGAGAGTATCTGAAACTGAACACCGACTCAGGTGCTCGGATTGATCGGATCTTTCACCCCTTTCCAGAATCACAAAAGCTTTTGAAAGATAATGACGTTTTGCTTGATATAAATGGCTACGCAGTTGGGAGCGATGGGATGATCGCTTACGAAGGCAATCGAGTGGAAAATTCTGTGGTGTTTGATAAGTTTCAACACGGAGAAAAAGTACCTTTGAAAATACTTCGAGATGGAGAAGTTGAGGCGATTGATCTTCCCGTTTTTGTAAATCCCGAAGACCGAATAAGCGGAAATCAATATGATCAACCGCCTCCCTATCTAATTATTGGAGGGCTTGTTTTTACTGAACTCTCGAGTGATTACATTCGCGCAATGCGACGCAGCAAAAGGAGTGTTCATGCCGATAGCTTCTACGAAATAATTTTTCGCAACGTTAAAGACGAAGCAACCGCCCGAGCAAAGCCGATCGTCCTTTCGGGCAAGCTGAATCATCCAGACAACATTGATTTCAATATAAGCTTAGGCGGAATTTTAACAGAGCTAAACGGACTTCCGATTCAATCAATGCAAAGCCTAAAAAAAGCCTCGGAGAACCCTTTAGGAAATTTTCATCAATTTAAATTTAATCAATACGAGCCAGAAGCCATCCACATTGAGGCAGCAAAAGCAATCAATGACCTAATAATGAAGGAGTATAACATCCCCGCGATCAGTCGCCTCAACTAGAGAAAGTTCATGAATATTTGCACATTGAGTACGGTTAAGTTTAAGGTCTGCCTCCTTTTAGTTCTAATATGTCCACTGACACTGAGGGCATTCTCTGCCGAGCAATCTTTGGTAGAAATAGAAATCACAAAGAAGACCTACAATTATCGGCAACCTTGGCTTATTAATAATCAAACCGGCACCAAGAATGGCATCATAATTGATTCGCAAAAAATCCTAACCACTGCGGACGGTTTAACAAGTGATGCAACCTGTCGCATTCGCAAGGGCGGCGAAAGCAGCCAAATTAATGCAAAGATTCACTCCATTGATTACGAAGCAAATATCGCACTTCTGGAAGTCGATGATGTAAAGTTTTGGAAATCCGTTAAAGCAGTTCGGCTCGCAAAAAAATTACCGCAAGCGGGTGAGCTACAAATTTTCCGTTGGCGCTCGGGTCGTATCGAAGAACGCGCGGCAGAAATTATCCGTCTTGATGTTGGTAACGCAAAGTTAAGTAACTTAAACCATCTTGTTTTACTGGCCTCTTCCGAAATCAATTCGGCGGGCTGGGCAGAAATTGTAATGAAAGGAAATTACCTTGTTGGACTGACTACGGCTGGCTCTAAGAGCAAAATGCTGAGTATTCTGCCTTCAACTGTCATTCAACAGGCATTAAAACGTGGCGCCTGCAATCAAGGTCCAGGTCATGGATTTTTTGACTTCTTTTGGACTGAAACAAGCAACCCAGCCCTACCTGCTTCAAAAGGTCTTAATTTAGAAAAGGAACAGGGCGTCCTAATTACCCAGACAGGGATAATCTATGATGCTGCAGGTGAATTAAAAGAAGGCGACATCGTGCTAACGATTGATGGCTTTGATATCGATTCCGAAGGTAAATATATTGATCCACTCTATGGGCGGCTTTCATTAGAGGGCTTGTGTAGTCGAAACCATCATGCTGGCGAGCAAATCCCAATGCGTATTTGGAGAGACCTCCAGGTGATGGAAATCAACTATACTTTGCCACGCTCGGATTTCACGAGGGGGCTGATTCCAAATTTCCAACACAATCAAACTCCCAAATATATCATAGCAGGAGGATGTGTCTTCCAACCCCTTAACAATTCATTAATCCGTTCACTGGGAGACTCTGCCTCGGGCATGATGAATTACTATGCCAAAGGTAGAACCATTCCGGGAAGAACTTCACTGGTTGCACTCACAACCGTCTTACCCGACGATTATAATTTAAACTTCGAAAACTTAGGCCCCTTCATCCTCGACTCCATTAATGGAGTAAAAATTGAAACCCTAGAGGATGTTTCAAACGCACTGGCTCAACCGCCCAACGGATATCATAAAATAAAATTCATGTCCGATGAATACCTTCAGCACATTGTCCTAGATGCCGAAACCTTAGCCACCGCAACCGAGCGCATTCTAGAAAATTACCGAATCCCCGCTGCTGCCTCTCTATAAGGAAACGTTTCAGCTAAGATTTGAAAGGCTCTGTTTTGGGTCCTTCGTAACCCTCCGCCTGAGACTCCACGACCACATTCGAGCGTATCCCACCGCGTCCGCGCCAGATGGTTTCGAGCCGTGCCCAACGAGGTTTAGCAGCAGCGAATAAATCATCAAAAATCTTATTTGTAGCCGCCTCAAAAAAGATTCCTTTGTTTCTAAAGCTATGTAAATACAGTTTCATCGACTTTAGTTCTAGGCAGATTGCGTCGGGTGCGTAGCTAAATACTACCGTTGCATAATCAGGATGCCCAGTCATTGGACAGGTCGAAGTAAATTCTTCTTGAATGTGCTGGATTGTATAATCACGTCCAGCGCTAGGATTGGGAAAAGTCTCAATATCCATAATTTATAAAATAGAACGTGTAGGGTACGTGATTACGCAGGTATACCAGCTGGAGTACTTTCACCTGCAAGCCCATCGTCTTCAGATTTTGACTCCTTTTCGGATTCCTTAGCAACATCACTTTTCGGCTCAGGTTCTTTTGTCGGAGCCTCACGCTTAACAACAGGCGACTGGATGGCTCCGTGCTCAAGAATTTCCTGCACGTGTTTTCCATCGATCGTTTCATGCTCAAGTAGCGCTTCTGCACAGACGTCGAGCGCTGAGTCATTCTCTTTTAAGATAGCCAAGGCCCGCACATACTGTTCTTCGACAATATCATGAATAGTTTTATCAATGCGCTGCGCAGTCGCTTCACTGTAGTTTTGTGAACGTTGTATTTCCTGACCAAGAAATACGTGATCTTTGTTTTCTCCATAGGCAACATGCCCCAAATCTGTCATGCCCCAATCGCAAACCATATGGCGAGCAGTCTTTGTTGCCATTTGTATATCTCCTGAAGCACCAGAAGTGATATCACCCATTACAATTTCTTCCGCACAACGTCCGCCCATCGCACAACAAATTTGGTTCAACAAACGTCGCTTAGAGTGATTCAAAATATCCTTCTTTGGCATGAACATTGTGGAACCTAAACTCTGTCCACGCGGGATAATGGTCACCTTATGAACTGGCATATTCCCATCGTCAACGACTGCTTGTACAATCGCGTGTCCCGCCTCGTGATAGGCAGTAATTTTACGATCTTCATCATCCATTAACTTACGACGCTCTCGACCAAATGAAATCTTATCACGCGCCTCATCAATATCCTGCATTTCAACCATCTTCTTGTTGTAACGCGCCGCAATCAGCGCGCCTTCGTTGAGAAGGTTGGCAAGATCAGCACCTGAAAAACCCGGAGTGTTGCGCGCAACGTGCTCAAGATTGACCTCTTCAGAAAGTGCAATCTTTTTAGCATGCACATCAAGAATTTCATGACGGCCATTCAAATCAGGCAGATCAATTGTTACTTGCCGATCAAAACGCCCTGGGCGAAGCAGTGCGCTGTCCAAAACATCCGGGCGATTCGTAGCAGCAATTATAATCACACCCTCGTGCCCATCAAAACCATCCATTTCAACAAGAAGAGAATTCAAAGTTTGTTCGCGCTCATCATTCCCGCCGCCAAGACCCGCGCCACGTTGACGCCCTACCGCATCGATTTCATCAATGAAAACAATACACGGCGCATTTTTACGACCTTGTTCAAACATATCACGTACACGCGCCGCGCCAACACCAACAAACATTTCGACAAAATCAGAACCGCTTATCGAGTAAAACGGAACATCGGCTTCCCCTGCTACTGCCTTCGCAAGCAAGGTTTTACCCGTTCCTGGAGGACCGACCATGAGAACGCCTTTAGGAATACGTCCCCCGATACTTTGAAACTTCTTAGGATCCTTAAGGAAATCAACAACTTCAGAAACCTCCTCCTTCGCTTCATCACAACCAGCAACATTTTTAAAAGTAACCGCGTCTTTGTCTCGCGTTAACATCTTAGCTTTACTCTTACCAAAACTCATTGCACCACGTCCTGCGTTGCGTAACTGGCGAACAAAAAGAAAATACAGCAAACCGATGATTAGTAAGAAAGGCAGGAAGCTAAATATAAGATCCTGCATCGCTGTGCTCGTGCGTTCTTCCTTAAAATAAACACGAAGCTTGAGAAAATCTTCCTCGGTTAGACGCCCTTCGACACGGAATGGAACTCCTGAATCGTCGCCTCCAACCTCAACCAAGCTGTCCATCTTACCTGTAATGATATAACCATCCATCCCAAGAGTTGGATCTGGCTTCATTTTTCCAGAGTCTTGCGCCACCCGCCCCGACTCAACCGCTTCGATTAATTCACTTACGCTCAGAGCTTGCTGATTGCCTCCTGAACCCGGCGTGGAAAACCAAAGTGCAACAATGGCTATAATTATGACTGCCCAAAGTAATAATACTTTAGGTTGAAAACGCTCTGGCGGCGTATTTTTTTGCGGTTTATTGCTATTACTTGACATAAAAGGGACTTTTAGGGTGTTTCAGAGATTGCGTATGTCAACTTTAGAGCCTGTTTCGTTTTCGGAGTGATGCGAAAACTTTCAGCAACTGGCAAGCCCGGGGTCCAAACGATCTCATTTCCATTTAATATGACCACCGGAAGGCTTTTACGTTCCACTGCGCCAAATCCTTTGTCCATCAAAGAATCTTTAAGCTTACGACGGCCCGGTGACCCCATCGCTTGGAAATAATCCCCATTTTTGATTTCTCGAACGCTAATCAAAAACTCCGAGTGTTGGATGGCTGCATAACATTCATATCTAGGATTCACCGCTCCTTCAGATAATTTTTTGAGTAATTTGGAATCTACAGAAACAATCTCAGTCGATAAGTTTGCGCCCGTACTCAAAGCATTCGACGCATTGATTTTTAAAAGTATTGGCTCAAGTTTTGGAATTACTGGCTCACATCCAACCCAAATTTGCGTTGTATCAAATTCAACAAACTTTGAACCCGCACTGTAACGACCCTTCGCCTTAGAACTACATAAACCATTTAATAGTTGTTCAAATCCAGAAGCGTTAAAGGACTCAGCCAGTCCTTGAAAGCTCAACCATGAAATCAAGGCACGTCGGGCAATAGCCAAATGTAGGCTCTTCAACAGCACTCGATCTAGCTCTTTAGAATTATCAAACGCCGCAGGAATTTGTTCACGAGCAGATGTCTCAATAAAATCTAAATCTGCCTTCAGAAGACTTTGTGAACGTGCCGCCCCTACGTTAGGATCACGATTCATGACTTCCGCAATTTTTGGAATCACCTCTCCTCTCAATGCATTACGAGCAATGGATTGATCTTGATTCGATGCATCCTCACACCATGGCACCGCATTGGATTGAAGGAGCGCTCGGATTGAATCTGAAGAGAGCTCAAGAAGTGGCCTTAGGTGCACCGGTTTCTTTTCAAAAAAATGCACTGCTCTTGGAGCTGTTAATCCCTCCAAGCCCGCACCGCGTGCTAGACGTTGTAATTGAGTTTCAAAAATATCATTTCTTTGGTGACCCAGAGCGATCGCTAAGCACTCACTTTTCTCAGCACAAGCATTCAAAAAATCATGCCGCAAAACGCGCGCACTTGTCTCAGTTGATGCTGAAACTTCAGAAGGCTTTTTTTCTGTAAAAAATTCACACCCTAAACTTTCACACAAATCAGCTACAAATGACGCATCCGCATCTGAAACTTCCGCCCGCCATCCGTGGTTGTAATGAGCGACCCGAATCGACAACTGCCACTTGGATCGTAAACCCCACAAAAGCAGGAGTAAGCAGACTGAATCCGCCCCACCCGAACAAGCTACTAAAATCCGAGTGCCCTTGTTTGCCTCGAGCCACGACAAGACCTCAGTCGCAATCGCTTCATTCGAAGCCTGATCTGCCACTGCGCTTGCCAATCTTGGCCAATCAATTTTGTTTTCGAGGTTGGACATATCCTTCTTTCGTGATGCAGTGCCTTAAACATGACAAACGAAATCCAGAGAACCAGTTTATTTTAAAGAATGAACGCCGAACGTTTTACTTTTGATTTACCACTCGAGTCTATTGCTCAAGAACCTGCTGCCCATCGCGACGCCTCCCGCTTGATGGTTGTAACCCGCGCTACACGCGAAGTGCACCATACAACATTTGCAAAAATTTCAGAGCATCTGCCTTCAAATGCTCGATTTTTCAGGAACAACGCTGCCGTCCTGAAAGCACGTCTACCTGGCAAACGTCCTACTGGTGGTAAAGTGGAATGCCTCTTACTGAATCCAGCAGAGGATGCTGTTACTTGGTGGTGCCTTCTGAGGCCTGGAAAAAAAACGTTCGCAGGAAAATATTTTGGGCTTGAAGGACATTACCAGGCGGAAGTTTTAGAAGCGGGAAAAAACGGGAATTACCGCGTACGCTTTTCGATGAAATCATCGATCTCGGTGAGTGATTTAGCTGAAGTGATTGGAGTCATGCCACTGCCACCCTACATAGAGCGCGCTTCCAAAGACCCGCGTAGCGAAAATGACAACGAGCGTTACCAGACTGTCTACGCTGACTATTCACGCCAACAAGCTGTCGCTGCCCCTACTGCGGGACTTCATTTTACCGAGGAACTCATTAAAACCCTTGAAAAACGAGGTAACACATTTTTCGACCTAACCCTCCAAGTTGGCATTGGCACGTTTCACCCCATCCAAGTAGAGGACATTCGGGAGCATCCTATTCATCATGAATGGTATACAATCCCTAAAGAGACTTTGGAGTCCGTTCAAACTTCCGAGGGAGGCCCCCGGGTTGCCGTAGGGACGACCAGTGTACGCTCAATTGAAGACGCACTCAAACGCTCGCCCGAAGCCCTTAAAGCAATACGCTTGCCCGACGGTTCTTTACAGGCAGAAGCCGATATCTTCATCTACCCCCCTACCCAGTTGCAGGGCGTTGATCATCTCATAACAAATTTTCATCTCCCAAAGTCTACCCTTCTCTGCCTTGTCTCGGCATTCCTAACACCCGATTCAACAGACGGAATTGAATGGCTTTTAGAACTCTATGCGGAGGCAATTGAAAAAAACTACCGCTTTTACAGTTATGGCGATGCCATGCTGATTCTTTAGACATAGATTAGGTTTGTTTCTACTAAATCTAAAAAGCGATTTTTAGAACCCCCCGCTCGAAAGATAATAGAGCTAATTCTATATTTTTTTAGTTTTACATTATAGGTTACAATAACGATTATTTTGAATTATAATGAATAAAAATAAAAAAAGTTTTGTTATCGGAGATGGCAACTATGCAGCATCACACATTGCCTACATGTTCAGTGAAATTGCCTGCATTTATCCAATCACACCCTCTTCGCCTATGGCGGAAAACGTAGATACTTGGGCCGCTCAAGGAAAAGTAAACCTTTTCGGGCAAGCAGTGCACTTAGCTGAAATGCAATCTGAGGGAGGTGCTGCTGGAGCGCTACACGGAGCACTTCAATCTGGAGCATTGGCAACTACATTTACAGCTTCACAAGGGCTTTTATTAATGCTCCCCAATATGTATAAAATGGCAGGCGAGCTCTTGCCCGCCGTACTGCATGTCAGCGCCCGAACAATCGCTACCCATGCACTTTCAATCTTTGGAGATCACAGCGATGTCTATGCTGCTCGCCAAACTGGATTTGCTATGCTTGCCGAAGGGTCGGTGCAAGAAGTCATGGATTTATCCGCAGTCGCTCACTTGACCGCAATACAATCACGCGTGCCATTTCTAAATTTCTTTGATGGATTCCGCACCTCGCATGAAATACAAAAAATTGAGCCCTTAGAAAAAGAGGATCTAATACCTCTATTAGACCAAGAAGCCCTCAAAGCTTTTCGAGAACGTGCTCTAAATCCCGAACACCCCGTCACACGTGGAACCGCACAAAATCCAGACATATTTTTTCAAGCCCGAGAAGCCGCCAATTCTTTTTATGATGCGGTGCCTGATAAAGTTGCGAAGTACATGGAAGCAATTTCGAAGCTGACGGGTAGAGATTACAAACCCTTCAATTATTACGGTGCTTCAGATGCCGAGAATATAATTGTGGCAATGGGTTCCGTGACCGAATGTATAAAAGAGGTCATTGATTATAAGTTAAAGAATGGTGAAAAAGTTGGCCTCATATCAGTCCATCTCTATCGTCCATTCTCGCTAAAATATTTTTTCAACGTACTACCTAAATCCGTTAAAAAAATAAGTGTTTTAGATCGCACTAAAGAACCAGGCGCAAATGGGGACCCGCTTTATTTAGATGTTTGCCAAGCATTCACTGAATTCGAGAACGCCCCCCAGATCACTGCAGGGCGTTATGGACTCGGAAGCAAAGATGTGACTCCAGGACAAATCCTTTCCGTCTATACAAATCTCGAACAATTAGAACCCAAGAATCATTTCACCATCGGAATCACAGATGATGTTTCCTATAACTCCCTCCCAGAATCACCTCCCATTAAAGTATCTCCAAATGATCTCTATGCCGCAAAATTCTATGGCGTAGGCTCAGACGGAACCGTTGGAGCAAACAAAAATTCCATCACGATTATCGGAGAAGCGACCGATAAATACTGCCAAGCGTATTTTGCTTACGATTCCAAAAAATCAGGAGGATTTACTGCCTCTAATCTACGTTTTGGCAATAGTCCAATTCGCTCGACTTACTTAGTGAACAGTCCCGATTTTGTCGCCTGCCACGTCAGTTCATACATCTACAAATACGATATCTTAAAAGGCCTTAAACCGGGCGGCGTTTTTCTTCTCAACTCAATTTGGGATGCTGAAGAAACCGCAAAACGTTTACCAGGAGAAATGAAACGCTACCTGGCCGAAAATGAGATTCGGTTCTGCATTATCAATGCCACTCAACTCGGAATTGAAATCGGTCTTGGGAAACGCACAAATACGATTATGCAATCCGCCTTCTTTAAAGTCAGCAACGTCATACCCTATGACTTAGCGGTAAAAGAAATGAAGAACGCCATTGTGAAAAGCTATGGGAAAAAAGGTGAGAAGATCGTTCAGATGAACTATGCTGCAGTGGAAGCAGGAGGTAAAAATATAGTTGAAGTTAATGTTCTCGAATCATGGAAAACACTCGAAGGATCCTCCAAGACCGAAGGTAGTGAGCGACCTAAGTTTATTGAAGAAATCTGTGATCCAATTAATCGACAAGAGGGCGACGCTCTTCCAGTAAGCGCATTCAAAGGACGCGAAGACGGAACTTTTCCTCCTGGAAATGCAGCATGGGAAAAGCGTTCGGTCGCGGTCCACGTTCCAGAATGGAAAGCCGAAAATTGTATTCAATGCAATCAATGCGCCTACGTCTGTCCCCATGCGTGTATCCGACCTTTCTTAATGGATGCAGAAGAGGCCAAAGCTGCGCCCAAAAAGATGGAATCTTTAGAAGCAAAGGGTAAAGGACTTGAAGGTCTGAAGTACCGTATACAAGTTGCAATTGAAGACTGTACAGGTTGCCTGAATTGCGTGGAAGTTTGCCCCGCAAAAGATAAAGCTCTCGAAATGCAACCTTTTGATGGGCTTGAGGACGAAGTTGTAAATTGGAATTACCTCTTTGAAAAAGTTCGGACGAAGTCGGAACGATTCATGCCAACTGCAAATGTTAAGAGCTCGCAGTTTGCACAACCTCTCTTTGAGTTCTCTGGTGCGTGCGCAGGCTGTGGTGAAACTCCATACATCAAGCTTATCACGCAGCTCTTTGGCGAACAAATGATAATGGCCAATGCGACTGGATGTTCCTCGATCTATGGAGCTTCCGCGCCCTCCACTCCATACACTATCAATCAATCGAGTGGCTGTGGTCCTGCATGGGGTAATTCCCTTTTTGAAGACAATGCTGAATACGGATTTGGCATTGCGATGGGGGTCACAAACAAACGCGATCGAATACAAATCTTATTGATGCACGCGATCGGCAGCGGAGTGCTTCCAGAAAAAATCCAAAACTGTTTTAAGGAATGGATTGAAGCCAAAGATTTGACAGAAGGCACCAAAGACCGCGCTCAAAAAGTTCTTGTGGCTATCAAAAATAGAGAAGAAGGATGGGCAACTGAAATTAAAAAACTGAAGCATTACCTACAGAAAAAATCTATTTGGGTTGTTGGCGGAGATGGCTGGGCGTATGATATTGGCTTTGGCGGCCTCGATCATGTTTTAGCATCGGGTGAAAATGTGAACGTGCTAGTGCTTGATACCGAAGTGTATTCAAACACTGGCGGGCAATCCTCAAAAGCGACTCCTACAGGTGCGTTGGCAAAATTCGCATCTAAAGGAAAAAAAGTACGCAAGAAAGATCTTGGATTAATGGCAACAAGCTATGGTTACGTCTATGTCGCTCAGATTTCAATGGGCGCCAATCAAAACCAATGCCTTAAAGCCATCCGAGAAGCGGAATCGTATGATGGCCCCTCGCTCATAATTGCGTATTCACCCTGTATTGAGCACGGGATAAAAGGCGGTCTCACCCGCACTCAAGAAGAAGCAGGTCGCGCAGTAAAATGCGGCTACTGGAATCTTTACCGCTTCGACCCTCGCTTAGAGAAAGCAGGCAAGAACCCATTCCAACTCGACAGTAAAAAACCTGACTTTGACCTCTTTCAGGATTTTTTAAATCAAGAAGTCCGCTACAAAGCATTGAGGAAAAGCTTCCCTGAGAAAGCAGAAGCACTCTTCTTAGAAACACAGCAAGATGCGATGCGCCGGCACCAGATCTACGAACACCAAGCTCAGTACGAGCCGAGTTAAGCTAACCCACGCTCACTCGATACCACAAAATCAAGGAATCCTTTAACTTTGGAATCCGGCGCATCCTCCGAAGCTTGGATTTTTTCAAGCGCCTGTGAATTGTTGAGCCCCTCTTTGTAAAATGCTTTAAAGACACGGCGAATCCGAGCGATCAAATCTTGATCAAATCCAGCCCGCTCCATTCCAATTTTATTAATGGTGCGAGCAACCGCAGGATTCCCGTCCGCTATTAAATAGGGCGGCACATCTTGCACTACCTTAGAGGACGCGCCCAGCATTGCAAAATTACCAACTCGGCAAAATTGATGCACCCCTACTCCCCATCCAATATTTACATGATCCCCAACTTCGACATGCCCGCCTAGGGCAGCATGACTACTCATCACTAAGAAATTTCCAATTGTACATTCATGCGCAATATGGCTGTACGCCAAAATCAGATTATCATTTCCAAGTTGCGTTAAAAGATTCTCTGCTGTCGCGCAATGAACAGTTACGTATTCGCGAAATATATTGCGCTCACCAATCTCGACGCGCTGCACTCCACCTTTGAATTTCTTATCGTGCGTCGGACCGCCGACATACGCATACGGATGCACCGAATTATCCGCACCCATAGTGGTCGCCCCATCTACAGTCGCGTGGTGCATTACCTCGGTCCGATCACCGAGCGTAACATTCGCGCCAATGTACGCGAAAGGACCGACTTTTACGTCCGCCCCCAAACTTGCGCCAGGCTCAATCAGTGCACTGGAATGTATTTCAGTCGCCATACTCTTTAATCATTCGCGTCCGCTAACATGAACTTTAATTCGGCTTCCGAAGCAACCTTGCCCCCGACCTTACAAGTACCAACGGCAGAGGCAATTTTACCCGCGCGTATTTTTGTTAGCTTTACGTGAATCTCAACACGGTCACCCGGCTCAACGGCTTGTCTAAATTTAATCTTATCCGCGCTCATGAAAAATGCGATCCGGTTATCTCCCAAGGTGAGTCGGCGCAAAAGAAGAATTCCAGCCGCCTGTGCCATCGCCTCAATTTGCATAACCCCCGGCATTACAGGGCGACCTGGGTAATGCCCAGTAAAATAAGGTTCGTTGATCGTTACATTTTTGAGCGCAATCAGTTCATCATCATTTAAAATCTCTAAAACCCGATCTATCATGACGAATGGATAACGATGTGGCAAAATATCGAGCACTCTTCGTATATCAAGTTCAGTCTCATGCGCCTCAATAAACTGTGTTTTTTTAGCTTCGGCTTTCTTGGTAGCACCTGCAGCCTTAGCTAGCATCTTATCACGCAATTGTTTTGACAGTTGCGCATTTAGAGCATGCCCCGGACGAACCGCCACAATATGCGCTTTAATCGGTTTCCCAACAAGCACAATGTCCCCAATAATATCTAAAATCTTATGGCGCACAAATTCATCTTTAAAGCGAAGCGGTTCTTTAGAAACAATTTTATCACCTTTAATGACGATGGCACTATCAAGGCTGCCCCCTTTAATTTTGCCCATCTTTAACAATTCCTCGATATCCTCGTAAATCGTGAAAGTCCGCGCTGCCGCAACGTGCGCTAGATAAGATTCATAATCGATATCTAGGCTTAAATGTTGGGTATGGATACCACGATCATCCGCAGATGTGCACGTAATACGAAGCCCATCATGAGGAAGCGCAATGATGGAACTATTGCCTTTAGTAACCGATACGGGTTCATCCAGCTCAAAGAATGAACGCTGCGCATCTTGTTCAACGGGCTCTGCCTTTTGAATCAAATTTACAAAATGCTTTGCTGACCCGTCTAAAATCGGAGGCTCGCTTGCATCCATTTCCACTAAAACATTATCAACACCCGATCCACTCAGGGCACTCAATACGTGTTCAACGGTGTGCACCTTCGCATGCCCGTCCGCAATAGTTGTACTGCGAACTAAATCATCCACATGGTCTACGATCGGTTTCAGTTCAGGCTTTCCTATCAAATCGATACGTTGAAAGATAATCCCGTGACCGACTGGCGCCGGCTTCAAGGTCAGCGTTACCTCTTCACCAGTGTGAAGCGATTTGCCTTTGATGGATACTTCGCGGAGTATAGTGCGTTGTTTCATGTAATTAGGATTAACACATGTCCGTTAAATTTTGAGAACGGACACAAACTTTTAAAAGAACTAAGTTAATGTTCAAAGAAGCTGTGTAAAGCATCGGTTTTCCCGTTGCCTTGAGTGGCAAGTGCGACATTTATACTACAAAATGCTTGAGAATTTAACAAATAAGATGGGAAGCGCCCTCCGAAACTTGCGCGGAGTCGGTAAATTAAGCGAAGCGAATATGGCAGAAGCGCTTAAAGAAGTTCGGCAGGCGCTTTTAGGCGCAGATGTTCATTTTAAAGTCGCTCGTGAATTTGTTCAGCGCGTAGAAGCTAAATGCGTCGGGCAAGAGGTTTTAAAAACCGTCACTCCTGGGCAACAAGTCATTAAGATCATTAACGATGAATTAGTAGAATTACTAGGTGAAGGTAGCACAGAGCTGGAAAATAAAAAACCACTCCGCATCATGATGGTTGGATTACATGGCTCGGGAAAAACTACCACCTCAGGAAAACTTGCGCATTTTTTAGCCAATAAAAGAGAGTATCGCCCCGCATTAATTGCCTGTGATGTCTACCGCCCTGCCGCGATTGATCAATTGGAGACACTTGCAAAAGCAGAGCAATGTACCTTTTACGCAGACCGCTCCGAAAAAAATGTTGTTAAGATTGGTAAGGAAGGGCTCAAAGCAGCTAAGGCAGCAGAGGCGAATCTTATAATTTTTGATACTGCCGGACGACTACAAGTTGACACCGATTTAATTAAAGAAATCAAGGCGCTCAAAGATGCTATTCAGCCAGACGAAATTCTTTTAGTTGCCGATGCAGCACTTGGGCAAGAGGCAGTCAATGTCGCGAAACATTTCCACGAGGCAGTTACTTGTACTGGAATTGTACTTACTAAGCTCGACGGTGATGCACGAGGAGGCGCAGCGCTATCCATGAAATCAATCACCGATCTACCCATTAAATTCATGGGTCTTGGTGAAAAAGTGGAAGAGTTTGAAGTCTTTCATCCCGACCGTGTTGCTTCCCGAATTCTAGGCATGGGAGATGTAGTTTCCTTAGTTGAGAAAGCGCAGGATCACATTGATGAAAAAGAAGCTGAACGCATGGCAGAAAAAATGCGAAAAGCTGAATTTGATCTGGAGGATTTCCTTAAACAAATGCAGCAGGTCAAAAAGATGGGTTCACTTGGTTCTCTAATGGGAATGATGCCGGGAATGAATGGAGTTCAAGTTGGCGATGCCGAAGAAAAGAAAATGGCACGCACAGAAGCGATTATACTTTCGATGACCCAAAAAGAGCGCCAAAAACCAAGACTTCTTAAAGGCAGTCGTTTAAAACGCGTTGCCAATGGATCTGGCGTGCAAGTGCGTGATGTAAATGCACTGCTCAAGCAATTTGGGCAGATGCAAAAAATGATGAAGATGATGCGTGGCGGGAAAGGCCGTAAAATGATGCAGGCCATGAAATCCCAAATGGGCGAATCCGGCGGAGCTTTACCGCCTAGCATGCCCGGGCTTTAATACTATCTCAATCAGTGTTCAGGTAGGTCTGCTCACGGAGTTGCTTCGCATAATCATCTAGCATCCGTGTGCCTTCCCTCGGTTTAATGTGATCCGCTTTAGTCGCCCGATCCACTTGCTTCTTCATCATACGAGTTAGCAAATGCCCGTCGTATTGCGTAAAACCAAGCACATCATTAACTGTAAACCCTTTAATACTGTCCTCAATATAGAACCCGTCCTCTTCATCCTCTTCCAGAAAGACATGCACTTCATCTACGCGCCCAAATAGATTGTGTAGATCTCCCATGATATCCTGATATGCGCCTACTAGAAAAACTCCTAGGTAGTAAGGTTCCTTAGGATTCAATTCGTGCAGACGCAAAGTATGTCGTACATCTTCAATGTCAGTGAAATTAGAAATCTTCCCTTCACTGTCACAAGTGATATCCACCAACGTAGCATCGACAGTAGGCGCTTCCTCTAATCTCTGTAATGGAGCAACTGGGAATAGTTGCCCACATGCCCAATGGTCAATTAACGATTGGAACACCGAAAAATTACACACGTACTGTTCTGCCATTATACGTGGGAGCGATTCTAGTTCCTCAGGTATGTAACTTGCAGCAGGCTTCTCTTTAACCAAAGCACTACAAACCGACCAATATAGGGAATCGGCTTCAGCTTTTTCTTTGAGCGAAAGATATCCAAGATTAAAGAGATTATTTGCTTCTTCAATTTTCTGTTGCGCATCGTGATAACGTTCCAGCGCTCTTGAATTATGATCATTGTCGAGAATCGAACAAAGGTCGCTAATTACTGCATTTACTTTGCTGTTATTTGCGCGCTTGGGTGCGACTGAAGTCTTGGAAATACGGTCGCACACCTCTGTCACTAAAATAGAATGTGGAGCGACAATTGCGCGACCGCTTTCACTCACAATATCAGGCACCTTAATCTCGGCATCTTCGCAAATACTTTTTATAGTGTGAACCACGTCACGAGTGTATTCTCGCAGGGTGTAATTCATAGAACTTTCAAAATTACTACTGGAGCCGTCGTAATCTATCCCCAGACCACCGCCCACGTCCAAATAACGCATGGGAAAACCTAACTTTGTGAGTTCACAATAAAATCGAGTGGCTTCAATTGTAGCCTTCTTGATTGTCTGAATATTTGGGACCTGCGAACCAATATGAAAATGTATCAACTGTAAACAATCCCCTAGACCTGCTCTTTTGAGACGTTTAGCAGCATCTATGATTTCAGGAGAGGTCAGTCCAAATTTTGCATTTTCACCCGATGAGTTTGCCCACTTACCTTCGCCCGAAGTTGCTAGTTTTATGCGAAAACCAATTAAAGGCTTCACTCCAAGCTCTTTACTAATGCGTATGATACGACGTACTTCACTGAGTTGCTCGACAACTAGAAAAATAGTTTTGCCAAGACGCCGACCATACAGCGCCAGTCTTATAAACGCATCGTCCTTGTACCCATTACAAATGATGAGCGATTTAGAATCCTTGTGCATCGCAAGCGCAATCATGAGTTCAGGTTTACTGCCACATTCTAATCCGAAGTGATACGGCTTACCCGCATCGCGGATTTCTTCAACGACCTCGCGCATCTGATTAACTTTAATAGGGAATACTCCGCGATAAGATCCGTTATATCCCTCCTCCTGAATCGCTTGCTCAAACATTGTATTCAGAGCAACAACACGGGTTTGCAGCAAATCCTGAATGCGGATAGTCAACGGCAATTTGTGCCCTTTTGTAAGCGCCTCTTTAATGATATCGTGAATACAAATTGTTTGCGCATCTCCTTTAGGGTGCACCTGCAAAAAACCGTTTTCATTAATAGAAAAATTACCGCCACCCCATCGCTTTAGACCATAGTAGTGTTCTGCTTGCGCAATGCTCCAATCAGGACTGTCAGTAACAGATTTATTAGGTGTGTTCATTACTCATTGAGATCTAATTAATGCAATCCCGCAACATGCAGAACATGCAAAACATGCATAAATTCACTATTAATTAAGGCTACTCAAGCCTAGAGTTTACAGATCTTTTACGCAAATCGCTGCTAAATAAAAGCAGCGTAATCAGCAGGCTTGAGCAAATCCTTCGCTTGCTCAGGATTTGATAAGCGCACTTTAACTAACCATCCTTCACCGTAAGGATCGGTGTTTAAGGTGCCCGGTGCACCATCTGCCAACTCGTTTATTGCAATGACTTCGCAATCGACAGGCATGTACAAATCTGAAGCCGCCTTCACTGATTCGACAACTCCAAAGGTGTCGCCCTCAGAAAACTGCTCACCTTCCGCAGGAAATTCTACAAAGGTAATATCTCCCAAACTTTCTTGAGCATAGTCCGTTATACCAACTGAGGCGGTCCCATCCTCGAGGATCCGAATCCATTCGTGATCTTTAGTATAATAGAGTTCCTCGGGTACGTTTGACATATTAAAATTTTTCAGACCTTAATTAAACGTTCTCTTCAAAGAACGTAATGATTTGTTCGATTATGAATTTGTGCTCTTCATCAGAAATTTCTTTTTCTTCTAGGCGTCTATCCGCTTCTAGGGCTTGGAGCGCCATTTTTTCATAAGGGTCTGCGCCTACTGAGTTAGGGACTAGATCACTCCTCATGTCCGTTTTCATTTCTCTTGGAGTCAAATCTACATAATAACCGAGATCCTCAGATAACCCAAAACGAATGAAATTTTCACTCTTTTCATTGGGCGCCGGGGCGAAATAGTTAACGGAAGGATTGAAGCCACGTTTTTCGAGGCGAACTTCATGGGTGATCTTTCTCGGCAAATCAATTTTTAGGGGCGTGATTCCAATGGCGACATCGTTAATGTAAACACTCGCATCTGAGGGATAGGAAACAATCGTGACTTCTTGTGGTACCCCCTCTTGAAAATGGGAACATGCAGAAAAAAGAAGAATGCTTAAAAAAGAGGCATATTTTATGGGTTTGAGACTCATTGTTCGATAAAAAATGAGTAGAAACATCAATAGGTCAAGCAGGATAAAAGCGCATCGCTTACTATCTGCTTGAAATCTCTTAAGTTTAACACCTTTTTATAAATGGTTGCTCAGTAAAACTACCTGGTTGAGCGCTTTATCGAAAAAATTACTAATGATTTGGATATTTCTCATCGCAATTGCTTTCACAATTGGGATTTCCGCGCTCTGCTCTATACTTGAGGCTATGCTCCTCAGCACAACCACTGCAGAAATAGAGGCCCTCAAAAAGAAACATCCCAAAAGGGGAGCACAACTAGGTGCACATAAGGAGAATTTGGAAGAAACAAGCTCCGCTATTTTAAGCCTCAACACGATCGCAAATACTCTTGGAGCGACCATCGTGGGTGGGCTAGCAGTCCAGATTTGGCCTCAAGACACCAATATACTTATTAAGATTTCCAGCTTAATGGCTTTGGGGATTTTGTTTTTCTCTGAAATCATTCCAAAAAACGTTGGTATCTTATACCGATCCAGCTTGCAACCTATCCTAATTCTTCCTCTGAATCTTGTATGCGCACTTATGACGCCTATAGCTCGTATCGTTGGGTTTTTAGTGAAACTGATTTTGAGGCCCCAGAAAAGGAACGCTGAAGATGCTGAAGAAGAAATTAAGTTATTAGCCGAAAAAAGCGAAAAAGAAGGCAAACTCACCTCCCATGAACGCGAATTAATCAACAACGCTCTTCAGCTTGATGAAATTCAAGTACATGAAATCATGACCCCGCGAACAGTGGTCGAAAGCCTTGATGGGAATGAAAGCGTAGGTGGACTCTACGCTCGTATAAAAAATATCCCGTTTGCGCGTTTACCAGTTTACGAAAATGAAAACGAAAATTTCATTGGGATTGTCCGTCGACGCGATATCTTAGACCTAGTCGCCAAAGATAATGATGATGTTTTAATTAAAGCACTTGCCTCGGAGACAGTATTTATACCCGACAACGCGACCGCTGAAGACGCGCTTCAAGCATTCCTGAAAAACCAGCAGCAGTTAGCAATCGTAGTGGATGAATTTGGAAACATGGCGGGTGTGATTACGATGGAGGACGTCATCGAGCATATAATCGGACACGAAATTTACGAATTAGATGATCCCGCAGTCGACATGCGCGAACTTGCAAAAGCACGTAAATACGCGGAAAAACGCAAAGCACGTAAAAAATGAGCTAAACTTACTTCTTTTGATCCAACGCAAAAGATTTAGCAAAATAGCTTAAGATCATATCTGCACCCGCTCGACGAATCGCCAATAAAGATTCATCGCGACAGGCTGTTTTGTCTAACCAACCTTTTTCTGCAGCTGCCATAATTTGAGCATACTCTCCAGACACCTGATACCCCGCAATTGGCAGATCCGTAATCTCGCGGACCTCTCGAATCACATCCAAATAAGGGCCCGCAGGCTTCACCATTAAAATGTCTGCACCTTCTGCGACATCTAACTCAATCTCAGTAAGTGCTTCACGACGATTCGCAGGATTCAATTGATACGTTCCCTTGTCGAGTGGCTTTTCGCCAACTGGCGCACTCCCTACAGCCTCTCTAAAAGGACCATAAAAGGCCGAAGCAAATTTTGCTGAATATGCCATGATCGCAGTGTCCTCAAAGTCATTGGCATCCAGCGCCGCACGAATTGCACCCACTCGTCCATCCATCATGTCAGAGGGCGCAACCATATCCGCGCCCGCATGCGCCGCCAAGACCGCCATCTCAGCTAAGATTTCTACAGTCGCATCATTTAGTAAATTCCCACCCGAGGCATCGAGTAATCCATCGTGTCCATGGCTCGTGTAGGGATCCAAGGCTAAATCTGCAATTACGATTAATTCAGGTACCGCCTCCTTGATGGCTCTAATTGCACGCAGCACAAGCGTAGCAGGATTTAAAGCTTCACGACCATCAGGACGTTTTAAATCTGATTCAATTTTAGGAAACAAGGCAACCGCATGAATACCCAAATTAAAAAGCTCCCTACATTCACTTATTAATTGAGGAATCGGCAAACGACTCATTCCAGGCATCGCGGCGATAGGCTCCGCATTACCCTCCCCTTCAATCACAAAGAGCGGTTGTATTAAATGCGTAACAGTCAAATCCGTCTCTTGACTCAACCCGCGAAAGGAAGCGCTTTGGCGCAAACGTCTAGGGCGGCGAGTTAAATCCAGTTTATAATTTTTAGACATATTAAGAAGATTTAGCACACCATCGCAAAAGGGGAAGCGGAAAAATACACCCTGAGAATTCACAATTGGGGCTTCACCTTTTCGCATACAAGCTTTTACCTATAAGACGCATGCCAATTCAGCTATACGACACTCAAACACGTTCACTTCAAGCGCTTTTACCAGAAGCAGGCGAACCGTTTCGCTTTTATTGCTGTGGTCCCACTGTTTATGGGCCTGCCCATATTGGCAATTTCCGCACGTTTTTAATCCAAGATACCCTTCGCCGTATTCTAGAAGTCGAGGGGTTTTCCGTTCAACACGTCCGAAATTTAACAGACCTAGATGACAAAACCATTCGCGGCGCTCAAAAAGCAGGATTAGCACTGAGAAAATTTACCGAGCAATGGACACAAAAATTTCACGCTGATTGTGACGCATTGAATTGCCTCCGTCCAAGCGCCGAACCGAGCGCAGTTGAGCACATCCCTGAACAAATAGCCCTGATCAAAACACTGATCGAAAAAGAACACGCTTACGCGACCAAGGAAGGCTCGGTTTATTTCAGGGTCGCAAGCTTCGATAAATACGGGCAACTGACTCAAATCAAACAAGAAGAACTGCAAACTCAGGCTGAAAACTCAGGTGGTGCAGTAAATGACGCAGACGAATACGACCGGGAAACCGTCCGAGATTTTGCCCTATGGAAATCTCATAAAACTGAAGATGGAGAAAATTTTTGGCAAAGCCCTTGGGGCAAAGGTCGTCCCGGCTGGCACCTTGAATGTTCGGCAATGATTGAAAGTGCCTTCGGAGGCAAAACCATTGATCTTCACGGCGGAGGGATTGACCTGTGCTTTCCACATCATGAAAATGAAATTGCGCAATCTGAATGCGCGCATGATCGCGCCCTTTGTAAGCATTGGTTCCACAGTGCGCATTTGATGGTCGATGGAGCAAAAATGTCTAAAAGCCTAGGCAATTTATATACCCTCGACGATCTTCGCGCAAAAGGCTTTAGCCCAATCGCTCTCCGTTATGCTTTAATTGCTGGAAGTTACCGTCAGCAACTAAACTTTACTCTCGATACCCTCCATGCTGCACAAAGCGCTTTGACGAAACTTGAGCGCTTCGCAAGCGCACTCCTCGCAAAAAGAGGACAAACAAGCAAAGACATGGACGCATATATTCTGCCACAAAAAACCGAAGACCTCGGGCGTTTTCAAAAAGCGTGGGACGCCCTCTCGCACAACCTTAACACTCCCGCAGCGCTTGGGGCAATTTTCGGGGTCATTGGGAGTAATCCAGTCGCGAATGCAAATAGCGAAACTGTGAAGGAGATGCTGCAGCAGTTTGGATCTATACTCTACGCATTAGGGCTTCGATTATTTACGGTAGAAAAACCCGCTCTAGATATACCAAAAGAAATCCTAGACCTGGCTGAAGATCGTTTGCATGCAAAACAATCTAAAGATTACGCCAAAGCAGACGCGCTTAGAGATGCATTGCTGTCGCAAGGATGGATCATCAAAGATACTGCTGAGGGTTTTGAACTCGAACCCAAATAAATCACCCCTAACAAATGTCTAATATAACAATGAAAAGCTTTTCGAACCACCTATCTAAATGGGGCGAAGGACCTGTGTGGTGGGGAAATACCCTTCTGTATGTAGACATCGAAGGACACACTATAAACCGCCTTTCTCCAGAAGACAGTACCGTTGAAACTTGGAATGTAGGAGAACGTGTTGGATGCGTGGTTCCTACGACGGAAGGAACATTTATTTACGCAGGTGATTCTGGGTATGTTCACTTTGATCCTAAGAGTGGTGCAAAAACCGCACTTGGAAATCCAGAAGCTGAGCTTGCGCCTAACAATCGATTCAATGATGGCAAATGTGATCCAATAGGTCGTCTCTGGGCAGGTACCATAAGTCTCGCAAAAGTAACTGGCACCGCAAACCTGTACTGCCTAGATGCAAATATGCAGATAGAGAAAAAACTCACAGGTTTAACCAACTCAAATGGGATCTGTTGGAGCGCCGATAATAAACGACTTTATCACATTGATACTCCAACGAAACAAATTAAGGCCTATGAGTATGACTCAGATAAAGGTTCGATCGGCAACCCTCACGTAGTAGTCGACACTGAAGCACTCGGCATTGAAGGCTCTCCTGACGGCATGACGATTGACACTAATGGGAACCTTTGGGTAGCCTTTTGCCATGGCGGCTGTGTAGTTTGCTTTGACCCAAGCAAGGGATCTGTGGTTCTCAAGATTGAACTTCCTTGCCTAGAAACAACCGCCTGTACTTTTGGAGGCCCGAACCTAGATCAGCTTTTTGTTACCACTGGTATTCACAAACGCATTGAGGAAGTAGATGCCGGGAAAGTTTTTGTTATTGAAGGCTTAGGCGTTAACGGCATGCCCGCAGTACCCTTCAAGCTAACAGAAAGCATGTAAGAGAACATTTATAATACGACATTGACTCTGGCAGGACAAAGACCTGTCTATGTGAAACCTCTTAAAATTCATTATTATGAAAGAAATGACGCCAATCGAAGAAATTCGCCACTCTGCAGCGCACGTGCTTGCAACCGCCGTAGTGCGTCTACACCCCGAAACGCAACTCGATATTGGTCCACCGACCGACAGCGGTTTTTACTACGATATTGACCTCGATAAAAAATTAGATGCCGGCGACTTAGAAGCAATCGAGGCTGAAATGAAAAAAGTCATTAAAGAAAATCAACGCTTCACCCGTATCGAATGTAGCCGCGAAGAGGCAGTCGAAAAAATTATAGCAATGGGGCAAGAACGCTATAAGTTAGGGCGCCTTGATGATATTCCCGAGGGCGAACAAGTGAGCTTTTACCAAAACGGTGAATTTCTTGATTTGTGTGCTGGCAGTCATGTTGGGTACACAAAAAAGATTAAAGCCTTTAAGTTATTATCTATTGCGGGTGCCTACCATCGCGGAGATGAAAAAAACAAGCAACTCCAGCGTATCTATGGTACTGCCTTTGCTTCTAAAGATGAACTGACTGAATACCTCGAGCGACTTGAACAAGCCAAAGCGCGCGATCACCGAAAACTTGGACGCGAACTGAAGCTCTTTCACATCGATGAAGCGGTCGGCTCAGGGATGGTTCTATGGGCCCCTAATGGGGCAGTCCTTCGTACTGAGCTACAAAATTTTATCGCAGATGAACTTCAAAAGACAGGCTACGATCAAGTCTATACACCGCACATCGGCAAACTGGGGCTCTATCGTACTTCGGGTCACTTCCCCTACTATAAAGAATCTCAATTCCCTCCAATCGTAGAACCCGGCACGGTTGAAACCCTCGCTCAAGAGGGTTGTAATTGCGCTGATCTTTCCAATCAACTCGATTCGGGTGAAATTGATGGCTATCTTTTAAAGCCCATGAATTGCCCCATGCATATTAAGATTTTTGATAGCCAACCACACTCTTACCGTGATTTACCAGTTCGCTTGGCTGAATTTGGAACCGTGTATCGTTGGGAGCAATCGGGTGAACTCAACGGCCTCACTCGTGTTCGCGGATTTACCCACGACGATGCCCACCTCTTTTGCACTGAAGATCAAATTGCCGCTGAAATTTCTGGATGCCTCGATCTTGTTCAGCTCGTCTTCAACACGCTTGGCATGACTGAGTACCGAGTACGTATCGGGTTGCGTGACCCCGATGCCAACAAGTACGTAGGCGATCCAGAAAAATGGGATCGCGCTGAAAATGCCTTACGCGCTGCTGCAAAAAGCTTAGATGTAAGTTTTTCCGAAGAACCGGGAGAAGCTGCCTTTTATGGCCCTAAGATTGATTTCGTAGTAAAAGATGTTATCGGGCGCGAGTGGCAGTTAGGAACTGTCCAAGTCGATTATAATCTGCCCGAACGTTTTGATTTAAATTACATCGGTGCGGACAACGAAAAACATCGCCCTGTCATGATTCACCGTGCTCCCTTTGGCTCTATGGAACGATTCTGTGGGGTCCTTATCGAACATTTTGCGGGCAACTTTCCAACTTGGCTTGCTCCTGAGCAAGTTCGTATTTTGCCTATGAATGATGACCTTGTGCAACAGGCTGAGGCAATAGAGACTTTATTGAAAGCTGCCAAAATCCGGGTCACCGTCGATGCAATTGCCGATAAGCTTGGAGCAAAAATCCGAAAAGCTGAACTCGATAAAGTACCACATATGCTTGTTTTGGGAAAACGTGAAGCCGAAGAAGGAAAAGTTGCAGTGCGCTCACGGGCGAATAAATCACTTGAGGGTGTAAAGACCGTAAATGAATTTCTTGCCGAACTCTTAGAAAACATTGCGAGTAAAAGGCTTCCAGATCCTCGGGACTGAACTTTCCCCAAAACACAACTCAAACTCCAAACACGAAAGAATGGACACAAACCCTTTAAGCAGTGCTGAGAAGAAAGAACTTCGCGGAATTGCACAGCGACTCAAACCACACATTCATATTGGGAAGCAAGGGGTCAGCGAGTCTGTGTTGGCAGAAATCGAGACTGCCCTTATCAAAAACGGGCTCATCAAAATCCGTTTTGAAAGTAACAAAAATGAGGTTAAATTACTTTGCGAAACAATCACCGAAAAAGCGCAGTGCGAGTTCGTTGGAGGCATTGGGCGCGTCGGAATTTTCTTTCGAGACATGCCTGATAAATCAGCCAAAGTTTAATGCTTTGTTCTAGATAAATTACTAGCATACGCATTCAACGCCTATTACTTATTATTAATGGGCTGATCGGTGAGACCCTAACTGAATAGAAAGTCGAAGTATCCGAAATTGAAATCAATGATTTTGATGGGCTAAACCAGCTTTCAGGATTCAATTTTTCGGCAGACTCAACTCCTTGGTGCAACAATCCAGAAGACTCAGTAAATCGGTTAAATTGGCCGCTTAAATCTCAAACAGAATATCCGTTCAATTTTAGGACATAGTTTTAACGCATTCGCTTTCTTAAAATTTTTCTTCACAGCATACTATCATTATTTTATAGTGAACTATGTCTGAATTTCGTACCGTAAAAGAACTTAAGGCGATTGACTCAAGCTTAGCTGTGCCCTTCAGAGGTATTTTTATTCTTAAAAATAAAACCATTAAAACTGCACGCAACGGGAGCCCTTTTTTAAATCTAGAATTCGGCGACTTAAGCGGAAGTTTTTCAACAAACTGTTTTAATGATACTAAGATTTTTGAGCTGATTAGTAAGGCAGCAGAGGGATCTATTTTTCGATTAGCAGGAACAACCGAACATTACAGAGAGCGTTTTTCCCCAAAACTTGAAAATGGAGAGATTATCTCTCAAGAGACTACAGTTGATGAAGGAGTTTTAGAGCAGTTGATTGAAAGTGCGCCAGAATCCGAGGCTGAACTTTGGGATTACTTGATTCAGGTAATTTCCAATCTTACAATCCCTGCGCTCAAAGAAACAGTTGAGCGCGCTGTTACGGAAAATGAGGCTTCTTTCAGAGTGACTGCAGGCGCTATTCGTATGCACCACGCCTACAGGCATGGGTTGCTCGAGCATACCGTACACATGCTCAAAGCTGCACACGCACTTCTCCCACTCTACCCAGAGGTACAGACAGAACTAGCGCTTGCTGGGATTATTTTACACGACTTAGGGAAACTTGAAGAGTATGAGGGCGAATTCTCAACTCGAACTACTCGAGCTGGGATTTTGCATGGTCACGTAGTTTTAGGTTTCAGAATTGCGCGTAAAGCAGCACTTCAAGCTAACTTAAACCAAGACTTAACTGAACGCCTAGAACACATTATTCTGAGTCATCAAGGAGAACGGGAATGGGGGGCTGCTTCAATTGCAGCGACCCCAGAAGCAATATTCGTATCTATGGTTGACAACCTAGATGCTAAAATGGGTATGGTGCAAAATGCTTTAAGAAAAAGATCTGAAAACGATGATTTTTCAGAATTCATACCTGGGCTTAAAACTAAATTACTTCTCAAACCTCCAGAACTATAAAGGACGCCCATTGAACAACTGCCATAAAGACCACCCGACCCTGCGCTTTTGGCATTTACCGAATCTATTAGGAATTGACGCCACACTAATCGCAGTCGCTTGGTATCTTATTTACCTACCCAAACTTGATAATGTATCCATTTACCCGTCGATCATCTTAGCTCTTTCAGTTTGGCTCACCTATCAGGCTGATCGGCTTTTTGATATCCGAAAAGTAAAATTGTGCTCTCTAACCTCTTTTAGGCATGTATTTGCAAAAAAGAACGAAAAGCTATTATGGAAAGTATGGTTTTTTGTTTTAAGCTTTAATTGCGTAATTGCATCACAAACACTCAGTATAAGTCATTTGAAAAATGGCAGTATGCTCCTCGGGATAACAGTAGTCTATACCTACTTAAATCAAAAAACTAAAAAGATATTTTTTCCTAAAGAGCTCATCGTAGCTTTAATTTTCACCGGCGGTATTTTTGTTTTTAATGCACCCCTAGTGGGATGGTATCCATTCGTTTCGATTTTTCTGCTTTGCTATTCTAATTGCTTGCTCATAGCCAGCAACGAGGTTGAGCAAGATCGTATTTTTGACCGCAGGTATAAAAACAAATTTTACACAAACTTACCTTTAATACTATCAGTCACTACTTTGGTGGCACTCAAACAACCCCCTGTGCTCCTTTCTGTGCTACTTTTAGACATACTTTTCCCACTAAGAAGAAAAATGCACCTCGAAAACTATCGAATATTGGTTGATGGATCTCTCTTAGTCGTCCCGATAGGAGTGCTACTAGCTAAGATCATTTAGCGTTTAAACTACGCTTAAACAGATAGTTAAAAACTCCAATATTTGCTTGTACATCCTTGATGTAAATTTTCTTAAAAGGCTCTCCATCAATGCTATGTCGCATTTTTTTGGCCCAGTAAACATCACCCGTCTTAAAGAAATCTTCGATAATGATTTCTTCGTACAATTCAATAGTTTCGCCCGTTTCTGGATCTTCTTTACTAGGTAATATTTTTAATAATTTTATTTCCTGATAATGGTCTAAACTTAACCAGATTGATTTGTATTCGAAATTCATTTTTGGATCAAAGTCCAAACGTATCGCCTCTCTCCCTCCAATGTTATCATAACCAACTACAGTTACATGTCTTAAATCAAAAGGATCTATAAAAAATGGAGAATCAAATTTACTATCTTTTGCTATTTTCAATTGTTCATCCTCATCCAGTTCGATAATATCAATTTCGTCGCTTTGATTAACCAACTCAATCCAAGCGCTTCGCCCATCGTAAATAGTATTTATTTGGAAACCATTACGATTTATTTGAATCCTAAGCTTATCTGGTCGTTTGCGAAAAATCTTAAAATCCAATTCAGTTTCATCCTGCTTGATCGTTCCATGAATTATTAAACTTACAATATCAGATAAATTTGAGCGACCCCCATTACTGTCTAAAAATTGTTCATACAATTCATATTTTGTAGGGAGTTCATCTGAACTCAAAGCAGGAGACACTGTGGCAGTGTTTGCTTGCGCCTCCTCTGAATGCGCAAACCCTGCAAGGGTTAAAGCAGCTGCAATTAGCAAATTAATTAATCTAATATTCATAACTCTAAGAATTTTATTTGGATGCAATTAAGGCACACACGGCGTCTAAAATACGCTCTACATTTGCTAGTTTACCATTTCCCTCATAACCGCAAGCAAGGCGCCCTGCCTCAGGCTCTACGAAGTGATAACCCCGTTGCTTCAATACGTCGATGTTTGCCACTGTAGCTGGGTGTTTAAGCATTTTCCCATTCATAGCAGGAGCGAGCATGGTGGGACCCTCCATAGCTAGATGAATAGAACCTAGAAGATCTGAAGCGAAGCCATGTGCGAAATTTGCAAGGCATTGAGCTGAGGCTGGCGCCACAAGTAATAAGTCTGCTCGATCCGCAAGCTCGATATGTCCGGGTTGCCAGTCAGACTCCTCTGCCCATAAATCCGTTGAAACTGGGTTCTGTGCCATTGTCTTAAGCGTCAGCGGAGTAATGAACTTACATGCAGACTCCGTCATAACTGGAAACACGTTTGCTCCAGATTCCGTTAGCCGACTGGTCAAATCTGCCGCTTTGTAGGCCGCAATCGAGCCCGTTATTCCAAGAATAATGGTTTGACCTTTTAGACGATCCGTAATTTTGCTCACAATTTTTTAAAATAATTCCCTTAACTTTTAATTATCAAGTCATAACCCTAAGCCTTACACAAAACAAAAATAATACATCAATAGGGTGGAAGATTTTACCTTTACGCTAGTAATCAAACAATGAAGTATACAGTATTGTTGATTGATATGCAACGCGAACCCATAACAAAATATCGTCCCACAAACCCGATTGAGTTGGAAGATCGGCAATGGCCAGATGAAACAATTGATACCGCTCCCATTTGGACGAGCGTAGATCTTCGCGACGGGAATCAAGCACTTGCGATTCCAATGACCGTTGATGAGAAAATTGAGTTTTTTGACTGTCTAGTCAAAACTGGGTTCAAAGAAATAGAGGTGGGATTTCCTTCAGCTAGCCAAACAGAATTTGATTTCATCCGTCGCCTAGTTGACGAGCAACGCATTCCTGAAGATGTGACCATTCAAGTACTGGTTCAAGCCAGAGAACATCTCATCCGTCGTACTTTTGAAAGCTTAGAGGGTGTGCCCAACGCAATTGTTCATCTGTACAATTCAACCTCGCCGCTACAAAGACGCGTTACTTTCAATAAATCTAAGGCAGAAATTAAAGCAATTGCGGTTGCAGGGGCAGAGTTGATTAAAAGCTTAGTCGGAACAATTCCCAAAACAGATATCCGCCTTGAATATTCTCCTGAAAGTTTTTCGGACACCGAAGTAGACTATGCATTAGAAGTTTGCGAAGCAGTGATGGATGTATGGCAACCAACTGAGGCTAATAAAATTATCCTTAACTTACCCGCCACCGTTGAAGTTGCTACCGCAAATCATCATGCAGACCAGATTGAATGGTTTTGTAAACATCTGAAGCACCGTAATAAAGCAACCATCAGCTTGCATACCCACAATGATCGAGGCTCGGGTGTTGCGGCAACTGAACTCGGACTCCTTGCAGGAGCTGACCGCGTAGAGGGAACTCTCTTTGGAAACGGAGAACGTACTGGCAATCTCGATATCGCAACTGTTGCGCTTAATCTTTACGCTCAAGGTGTGGATCCAAAATTAGACTTCTCGGATATTATGGGCCTTCGAAAAATTTATGAACGCATCACAAAGATGGAGGTCCCCGAACGTCATCCCTATGCGGGCGACTTAGTCTTCACCGCATTTTCCGGCTCTCACCAAGATGCGATTAAAAAAGGAATGGATTTACGTCACAAAGAAGGGGATCCGAATGCACTATGGCAAGTCCCCTACCTACTAATTGACCCACAAGACATCGGACGAAACTACGAGGCAATCATTCGAATTAATAGTCAAAGCGGTAAAGGAGGAGTTGCATACTTGCTACAGCAAGATCATGGTTTAGAGCTTCCCAAAGCGATGCATCCTGAAGTCGGCCACCTCATTAATAAAGCAGCAGATGCAGGCAGCCGAGAATTGACAAGCCAAGAAATTTATACGCTCTTCATCCAAGAGTATGTTTCAAGCAAAGAACCTCTTCAAATAGTTGAAATTGAGCGTGAAGACTTTTCTAAAACTGGCGAAGTGCAGATTCAGGCTAAAATCATTCTTAATGGGAAACCGCAGACCATCAAAGGCCGTGGTAACGGACCCATTAGCGCATTTGTTGATTCTCTTTATACCCGTGGTCTCAAAGACTTTCAATTGCTAGACTATCGCCAGCATTCCATTGGACACGGCTCAAAAACTGAGGCTGCAGCCTACATCCAAATTGAAACCTCCGATGGCAACTCCCACTTTGGATGCGGCATCAACCCTAATATCGAACTGGCTGGACTCCATGCCCTTGTCTCTGCCTATAACCGTTCGCGTTAATAAGATTTCTTGCTAACCAGAAGACGCACTATGAAATTTTTCAAATATCACGCACTTGGAAACGATTACCTTGTACTCGATCCGCTAGATGCTCCCCAATTGCCAGAGCCTGATGCCGTGATTCGTATCTGTCACCGAAACTTTGGCTTAGGCTCTGATGGCATATTGTATGGGCCACTTCAGACCGATAAAGCAGACTTTGGATTACGAATCATTAACCCCGATGGAAGTGAAGCAGAAAAAAGCGGCAACGGACTTCGCATCTTTGCGCGCTATCTGTACGATATTAAAAAAGTGGCCAACGAACCATTTTCCGTAGACACATTGGGCGGAATCGTAACCTGCGAAATTAGCGAAGGTGCTGAGTCCATTACTGTAGATATGGGACGCGTACAATTTGGGCGTATCCACACAGAGGCAAATATTAACGAAGGCGAAGGCATTGAAATCAAAGGCACGAGTTATCGAGCTTATATTGCTGATATCGGGAACCCTCATTGCGTCGTTCCTCTCAGTGACATATCAAAAGAACTTGCTTGCGAAGTAGGTGCTGAAATTGAAATACACCCCTCCTTTCCCAACCGAACCAATGTTCAATTTCTGAAAGCAATGGATCGTAAAAATATACAAATTGAGATATGGGAACGAGGTGCTGGCTACACGCTCGCATCAGGATCAAGCAGCAGTGCGGCAGCGGCAGTGGCATACAACTTAGGACTTTGCGATGCCGATGTCACAGTGCATATGCCTGGAGGAGAAATTGATATCCAAATTGGGAACGATTATTCCATTGGAATGACTGGACCAGCCACTCGCGTAGCAGAGATGCAGCTAGATTCAGAAGTTCACAGCTTCAACACATAAATGCTAATATAGTTAACTGGAATTCGCCTTGATTTTTTAATAAATAAATTTTAATGCTTATTTATTAAAAAAGATATCAATCGGATTCTAAACTATGCGCTGTATCTTTTCTTCTGTTTAATGATTGGTACCGGTTTCATTATAAGTCACATACTGCCACCTAAAAGCAGAGGAAATACTGCATTGAGTTTAACTCGTCACGAATGGGGAGATGTGCACTATTGGTTGGCATACGCATTGAGCGGACTCGTCTTGCTCCACTTGTGGACACATAGAAAATGGTTTGTAAACGTCGCTGCCAAGAAGAATAAATGGAAGATCGTATTAGGTATCTTACCAGGAATCTTAATTATCATCGCCCCATTTTTTATTCCCACAGAGCAGTAAAAAGAATTCTAAAAAGTAGCTGGCTGATGCTGACTCAAGCAATGCAAAGCGCCGCCCTCTTCGATTATTTGACGGCAATCAAATCCAATTGCCACTCGTCCAGGGTAACACTTCTCTAAGGTATTTTGGACATCCTTTTCCTTTTCAGCCTCACCGAAACTTGGAAAAATAATCGCACCGTTGAGAACTAAAAAATTTAAATAACTAGCTGCTAAATAATGCTCTTCAAATTGAAGTGGATTAGGCAGCGGCAAAGGAGTCAGTTGAAACTTTTCACCATCAGCAGACACAAAAGACTGAAGTCTCCTTTTATTTTCAAACAACGTCCGATAATTCGGGTTTTTCTTTTCTGGAACCTCCGCATAGAGAATTGAATTTTTCCCATAAAAGCGCGCAACATTATCGACATGCCCGTCAGTGTCATCGTCTTTCAAGCCACCACAAAGCCATAAAACCCTATCTATGTTAAGCGCACTCATTACAACCGCTTCGAAATCACATTTTTCCAGAATTCCTGAACGATTTGAATTAAGTACGACCGACTCAGTTGTTAAGATTGTATGTGCTCCGTTACAATCGATTGCTCCACCCTCAAGGATCATTGCATGCTTGTGGTAAGGAAACTCTAACCGCTCGGCGATAAATTTGGAGGCGGCGTCATCTTTAGAAAAGTTATCAAATTTTTTGCCCCACGCATTGAACCTAAAATCTGCAACTAATAGCTTTGAGCCTTCCTTGTTTGAAACAAAGAAAGGACCAAAATCACGACACCAAACATCGTCTGTTTCATATTCCCATAGCTCTACTCGATTTTTTTCAACGGCTTCACCAAGCAATTCTTGCAATTTTTTTTCAGCACTTTTCGGACAGAGAACACGTACTAATTGAAAACGACTTATGAGCTTATAGAGCTTAGCGAACTGACTTTGAATTAAATCTAAATTTCCATTCCAGAGCTCTGGACTTTTCGGCCATGAAAACCAAACTGCTTCTTGTTGCTCCCAATCTGCAGCTAGACGATTCTCGTTCATAATAAAAGTTTCAGTATAAGAAATTTTTAGTCGATAAACCGAGAGCGCAGTCCTTCGTAACTCTCAATGCGACGATCCCGTAAAAATGGCCAAGTTTGGCGCATCGCTTCAAGTTCTTTTAAGTCACAGGTAGCGTATAGAATTTCCTGACAGTCCACAGAGCCTCGAGTCATTACTTGGCCATAAAAATCTGCGACGAAACTTTGCCCCCAAAACTCAGTTTCATTCTCGACGCCTACTCGGTTCACAGTTGCGACGTAACACCCATTCGCAATTGCGTGTCCACATTGAACCGTTTCCCAAGCATGATGTTGCGCGGCTCCTAATGCCTCTTTTTCTTGCGGAGACCATCCAATCGCAGTCGGGTAAAAAAGAATTTCTGCCCCAGCGATAGCCATCAATCGGGCTGCTTCTGGAAACCATTGATCCCAACAGATCAAAACACCCAATGTGCCATACGCAGTCTTAAAAACTGGATAACCAGAATCCCCCGGCGTAAAATAAAACTTTTCTTCAAAGCCAGGGTCTTGAGGAATATGCATCTTTCGATACGGTCCTAAAAGCGTGCCATCAGTATCTAAACAGATGGCAGAGTTATGATAGATGCCCTTTGTGCGCTTCTCAAAAAAGGCCGCAATGATAACAACCTCGAGTTCCTTCGCTAGTGCCGAGAGCTTATTTGAGGTGGGTCCGGGAATCGCCTCCGCATATTCAAAATTTTCAATCTGTTGCGATCCACAAAAGTACGAAGTATTAAACAATTCCTGCGTGCAAATGACTTTCGCGCCCTCTGCAGCAGCTTCTCGAATCTGGCTAAATGTCTTTGCTTCTGCGTGCGCTTTACTGCCGTGGTCGAGACCTTGTAATAATGCTATTTTGACACTCGGTTTCACGCTTGCAGATCAAGTGTTTAATAAATTTTGAGTACCCATTGCCAGTGCGCACAATTAATTCTTCAAATCATTTAAATTAGTAAACGACCTTATTCAAAGGATACTCCACTATACCTTCTGCTCCATGGCTTTTGAGTTGTGGAATAATTTCTCGAACTACTTTCTCATCAACAATCACATCAATAGCTACCCAGTTTTCATCCGTTAAGCGATTAATTGTAGGATTTCTAAGTGCAGGAAGATCACTTAATACAGTATCTAACTTATCCCGCATAACATTTAGTTTTAATCCGACCTTGCTCTGCGCTTCTAAGGCAGATTGCAACAACAATGCTATATTTTCAATTTTTGCGCGTTTGCTAGGATCTTTCCAAGAGGTTTTGTTGGCTATCAAAACTGTATTGGTTTCCATTATGACCTCCACGATACGTAGTTTATTTGCGATCAGGGAATTCCCCGTTTCTGTTAAATCTACAATCGCATCCACAAGGTCAGGAACCTTTACCTCGGTGGCGCCCCAAGAAAATTCTACCTCAGCATTCACATTATTTTCAGCTAAGTAATCTTGTGTCAT